>DASTZS010000063.1:0-90621 GCA_035764165.1 Gaiellaceae bacterium | reverse complement strand
AGGTAGATCTCGTTGACCGGCGCGGCCTGCTCGAGCCGCGCGGCGACGTTGACGGCGTCGCCGGTGGCGAGCTTCTGGTCGGCGGTTTCGTCGTCGTTGGCGACGACCTCGCCGGTGTTGACGCCGGTGCGTGCCGCGAGCGTGACGCCGAACCGCTTTTCGAGCGCCGCGTTCATCTCCTGCAGCTTGTCGCGCATGCCGACCGCCGCGCGCACCGCGCGCAGCGCGTCGTCCTCGTGCGCCTGCGGCAGGCCGAAGACCGCCATGATCGCGTCGCCGATGTACTTCTCGATCTTGCCGCCGTGCCGCTCGAGCGCCTCGCGCATCTCGTCGAAGTAGCGCGACATCACCTCACGGACGGCCTCCGAGTCGAGCTTCTCCGCCATCGCCGTCGATCCCTTGAGGTCGGAGAAGACGATCGTCACCGTCTTGCGGACCTCTTGGGGGGGAAGCTCAGCGGCAAGCGGCGTGCCACAAAAGCCGCACAGGCGGAACTTGTCGGGGTTTTCCTCCCCGCAGCTCGGACAGATCGCCATGGCTACCGCAAACGAGTGTGACACCCGTCCGCAAACTGCACAACCGGCGCAGGAGCATCGCCTTTTCGCCGTCGCCGCGATACGCTTACCGCGCCTCGTGACGCACTCGCAGAACCCGAGGACCGTGCTCGTCGTCGACGACCATGCGCCGCTGCGCACGCTCTGCCGCGTCAGCCTCGAGAACGCCGGTTTTCGTGTGGTCGAGGCCGCAGACGGAGACGAGGCGCTCGCGACGATCGCCCTCGACCGGCCCGACCTGATCCTGCTCGACATCATGATGCCGCGTGTCTCCGGCTGGGACGTCGCTTCGATGCTGCTCGCCGACCGTTCGACCGACGAGATACCGATCGTCTTCATGACCGCGCTCGGGGGCTACCCGGACCGGATCCGCGCGTTCGAGCTCGGGGCGCGCGACTACCTGGTCAAGCCGTTTGACCCCGGTACGCTTCCCGAGACGATCACGCACGTCCTGGACCAGATCGACAGGGGCGAACGGGATTCGGCGCTCGCGGAGGCGCTCGCGGCGCTGCGCGCCGAGCAGGCGATGGCGGGCCGGACCGACCCGTCCGAGTAAGCCGCGGCCTCGCACGTTTCGTGGGTGGGCTACTCTCGCGCTCAGCGGGCCCGTAGCTCAGCTGGTTAGAGCAGCGGACTCATAATCCGTTCTGCCGCGAAAAGTGCGGTCGGCTTACGCCTCGCACTTTTCGCGGGTGGGCTACTCTCGCGCTCAGCGGGCCCGTAGCTCAGCTGGTTAGAGCAGCGGACTCATAATCCGTTGGTCCCTGGTTCGAGTCCAGGCGGGCCCACTCGCGCCGCTCCCGGCGGCTTTTCGTCTGCAGCGCGGACGACGGCGCGCGAAGGGTGCAATCGAAAATGCAGACATCGGAAGTCTGGTCGCTAGCTTCGGGTAATGCGGCGCGCGAGCCTGTCGGCTCGCGAGCCCGTGAAGCGTGCGGCGAAGCGCTCGCCGTAGATCGTCTGCGCGGCAATCGACGCCGCCAGCCAGAACGCGCCGCCGGCCGCCCCGGCGAGCACGTCGGAGAGGTAGTGAACGCCCAAGTAGAGGCGGCTGAAGCAGATCAGCGCTACGAGCGCGCTCGTTCCGATGACCAGTGCGAGACGGGCTCGCCGATCACGAAGGCGGCTCCACGCCAGGTACGCGAGGGTGCCGTAGACGGCGGTCGAGACCATCGCGTGGCCGCTGGGAAACGAGTAGGTGTCGAGCTGGACCGACGCGACCTCGGGCCGGGCGCGGTGGAAGGAGAGCTTGAGGACGACGTTGAGCAGCTCGGCCCCCGCGAGCACGAGCGGCAGGAGCGCTGCATCGACGAGGCGCCGACGCCGATAGAGGAGAACACAGAGCACGGCCGCGATCGTCGCAGCCGTTGCCGGACTTCCGATGAAGGTCAATGCGCGGAAGAAATCGGTACCTGGTGTGGTCCGCTCGCCGGCGAGCCAACGGGCGAAACTCAAGTCCCAGCGGGCAAGCGGATCGTTCGTCAGGTAGTCCTCGGCGACACGCGCGAACGCGACCGCCGACAGAGCGGCCGCCGCGAGCGCGAGCCCAAGACGTCGCTGCCTCGGGCTGCGCCAAACGGAGACGGCGACGGTGACCGCGTGCTCTACGACCCGGCTGGGGCGGGCACCGAGTGGCTTGGCGTACAGCGGTTCGTCCATCGGCCGCGAACCGTACCGAGGTACGTGACGGCCTGAGAGGTGGACCGGCGGCGATGCCGCAGTAGCTCCTGCCGCTCGGGCGCTAACGAGACGGCGACTTCGCCGCCAACAGGTAGGCCTGCCCGTCCAGCTCGACACGCACGCTGCGTATGTCGTTGGCCGTGATGCACGTTTCGACTGCAGCGAGCAAAGCCACGAGATCCGTGCGCGAGCGGTCCTCCAGCTCGACCCGCAGCGAACGCCCCGACCGAGCCGGTGAATAGGCCGCAAGCTCCCGCATGAGGCATTCCGCCTCTTCGTTGCCCCCCGCTCGGATCTGGACTTGCCGCATGACCCCGTAACCCCTTCTCTGACTGTACGTAGGAACGGAGTTCCTGCAAGGCCACGGGGGCCCCGTCAGCGACGGCGTAACCGAGTCCCGCTCTTCACCGTTGACCCACTGCAGCTACCGAGGAGGGAGGGAACGTGAGCATTCTTTGGATCGTCCTGATCGTCGTGCTCGTGCTCGCGCTGCTCGGCTTCGTCGGGCGCGGCTTCTAGTAGAACACGCGAACGCGGTTGCAGGCGGCGCCAGCTTTGTGCGCCGCCTCTCCGCGCGGTGAAGGATCAGGAGAAGGCCTCGTCCTCCGAGGGATCCAGCTGTGGGTGAGCAGGCTCGGCACCGACGTGTCCGCACTCGAGACAGAGAAACGAACCGTTCGTCGGCAGCCTGATACCCGCCAGCTCTCCGCAGGCAGGGCAGGACTCGAGCTCCTCGCGGCCGAACCACTGATGCAAGTCGAAGTCGGGCATCGTTGCGGCCGCAGAGGCAGACGCTCACATTGTCCGTCGCAGCGTCGCCTAGGGCAATGGGCCGAACGGCCCATCTCGCGCTGGGTTAGCTAGGAGGAGAAGTCGCCGGGGACTCCCTCGGCGCCTCCGCCAGGTGGATCTTGCTCGAGCCAGGCCGACGGGGAACGATCTCGTAGAAATCCGCAGAGGATCTGCGCTCCGCCACGGACGACAGGGGTTCGGCTGATGTCGAAGGTACGCCGAAGTCACCGAAAGGAGCGCCTGATATGCCTGCCACCACCGAACGACCCCGGACGAACGGCTCGGTCTCCGCGCCGCCCATGCCCCCACCGCCGCGACGGACGCGAAACGACACCGGCGGCTACTGGGCGGCACTCGCTCTCATTCTGGGCTTTCTCGTGCCGGTGCTCGGGGGTATCGCGATCTGGATGGGCGTGTCGGCCCACGACGCGCGCAAGGACGCGAACAAGGCGCTGCAGGCAGCCTCCTCGGGAGCCGCGATGCCGGGAATGGGCGTGAGCGGCGGCGGCGGTGACCTCCAGAGCTTCGCGGGTCAGGGTCCCGACAACGGAGCCGAGCTCGCAGCGAAGCACACGCCGATGAACGCGACGCTGCCGCCTGCCCCTGCCGGCCCGGTGGCACGCGTGAACCTCGTGCTCGTCGACAAGACCCTCGAGATCGCACCGGGGGTCAAGTACAAGTCCTGGGCGTTCAGCGGCGGCGCGCCCGCGCCGTTCATCCACGTGCGTCAGGGTCAGAAGGTCGAGCTCACGCTCACGAACAAGGGCGCGATCCCGCACTCGGTCGACTTCCACGCTGCGCGCATCGCGCCGAACGTGGCCTTCAAGGACGTCCAGCCGGGCGCGTCGATCCACTACACGTTCGTCGCCAAGGATCCGGGCGCCTTCATGTTCCACTGTGGGACGAAGCCGGTGCTCGCCCACATCGCGAACGGGATGTACGGCGCGATCATCGTCGAGCCGACCAAGCCGCTTCCGCACGCGGACAAGAACTACGTCCTCGTCGCGAGTGAGTGGTATCTCAGCTCGCCGGGCTTCCCCGAGCCTGCGGGTCTCGACATGGCGAAGGCGAAGCGCCAGGAGCCGGACTGGGTCACCTGGAACGGGTACGCCGGGCAGTACGTCGAGCATCCGCTGACCGCCAAGCCGGGCGAGACGGTCCGCTTCTGGGTCGTCGATGCGGGGCCGAGCTTCGACACCGACTTCCACATCGTCGGGACGATCCTCGACCGCGCCTGGGTGAACGCCGACATGACGCAGTTCCAGCGGAACGTCCAGACCGTGCTCGTACCCGCCGGCGGCGGCGGCGTCTTCGACGTGAAGATCGACGAGCCCGGCCTCTACCCGTTCGTCAGCCACTCCTTCGCGAGCGTCGACCTCGGCCAGGCAGGCCTGCTCAAGGTGGGCAACGTCAAGGGGACGATGAGCCACTGAGCCGGTCCCGCCGCGCGGCGCGCTACAGTCGCCGGCGCGATGCGTTGGTGGTTCCTGATCGCGATCCTGGCGCTGCTGGCGGCCGGCTGCAGCTCCGGTGAGCCCTCCGCCTACACGGCCGACCCCACGGCCAAGTGTCTGCGCAAGCAGGGCTATCGGGTGACGACGAACGACGCGCAGGTGGGAGTGGTGGCCGCAAACGCGCCCCACGGCGGGCTGCGAGCGAACGAGCCCGGGAACGCGCTCACGATCGCCTTCGCCCAGGACTCGGACGACGCGATCATGACGGCAGGCGCCTTCAAGCGGTTCGCGCCGAAGAAGCTCCGCCGTCACATCGACGACGTGATGCGGACCGAAAAGAACGCCGTCCTCCTCTGGACCGTGACCCCGCCGCAGGAGGAGATGGACAAGGTCTTCGCCTGCCTGAAGGGGTGACCCCTCCGGATAGAATCGGGGCGATGGTCGAGATCGGGACGATGCGGGTCAAGAGCGGGCTCGCCGAGATGCTCAAGGGCGGCGTGATCATGGACGTCACCGACGCCGAGCAGGCGAGGATCGCCGAGGAGGCCGGGGCCGTGGCGGTGATGGCGCTCGAGCGCGTGCCCGCCGATATCCGTGCCGAGGGCGGCGTCGCCCGCATGGCCGATCCCGACAAGATCATCGAGATCCAGGAGGCCGTGACCGTCCCGGTGATGGCGAAGGCGCGCATCGGCCACTTCGTCGAGGCGCAGATCCTCGAGGCGCTCGAGGTCGACTACATCGACGAATCCGAGGTGCTGACGCCGGCCGACACCGCCAATCACATCGACAAGTGGAAGTTCACCGTCCCGTTCGTCTGCGGTTGCACGAACATCGGCGAGGCCTTGCGCCGCATCGCAGAGGGGGCGGCGATGATCCGGACCAAGGGCGAGGCGGGGACCGGGGACATCGTCAACGCGGTCACGCACATGCGCTCGGTCTTCGGCGCGATCAAGCGGCTCGGTGGGCTGGACCCCGACGAGCTCTACAGCGAGGCGAAGAACCTCCAGGCGCCGGTCGAGCTCGTCCGCTGGGTGGCCGAGAACGGACGGCTCCCCGTGGTCACCTTCACCGCCGGCGGCATCGCGACTCCCGCCGACGCGGCGTTCTGCATGCAGCTCGGTGCGGACGGTGTCTTCGTCGGCTCGGGCATCTTCAAGTCTGGGAATCCAAGCGAGCGGGCGAAGGCGATCGTCGAGGCGACGACGCACTACCGCGACGCCGAGATCCTCGCGCGGGTGTCGCGCGGCCTCGGCGATGCGATGAGCGGCCTCTCGGCTGCAGGCCTGGCGCCCGAAGAGCTGCTCGAGACCCGGGGCTGGTAATGCGCCCACGCGTCGGTGTCCTCGCCGTCCAGGGCAACTTTCGCGAGCACGCGGCGATGCTGCGTCGGCTGGGCGCAGAGGTCGTCGAGGTCCGCAAGCCGGAAGAGCTCGAAGAGCTCGACGGCCTCGTCGTGCCGGGCGGCGAGTCGACGACGTTCATGCGCCTGATGCGGCTCTACGGCCTCGACGAGGCGATCAGGGAGTTCGCGGCACCGATCCTGGGTACGTGCGCGGGCATGATCGTGCTGGACCGCGAGCACCTCGGCCTCGTCGACCTCGAGGTCGACCGCAACGCGTACGGTCGCCAGGTTGCGAGCTTCGAAGCCGACCTTGAGCTGGCAGGCGACGACGAGCCCCTGCGCGGCGTCTTCATCCGTGCGCCCCGCGTGCGCGAGGCCGGCGCCGAGGTCGAGGTGCTGGCACAGCACGAAGGCAGGCCCGTGCTGCTCCGCCAGGGGCAGATCCTGGTGGCCTCGTTCCATCCCGAGTTGACCGAGGATACGCGGGTGCACGAGCTGTTCTTGACGGCTGTTCAGGAGGCGCTCCGTGTCAGGGCATAGCAAGTGGTCGTCGATCAAGCACAAGAAGGGCGCGGCCGACGCGAAGCGCGGCAAGCTCTTCTCGAAGCTCTCGCGCGCGATCATCGTGGCGGCGAAGGAGGGGGGTTCGGACCCGGCGGGCAACCTCGCGCTGCAGAACGCGATCGAGAAGGCGCGCTCCTACTCCATGCCGAAGGACAACATCGAGCGTGCGATCGCCCGCGGTTCGGGTGCCGATTCGGACGCGCAGGCGTTCGAGACGGTCGTGTACGAGGGCTATGGGCCGAGCGGTGTCGCCGTGATCGTCGAGGCACTGACCGACAATCGCAACCGCACGGCCTCGGAGGTCCGCCACGCATTCGACAAGCACGACGGCAACCTCGGAACGTCGGGTGCGGTCGCCTGGCTCTTCGAGCGGCGCGGCATCGTGGTCGTCGAGGCGGACGGCGCCGACGAGGACGAGTTGACGCTTGCCGCCGCCGAGGGCGGGGCGGACGACGTCTTGCTCGACGGTTCGACCTACGAGGTGGTGTCCGCGCCGGAGGCGCTGACCTCGGTTCGCGAGGCGATCGAGGCCGCGGGCTTCACGGTCGACTCCGCGGAGCTGACGATGGTGCCGAAGACGACGGTCGAGGTGGCCGACGAAGCTTCGGCGAAGAAGATCGTGCGCTTGATCGAGCAGCTCGAGGAGTCGGACGACGTGCAGGACGTGTACGCCAACTTCGACATCCCGGAGCGCGTGCTCGAGACCGTCGCCTCGTAGAGACATGTCCCAGGGACAGTCCCTCGGACGTGTCCGCGCGGCCGGCTAGCGTGCTCGTACGCGGCGAAGGTCGGCCCAATCGGTCCGGGCTGCGGGGCGGCTGGCGCCGGCGAACAAGCGTGCTCAGCAACCCGGGTTACTCACCCGACTACCCCCGGTGCTGCGCGCTCTGCCTAGCCTTTTCGGTTCGTACGGAGGGGGCTGCGAGGGAGCCGCGAGGCTCCCTCGCGTGTTTCTGTCCCTACACCCAGCCGCGTCCAGGCGCCGCTCTCGGCGGCGCCGCAGAGAGGCCGTACGGGCTTCGCCCGTGCGGCCGTCTAGACACACGCTCTCGGATCGCCGGCGCTGGAACCCCTACACCCAGCCGCGTTGCCGCGCGACGCGGCAGAGGGCGCGTCGCTTGGCGTGGGCAGGCTGGTCGGAGAGGCCGGCTTTCGCGTAGATGCGCCGGAGGGCGGCCTTCACCGTCCCCGTCGCGCCGGGCGTGCCCAGCTGCGCGGCGATCTGCTCGTTCGAGGGCAGGCTCTCGAGGCTCGCGCCAGCCAGCCAGGGCCCGCACAGGCACTGGACGACCTGGCGCTGGAACGAGGAGAGCTGTGCAGCGTCGGCCGGCGTGACCTCGTCGAGCGGCTCCGTCGTATCCGGATCGGACAGCTGGGCCGGCCAGGAGAAGAGGAGCGTCTCGGAGCCGATCCCGATCCGGTCGGCGTGCCGGAGCGGCAAGGGGGTGCCGGGCTGCACGCGCGTGCCGTTCAGAAACGTGCCGTTGAAGCTGCCGCGGTCTTCGACGTACCAGCGTCCGTCGCGGAAGGTCAGCGCGGCATGGTCGCGGCTGACGGTCGGCGATGCGAACGTCAGGTCGTTCGTCGCGTCGCGTCCGATCGTGAGGCTCTCTGAGAGCTCGTGCTCCGTCCCGTCCGGGAAGGTCAGCCAGATGTCCCCGGGCATGGCGGGAAGGATACGTTCGCGCCAGAAGGAGCAGGAGCCGTCCGGGTGGGTGCCTAACCTCTCACCGTGAAGGTCATCGGCATCGATCCGGGGACGGCTTCGTGCGGATACGGCATCGTCCACGAAGAAGACGGGCGCCTCAAGGCCATCGACCACGGGTGGTGGAAAACCAGCGCGGCCGAACGGCCGGAAGCGCGGCTGAAGACGATCTTCGACGCCGTCGTCGAGCTCGTCGAGGAGCATCGGCCGGATGCCGTCGCGCTCGAGGAGTCGTTCGTCGGCGCCGACGCCCGTACCGCGCTCTCCGTCGGGCAGGCGCGCGGCGCCGTCATGGTCGCGGCCGCCAGCGCCGGAGTCGAGTGCGCTGAATATCCGCCAGCCCGGGTCAAGCAGGTCGTCTGCGGCTACGGACGAGCCGAGAAGCAACAGGTGCAGAAGATGGTGAAGGCGATCCTCGCGCTGCCTGCCGAGCCGACGCCGACCCATGCGGCCGACGCGCTCGCCGTCGCGATCTGCCACGCCCTCGCGCCGCCTCTCCTGAGGATCGCCGGGTGATTGCCCCTCGCGTCCCTGACCGCGCACGCTCCCGCGCGGCGAAGCCGCGCTCCGCGCGCGCTCGGGCCGCTGACGGCACGGCGCCTTCCGGGCCCGTGCTGTTTGCACTGTGCCCTTCGGCGCCGCACCCTCAGCGGCCCGTCAGGATCGCGAGGAGCCGCCCGTGATTGCCCGGCTGCGAGGGAAGCCCGTCGCGAACACGCCGGACGGGCTCGTCGTCGACGTCGGCGGCGTGGGCTACCTCGTCGCGGCGAGCCCGTCCGCTGTCCGCGCGGCGGACGGAGCTGCGGAGGTCGCGCTGCACACGTACCTCCACGTCCGCGAGGACGCGCTGCAGCTCTACGGTTTCGCCGACGCGTCCGAGCGCGAGCTCTTCGTGCAGCTCCTGTCGGTGAACGGCGTCGGGCCGAAGGTGGCGCTCGCGATCGTGTCCGGCTCGCCGGCGGCCGACCTGCGCCGGGCGATCGTCCTCGAGGATACGGCCCGCTTCCAGGCGATTCCGGGGATCGGCAAGAAGACCGCCGAGCGGATCGTGCTCGAGCTGAAGGAGAAGCTGGGCGAGGCGCCGGCGGCGACGTCGCCCGCCGGCGGCACGCAGCCGCACGTGATCGCCCGGGACGCGCTCGTCGAGCTCGGCTACTCGCTCGGCGAGGCCGAGGTCGCTCTCGCGCGGGTGGATCCAGAGCTGCCGCCGGAGGAACGCGTCCGCGAAGCGCTAAGAGCGGCGTAGCGCATGGCCACACAATTTCTCGCTCCCGCGATCGCCCCCGAAGAGGAGGACCTCGAGCAGTCGCTGCGCCCGCGCAAGCTGCGGGAGTTCGTCGGGCAGGAGCGGATCAAGGAGCAGCTTGCGATCTCGCTCGACGCGGCCAAGGGTCGCGAGGAGGCGCTCGACCACGTGCTTCTCGTCGGCCCGCCGGGTCTCGGCAAGACGAGCCTCGCGTACATCGTGCGCGAGGAGCTCGGCGTCGGCATCCGTTGCGTCGCCGGGCCCGCGCTCGAGCGCAAGGGCGACATGGCGGCGATCCTCACCGGGCTCGAGCGGCACGACGTTCTCTTCGTCGACGAGATCCACCGCCTCAACCGCGCGATCGAGGAGATCCTCTATCCGGCGCTCGAGGACTTCAGGCTCGACATCATCGTGGGACAAGGCGCAGCCGCACGGACCCTGACGCTCGACCTGCCGCCGTTCACGCTCGTCGGCGCGACGACGCGGACGGGCCTGCTGACGACACCGCTCCGCGACCGCTTCGGCATGACCTTCCGGCTGGACTACTACGACGCGCCCGAGCTCGGCACGATCGTGCGCCGTTCGGCGCGCATCCTCGACGTGGAGATCGAAGAGGACGCGGCCGACGAGATCGCCCGGCGCTCGCGCGGGACGCCGCGCATCGCGAACCGGATCCTGAAACGCGTCCGCGACGTCGCGCAGGTGAAGCACGACGGCGTGATCACGAACGAGGTGGCGCGTCAGGCGCTCGAGCTCCTCGAAGTGGACGGGCACGGGCTCGAGCGGATCGACCGAGAGCTGCTCGAGACCATCCTGGTGAAGTTCGGCGGCGGCCCGGTCGGGCTCTCGACGCTCGCGGTCGCGCTCGGCGAGGAGCAGGACACGATCGAGGACGTGTACGAGCCCTACCTGCTCCAGCTCGGCTTCATCCAGCGAACGCCGCGCGGGCGAATCGTGACCGAGCTCGGCCGGCGGCAGCTCGGGGCGGCGGCCGCGGCGGCCGGGGACACGAAGCTCTTTTGAGCCCTGACCTCTGGGTGCCGGGCTCGGCGGAGCCCTCACTCGAGGCCTTCGTTGCTCGGGTGCTGCGACGGATCGAGGAGTACACCGGGACGCACACGGCAGGCGCGACCCACGTGGCCGTGGAGCTCGGCGACGGCGAGCGCCTGCACTTGCGCTCGCTCTCGAGCGAGCCGGGCTACGGCTTCCTCACCCTGACGGTTTACGCGCCGGACGGAGACGCGGAGGAGCTGATCGTCCCGATCGGCTCGATCAAGCGGATCAGCCTGGGTCCAGCAGACGAGGCCCGCCGCCCGGGCTTCGCCTTGCCGAAAGGGAAAGGGCCGGAACCCGCCGCATAGGGTCCGGCCCCTGGAAATGTCCGCCCCGGCCGCAGTGCCACGGGGCTCGCTCTGCCGCAGAACAGAGCTTTGAGGACAGGTCGTTACAAGAGGAGCATCGCTCACCCACGGTGGTTGATTCCTCCCCCTTCGGGTGGTTCATTCAGGTGCTTCACTTCACCCGCCCGGGGGAGTGCAGAAACCACAATCCACCTCGATTCTGAGTCCCAGGAGGATCGTGAGGGGCCGCAGCTCACATCCTCCGACCAGGCGGTCGCAGGGTCGCCCTGCGACCGCCCACTCTCAGGCCTGTCCGGTGCCAGGCACGGGACGGCGGCGTAAGGGCCGTGTCCGCCGCGCCAGGGCGAGGAGCCGGGGAGCCAGCAGCAGCGCCATGACGTCGAACCAGACGTAGCCGGAGGCGACGCCGCTCGGCGGGTTGCCGTCCGGGATGCCGAGGCCGGGCAGCTCCTCGGCCCAGCGCCACGTCCCGATCGCCGTCCCGTAGAGCTCCAGGGCGGCGACGACGACGAACACGCCCGCGTACGCCGCGCGCGCCCGCGAGCGCCAGAGGAAGGCGAGCAGCAGCGGCACTCCTAGCGCGCCCGCGGCGTCCGTCCGGGGCAGCACCGTGAGGCCGAGCAGTCCCCAGGTCGACGCGACGGCCGCGGCGACGAGCACGAGCGCGCGCGCATGGCGGCGCAGCGCGTCGCTCAGCGAGAGGCCTGCCATGAAGACGAGGCCGTGGGCAGGCGGGACGAACGTCGGCAGGTTGTGCAGACGGTACGAGTAGACGCCCCAGAGGATCGAGCCGGTGACCTCCGCGACGGTGGCGGCGCAGATGACGACCGCGACCTGCGCCCGGCGTTCGGCCGGCAGCGGGCGGGCCGCCACCACCAGTGCGATCCAGGTGAGCGCGCCGAGCACGAGCTGTCCGCGCAGGTCGACCTGCGTGTCGACGGCGAGCATCACGGCCAGGTAGGCCGCGATTGCGAGGGCGCGGATCAACGCCGGAACTGCAGCTCGTGCCACGACGGCACCGGCGCGAGCTCGAGCAGCGCGCGGTCCCCGTTCGGATCGCGATAGCCAAAGTCGGCGACGTCGTCGTCCCACAAGACCTCGAGCAGCCCTTCCTTCACACGGTGGTCGAGCCACGCGCCGCGGAACACGAGCTTCTTCAGCCAGTAGACGAGCGACTCCCCGCCGACGAGGGAGACGCGCTCCCAGTGGCGGACGAGATAGCGGCCGAGGCCGCTGCGGGGCTCGTCGATCCAGTCGCGCTCGACGAGCTCCACGAGATCGGCCGTCTCGTCGTCGTCGAGCTCGTTGTCGGAGACGAGGCCGAGCTTGACGGCCGCAGCGGTGACTCGCTGCTCGAAGTCGGAGGCGTTGAAACCGAAGCGATAGCCGAGAAACTCGACGACGTAGTCGTCCCCGGAGACGTAGTTGGCCTCGGTCACGACCGAACGATACCGCCGCGGTACGCTGAGCCCGTGACGGGGAGAATGGTCACCGCTTCCGCCGCCGTGACTGCGCTCGTGCTCGTGACGGTCTGGGTGAGCGACCTCTCGCTCGAGCGCGCGATCCTCCTCGCTCCGGTGCTCGTCGTCGGTCTGGCGGCCGTTCTGGGGCTCGTCGTCTTCTGGGGCCGCGTCGGCTGGGACTCGTTCCGTCAGGCCCGGCGCCCGCGGCTCGTCGCCGCCGCCGCCCTCGCGTTCGTGCTGCTGCTCGTGGCCCTGACGCTTCTCGGCGTCCAGCTACCCCGCGAGTAGCGCCGCCAGCGCCTCTCTCAGCCGGTCGAGGTCGCCCTCGTCGTTGTAGCCCTGGAACGAGGCACGGATGAGGTGACGGCCGCCATGCTCCGAGACGGGGATCTCGACGCGATACTCGTCGTAGAGCCGTTGCTGTAGATCTTGGGGTGCGCCGGCGGGCAGGACGAGAGCGACCATCTGGCCGTAGAACTCGGCGGAGTCGGGCGTGAGCGGCTCGAGCCCGAGCTCGTTGCGCGCACGGCGCGCAAGGGCGTGGCAGCGGCGTCGCACTTCGTCCCACTTGTGCTCGCGCTGCCACTCGATCGCCGCGGGCACGGTCAGATAGGCGGCCGGGTCGCGTGTGCCCTGCTTCTCGTGCCGTGTCACGAAGGTCGGGTCGTCACCCTCGTAGCCCCAGCTCACGAGCAGCGGATGGACATCGCGTTGCAGCTCGCGCCGCACGTACAGAAAGCCGGCGCCCTTCGGCGCGCCCAGCCACTTGTGGCAGTTGCCGGCGTAGAAGTCCGGAGCGAGGTCCCCCAGGTCGAGCGGGAAGTGCCCAGGGACGTGCGCGCCGTCGAGGACTGTCGTGATGCCGGTGTCCCGCGCCCGGCGGCAGAGCTCGGCGACCGGCAGTGTCAGGGCCGTGGAGGAGGTGTGGTGGCTGAGGAAGAGGACCCGCGTGCGCGGGCCGACTTCCGCCCAGACCTTCTCGACGATCTCGCCCGCGCTCGTGACGGGGAGTTCGATCGGCGTACGCAGGTAGCGGGCCCCTACTTCCCGGCAGCGGCGCTCCCAGGTGAGGTCGAGGGCGCCGTACTCGAGGTCGGTCGAGAGCACCTCGTCTCCCGCCGCGAGCTCGAGTGAGCGCGCTGCGACGTTGACGCCCGCAGTCGCGTTCGGGACGAAGACGAGATCGTCCGCATCGGCGCCCACGTAGTCGCCGACGGCGCCCCGGGCCTCGGCGAGCAGCCCCTCGAGCCGCCGGGCGAGGAAGAGGACGGGCTGGCGCTCCAGCTCGAGCTGCCAGTGCTGGTAGCGCTCGAACACGGCTCGCGGCGTGGCGCCGAAGGAGCCGTGGTTCAGAAACGTCACACTCTCGTCGAGGAGGAACTCCTCGCGCAGACCTGTGCCGTCCGACACCGTTCGTACGGTAGTCGTGCATGTCTGAGGGCATCTGGACGATCCGTCCGTGCCCGCACCGGCAGGCGAGCGACCTGGCAAAGGAGCTCGGCCTCAGCGAGATCACGGCTAGCGTGCTCGTCCGGCGCGGCTACGGCGACCCCGAGCAGGCGCGGGCCTTCCTCGCCGGCGAGCAGCCCCTGCACGATCCCGGGCTGCTCGGCGACATGGAGACGGCAGTCGCCCGCATCCGGCGAGCGATCGCCGAGAACACGCGCATCTGCGTGCACGGCGACTACGACGTCGACGGCATCTGCGCAACGGTGCTCGCGGTGCTCGTTTTGCGTGAGCTCGGTGCGGACGTCGAGTGGCACCTGCCGAGTCGCTTCGACGAGGGCTACGGCGTCAGCGGCCAGACCCTCGAGCGCCTCGCCGAAGAGGGGTGCGGTCTTGTGCTCACCGTCGACTGCGGCATCACCGCCGTCGAAGAGGTGCGGCGCGCGCGCGCGCTCGGGCTCGACGTGGTCGTCACCGACCACCACCGCCCCGCGGAGGAGCTGCCCGACTGCCCGATCGTCGCGACCCGGCCGTCCGAGTACCCGTTTCCGGACCTGTGCGGGACCGGCGTCGTCTACAAGCTCGGCCAGGGGCTGCTCGGCACGGAGTCGGAGGTGCTCCGCAAGCATCTCGACCTCGTCGCGCTGGCGACGATCGCCGACGTCGTGCCGCTCGTCGGCGAGAACCGCTCCCTCGTCACCGCAGGCCTGCGCACGCTCGCGCGCACGCAGAAGCCAGGGCTCCGTGCGCTGATGAAAGTCGCAGGCGTCGATCCTGCTGCGATCGACGCAGGCAAGGTCGCTTTCCGGCTGGCGCCGCGGATCAACGCCGCCGGCCGCCTCGGCCATCCCCGCGCGGCGCTCGAGTTGCTGCTGACGGACGACGCCGACGAGGCGCGCCGGCTCGCCGAGCGGCTCGAGGAGCTGAACCGGGACCGGCAGGCGGTCGAGGGCACGATCCTTCGCGCCGCGATCGCCCAGGTCGAGGAGTGGCCCGAGGCGAAGAGGCGGCGTCGCGCGTACGTCGTCTGGGGAGAGGACTGGCACGAGGGCGTGATCGGAATCGTTGCCTCGCGACTCGTCGAGCGCTACCACCGGCCGGTCGTCCTGATCGCGCGCAGCGAAGGGCTTTGGAAAGGGTCCGGCCGTTCGATCCCGTCGTTCGACCTGCACGCCGCGCTCGGCGCCTGCTCGACCTTCCTGCAGCGTTTCGGGGGGCATCGCGCCGCCGCGGGACTGTCGATCGCGCCAGACTCGATCGAGCAGTTCGCCGAGGCGTTCGCCGCGCAGGCAGACGGGCTGCTCGTGCCGGACGACCTCGTGCCGACGACGGTCGTTGACGCCGTGCTGCCGCGGACGGCCAAGCTCACCCTCGCGCTCTGCGAGGAGCTGCGCCGGCTCGCGCCCTTCGGCCTCGCAAACCCGGAGGTGACATTGCTCGCGCCCGCGTGCGAGCTCGGCGATCTCGCCACGGTCGGCGACGGCAAGCATCTGCGCTTCCGCGTGCACCGGGAGGGCAGCGACGCGGGCGGAGCGATCGCGTTCGGCCAGGGCTCCCAGCTCGACCGCTACCGCCGGGAGGGACGCTACGACGTCGCCTTTCGCCTGCAGGAGAACCACTGGAACGGCACGGTTTCCCCGCAGCTGGTCGTGCGGCGTGTCTTCGACGCGGACGACCGCTTCGACGACGTCTACGAATGGCTGCGCGCGCAATGGAAGGCGACGCAGCGCGATCCGCACGCACAGGCGATCTTCGACGAGCTCGAGCTCGAGGAGGGTGGTCCGAAACGCCACCCGCTCGAGTCCGAGACGTTTCGCAGCTTGCTCGCAGAGCCTGCGCTCCTTCGCGCGGCATGATCATCAGGCCGGAGACGCCGGCCGACTACGACGACATCCGCCGCATCAACGACGAGGCGTTCGGCGAGCCGATCGACGCAGAGCTCGTCGCCGCGATCCGTGCCTCGGGCCGCTTCGTGCCCGAGCTGTCTCTCGTAGCCGTGTCCGAGTCGGGCCCGGTCGGGCACGTGATCTCGAGCTACGTCGACCTGGTGCCAGGCACGAGACGTGTCCTGCAAGTCGGGCCGCTCGCGGTGCTGCCGTCACATCAGCGGCGCGGGATCGGCAGCGCGCTGATGCACGAGACCATTCGCATCGCGGACGAGCGAGCGGAGCCGCTGCTGCTGATCGAAGGTGACCCCGCGTACTACGAGCGCTTCGGCTTCACCCGCGCGGACGAGCACGGCATCGAGCCGCCTCCCGAGGCGCTGGCCGCGAAGTACTTCATGTTCAGGCCGTTGCGCGGCTACGTGCCCTCACTGCGAGGCCGCGCCGTCTACCCACCTGAGACGTTCGGGATCGCGTACTAGCGAGGGAGTCGAGCGCCAGCAGAAGCTGCGCTGCGCGCTCGGCGGCTCGGCGTTGCTTTCGGTGTCTGTACCAGCGCATGGATGGCTCACTTTCCTCATCGGAACGCGGGTTCCTGCCCTTGAGATACGGCCCCTGAGAGGGGGAAGGGAGCCGCAGATCGCCGGAGTACACTGGGGTTATGGCGGTCCTCGAGACTCAGGAGCAGCACAAGGAGCTCATCGACGAGCTGATCGCCGACGTGGCTGCCTACAACCGCGACGTCGACCGTGACCTGATCCGGCGGGCGTTCCTCTTCGCCGCGCATGCCCATGAGGGGCAGCAGCGCCGGTCGGGAGAAGACTTCGTCCTCCACCCCTGGGGAGCCGCCAAGATCTGCGCGCAGCTGCAGCAGGACGACGAGACGATTGCCGCCGCTTTGCTCCACGACGTGGTCGAGGACACGGAGGCGGAGCTCGACGATGTGCGCGAGGAATTCGGTGACGAGATCGCGAAGCTCGTCGAGGGCGTCACGAAGCTGACGCGCGTCCAGTTTCAGAGCCGCGAGCAGGCGGAGGCCGAGAACTACCGCAAGCTGATCATGGCGATGGCCGAGGACGCGCGGGTGATTCTCATCAAGCTCGCCGACCGGCTGCACAACCTGCGCGAGATCGAGTACCTCGGCAAGCAGAAGCAGATCCAGAAGGCCAAAGAGACGCTCGAGGTCTACGCGCCGCTCGCGCACCGCCTCGGCATCCACGCCTTGAAGTGGGAGCTCGAGGACCTCGCCTTCGAGACGCTGCATCCGCGCAAGTACGAGGAGATCAAGGCAATGGTCGCCGAGCGCCGCGCCGACCGCGAGGGACACGTCGCCGAAGCCGCGCGCATCCTGAAGCTCGAGCTCGACAAGGTCGACATCCCGGTCGACATCTCGTCGCGCGCGAAGCACTTCTACTCCATCTACGACAAGATGGCGAAGAAGGGCCGCGAGTTCAACGAGATCTACGACCTCACGGCGATGCGCGTGACCGTCGAGCGTTCGGGCGACGAGGGCACGCGTGACTGCTATGGCGCGCTCGGCCTGATCCACTCGCTCTGGAAGCCGATGCCCGGCCGGTTCAAGGACTACATCGCGATGCCGAAGTTCAACGGCTACCGCTCGCTGCACACGACCGTGATCGGGCCCGAAGGGCGGCCGCTCGAGATCCAGGTGCGGACACGCGAGATGCACCGCGAAGCCGAGCTCGGCATCGCCGCGCACTGGCTGTACAAGCGTGGTAAGCGCGCACGCCACGACGAGTGGCAGCGGTGGGTCGAACAGCTGATGGACATGCACGCGGAGGAGGCCGACCCGCGCGAGTTCATGAAGTCGTTCCGCATGGACGTCTTCGACGAGGAGGTCTACGTCTTCACGCCGAAGGGCGAGGTGAAGACGCTCCCGTCCGGCGCAACGCCGATCGACTTCGCCTATGCCGTCCACACCGACGTCGGGCATCGCACCGTCGGCGCCAAGATCAACGGCCGCATCGTCCCGCTCCACTACCGGTTGAAGAACGGCGATTTCGTCGAGATCCTCACGTCGAAGGCTGGGCGTGGCCCGTCGCGGGACTGGATGGCTCTCGCCGCGTCGTCGCGGGCGCGTAACAAGATCCGGCAGTGGTTCTCGCGCGAGACGCGCGAGGACCAGGAGCAGAAGGGACGCGAGTCGCTCGAGCAGTCGCTCAAGGCGGCAAAGCTGCCGTACCGAAAGCTCGCCGGGTCGGCCGTGCTCGCGGAGGTGATCCGCGACATGAACTTCAAGAAGGCGGAGGACTTCTACCTCGCACTCGGCTCCGGCAAGCTGACCGCGCAATCAGTGGTGAACAAGGTGCTGCAACGCCTGAAGACCGAGCAGGCGGCGGAAGAGGAGACCGTCCCGCGCAAGGCGCCGCGCGCCAAGCACGCGATCGGGAGCGAGAACTACGGGATCAACGTCCACGGCGTCGACGACGTGCTCGTGCGGCTGGCGAAGTGCTGCACGCCGGTGCCGGGCGACGAGATCGTCGGCTACATCTCGATGGGCAAGGGCATCACGATCCATCGCGGCGACTGCCCGAACGTGAAGGCGCTTGCCCGCCAGCCGGAGCGCTTCACCCCGGTCAGCTGGGACGGCGGCGCGTCGCAGAGCTTCCGCGTCCAGATCGCCGTCGACTCGTGGGACCGCCCGCGCCTGCTCGAGGACGTGGCGCGGACCTTCGCCGAGCACGGGGCCAACATCGTCTCGTACGGCGGCACGGTTGAGGATCAGATGGCGCGGAACTGGTACGTCGCCGAGGTCGGCGACGTCAAGGAGCTGCGCGGTCTCCTGACCGCGCTGCGCAATATCGAAGCCGTCTTCGACGCGTACCGCGTCACTCCGTCGTAAGAAGTCACAATGAGTCCCTCCTCTGAGGGATCGTCACTCGAACGGGCGAGGTACCTCGTTCCAGGGATGGCGCGGGCGGCAGATCTGACTACAACGTGGTAAGGGGGAGAGGGCAACACAGCTGCGGCGCCCGGCCCCGCTCCGAGGACAGCGGGCCGGGCGCGCGGCCTCTCGAAGGATTCGCTTCGCTCAGGTGAAGCGGTGTGCGCCGGTCGTCGGACGGCCGGCGCGCGATGCGTCTTACGGTGTCCAGGCCTCGCCGCCGGTGTCCCAGCCGACGAGGCAGTACGGCGCGATCAGCTGTGCCACGCGCTCGAGCTGCGCGCGATCGTCTGCGCCGAGCACACCTGCGACGCCGAGCTCGGCGACGGCCCGCCCTTCGTAGAGGATCGGAAAGCGCGCCGGGTCGGGGCCCGGTTCCCCGGCGTCGGGGCCGAGGACGAGCTCGCCCTCCTCGACGAAGGAGATCCCCACCCACGAGTACGTCTCGTGAAGCAGGGCGACAACCTGGCGCAGGACGTCGTCCGCGTCGCCGCCGCGCTCGACGATCCCACCGACCGCCTCGAGCGCGCTCACGCTGCGAGCGCCTCGCCCTCGAAGGCCCGCACCGCCTCCCGATAGCCGTCCGGGATCGCAACGGCCTTGCGCTCGCCGAGGTCGACGAGCACGAGTGTCTGGGTCGCCGTCACCATCAGCTCGTCGTCGCCAGCGCGATACGCGGCCAGCTCGAAGGTCACGCTCGTCCGCCCGATCCGTGCGACGCGGACGTAGACCTCGATCAGATCGTCGAAGACCGCGGGCGCGAGATACTCGATCGTACTGGCGCGCATCACGAACTCCTCGCCCTCCTCGCCGATGTCCATCCCGAGCACGCCGAGATTGCGGTGGTACTCGACACGCGCCAGGTCGAAGTAGGGGAGGTAGCGGCCGTAGTAGACGATGCCCTGCGCATCCGTGTCCGAGAACCCCACTCGGGTCTCGGCGCTGAACTTGAAGGGCGGCTTCTCCTTCACGAACGGATCACCTCGAGCACCTCGTCGCGCTTTCGCTCCATCAGCTCCGGCGACAGTGCCTCGAGGTTGAGCCGCAGGAGGGGCTCGGTGTTCGAGGGGCGGACGTTCATGTGCCAGTGCTCCGAGTCCACCGAGAGGCCGTCGAGATGCGAGACGCTCCCCTCGGACCCGAAGCGCTCCTTGAGCTCTTGCAGCTTGAGCGCGACGTCGGCGACGGGCGTGTTGAGCTCGCCGGTGATGAAGTAGCGCTCGTTGTAGGGACGCAGGATGTCCGACAGCTGCTCGCCACGCTTCGAGACGAGCTCGAGCATCAGCAGGAACGGGATGATGCCCGAGTCCGCCTGTGAGAAGTCGCGGAAGTAGTAATGCCCCGAGACCTCGCCGCCGAAGAGCGCCCCTTCCTCTCGCATCCGGTGCTTGAAGAACGCGTGTCCGACGCGGTTCACGAGCGGAACGCCGCCGGCGCGCTCGATCGTTTCCGGCACGGCCCAGCTGGCGCGGACGTCGTAGAGCATCTTCGCGCCCGGGTTCTTCTCGAGGATCGACTCGGCGAGCAGTGCCGTCACGAAGTCGCCGGCGACGAACTCACCGGTGTCGTCGACGAAGAAGCAGCGGTCGGCGTCGCCGTCGAACGCCACGCCGAGATCCGCTCCGCCCTCCTGCACCTTCCGCACGATGAACTCCCTGTTCTCGGGGAGGAGCGGGTTCGGCTCGTGGTTCGGAAAGGTTCCGTCCGGCTCGAAGAAACACGGGACGGCGTCGATCGGCAGCCGCTCGAGGATCGGCGGCAGCATGACGCCGGCCATGCCGTTGGCCGCGTCGATGACGACGCGAAGCGGCTTCACAGCGTCCTTGTCGATGAAGGACAACACGGCTTCGATCCAACGCGACCAGATGTCCTCCTTACGGACGTGTCCCGGGGACTGTCCCTCGGACGTGGCCGTCGCAGCCATGACGCGCCTGCGGATGTCGAGCAGCCCCGAGTCGCCGCCGACGGGCAGCGCGCCGCGGCGCACGATCTTCATGCCCGTGTACTCCTTCGGATTGTGCGAAGCGGTGACCATGATCCCGCCTTCCAGCTCGAGCTCCCCGACGGCGAAATAGACCATCTCCGTCCCGACCATGCCGAGGTCGACGACGTCGGCGCCGGCCTCCGCCGCGCCGCGCATGACCGCCTCCGCCATCGAGGGAGCCGAGACGCGCATGTCGCGCCCGACCGCGATCGACCGTGGCTCGAACTCCTCGACGTAGGCACGCCCGATCGCATAGGCGCCGGCCTCGTCCAGCTCGTCGGGATGGATCCCGCGCACGTCGTACGCCTTGAAGACCTTCGGGTCGAGCACGGGGAGGATGCTACTGCGGCGCCGCGGCTTGCATGGGTGTGTTACAAGGGTTCTGCCGGGGTCGAACAGGGAGGGGGAGAAGCGTGAAGACACTGACTCTCGCGCTCGTCGTTCTCGCGGCGCTTGCCGCCGCGACGAGCGCAGACGCTGCAGGCTGGACGACGACCGTCCCGAAGACGAACGTCGTGGCCAGCTCGCCGACGCCGGGCTGGGGCTACCCGGCCGCAGACGGCGTTCCGGTCCCGGGCGAGTGCGGCGCCGGGTCGTTCAACTCGAACCGTTCCGAGTCCTGGATCGCCGTCAAGCCGGGCACCGAGGACGCGGTCGGGACGTCGAAGTTCTTCTTCGACAAGTACTCGACCTTCTACAACTTCTACCTCGGTGCCTACACGATCACAGACGGCGCCGTGGCCGGCAACGCCGGCATTCCAGGCTACGACTGTGTCACGACCGCCAGTCAGGAGATGCCGCCCAGCTGGACGAACAACACCGACCCGAACGTCGACTTCGACACCCAGGGTCGGGCGTACTCGGTCTCGCTCCCCTTCAACGCGTACTGGACGAACCTCCATCCGAACGGGGCGATCTCGGGGGACTACAGCGACGACCTCGGCCAGACGTGGCACCGCTCGAAGGGTGCCGACAAGTTCGGCTACATCGAGTTCCTCAACAACCAGACGAGCCTGGCAACCGGCGGTTTCGAGGACAAGCAGTGGGTCGCGGTCAACCACTCGCCGCTGACGAAGTACCAGGACCACGCCTACGCGATGTGGGCGATCTTCAACGGACAGGGAATCAAGCTGCGCCTCGCCGTCTCGCGTGACCGCGGCTTGACGTATTCGATGCCGGTGACGATCACCTCGCCGTCTGACACCGGACCGTCGAACTTCGGCGTCTATCCGTCGGTCGACGCGGCCGGCGACCTCTACGTCGCGTTTGCCTCCTACCGCGTCAAGACCGGCGGCTTCGACGGCACGATCTACGTCACGCGCTCGACCGACGACGGCGCCACCTTCGCGCCGTGGACGAAGGTCGCCTTTGCTCACGGCTATCCGGGCGACTTCGTCAACGGTGACTTCCGCGACGGGATCCTGCAGAACTTCACCGCCAGCACGACCTATCCCGGTCACGCGTACGTGACGTTCGAGGACTACAACGCCGCCACCGGCACGATGGACGTGAAGTTCGCCTACACGACCGACGGCGGCTTCACCTTCTCGACACCCGTGACGGTGAACGACGCCGCCACGGTCGCCGACTCGACAGACCAGTTCCAGCCTTCGGTCGCGGCAGGGCCGAACGGGGCGGTCGCGGTGGCCTTCTACGACCGCAGGGCCACGTGCCCGAACGACCGGAGCGTCGCGCCCGAGAACGTCGGCGACGCAAACACGTGCATCGACGTCTCGCTGCAGGCGTACAAGGACGACGGGACGGTGGTCACCGCGGTCGGCACGAACGCGCGCATGACGGACTACGCCTGGGATCCGAGCGAGCCGCGACAGCACGTCGACGGCATCGGCCAGATCGCGTGCTACCGGCACCGGGATCCCTGTGACGGCGTCTTCATCGGCGACTACTTCGGGCTCGCCGTCTCGGGCGGCAACATCTACGGACTCTTCGTCTCGACGCACTACCCGTCGGCCGTTCGGGCCGACGAGGGCGGGAAGGTCTATTACCAGCAGGCCATCCTCGCGACCGTGCCGCGCTCCGGATTCGGATCGGGCTACTAGGCCCCAAGAGGGAGGGCCGCCTCGGTAGCGGCCCTCCCTCTCCCTAGAATTTCGGTGTGGAGCGGAAGCTCGCCACCGTGCTCTTTGCCGATCTGGTCGCCTCGACCGAGCTGGTCGCCGGCCAGGATCCGGAGATCACCCGGCGCCGGGTCACGAGCTTCTTCGACGGCGTCGCCCGTTGCATCGAGCAGCACGGCGGTACCGTGGAGAAGTTCGCCGGCGACGCCGTCATGGCGGCGTTCGGCGTCCCGCGCGCGCACGAGGACGATGCCGAGCGCGCAGCACGGGCCGCGCTCGGAATCCTCGAGCACGTCTCCGGGCTCGAGCTCGAGGCGCGCATCGGGATCGAATCCGGCGAAGTCGTCGTCGACGAGGCCGACTCGACCTTTGCCACGGGGGAGGCAGTCAACGTCGCCGCCAGGCTGCAGCAGGCGGCGGCGCCGGGCGAGATCCTGATCGGCGACGCGGCGCACCGCCTCACGGCCGGGCGCATCGAGGCCGAGCCGCTCGAACCGCTCGAGCTGCGTGGCTTCCGGCAGCCCGTGATCGCCTTCCGCGTCCTGCAGGCGCTCGACGGGCAGCCGCACCCCAGCCGCGTCTCGGCGCCCTTCATCGGGAGAGAAGCCGAGCTCGAGCTGCTTCACAACACGTTCACCCGCACCGTGCGTGACCGGCGCCCCTCGGTGTTCACGATCTACGGGGAGCCCGGCGTGGGGAAGAGCCGGCTGGCCCGCGAGTTCCTGGCCGGCGTCGAGGGCGCGACGATCCTCTCGGGCCGCGCGCTGCCGTACGGCGAAGGCATCACCTACTGGCCTCTGGCCGAGATGGTCAAGTCGGCGGCGGGAATCACGGACGACGACCCCGTCGAAACGGCGAAGGAGAAGCTGATCGAGTGTTGCGGCGACGAGGCGATCGCGGAGCTGCTCGGCCTTGCCTCGGGCGTGCTCGAGGCGGTGGAGGGTGAGCGCGGCCAGCCCGAGATCGCCTGGGCCGCGCGCGAGTTCGCGGACGAGCTGGCGGACGTCCAGCCACTCGTCATGGTCTTCGAGGACATCCACTGGGCGGAGGAGCCGCTGCTCGAGCTGATCGACCACCTCGCCCGGTGGGTGCGCGAGCGGGCGCTCCTGATCCTCTGTCTCGCCCGGCCGGAGCTGCTCGACGTGCGCCCGGGCTGGGGCGGCGGCCGCGTGCGCTCGACCGCGATCGAGCTCGAGCCGCTCGCCAGGGACGAGAGCGAGCAGCTCGCCGACGCGCTCCTCGCCGAGCACCATGTCTCCGAGAAGGTGCAGTCGCGCCTGCTCGACAAGACCGAGGGCAATCCGCTCTTCGTCGAGGAGACGGTTCGGATGCTGCTCGAGGAGGGCGCGGATCACGGCGACCGCATTCCCGACTCCCTCCAGGCGCTGATCGGCGCGCGCATCGACCGCCTCGCGGCGGGCCAGAAGATCGTGCTTCAGCGCGCGTCGGTGATCGGGCGCGTGTTCTGGTTGGGCGCGATTCGCGCCTTCTCGCCGGAGTACGACAGCGACGAGCTCGAGGACATCCTCGACGAGCTCTTGCTGCGCGACTTCGTCACGCGTGAGCCGCGTTCCACGATCACCGGCGAAACGGCATATCGGTTCAAGCACGTCCTGATCAAGGAGGTCGCGTACGGCGGGCTGTCCAAGTCCGGCCGCGCCGAGTACCACACGAAGTTCGCCGACTGGTTGCGCGAGCGCGCGGACAAGGAGCTGCTCGAGATCCGCGCCTACCACCTCGACCGAGCCTGCCTGCTCTACGCAGAGCTCGACGGCCGTCCGCCCGAGGAGCTCGCCCAGACGGCCGCGAGGGCTCTCGAGGCGGCGGGCAAGCGGGCGCTCTCCCGGGAGTCGAACGTCGCGGCGCGCAAGCTTCTGCTCCGCTCGGTGGAGCTCGAGCCGACGCTCAAGCGCCGCTTCCTGGCTGCGCGGGCCGCCTGGCAGCTCGAGGACCTCCCGGTCGTGCGGGACGAGATGACCGTGCTCGTCGAGCAGGCGGAGGCCGAAGGCGACCGCTCGATCCAGAGTCGCGCGCTCACCGCTCTGGCCGAGGTCGCGCTCTCGCTCGACGGAGAGCTGGCGCGTGGTGAGGAGCTCGCGGACTTCGCGCTTCGCGTCGTCGACCCGGACGACCACGAAGGACGGTTCCAGGCACTCGACCGTCGCGCCAGGGTGGCGAGATGGGCCGGCCGGATCAGCGAGGCCGAGGACTTCGAGGGCCAGGCGCTGGAAACTGCGCGTGCCGCACGCCGCAAGGACTACGAGGCGCGTGCCGCGCTGCAGCTGGCCGGCATCCATATCGCGCGGATGGAAGAGGACAAGGCGGTGCCGCTGATCGATCGCGCGCTCGAGCTCGCGGAGGCGAGCGGCAGCATCGTCGCGCGCGCGAATGCCGCGCAGTCGAAGGGCGACCTCGCGCGCGTGCAGGGGAACTCCGAAGAGGCCGAAGGCTGGTACACGAAGGCACTCGACCTCTACCGCGAGGCGGGCTCGGCGTCCGGGATCGCGTGGGCCTCGCGCCAGCTCGGTCGGCTCGCGTGGGAGCGCGGGAACCCCGCGAAGGGAGAGAAGCTCTTGCGTGAGTCGATCCGTGTCCTCGCTCCGATGATGGAGCGCGGCACGCTCTGCGAGAGCCAGCGACTGCTCGCTCAGCTGCTGCTCGCAGAGGGACGTGTCGACGAGGCCGAGAAGTACGCGCTGGCCGCGCGCGAGACGGTCAGCGCAGAAGACGTGACGTCACGGGCGACGACACGCGTCGCACTTGCGCAGGTGCGCGCTGCTCAGAATCGCGCGGAGGAGGCGGAGCAGCTCTTCCGCGAGGCCGTGGAGATTCTCGGCGACAGCGAGCACTGCCGCATCCTGCTCGACATCCTGCCGCCCTACGCGGAGTTCCTGCGCGGGCTCGAGCGCGTGGCCGACGCCGCGGAGCTCGAAGCGCGGCTCGCGGCGCGCGTTCCGACCGCGGCGTAGAGCTCTTCCCTGATCGCCTCGTCAGAGGCCTGGTCGGGCGATTCCGTGATCACGGTCGCCGGCCGGTCGAACCCGCGCAGTGCCTCGCCGAGGGGGGCGATGCGCAGCGTGCCCTCTCCGTAGGGCAGGTGCTTCGTCTCGTTGCGGTTCGCATACGCGATGTCCGAGAAGTGGATGTGGAACGGCGCGCCCGCCTCCAGCACCTCGTCGGCGCCCCTGAGGACCTCCGCGAAGGCGGCGGAATCCGTAAAGCCGCCGTCCGTCACCGCGTGCAGGTGGGCGAAGTCGAGGACCGGTCGCACCCACCCGCAACGGGCCGAGATGGCGAAGACGTCGGCCGCCGTCCCAAGCTCGCGAACCCGTCCCATGATCTCCACTCCGAAGGGGACCGCACGATCCTTGCGCTTGAGCCGCTCGCGCAGCTCACCGAGCTGCTCGACCACGGAGTCGAGTGCTGCCTCGCGCGCGCGGCCGAGCAGAAAACCGGGGTGGAACACGACGAGCTCCGCGCCGGCGCTCTTCGCGATCCCGGCGGAGTGGTCGAGCATGCCCACGGCCATGTTGAGCTTCTTGCCGCGCTCGGCATGACCCATGAAGCCGGCGATCGGCGCGTGCACGGAGAGGACGATCCCCGCATCTCGGGCCAGCTCGCCGAAGCGCTCCGCCCACGGGTAGTCCATCCAGAACTTCCCCTCGAAGTCGATCTCGCAGGCGGTGAAGCCGCGCTGCTGGAGGAGGGCGACCGCCTCCTCGGGGCTCTCCCGTGAGGGCACGCGCGCGGGGCCGTAGTGAAGTTCCGCCACCCCGTGACGGTACCGCGATGCTCGTCCTCGCTGTGGTTGACTAGCCCGGTGGAGGGGGTTTCGCGCTGCGCGGTCGTCACGGGAGCTGCAACAGGCATCGGGCGAGCGACGGCTCACGCCTTCGCGGGCGAGGGGTATGGAGTGGTGCTCGTCGGTCGCGGCCGAGAACCGCTCGAGCGAGTCGCAGGCGAGGTGCACAGCGGCGGAGGGAGCGCGGTCGTCGCGCCTGCCGACGTCGCGTCACCTGAGCAAGCTGCGGCCGCGATCGACGCAGCGGTCGAGCAGTTCGGCGGTATCGACGCCCTCGTCAACAACGCCGGCGTGGGAGAGAGCGGGACGCTCCTCGACGAGCCGCTCGAACGCTGGGAGGAGACACTGCGGATCAACCTCACCGGATCGTTCCTCGCGACCAAGCTAGCGTTGCCGCACCTGCTCGAACGCGGAGGCTCAGTCGTCAACGTCGCCTCCGTGAACGGGATCCTCGCCGGCCCGGGCTGGACGTCGTACTGTGTCTCGAAGGCCGGCCTGATCATGCTCGCGAAGTGTGTGGCGAACGACTACGGCCGGCAGGGCGTGCGCGCGAACGCCGTCTGCCCGGGCTGGGTGCGGACACCCATGGGTGACCGCGACATGGACCATTTCGCGAACGCGCGCGGACAGGATCGCGAGCAGGCCTACGCCGAGTCGCACCGGCACCATCCGCTGGGCCGTCCCGCGGAGCCCGAGGAGATCGCGGACGTGATCGCCTTCCTCGCGTCGCCCGCGGCCGCCTACGTCACCGGGGCGGTGGTGATGGTCGACGGAGGCACCACCGTCGTCGACCCGACCGCACCGGCTCTTTGAAGACGTCCCGTGTCCGGGTAGCGGCGCCTGCCGATGCCGTCCGACCCCCTTTCTACCCTCGTCCCATGGCCAAGAAGCCGTCACGCATCGATCTGCTCGAGCTGGACATCGACCTCCGTCTCACCGACCTCTGGCGCGAAGCCGGGGACATCTCGGAGTGGAACCTCGACGTCGTGGCGGCCTTCATGCGCGCCGCGTACGGGAAGGGCTACTGCGACGCCCTGACGGAGGATGCACCCGGATCGCTGTGCCACGACCATGGGTACCGCATCCCGGGGCGCCGCCCCGCCCCGGCACACGACTGAAGTCCCCTAGCTCCGGACGAGCCGTCCCAGCCATCCCTGTCTCTTCCAGGCCGTCGAGGCCGCCGTCTCCCCTGCGAGCGCGTGCGCGCAGAAGAGACAGTTGCTGACGTGTGCGTCGATTGCAGCGAGCGTCCGCGGCGGCAGTTCGCGCGCCACGTAGCTCTCGAGAACGTCGCCTGTCACATGCATGAATCGATCACCTCCTTCGACCCGCGACGGTACGGCGCGCGCCTAAGAGGCGTCTGAGAGATCCGGCTCTGCGCTTAAGAGTTTCGTAAGAGTTGCGGCTCCGCAGGGGCGGCCACCTGCTCGAAACGCGGCAGCCGGAGCGAAAACGTCGCGCCCGTGTTCGCATTTCGCACGGTGCAGCGGCCACCGTGCGCCTTCGCGATCGCATCGACGATGGCGAGGCCGAGACCGACGCCGCCGTGCGCGCGTGTCCGGGCTGGATCGGCGCGGGCGAAGCGGTCGAAGATGTGCCCGAGCGCTTCAGGCGGGATGCCGTCGCCGCCGTCCGCAACCTCGATCACGACGCTTCCACCGGCGGCGCGCGACCTCAGCTCGATCGTGTCGCCACTATCCGTGTACTTCACGGCGTTCTCGAGCAGGGCGTCCAGCGCGGAGCGCAGCCGTTCGGAGTCGACGGTGAGCGTCCCCGCGACGAGTGGGCCGAGCTTCCATCCGCGCGGCGCGACCTCGGCCCAGCGCATGAACACGTCCTCCAGGTAGTGCTCGAGGTCGATCTGCTCGACGATGACGAAGTCGGGTTGCTCGACCTTTGCCAGCAGCAGGAGCCGCTCGAGGATCTGCTCGATCCGCTGCAACTCGTCGAGGGCGATCTCGATCGCCGGCGCCGCGTTCCCGTTCGTTCGGCCGTGCACCTCGAGCTGGCCGCGTGCGATCGTCACCGGTGTTCGCAGCTCGTGCGAGGCATCGTGGAGAAACCGCTCCTGACGCTGCAGCAGCGATGCGCGCTGCGCCGCCTGGCGCTCGACGATCGCCAGCGCCTCCTGACGGCGCCGCGCGTGCCACACCATCGCGAGGAACATCGCCGACATGAGCGGTACCTCGAAGAGCTCGCCCCAGAGCTGCTCGCCGGAGAAGGCGTCGCCGAGGATCATCCCACCCGTCACCCCGATGACGGCGAGGAGCGTCAGTGAGGTGGCGATCGGGCCCCAGACACGGAAGCCGAAGACGAGGGTCAGGCTGATCCAGACGAAGTGGAAGGGGATCGTCTCCCAGCTCGGCCAGAGCTCCATCGCGACGAAGTTCGCGATCGCGAAGACGCCCCACGTGACTTCGGGCCAGTTACGCCGCGGTAACGCGGTAGCCCGCATGGCGCACCGTTTCGATGGGAGCGGCCGCGCCGAGCTTCTTGCGCAACCGGCGGATGCAGACGTCGACGACGTTCGAGCCGGGATCGAAGTGATAGCCCCACACCTCCGACAACAGTCGTTCCCGGCTGATCACCTCGCCTGGGTGCTCGAGCAGATGGTGGAGCACGCGGAACTCCCGATCCGAGAGCTGCGCGGTCACGGTGCCGAGCCGCGCCTCCCGGCGTGCGAGATCGAGCACGAGTGCTCCGACGCGGAGGACGTGGCCGTCACCACCCTGCCCGGCGCGGCGGAGCTGGACGCGAATGCGCGCCATCAGCTCGTCGAAGGAGAAGGGTTTGCTCAGGTAGTCGGCAGCGCCGAGGCCGAAGCCGCGGAGCTTCGTCGGCAGGTCGGAGCGCGCCGACACGATCACGACCGGCAGGTCGGGCCTTGTCTGGCTCAGCTCGTGCAAGACGCTCAACCCGTCGAGCCCGGGTAGCAGCAGGTCGAGGAGAACGAGGTCGTACGGGTCGCGTTGCGCGCGTTTCAGCCCCTCACGCCCGTTGCGCGCTCCGTCGACTGCAAAGCCCTCCGCCTCGAGCCCTCGTGCGAGGAACCCGAGGATTCGAGGCTCGTCCTCGATCACCAGGATTCGCACCGCGCAAATGACCTTAAACGTTTCGAGATGACATGAAAATGACCGGCGGATGACAGTTCCGTCATCCAGGCGCTTTTCTCCGGAATGCAGGCGTATGTTCGCGCCCGCAAATGTCCGAGAGCACGACAGCGCCCGGGGCGGACGTCCTCGGACTGCCGGCCTCGCCGACGGTCCCGAACAGGCGCCCGTTCCCCTTCCCCGACCGGGCAGCGCGCCACTGGATTCTCTCGGCGATCTTCTGGCTCACGGTCGTCGATCTCTTCGGGCTGGTGCTCGCCACCGAATTCATCACCCCGGAGGCCTTCGGCGGCATCTCGTGGCTCAGCTTCAGCCGCATCCGCCCCTCGCACGTGAGCGGCGTGATCCTCGCCTGGCTGACGATGATGTACTTCGGGGCGCTCTTCTACATGCTCCCGCGCCTCGTCGGCACCCGCGGGATGTGGAGCGAGCGGCTCGGCGTCTGGTGCGCGTGGGCCTGGAACCTGATGTACCTGCTCGGGATCATCGGCCTGCTCACCGGGCACAGCCAGGGGCGCGAGTACGGCGAGTTCATCTGGCCGATCGATATCGCGCTGCTCGTGATCTGGCTCGCAAACGTCGTCAACATCCTCGCGACGGTTTCGATTCGGACGATTCGTCCGATCTACGTCGCCGTCTGGTTCTTCATCGCCAGCCCGATCTGGCTCGCGGTCGACTACGCGATCGGCAACGTCATCTGGCGGCCGGGCAACGTCTGGGGCGCCCCCTCCGGTGCGTTGGAAGGGAGCCTCTCCGACGCGATGCTGAACTGGTGGTACGCGCACAACCTGTTCGGCCTGTGGCTGACGCCGATGCTGATCGCGCTGACCTACTACATGGTTCCGCGGATCACGAACACGCCGCTGTACAGCTACACGCTGTCACTCATCTCGTTCTGGGGGATGGCGTTCCTCTACACCGGTGTCGGTGATCACCACATCCTGCAGTCGCCGACCCCGTCATGGCTGAAGACGATCGCGGAGGTCTCGTCGTGGGCGCTCCTGATCCCGGTGTTCGCCTTCACCATCAACATCCTCGGGACGATGAAGGGCAACTGGGACAAGTTCTTCACGAACTTACCCCTGCGTTTCACCCTCACCGCTTTCTTCTTCTACTTCCTGGTGAACATCCAGGGAGCGTTCGAAGCGATCCAGCCGTTCAACAAGCTGCAGCACTTCACGAACTTCGTCGTCGCGCACGCGCATCTCGCGCTGCTCGGAGCGTTCACCATCCTCGGGATGGGCGTGATCGACTACATGGTCGCCCAGATCTATGCGCGGCCGTTATGGAGCCGCACGCTCGTCGAGTGGCAGTACTGGCTGATCACCGTCGGCTTCACCGGCTTCTTCAGCGTGCTCACGCTGGCCGGCTTCCAGCAGGGCTTCAGCTGGGCGGAAGGGATCCCAGAGGTGAACGTGCTCCCGCAGCTGCACGCGTACTACATCGCGAGGGGGATCTTCGGCGCGATGATCGTCGTCTCCGGGATCGTCCAGATCGTCAACGTCGGCATGACGGTCTTCACGAACACCCACGAACGGCGCCGGCTGGAGACGCTCCGCCTCGCTGAGGCCGTCGTCCCGCGAGTCTCCTGACCATGGACGACGACCGCACGCGCGAACCCGACGGCGTCGACGCCCCGCGCGGCTGGGCTCCGCACCCGCCGGAGCGGATGCTGATCACGCCGCTCGTGGCGGGCCTCGGCGGCCTGCTCGCGTTTTTCACGGTCGTGTTCATCGTCGTCTGGCTACCGATCCACACGTTCGACCCGCCGCCGTCGGCCGACTGGACTCCGCTCTCCTCCGCCGCGGTGAAGGGGCGCAACCTGTTCGCACAGAACGGCTGCTACGTCTGCCACTCCGGCTACGTCCGGCCGCAGGACGTTCGCGAGGCGCTGTACTTCCTCTATCCGAAGGTCTCGCAGCCGGGCGACTTCTACGGCAGCGACCAGTCGCCGAACCTGCTCGGCACGGAGCGCACCGGGCCAGACCTGTCCCAGGAGTCCGGCTGGCATCCCGACGACTGGCAGCGGGCGCATTTCTACGACCCGCGCTTCGTCGACCCGCTCTCGTTGATGCCGCCGATGAAGTCGCTCTTCTCGGACAAGCAGATCGAGCAGCTGGTCACCTACGTGGAGACGCGGAGCGGCAAGTCCGGCCTCCTCCGCTACGCGGGCCAGCTGTACGCGAAGCATGTCGTCACGACCAACCAGGGCTTCACCCAGGCGCCGACCGGCTTCCGGGGCGCGCACCAGGCGATCCTGGAGGGGAACGACAAGATCCTGAATCCGCCGAAGGACCAGCTCGAGGAGGCGCCGAACCTCGCGCAGATCGACCGCAGCTACTGGCTGTCGGGTGACCCGCTGCCGGTCACGAAGCAGAACCTGCTGCGCGGAAAGGAGATCTTCCTCCAGCGCTGTGTCGGCTGCCACGGCGTCAACGGCGACGGCAAAGGCCCGGGGGCGAGCTTCATGTCGCCGGCGCCGGCCGACTTCACGGACAAGGACGACGCCTGCTGCGGCGGCGACACCGGGCCGGGCGACTTCTACTACCGCATCCTGCGCGGCTGGCCGGGGACCGCGATGGAGAATTTCGGCGAGCGGCTGTCCGTCGACGACATCTGGCGGGTCGTGCTCTTCGTCAAGACGATTCCGAACGACACGCTGAAGAAGAACGTCCTGCCGTCGCCGAAGGACTACATCGTCTGGCAGCCGTCGAAGGAGCTCGTCGCCTGGCTCAAGGACCGCCAGAAGCTCACCGACAACGTCGCCTTCTCGAAGGAGGAGATGGCCGACCCGTTCCTGCAGGAGGCCATGCGCGTCTTTCCGGGTCTGGCTCCGGGTGACAAGTTCATGCTCAACGACGGCAAGACGCCGCTGTCGCTGAAGGATGCGGCGTCAGGGATCCAGGCGATCTACAACGACCTGCTCGATCGCGCCTGGAGCGAGGCGCGCGCGCGCGGCGAGAAGCTTCCCGACGAGAGCCAGAAGTCCATACCGCCGACCGTGCCGGGCCAGCAGTGAGACGCCTCCTCACATCGCTCCTCGTCACAGGCGTCGTCGCGCTCGCGGTGCCGGCGGCGGCGTTCGCACACGAGGCCCCGGAGAACTCGCAGTCACGCTGGGTGATGGTCGACTGGATGCTGGAGGCCTTCTTCGTCTTTGCGGGCTTCGCGCTCGTCGCGTTCATCTGGGCGTGGAAGGCGGGGCACTTCCACGATCTCGAGCAGCAGGCCGCGATTCCCTTGGGGATCGTCGAGGAGGACTACTACACGCCCGAGTGGGCGTACGACGAGGAGGAGTGGGAGGAATGAACTTCCCCGAGGGGGACACCCCGGAGAGGGCCAGGCAGTTCTACGACTACCTGAACTCGCACCAGGAGACGACGCGGCCGGTGCAGACCTGGCACGTGGACTGGCTGTCGCTCGCGTGGATGTGGGGCTTCGTCATCGTCCTCGTCTTCGCCCTCTTGATCTGGGTCAAGCAGTACCGCACGACGCGCCAGCGCACCGGCATCTACCCGGTGGACAGCTTCGGCGGGTGGACGACCGAGGCCGCGGGGCCGGCCACGCTCGCCTTCGTGCTCCTGACCGCGGTGATCGTCGCGTTCGCGATCGCGATCATCGTCGGCCACCTCGTCTACGGACAGAAGTTCTGACCATGACGACGATGATCGCCGCCCCACCGTTCGTCTCCTACTCGACGTTCAGCGAGGCGGTCGTCTCGGCCGCCGACTGGCCGTATCTCTACTCGTCGCTGCAGGCGCTGAAGGGGCACGTCCAGGAGTACCCCGGCTGCCAGGGCTTCGACGTCTTCACCCGAGCCGAGAGCGAAGGGGAGGTGCTCGTGCACTGCTACACGACGTGGGACACACCCGAGCAGCTCGAGGTCTTCCTCGAGCGCGGCTATACGTTCGAGCGGCTGATGGCCGACATCGGCACGGGCCGGGACGTGGAGCGGAGCCTCGTGATGGAGAAGATCTTCTGATGGCGGACGACCGGCGACGCATGCGACCGGCACGGCCGCTCTTCGGCTACCGCGACATCGGCGAGGGAGACGTGCGTCACAGCCGCTCCGCGATGACCCGCGCCTGGATCGTGCTCGCGATCCTGATCGTCGTCTACCTCGCGTGGACGCTGACGATCTACTTCCTCGAGCCCGGCCTGCGGTAGTCGCTGATGTACACGCAGCGCCTCTCGTCGCTCGAGTTCTTCACGTACGCGGCGTTCTTCGCCGTCGCCGTGCTCTCGATCGCCTCCATCCTGCCGGGGCGAAAGCCGGCGCTTCGTACCGAACCGTACTCCGACGAGGAGCTGCACGCGCACGACCCGCACCTGCCGAAGTACTTCCTCGCGGGGGCGGCGTTCCTGTTGCTCGGCGGGCTGCACATGGTCCTGAAGAACCTGCCCTGGACGGCGGAGTGGCTCGCGCGGGCCGGCTACGCCGGGCACCTCGTGCGCGACCTTTCGAACACGCACGTGATGATCGTCGGCGGCGGGACGCTCATCTCCACCGGGCTCTGCTGGTACGTGCTCCCGCGCGTCGTCCGACGCCCGCTCACGAGCTCGGGCCTGGCGCAGTGCGCCTTCTGGTTCACCGCGGTCGGCCTGCTCGTCTTCTACGTCGCGCTGATCGCCAACGGCATCGCGATGGGGAGGCTCGTCTCGCACGGCTGGGACTACGAAGCCGCCAAGCTCCACCTGGGCAAGCTCTACCGCGTCCCGGTCGGGATCGGCGCCGGAATCATGGGCATCGGCTACTGGTGCTTCGCCGCCAACGTGCTGCTGACGATCTACCAGTCGCGTCTCGTGCGCGTCCCCAAGCCGAGCGGCCATCTCTGGAAGTTCCTCGCCACCGGCGCCGCCGGCCTCACGGTCGGAACCGTGCAGGGTGTGATCCAGGTCCAGCCGGCGCACGCCGACTGGCTGTACCGGGCCGGTCATGCGGGCGAGTGGATCGACCCGATCAGCCATGCCCACATCAACCTCGTCACCGGCCTGACGATGCTGACGGCCGGCGCCGTGTTCGCGCTGGCGCCCAGGCTCGGGGGTGTCGCACCGACCCGTCGCGTCGCGAACACCTGCTTCTGGTCGTTGCTCGCCGGCTCGCTCGCGTTCTACGGGACCGCGCTCTACCTCGGCCTCCACGAAGGGCGGCTCGTCGTTCGCCGCGGGCTGACGCCCGAGCAGGCCGAGGAGGCGACGCGCCTCCATTCCTTCCTGATCATGGGAGCCGGGGTCGCGATGCTGGCGGCGTTCTGGTTCCTGCTGCTCACGCTCGTACGGGCCTTCCTCCCGGCACGGACGCCGGTTCGCGCGTTCGTGCTGCTCGGCTGCGCAGCGCTGGGCGTCGGCACGCTGCAGGGACCGGTCCAGGCGTTCCCGGCCGTCAACGAGCTGCTCGACCGCGGCGGCGATGCGGGTGACGTGATCGTGAACCTGCATGCGCAGCTCAACATGCTCGGCGGCCTGATGGTGATCCTCGTCGGCGCGGCGCTCGCACTCTTGCCGGGCGGCCTGCGCTCCACGCGGACGATGCTCGGAGGCGTGATCGGAGGTATGGCCGCCTATTACGTCGGCGGCATCGCCTTCGCGGCCGTGGCCGCCGGTCATGTCTCGCACGGGCGCTCGTTCGGCGCGGCCGTCTCCGCGCTCGAGCCGTGGCAGGCGCTCGTGCTCGTGCCCGCGTCTCTGGCCGTCGCGGCCGGGTTCGGAGCGTACGCCTCCGCTACCTGGCACGCGACCGCCGCCTACCGCGCCGAAGGCCGGCGCTGGCTCAGGCGCGCGCCGTCGGCCTACGCCGGACGGATTCCGAAGCGGGTGCGGCGGCGCAGTCCGGCCTCCGTCGCCGCATACGAGGTGCCGATGGGACTGCTCGGCTTTCCGGGAATAGGCTGGCTCTTCGCCGGCTACCCGCTCACCGGTACCGCCTTGCTGCTCACAGGCCCAGCGCTCGCATGGGCGGTCGTCCCGCTCGCTTTTACGCCCTTCGCCGACGGCCCTCTCCGCGGCGTCGGCTGGCAGGCCGAGCTCGTCTGGCTGCCGGCGAGCACACTGGTCTCGACCGCCCTGCTCTTCCGTGCCCACCTCCGCCGCCGTCGACGCCTTCTTGGCACACCGCCGAAGGCGCGGCGCGGCCGCCGTTACCGCACGCGCGTCGCCGTCTCGATCGGGGCGATCGGCCTGCTGCTCGTTGCTCTGCCCTTCGTTCCCGCGGTCGCCGGCGTCGGTGGCAGCTCGGTGCGCTACGCGTACCAGACCGGGTTCAACCGGGAGGTCACTGGACAGTTCGTCGCGACGCCGGGTGGGACGATCAAGCTCTTTGCCTGGCGCGATCCGCAGGAGACCTTCCCCGCCGACGCTCTGCGCCTCCACGCCTCCGACCTGCGGGCCCTGCGCGTGCGCTCGGCGGCGGTCGACGCGCCCAGCGCGTACCAGCTGTTCGACCTCGCCGGGAACCCCGTCCCGCTCGTCGTCCGTCGCAGCGGCGCGCGCGAGCTCGTCCTCGCGCCGGCTCAGCCGATGCCCGTGGGGAGCTACGTGTTCGCAGCGAGCCGCGAGGGGATGTTCGGCGGCCGCGACTTCGCGTACCTGCGAATCGTGGGCCCGAACGAACGCGCTACCGCAATCTCGCGACATGCCGAGGCGGGTGTGCCGGCGGTGGCCGATGCACTGCCACCGATCGCCGCTGCGTTGCTCGCGACTGCGTTCGCGCTCTTGTTGCTGCGCTCGCTCCTGAAGCGACCCGCAGGACAGAAGGCACTGTGGGCGGTCGGATTCGGCCTGTTCGCGCTCGCCGCGGCGAGCGAGGGCCTGGCCCAGCGGTCGGGTTGGGGTCCCGGCCTCTTTCGCATCTACTACACAGCCGGCGGGGTCTTGACCGTCGCCTATCTCGGCGCCGGCTCGGCCTGGCTGCTGCTTCCGCGCCGCGGTCGCGACGTGTTGCTCGGCGCGCTCGCCGTTGCGACGCTCGCGGCGGTGGTCACCGTTGCGCTCGCGCCGCTCGACCTGCACGCGCTGGCCCTCGCGCCGAGTAACCGCCCGCCTGCGAATCACGTGCTCGGCGGGCACGCATTCGTCTGGGCCATCACCTTGAACTCGCTCGGGACGCTGTTCCTCGTGGGTGGTTCTCTCCTGTCGATCGTTCGCAGGCAGCGCGTGCGCGCGAATGTGTGGATCGCCGCGGGCGCGCTCACCGTCGCACTCGCAACCGGGCTCTCCCGCACGGGTGACACGTCGCTCGTGTACCTCGGCGAGCTCACCGGAATCGCGTTGATGTTCTGCGGCTTCACGCTCGGCGCCCCGCCGCGCAGGCAACGGCCCCGCGCGGTCGAGCCGACTCCCTCGGCGACGGTGCTCGCGCAGTGAACGCGGCTGCGTTCCGGCGGCACGCCGACGACGTCGTGGAGCGCGAGCTGCGCCGGGCGCAGGGCCGCCTCGCGGCGCTGCCGCGGGACCGGCGCGAGGAGGTCGAACAGGTGGCGCTGCGCGTCGCGGCGGCGCTCGTCGACGGGGTGCTGGAGCAGGCCCGTGACGAGCCGCGCCTTGCCCAAGCCCTTTGTCGGATCTATCACGGAGGAGCCCATGAGCCTGGGACTAGAATCTCGGCGTGGCCCGTAGAGGCAGTCCGGCGCGCCTGATCGTCGCGCTCTCGATCGCGGCGGTGCTCGCGGTCTTCCTGCTCTACACGTCCATCGCCGGAGGCGGGACGCCGCAGATCCGGCCCAGCCAGCTCGCCGGCCACGCCGGCCGTGTCTCGCTGATGGGGCAGGTGGTCGGCAAGCCGACGGGCGATGCGCACGCGACGGGACTGCGCTTCCGGCTGCGTGACGTCAAGGGCACGGAGACGGTCACCGTCATCTACAAGGGCTCGGTGCCGGATCTCTTCCGGACGGGGCGGGACGTGGTCGTCGACGGAACCCTGCGGAACGGCCTCTTCGTCGCCGTGCCCGGCACGCTCGTGACGAAGTGTCCATCGAAGTACCAGCCCAAACGTTAGTGCCCCTGCCGGCGACACCCGCCGGCCTCTGGTCCGCGATCGCGCGGCGTCAGAGTCCACCCTCGCCCTTGTCAAGGCGGCCGGCCTTGCCTGCGAGGGAGTGCAGCCTCTGGCTTGGCGCTCGCGACCCAGAGACACGACAGCGCCACCGGCTGGGGCACTAAATGGCCGATCTCGGCCGTGCGGCGCTCGTCACGTCGTTTCTCCTGCTCGTGTACGCGCTCGTCGCGGGCTCGTTCGCCGCGTGGCGTAGTCGTCGTCGACTCGCCGAGTCGGCGCAGAACGCGCTGATCGCGGCGTTCGCGTCGACCGCCGTCGCCGCCGTCGTCCTGCTTAGTGCGCTCGCGCGCCACGACTTCTCGTTCTCCTACGTCGCCGACCACACGAGCCGCGAGCTGCCGCTCGGCTACACGCTGACGGCGTTCTGGGGTGGACAGGAGGGGTCGCTGCTGCTGTGGCTGCTCGTGCTCACCGGCTACTCGGCGGCGGCCGTGCTGACGGCACGCCGCGTCGGGCGCGAGGTCCTGGCCTGGATCGTGCCGACCCTCGGCTTCGTCGGCACGTTCTTCGCGCTCCTGCTCGCCTTCGTCTCGAGCCCCTTCGTCACTCAGGCCGCCGTCGCGGACGGCGCGGGACTGAACCCGAGCCTGCAGAACCCGTACATGGCGATCCATCCGCCGATGCTCTACCTCGGCTACGTGGGACTCACTGTTCCGTTCGCCTTCGCGATGGGCGCCCTGCTCGCGCGCCGCACCGACGAACGCTGGATCGTCGCAACCCGCCGGTGGACGCTCGCCGCGTGGGCGTTCCTCGGCGTGGGCCAGCTGCTCGGCGCGCACTGGGCCTACGTCGAGATCGGGTGGGGCGGCTTCTACGCGTGGGATCCCGTCGAGAATGCGGCGCTGATGCCGTGGCTGGCCGCGACGGCGTTCCTGCACTCGGTGATGATCCAGGAGAAGCGCGGCATGCTGAAGGTCTGGAACGTCCTGCTCGTCGTGCTCGCCTTCTGTCTCTCGATCTTCGGGACGTTCCTGACGCGCAGCGGGATCATCCAGTCGATCCACTCCTTCACGCAGAGCTCGATCGGGCCCTGGTTCCTCGGCTTCATCTGTCTTGTCACCGTCGCGTCGCTCGCGCTCGTCTTCGCTCGGCTGCCGTTGCTGCGCTCGAAGACGCGGCTCGAGTCGCTCGTCTCGCGCGAAGCCACGTTCCTCTACAACAACCTCCTGCTCGTCGCGCTCGCGCTGACGATTCTCTGGGGCGTCGTCTACCCGCTCCTGTCTGAGGCGGTGACGGGAGAGGCCGCCACGGTGAGCAAGCCGTACTACAACTTCTTCTTGCACAGCTTCGGCGTGCCGCTGCTGCTGCTGATGGGCATCGGCCCCCTCGTCGCGTGGCGCCGCGCCTCGCTTCGCGCGCTCGGCCGGACGTTCCTCTGGCCGCTCGCCGTCGCTGTCGCCGGCGGGGTTGTGCTGCTGGCGACAGGTGCGGGATCGTCGCGCATCGGGGTGATCGCGTACACGTTCTCGCTCTTCGTGCTTGCGTCGATCGTGCTCGAGTTCGTTCGCGGCACGGCTGCGCGCAGGGCTCTCGGCGGCGTCGGCTGGGCCGGAGCGTTCTCCTCGCTGATCGCACGCAACCGGCGCCGCTACGGGGGCTACGTCGTGCACGCATCCGTGGTGCTGCTCGCGATCGGCGTGACCGGCGCGAGCGCCTACCAGACCGTCCGTGAGTCCCGCCTGAAGCCGGGAGAGTCGATGACGGTCGCGGGCGACCGGCTCGTGTTCCGCGGCTTCGAGTCGCGGACGGAGTCGAATCACCGCGCGATCAGAGCGCTCGTCGACGTCTATCGCGGCAACCACTACCTCGGCCGCTATACGCCCGGCAAGAATCAGTACTTCGCGGAGGACCAGGTCTCGAACGAGGTGGCGATCCGGCACGACCTTCTCACGGGGGGTGACCTCTTCCTGATCGCCGACCAAGTGAACGGCGACGGCAGCATCGACCTGAAGGCGCTGCAGAAGCCGCTCGTCAACCTGCTCTGGCTGGCCGGGCTCGTCTTCGTCGGCGGCTCGCTGATCGCCCTCTGGCCGGATGCGCGAGAAGAGCGGCGGCTCGTGGAGCGCTACGCGGACGCGACGGTGCGCATATGACCCTCGCGCTCGTCGTCGGCGCGCTGCTCGCGGTCGCGTGCGCGGTCGCCGTCGGGCTGCCGTTTCTGCGCGAGCCCGCGGTCTCCGACGACCGGCTCGTTTCGCCGGACGAGCTCGAACGGCGCCGCCTGAGCCTGGCCGAGGAACGTGACCGCGCGCTCGCGGCACTGAAGGAGCTCGAGTTCGACCATCGCACGGGCAAGATCTCCGACACCGATTACCGCGAGCTCGTCGGGCCGCTCAGGCGGCGGGCCGCAGAGGCGCTTCGTGCGCTCGATCTCAGGGCCGAACACGCCGCCGAGAAGCGTGTTCCGACTCATGGCTAGCTGCGCGAACTGCGGCGAGAGGCTGCCAAGAACGAGCCGCTACTGCCCGGAGTGCGGGCATTCCGTGGCGCAGGGCGAGACGAAGGTGATGGAGGTTCCGGCGGAGGAGACCGGGCGCGTGCCGGTCGAGTACGTGCAGGCCGAGCCGCGCTACTACGGAGTCACGCCGACGATGCTCGTGCTGGTGCTCGCCGGCGCTGCGCTGACGCTCGCCGTCGTCCTCTTCGCGCTCGGACACTGGCCTTTCGCGCTGATCGCCCTCGGCGCGTGCGCGCTGCTGCTCCTCGTCTTCGTCGAGGCCGCCCGCCGGCGGCCCGAGGGCGCGGTCGCGAGGTCGACCGCCGACGCCCTGGCCGCCTTCCGAGCTCGCGCCGGGGTCGCGGCCGACTCGCTGGCGACACGCGGCAGGGCCGCCAGAGAGCTCCTGTCCGCCCGTCGCGAGCTGCAACGCATGGCCGTCCTGCGCGACCGGCTCCTGTTCGAGCTCGGAGCTGCGGTGTACCGTGGGGACGAGCCGGGCGCCGAGCAGGCTCGGGAGAAGCTCGGCGAGCTGGACGAGCTGATGGCAGGGAGGGAGGCCGAGATGCAGGCAGTCGTCGTCGAAACGCAGGAACGACTCCAGCAGCGCCGGCTGGAGGTGCAGCCGACCGAGATGGTGGAGCTGCCCGAGCAGCCCGCGCAGCCCGGAGAGGCTCCCACCGGCCCGGCGGTCATCCCCGAGCCCTATCCGCCGCCCGACGAGGGGATGCCCCCGGAGCCGGCGATCATTCCCGAGCCCGGGCCGCTGGCGCCCGACGAGCCCCCGCAGGAGGACCGCCGGGGCGCCTAGCCGCGCCTTTTCGGCAGGGACGTCCGGCGTCCCGCCGAATCTTCCGCTCATGGCCTGCAGACTGGCCCTCGTCCTGCTTGCCGGGCTCCTGCTGGTCGCGCCCGCCTCCGGGGACAACGGCGGCAAGCTCGACGACGTCCAGGCGAAGATCGCGGCCGCCCGGCAGCGCGAGGCTCGCCTGACCGCCGAGATCTCCTCGGTCACGGCCCAGATCCGCTCGCTCGAGCGCCAGGTCGGGGACGTATCCCAACGGCTCTCCGTCCTCGAGCAGGACCTCGCCCTCCACCAGCGGCGCCTCGACAAGCTCAACGAGCTGTTCGCCTTCGAGACCGACCGGCTCAACTTCCTCCGCCGTCAGTACGCGAGGGTCGTCCGTCATCTCAACCTTCGCATGATCGACATCTACGAGACGCGCGACCCGACGCTTGTCGAGGTGATCCTCGAGTCGAAGTCCTTCCAGGACGCGCTCGACCAGATCCACTACCTCGATGCGATCGCGCGGCAGGACAAGCGAATCGCGGCCCAGGTCTCGGACGCGCGCGACCACGTACACGTCGCGCGTGAGCGGACGAAGAAGATCCGCGCGCGCGTGCACTCGGAGACACAGGTGATCTCTGTTCGCACGCAGCAACAGCGCGAGGTGAAGAACGAGCTGCTCGCGAGCCGCGGGTCGCTCGCGCAGAAGCGCGGCAAGCAGAAGTCCGCGCTCGCGTCGACGCGCGAACAGGAGCGGATCTGGATCGCCGAGGCGAACGCGCTCGCGGCCGAGGACTCGGGCATCCGCGGGCAGCTGGCGGCCGCGCAAGGGGCGACCGACACGACGCCGTCGGCACAGGGGCTGGTCTGGCCCGTGAGCGGCCCGGTCACGAGCCCGTTCGGGTATCGCTGGGGCCGGCTGCACGCAGGGATCGACATCGGCGTTCCCTACGGCACGCCGATCCACGCGGCCGCGTCGGGGACGGTCGTGCTCGCCGGCTGGACGGGCGGCTACGGGAACTACACCTGCATCGACCACGGCGGCGGCCTCGCGACGTGCTACGGCCACCAGTCCTCGTACGCGGTCTCCGCCGGTGCGCAGGTCTCCCAGGGACAGGTGATCGGGTACGTGGGCAACACCGGCCATAGCTTCGGCGCCCACCTGCACTTCGAGGTACGGATCAACGGCAACCCCGTGGATCCGCTCGGCTACCTCTAGGAGGGTTTGGCGGAGGCCGTACCCAGACTCGCAACTCGGACGTTTCCTCGTTGTAATTCGTATCCGGTGGGGAGTCGAGGACAGGGTCGCCCCCCGGGTGCGGACAGGTCGTCTCCCGACGACGCCGGCCGCCTCCCGGGGCGGCCGGTTGTACTTCGGGGCTGGAGTGGGGCACTGTCCGGGAGGATTCGTGCGTGCGGCCCGGGGTATCCCTGACCTCCTAGCGAAAGGAGGGCACGGTGGGACTCGTACTGCTCGTTCTGCTGATTGCAATCATCCTCGGGGTGATCGGCATCTGGGGCGCGATCAAGCTGCTCTGGATCATCGCCCTGATCCTGCTTGCACTGTGGCTGATCGGCTTCGTCGTCCGCGGCGCCGAGGGAGCACGCTGGTACCGGTGGTGAGTGAAGGGGCAGCCTAGCCGCCCCTTTTCTCATCCCGCCAGGCCGAAGGTCTTCCCCAGCAGGAAGATGTTCAGGCCCGAGATCAGCACCGCAACCACGACCGCGGCCACGATCGTGGCCTTCCGGTTCACGAGGGCACCCATGATGTCGCGGCGGCTCGTGAACATGACGAGCGGAATCAGCGCGAACGGGATGCCGAACGAGAGCACGACCTGGCTGATCACGAGCGTTCGGGAGGGGTCGAGCCCGATCCCGATGACGACGAACGCCGGCACCATCGTCACGAAGCGCCGCACGAAGAGCGGAATCCGCCGTCGGATAAACCCTTGCATGACGATCTGGCCGGACATCGTCCCGACGGTGGAGCTGGACAGGCCGGAGGCGGTCAACGCGAGGGCGAAGAGCACGCTCGAGGCCCCGCCGAGGATCGGCTGGAGCGTCCGGTGGGCTCCCTCGAGCGACTCCACGTCCGTCAGTCCGCTGCCGAAGAACACGGTCGCGGCCACCACGAGCATCGACATGTTGATCAGGCCGGCGATCGCCATCGCGATCAGGACGTCGATGCGCATGTACTTGTAGAGCAGCTTCGCTTCGTCGTCGTTGCGCGGGACGATGCGATGCTGTGTCAGCGCCGAGTGCAGGTAGATGACGTGCGGCATCACGGTCGCCCCGAGGATGCCGACCGCGAGCAGGACGGACTCGTTCCCCGCGAAGTCCGGAACGACCGCGTGCTTCGCCACCGTGCCCAGCGGCGGGTGGGCGAACCACAGCTCGCCGAGGTAGCAGACGCCGATCACGACGACGAACGCGGTGATGACCGCCTCGAGCGGGCGGAAGCCGTAGCGCTGGAGGGCGAGGATGAGAAACGTGATCACGCCGGTGATCAGCGCCGCGGGAAAGAGCGGAATCCCGAGCAGGAGCTTGATCCCGAGCGCGGCGCCGAGGAACTCCGCCAGGTCGGTCGCCATCGCGATCACCTCGGCCTGGATCCAGAGGCCGATCGAGGTCCGGCGGGAGAAGCGCTCGCGGCACACCTCGGGCAGGTTCCTGCCGGTGGCGATGCCGAGCTTCGCCGACAGCGTCTGGATCAGCATCGCCATCAGGTTGGAGGCGACGATCACCCAGACGAGCGTGAAGCCGAACTTCGACCCGCCCGCGATGTTGGTCGCGAAGTTGCCCGGGTCCATGTAGGCGACGCACGCGATGAAGGCAGGGCCGAGAAAGGGCAGGAGCCGCCAGCGGGTCTGTCCTTGCAGGATGCGCTCGCCCGCACCCGGCAGGCGGGGTTCTTCCTCGGCACGAGTCGCCATCATTGCGCCCGAGTTTAGCCTGGGCTAACTTTCTGAGCGTCGCAAGACGTGCAGGTCGGGCAGGTTCCGATACCGCTCGTCCAGGTCGAAGCCCTGAGGCATCGCTCGCGATGCCGACCAGAAGGACGCGCCGGCTTCGCCGGCGCGTCCTTCGGCTAGGTGGAACCGTTCGAACTTCGCAAGACGTGCAGGTCGGGCAGGTTCCGATACCGCTCGTCCAGGTCGAAGCCGTACCCCACGAACAGCTCGTCCGGGACCGTGAAGCCGACGTAGCGGACAGGGAGGTCCTCGACGAGCCGGCGGTAGGGCCGGTCGAGCAGCGTCACAGCGGCGAGCGAGGCCGGCTCGCGAAGCGAGAGCGTCTTGCAGAGGTAGTTGAGGGTCAGGCCCGTGTCGATGACGTCCTCGACGATCACCACGTGCCGGCCGGCCAGCTCCGAGTCGAGATCCTTCAGCAGCCGGATGCGCGCGTGGCCGCCCTCGTCTGCGCCGGCGGCGTAGCTGGCCAGCTCGATGAAGTCGAGCCCGTGCGGGATCTGCACGGCGCGTGACAGATCCGACAGGAACACGATGCTCGCCTTCAGCGGGGCGATCAGCAGCGGCTCGAGGCCGTCGTAGTCCCGCGACAGCTGCTGTCCGAGCTCGCGCACGCGTGCCTGCAGCTCCTCGCGCCGGAGGTACACCTCACCGAGCCGAGGCTCGGTGCCTACGACGCCAGTTCGAGCCGGTATCGCTCTGCCAGGCGCTCGATGTCGCGCTTGTAGAAGAGCTTGACGCGGACGTCCGGGTAGCGCTCCCGCAGCTTGCGCAGCTTGCGGTTCTTGCGCGTCACGAGCGACTGCTTCATCACCGTGACCTCGACGTACAGGTCCTGCTCAGGGAGGTAGAAGTCCGGCTTGAACGCCTCGACGATGCGACCGTTCTCGTCCTCCTCGAGGACGAACGTCGTGGGCTCGTACTCCCATGGCACACCGTAGTAGTCCAGGACCTTGGCGCATTCGAGCTCGGCCTTGTTCGCGAAGCGGGGAGGTTCCTGGCCTCGATATGCCTGGAAATCCGGGGTTTCCAGTATCACCTGGAGTCAGGGTAGCAACCGGTCCGGATGGCCCTAGACTTCGCGCATGGCAACGGGTGCCGAGACGTTCACGATCGTCCAGATCTCGGATCTGCATTGCGGGACCCAGTTCTTCCTCCCGAATCTGCTCGAGCGGGCGATCACGGAGGTCAACGACCTCCAGCCGGACATCGTCGTGTGCTCCGGCGACCTGACCACCTTCGGCTTCAAGGAGGAGTACGCGCTGGCGAAGGAGTACATCGACCGGATCGACTGCGACGCGGTCGTCGTCATTCCCGGCAACCACGACTCCCGTAACGTCGGCTACGTCCACTTCGAGGAGCTCTTCGGCGACCGGAACTCGGTCATGCGCGTCGGCGGCGTCACCGTCGTCGCGGTCGATTCCACCGAGCCCGACCTCGACCACGGCCAGATCGGCCGGGGCCGGTACCCGTGGATCGAGGAGAGCTTCGCCGACCCGGCCGACCTGCGTATCTTCGTCTGCCACCACCACCTGCTGCCGGTGCCGGGCACCGGACGTGAGCGAAACGTCATCTACGACGCCGGCGACGCGATCGAGTGCCTGCAGCGATCGGGTGTCAATCTCGTCCTCTCCGGGCACAAGCACGTCCCCTACGCGTGGCGCCTGGAGGATCTCTTCATCGTGAACGCCGGCACCGTCTCGTCGCTGCGTCTCCGTGGCAACACCCGGCCCTGTTACAACGTGATCGAGTTCTCCGGCGCGCACGTGGACGTCTGGCGGAAGTACCCGTTCCACGGGCAGGAGAAGATCATCCAGTTCGCGATCGACACGCTCGAGTTCGAGAAGTACACGGCTCGGATCGAAGGTGAGGTGACCTCGCGGCGATGAAGCCGGCCCTCGTCGTGATCGACGGTGAGCACTACCCGCCCGTCGTCCGCGACGCGATCGAGCAGCTGCCCTACGACGTGGTCGGCGCCTGGCTGGCGGGGGGGACGGAGAAGCTGCGCGGCGCGGAGGGCTACGGCGTCCCCCTCGTCGAGACGTTCGAGGAGGGCCTGGCCGACGTGGAGGTCGTGGTCGACCTCTCCGACGAGCCCGTGCTCGGGCCGCGCCAGCGGCTGCTGCTCGCGAGCCGCGCGCTCGCGGCCGGTGTTCGCTACGAGGGTGCGGACTTTCGCTTCGAGCCTCCCGAGTACGCACCGTTTCCGCTGCCGTCGCTCGCGGTCATCGGGACGGGGAAGCGTGTCGGGAAGACCGCAGTCACCGGACGCGTCGCCCGTCTGCTCGCCCGCGATCACGACGTGGTCGTGGTCGCGATGGGCCGCGGCGGGCCGGCCGAGCCGCAGATCGCCGCCGTGCAACCGACGCTCGAGTCGCTGCTGGACCTGTCTCGTGCCGGGCATCACGCCGCCTCCGACTACCTCGAGACCGCCGCGCTGACCGGTGTGGTCACGATCGGTTGTCGCCGCGCCGGCGGTGGCCTTGCCGGAGCCGTGACGACGTCGAACGTGCTGGAGGGAGCGGCCCTGGCGGTCGAGCGCGAGCCGGACGTGGTCGTGTTCGACGGCAGCGGTGCTGCGGTGCCGCCCGTCGCCGTCGACGCCCGGATCCTCGTCAGCGGCCGTAGTCACGATCCGCTGGCCTATCTGAACCCGTACCGGGTGCTCGTCTCGGACGTCGTCGTGCTCGTCGGAGGTGGGGATGCGGCCGCCGTGCGGACGCTGAAGAAGATTCCCGTCGTCGAGGCCGCTCTGCGCCTCAAGCCGGTCTCCCCGCTGCACGGGCGCCGCGTGGCCGTCTTCACCACGGGCCTGGCCGCGACCGAGGGCCTGGATGCGGAGGTCGTGAGCGTCTCGCGCAATCTCGCCAACCGGTCGCGCTTGAGCGAAGATCTGGCCCAGACCGATGCCGACGTCTACCTCGTCGAGATCAAGGCCGCGGCGATCGACCTCGTGGCGGAGGCCGCGGTGATGCGCGGCGCCGAGGTCGTGTTCGCCGAGAACGAGGTCATTGCCCCCGGACTCGATGAAGCCGTTCTCGCCCTCGTCGCTGCGCGGGCACGAGCATGACCGTCGCTCGCCTTCGGCTCGCTCCCGTGAGGGAAACCATGTTTCCCTCACGAGTTCCCTTCTTCGGGGATCGCCTCAGCTCACGCGCCGCTGAGATCGCCGCGTGTGCTGAGGAGAGAGAGCGGGGAAACCTGACGGTTTCCCCCGAAGCCCCTTCCCTCGCTCATCGGCGGGAGAGCGGCCGATGACCGTCGCTCGCCTTCGGCTCGCTCCCGAGGCCCGTTGCCTCGCTCATCGCCCGGGAGTCCGGCGATGAGCCATCCCCGCCATTCCGAGCCGCTGCCGCTCGGCTCGCCCGATCACCCGTACTCGAAGGGCCTGATGGCCCGCGCGCTCGTGGCGGTCGGCGTCCCGCTCGGCCGTGCGTACGAGCTCGCGAAGCGGATCGACCAGCACCTCTTCCAGCGCGGGGAGCAGAGCGTCGAGCTCGAGCAGGTGGAAGAGCTCGCGGTCGAGGTGCTCGGAGACGAGGAAGGCTCCGAGGCCGTGCGGCGTCTGCGCCGCTTCCGAGAGCTGCACGAGCTCGACCTGCCGATCATCGTCCTCGTCGGCGGAGCGACCGGCACGGGCAAGTCGACCGTCGCGACCGAGGCTGCCTACCGGCTCGGGATCACGCGCGTGACCTCGACCGACTTCATCCGCCAGACGATGCGCGCGTTCTTCTCGAAGGAGTTCATGCCGTCGATTCACTACTCGAGCTTCGAGGCCGCCGCAGGGCTGCGTGAGCCCGAGCAGGCCGACGACCCGGTCATCGCCGGCTTCCTCGAGCAGACGCGCAACGTGATGGTGGGCGTCGGCGCGTCGATCGACCGTGCGCTCGAAGAGGGCTGGTCGATGGTGCTCGAGGGCGTCCATCTCGTCCCGGGGATGCTGCCCCGTATCGAAGGAGCGCTCGTCGTGCAATGCATCCTCGCGATCGACGACGAGGAGGAGCACTCGACCCACTTCATGGTTCGCGAGGCCGGACTCGACGGGCTCCGGCCGCACACGAAGTACCTCGAGCGGCTCGACGACATCCGCCGCGTGCAGGACCACATCGTCCGAAGAGCCAAGCGCCACCGCGTTCCCGTCGTCTCGAACACCGACATGCGCTCGGCCATCGACGCCGTGCTCGAGCTCGTGCTCGCCAGCGCCGAGCAGGTCCAGCGCGTCTGATGGCCAAGGCCGTCGAAAAGCCCGCCCCGGTCGAGGAGTCGAGGCCCTCGACGGCGGGGCTCTGCCTCTGCGAGCAATACGTGCGCGTGACGGAGGGCGCCGCCCTGACCGCGGCCCGCTGGCTGGGACGCGCCGACCAGGAGGCGGCGGAGCGCGACGCCGGGGCTGCGATGCGGGCCGTCCTCGACGACTTCCCGATCGACGGGCGCGTCGTGATCGGCTCGTCGGACGAGGACTCTCCGCTGCGGGTGGGGGAGAGCATCGGCGCAGGTGGCGACCCGGTCGACCTCGCGCTCGACCCGCTCGAAGGCCGCGGAGTGGTGGCGCGCGGTGGACACGGAGCGATGTCGATGCTCGCAGTCGGCGAGCGTGGCTCCCTGCTCAACCTGCCCGACATGTACATGCGCAAGCTCGCCGTCGGGCCGCTCGCGCGCGGCTCGATCGACCTGCTCAGGCCCATCGGCGAAAACGTCCAGGCGATCGCGGAGGCGTTCGGCCGCCGGCCCAACGACATCACGACGATCGTGCTCGACCGGCCGCGGCACCACGACCTGATCGAGGACATCCGTGCCTCCGGTGCGCGCATCAAGTTGATTCAGGACGGAACGGTGACCGCGTCGATCTCGGCCGCGATCCGCGGTACGAACGATCACCTCGCCGTCGGCATCGGCGGCACGCGGCAAGCGGTGATGTCGGCGGCAGCGCTGCGCTGCCTCGGCGGTGAGGTGCAGGCACAGCTGTGGCCGACCTCGAGGCGCGAGATCGACCAGGCGCGCGAGGTCGGCATCGAGGATGCGACCCGGGTGTTCACGACGGAGGAGCTCGCGCCGGGCGAGGTGATCGTCGTCGCCACGGGCGTCTCGAACGGCGACCTCCTCCGCGGCGTCCGCTTCCTGGCCGACTCGGCGCGCACGCACTCGCTGATCATGTGCACGCGCTGCAACTGGGTTCGTTTCGTCGACGGCGTCCACTTCTTCGCCCGCGAGCGTCGCGAGGAAGTCCGTCTCCTCGGTTACTAGAGCCGCTTCGGTGCCTGGCACCGGGGCGCGCCGCTAGACTCGGACCCGATGCCGACGAAAGATGAAGTCTTCGAAGCGCTGCGCCAGGTCGAAGATCCCGAGCTCGGGATGGACATCGTCGAGCTCGGCCTGCTCTACGACGTCGAGGTACAGGGCCCGCGCGTGAAGGTGATTCACAGCCTCACGTCGATGGGCTGCCCGGCGGGCCCGATGATCCAGGAGGACATCAACCGCATCGCGCGAGAGGTGCCCGGCGTCGAGGACGTCGACATCGAGCTCACGTGGGATCCGCCGTGGACGCCCGAGCGCATGTCCGAGGATGCGAAGTTCATCCTCGGCATCGGCTAGTCCCTCGTAGCGACCTATTCCGGAATCCGCAGGACGATCTTTCCCAGCTGCTCGCCCGACTCGAGCCGCTCGTGGGCGGCTGCAGCTTCGGCCAGCGGGAAGACCGCGTCGACAACGGGAGTCACGCGTCCCGACCCGACGAGCTTGTAGACCGCTTCGAAATCCTCACGCGACCCCATCGTCGAACCGAAGACCGTCAGCTGCTTCCACCAGATCCGGTGCAGGTTCGCGGGTGGGTTCGGTCCCGTCGTCGCGCCGCAGACACACACGCGACCGGCCGACCGCGCAGCGTCGAGCGTTCGCTTCCACGTCGCCTCGCCGACATGGTCGACGACGACGTGCGCGCCAACGCTCGTCAGCTCTTTCACCAGGGCGGGCACATCTTCCGTCTCGTGATTGATCGCCGCATCGGCGCCGAGCCCGCGCGCGCGCTCGAGTTTCTCCTCACTGGAGGAGGTGACGATCACCTTGGCGCCGAGCGCCTTGGCAATCGCGAGCACCGCCGTCGACACGCCGCTGCCGATGCCCCAGGCAAGCACCCACTCACCGTCACGCAGCCCCGCTTTCGTCACGAGCATCCTGTAGGCGGTCTCGAAGACGAGCGGGAACGCCGCCGCCGTCTCGAAGTCGAGCCCGTCGGGAAGTGGATAGACCTGCGAACTCGGCACAGCGATCAGCTCGGCGTGGGTGCCGTCCGTGTGCTCCCCGACGACGGTGATCCGGCCGTCGCCTTGGTCGAGCCCCGGGTTGATGACCACCCGGGCGCCGGGGGAGAAGCCGCCCCCCGAGACGACGACGCCGGCACCGTCGGCGCCGAGGATGCGCGGCTTCGGCACCGAAGGGAGCCCCTTGCGGATCCACACGTCGAGGTGGTTGAGCGAAGCGGCGCGCAGGCTGATCAGGACCTCGTCCTTCTCTGGCACCGGATCCGGGGCCTCCTCGTAGCGGAGCACCTCGGGCCCGCCGTCCTCGTGGATGCGCACGGCCTTCACCGGGCACAATCTCGCACATGACCGCTGCCGAGCTGGAGCGGCTGGCACAGGAGCTCGAGCTGGACGTCGTCGGAGCGGCGCCGGCCTCGGCGTACACCGAAACAGAGCGTCACATCCGCGAACGGAAGGCACGCGGCCTCTTCGCGGACATGCGCTTCACGATGGCGCAGCCGGACGTGTCGTGCCACCCGGAGACACTGCTCGCGGGGGCGAAGACGGTCGTGTCCGCCGCTCATTGCTACTACGCGCCCGAGCCGGAGCGCGGAACCGGCCTGGGCAGGCTCGCCCGCTACACGTGGTACGACGGCTACGCGCTCCTGCGTGAGCGCCTCGACGCGCTCGGCCGCCGGCTCGGAGGTGACTACCGCGTCCTCGTCGATGCGAACCAACACGTCGACCGTGAGGCAGCCGTCCGGGCGGGCGTCGGCTTCTACGGCAAGAACACGATGCTGATCACGCGGCGGCACGGTTCGTGGGTCGTACTCGGAACGCTGGTGACGACGGCGGAGGTCGACGCCACACCGCGTCTCGAGCTGGACTGCGGCTCATGCACGCTCTGCATCGAGGCCTGCCCGACCGGTGCGCTCGACGAGCCCGGAGTCGTCGATTCGACGAAGTGCCTCTCGTACTGGACGCAGGCGGCCGCGCCGATTCCCGAGCGATACCGGGCGGAGCTCGGCGCCCAAGTCTACGGGTGCGACATCTGCCAGGACGTGTGCCCCTGGAACAGGGGCGTCGAGAAGCGGCGCGCGGACCGCCCGCTCCCTGAGGGTGCCGAGCCACACGTCCGCCTCGTCGACTGGCTTCGAGAGGACGCCTCGGTGACAGAGGAGTACGACCGTCTCTACGTGCCGAAGAAAGACGCGCGTTACCTCCGCCGCAACGCCCTCGTTGCGCTCGGCAACACGGGCACGCCCGCCGACGCGCCACTTGCGGAACCGTTCCTGGGCGGAGACGACGAGATGCTCCGCCAGCAGGCGGAGTGGACCACGAGTCAAATCGAGCGGCGGCATGCCTGAGCAGCGGCTTGCACAGGCGCAGGAGATCGAGCTCTGGATCGCACGCGTCCGGCTCCTCGCCGTCGTCTTCGCGCTGTTCGAGGTCGGACTCTTCAGCGAGAACTACCCGGAGGGGTACGAGCCCGCCGCTTGGGCCCTGACCGGTGTGTTCTGCGCCGGGGCGGTCGCCTTCTTCGTCGTCGCCCGTCGAGCCTTCGTCCCGGCGGTCGGGGTCGCGGCGCTGCTCTTCGACGCAGCCACGATTGCCGCGTTCTCGACTCTCTACTCGTACGAGTACGGGAGCCCGACCCGCTGGGCGCTGATCTTCGTCGTGGTCGAAGGGGCCCTGCGCTACGGCCTCCCCGGCGCGACGGCGGTCACGCTGGGCCTGCTGCCGTTCCTCGTCTTCGTCGAATGGTGGCGGAGCCGTGAGTTCGCCGGCCCGGGTTTCATCCTCGATCGCGTCACGTTTCCGTTCGGCGTCTTCCTGTTCACCGGGCTGATCCTCGGCTGGCTCGTGAACAGGCTCCGACAACAGGCTGCGGTGGCGGCGACGAGAGCGAGAGAGGCCGAAGCGCTGCGCGACGAGCTCGGACGGCGCGTCGACGTCCTGGAGGCCGCCAACCGGTGCGCCCGCGCGCTTGCGTCCTCGCTCGAGATCGATCAGTCCTTCGGCGCGTTCATCCGTGAGCTGCGGGGGCTCGTCGAGTTCGACCGCGTCACGATCGTCCTCGTCGAGGGCGGCCGCGCCGAGGTGCTGGCGGTAGCCGGCCGTGGCACCGACACGGTCTTTCCGCCGGGCTCGGCCAGGCCGGTGCAGGGCTCCGTGCTCGAGGAGGTCCTGCGGGGACGGTTGGTCTACCGCTCCTCGATGCAACCGGCGGGCTATCCCGAGGAAGAGGAGCTGCTCGCGCTCGGGTTGCGCAGCCGAGTGCTCGCGCCGCTGCAGGTCGGCCCGCGCACGATTGGCATGCTCGGTCTCGTCCGCGCCGAGGTGGACGGCTTCTCCCGCGACGAGATCGAGCTCGTCGCCCTGCTCGGTCGGCTCGTCGCCACCGCCGTGCAGAACATCCGGGCCTACGAGGCCGAGCGGACCACGGCGGACGAGCTCAGGCGACTGTCCGCGTTGCGCGCCGACTTCGTCTCGCTCGTCTCGCACGAGCTGCGCAGTCCGATGGCCGCCGTCATCGGTGCCGCCCGCACGCTGCAGGCCCGCTGGCGCGAGCTGACCGCGGACCAGCGGCAGGCGTTCCTCGCCTTGATCGGTGACGAGACTGCACGTCTGGCAGAACTGATCGGCGACGTGCTCGACACGTCGCGCATCGAGGCCGGAACGTTCAGCTTCACGTTCAGCGACGTCGATCTCGCCGAGGTGCTGCGTGACGTCGTCGCCGCCGCGGATCTGGCGCAGGACGAGGTGCGCGTCGTCGCCGAGGTGGCCGGCACTCTTCCGTCGGTCCGCGGCGACCGCGAGCGGTTGCGGCAGGTCGTCCAGAACCTCGTCGACAACGCGGTCAAGTACTCGCCGGCCGGTGCAGAGGTCCGGGTTCGTGCGACCACCGACGACGGACACGTGCTCGTCGCGGTGCAGGACGACGGTCCCGGCATTCCTTTCGACCAGCAGCAACTCATCTTCGACAAGTTCGGGCGGGCATCCGTCGAGGGAGGGACGAAGCCGGGCACGGGTCTCGGGCTCTTCATCGCGCGCTCGATTGCAGAGGCGCACGGGGGCTCGATCGACGTCGACTCCGAGCCGGCGCGCGGGTCGGTGTTCAGGCTCTCCCTTCCGGTCTAGGCCCGTGCGCGCAGGCGCGACACGCCGAGCTCGTTCGCGAGCTCGCGCGCGCGCTCCGCAACCGCCTTGCGCATCTCCGCCGGCTCGAGCAGGACCGCATCGCCGCGGTGAGAGAGGATCTCCCCGATCAGCCACTCGGGACTGCCGACGGGCATCTCGGCGAGCGCGGTTCCGTCCTTCAACGGCATCGCCCCGCGCTCGGCCGCCCAGCGCGCGGCCACGCCCTTCGCATAGAGGATCTTGGCGCTGCGCGCATCCCTGAAGCCGTGCGGCTCGAAGCCGGGGCGCGGCTCGAAATCCTCGTCGGTCAGCTGGGCGCTCCGCATCCGGTCGAGACGGAAGCTGCGTTCCGCCTCCCGCGTGCGGTCCCACGTGTGCACGCGCCAGTTCGGTAGCTCGCGCTCGAGCGAGTAGGGCTCGACGAGGCGTTTCGACCACGTCTGCTCGCCTTCCTTCTGGTACTCGATCTCGACCAGGCGCCGCCCGCGGATGCCCGCGGTCAGCGTGGCGACGAGGTCTGCCTCGGCCTCCGCGATCTGCGGGTTCGGTGTCTGCGTGAGCTCGAACTGTCCGAACGTCTCCTCGAGCTTCCTGCGCACGCGGTCGAGCGGCGAATGCGCATCCGCGGCGATCATCGGGCCGACGAACTCGAGCGCGAGCCCGATCGCGCGGGCCTCGAGCGGCGTCAACCGCGGTGCGAGCCGGAACGTGTCGCCGTACAGCTCCTTGTCGACGTGCACCTCGTCGCCTTCGAGCGCGGCGTAGACCGTGTAGCAGCCCCCGCCGAAGTTGACGAGGTTGAGCAGCTGGAGGTGCTCCTCGAGCTCCTCCTCGGGGATGTGAAACCGCTCGACGAGCTCTGTCGCGGGAATGACTGCGTCGTTGTCCTCGCCGCACGCGGCGAGGAGGTAGGCAAGCAGCGCCTGCAGCACGGCGAAGCGCTCCGGGACGACCGGCCCGGCCGGCCGTTCCCCGGCGCCGTCGGCCCGGGGAGGTGGGGCGGGTGTTGCCGGTGCCGGCGCCGCGTGTTCGTGGGCGTCGCGCACCGTGCGCAGCGCGCCTGCCACTTCGCGCCGGAGCTCGTCCGGCTCCAGGGGGATCGCCCGCCCGTCCTGGCGCAGGATCCACGAGGCGAGCTGGGGGAGGGAGGAGTAGGCGGTGACGAAGACGCCGTCCTCGAGCTCGCCCGCGTTGCCGTAGGCGCGCTCGACCCACCACGCCGTGTCGCCTGCCAGCTCGATGCGCGCCTCGCCCACGACGTCGCCGATCTGCCACGGCGGACGGCCGCGGTACTCGTCGATGGCGAAGTCCGCCGGGATGCGAAAGTCGCGTTCCCGCCGGGTGGCGAAGCGGATGTCGCCGCGGATCCGTGACACGCGAAACGTGCGGATGTCCTTACGGTCGAGGTCCTGGCCGATCACGTACCAGCTGCCGTTGTCGGACAGCAGCCCGTATGGGTTGACGGTGCGCTCACTCTGTCGGTTGCGCGAGATCGAGTAGTACGGGAACTTGATCGTGCGCTGTTTCGAGATCGCGCCCTCGAGCTTGCCCAGCCGGCCCGGCATCTCGGCCGAGTAGTCCGGGTCGAGCACCTCGACGCGCACGGCGGTCTGGGTTGCGGGCTCGCCGAAGCCCGGCCGGCCGAGCGCGAGGTTCTGGAGGGCGAGCCGCAGCGGCTCTGCGTACGCGAACTTCCCCTCGAGCAGGTAGAGGGCAGTCTGGAGCGCGGCGAGCTCGTCGTCGTCCAGCTCGAGCTTGTCGAGGAAGTAGTTCTCCGAACGAAGCGTGTACAGCTCCTCGCCGGTGAACTCGTCGCGCTGGGACTGCAGCGGCACCCCGAGCGCCAGCAGCTCGGCACGGTCGGAGTAGAAGCGGCGCGCGAACGCCTCGTCCGACATCTCCGAATAGCCTTCGACGTTCGACTTGACGTCTCGCGCCGTCAGCAGTCGCCGCTCGGCCATCAGGAAGGCCACGAGCGAGAGCTGCCGGATCAGCTTGTCGGTGTCATGCGACACCGGGCGAATCTATCGAACGGACCGCGACGCCCGGCGTTCGGCGTTCGGCCCGGGCTAGGCGGCGACTTTGGAGCGCTCGAGGTGCTGGTGCGACGGGCAGTAATCGCGCTCGGGCAGTGGCGTACGCTGGCAGGGCTTGCCCTTGCGCGTCGTCGCGCGGCAGCGAGCGACACCGCCGTCGAGGGCGCCCGCCTCGATCTGCTCCTCGATGAATGCGACCGCGGCGGCAATGCCTTCCTTCACGGCCCAGGCAACCTGCGCCTGCGCGGTGATCGGGAAGTAGCGCCGGATGTCTTGGAAGAGGGCCCGATCGGGCTTGGCGAAATAGAGCGGATCCTTCGCGAGCCGCTCCATCGTCTGCTCGCACTGTTCGAGGACGGCCCGTCGGTACTCGAGATGGAGCTCAGGAGCCACGTACGGGTCGATCAAGTCCTTAATCGACCGATAGATCGCTCTTGAGTATTGATACATGCAGGCCTGAAGTTGTGCCGTGTACTCCTCGATCACACTATCCCTCGCTCCCATTAATCCCCCGCAAAGCTTTGTTAAGCCGCAGTAAATCGTGGTGGGCCCGAATGCCTCCGCGGGAGTCTATACGGTCCGGGGCGCTGTTACAAAGTCCGTCCCAGCGTTGCCTTGCCTGAGAACGGTCTACCGGGTGATCTGGCGGACGTAGGCGGCCTGGAAGCCCTTGGCGTTGGCCGCGCTCTGGGCCCGGTCGGCCTCGCCACGCGAGGAGTAGATCCCGCTGAACACCACGTAGTAGCCGGGGTGGAGGCTCGAGTAGCGGCTCGAGTCGAGGACGCCGACTTCCGGCAGCCCGGCCCGGGAGGCGGCACGGGCGCGATCGAGCGCCAGCCCGCGTCCGCTCGGGCTCGCGGGGATCGACTCGAGGACGACCGTGTACCCGCTCTGTCCGGCCGGCCACGGGATCAGCGTCCCGGGGCGGGGTGCGGTCGTCGTCGCCGGTGGCGGGGCGGTGGGGGTGGAGGGTGGCCCCGTGGGGGTGCCCCTCGGCACCGAGGGGAGGGCGACCGTCGTCGTGGGTGGGGCGGTGGTCGGCGCGTGCGGCGCGCCGCCCTCCGTGGCGACGATCGTGCTGTTGCCCGCGCCGGCGTCCGAGAGGACGATCGCGGCCGTCGCCCCGGCGACGGCGAGCACGAGGAAGAGCAGTACCGGCCAGATCCAGTCCCCCGGGTACCAGCCGAAGCGCCGCTGCCACGCGGCCCCGAGGCGGCCGAACGCGCCGCTTCCGGGGAGGAGGCGCTGCCCGCACTCGAGGCAGTACTCCTGGCCCGGCTGATAGGGCTCGCCGCAGCGCGGGCACGACGATCCCTCCGGTGGGGCCGCGGGTGTGCTCACTGCTCCCAGCGTTCCTGGGCAGGCGTGGGGAGCGCTTCGACGAGCTCGGCCGGCTGGTCGGTGTCGACCGCCTTTCCACACACCGCACAGAACTTCGCCTCGGCGGCGAGCGCGCTGCCGCACCGGGCGCACGCGACGACCGGCGGCGTCGCCGTCACGGCGCGGCCGCAGTTGCCGCAGAAGTGTGAGCTCGACGAGAGCGGCGCCCCGCACGCGCACCGAGCTGCCGGTGCCGCGCGCCGGACCGACACCGCCGCGGCCAGGAGCGTGTCGAGTTCGGCGAGCCTGTCGTCGACCGCGATCAGCTCGTCGCAGCGCTCGACGAGCAGGTCCTGACGAAACTGGTCCCGGCGGAACATCTCCAGCATCAGCCCGCCGAGGTCGCGCAGTCGCTCCTCGCGCACGCGCAACAGGGCCCGCCGTTCCTTGCGCAGCTGGCCGGGATGGGGCAGCGCTCTCCGCGGGGGACCGGCCGGGCGCGTACTCGGGACCGGCCGCTCCTCCTTGCGGCGAAAGCGTGCGAGCAGCGAAGACCGCGCCACGCGAATCAATCTAACAGCGAGGTGTGACGCTCAAGCTACGGCTGGCGCGGCGCTGCGGCCCGGCGGCCGAACCCGGCCAGAAAGAGCACGAAGAGGATCAACGCGACCACGCCGAGCGCGATCCCGAAGATCCAGCCGCCGAAGAGCGTGACCACGATCGCGACGACGGCGAGCGCGAGGACGAGTCCGATCATGCGCGGAGGGTTCCCGCCGCTGCGGGGTCGAAACTCGTGCCTCTTCCAGTAATGCCGTCGAGCTTCAGGGGAGGTCGACGACGACGAGGCGCTCCTCGGTCATCTCGCGGACGGCGTAGTGGGGGCCTTCCTTCGTGTTGCCCGAGTCCTTGACGCCGCCGTAGGGCATCTGGTCGGAGCGGAACGTCGGCGCCTCGTTCACCGTCACCCCGCCGAACTCGAGCTCCTGCGAGGCGCCCAGCGCACTCTCGAGTCGCGACGTGAAGATGCCCGCCTGGAGACCGTAACGGGTGCTGTTCGCCAGCTCGATCGCCTCGTCGAGCGAGTCGACGGCGGTGACCGTGCACACGGGACCGAAGATCTCCTCGCAGGAGACCTCGTCGGTTCGGCCGGGGTTGGCGATCACCGTGGGGCGGATCAGATCGCCCTCGAGCTCGCCGCCCGTGAGCACCTGACCGCTCGAGCGCTTGATCCAGTCGAGGATGCGCGCGCGGGCGTCGCCGTCGATCACGGGACCGACATCGGTGTCCTCCTCGGCCGGGTCACCGACCTTGAGCGCCTCGACGAGCGGGACGAGTGCGTCCACGAACGGCTCGTACGCCGAGCGCTCGACGTACACGCGCTGCACCGAGATACAGCTCTGGCCTGCGAACGCGAAGGCGTTCTGCGCCACCTTCGTCGCGGCGGTCGAGACGTCGGCGTCCGCCGCGACGATCACCGGCGTCGCGTTGCCGAGCTCGAGGTTGACGCGCTTCTTCGGTGCACGCTCCTTGAGCTTCCAGCCGACTCCGCTCGAGCCGGTGAAGGTGATCAGCTTCACCCGCTCGTCCTCGACGAGCACGTCGCCGATCTCCGCCGCCGGGCCGACGAGCACGTTGAGCCAGCCGGGCGGCAGTCCTGCCTCCTCTTCGAGCTCGGCGAGCAGCAGTGCGGACAGCGGTGTCTGGCTCGCCGGTTTGAGCACGACGGCGCAGCCCGCGGCGAGCGCGGGTGCGATCTTGTGCGCGACGAGGTTCAGCGGGAAGTTGAACGGCGAGATCGCGCCGACGATCCCGATCGGACGGCGCAACGTGAACGCGAGCTTGCCCTCGCCCGCCTGCGCGGCGTCCATCGGCACCATCTCACCCGCGAGCCTGCGCGCCTCCACAGCGGCGAAGGTGTAGGTCGACATCGCGCGGGCGGCCTCGACGCGTGCGGCCTTCAGCGGCTTGCCGGCCTCGTCGGAGATGAGACGCGCGGCCTCCTCGTGCCTTCGTCCGAGCGCGCCCGCGACCCGCACGAGGATCTCGGCGCGCTTGTGCGCCGGCAGCGGTTCCCGCATCGCCTGCTCGGCGGCCTCGATCGCGCGACGGGCCTCGGCGGCGCCGGCCTTGGCGACGCGTCCGACGACGTCGCCCGAGTACGGCGAGCGGACGTCGATCCAGTCGCCGGTGTCGATCCACTCCCCACCCACGAGCAAGCGCCGTTCGTTGGCTTGCGCGACCACGGAGCTAGTCTAGACAGGGATGCAGGAAGCGCTCATCGTCGACGCGGTCCGCTCGCCGATCGGCAAGAAGAACGGCTCGCTCTCATCCATCCGCGGTGACGAGCTGGCCGCCCAGGTCCTCAACGGACTCGTCGGACGCCTGGCACTCGAGCCCGCCGAGGTCGAGGACGTCCAGCTCGGGTGCGTGACGCAGATCGGCGAGCAGGGGTGGAACCTCGCCCGCATGGTCCCGCTCGTCGCGGGGTGGCCCGAGACGGTTGCGGGCACGACCGTCGACCGCCAGTGCGGCTCGTCCTTGCAGACGAGCTTCAACGCGGCAGCCGCGATCTGGTCGGAGCAGCTCGACGTCGTCGTCTCGGCGGGCGTCGAGATGATGAGCAGGGTGCCGATGGGCTCGAACGGCGGCGACCTCTCGGCGAAGCTGCTCGACCGCTGGCAGATCGTGCCGCAGGGCATCTCGGCCGAGGTGATCGCGCAGGAGTGGGGCTTCACGCGCGAGCAGCTCGACGCGTTCTCACTCGAGTCGCACCGGCGCGCGGTGGCCGCGATCGACGAAGGTCGCTTCGAGGACGAGATCGTGCCGGTCGACTTGACGAATCCACACACCGGCGTCGTCTTCGCCGTGGACGAGACGCCGCGGCGCGATACGTCGGCAGAGGCTCTGGCCGCATTGCCGCCGGCGTTTCTTCCCGACGGCAAGATCACGGCCGGAAACTCGTCACAGATCTGCGATGGTGCGGCGGCGGTGCTCGTCGCGAGTGCGCGCGCCGTCGAGCGGCTCGGCTTCGAGCCACGCGCCCGCTTCGTCTCCTTCGGGCTCTCGGGCGTCGATCCGCACCGGATGCTGCACGGCAACCCCCAGGCGTGCGCGGCCGCACTTACGCGTGCGAACCTGACCTGGGACGACATCTCCGTGATCGAGGTGAACGAGGCGTTCGCGTCGGTCGTCTTGCAGTTCGCGCGCGACGCACGGCTCGAAGACCGCTGGGACGACATCAATCCGAACGGAGGAGGCATCTCACTCGGACACCCGCTCGGCGCGACCGGTGCGCGCATCACGACGACGCTCGTGAACGAGCTCGAGCGCAGAAACGCGCGCTACGGCATCGCCACGATGTGCATCGGTTTCGGCCAGGCGATCGCCTGCGTCGTGGAACGCCTCTGATCGTTACTCTCCGCGCGTGGGGGAGATGGCCGGCCGCGCCGTCGCGCGGGAACCGAAAGAGATCGTCGCTCGCGGATACGACGCGATCGCGCTCCGCTACGCCGAATGGGCCGGGCAGGTCGACTCGCCGGTCCTCGCGTGGCTGCGTGATCTCGACGCGCGTCTGGCCGACGGCTCGGACGTGCTCGAGCTCGGCTGCGGCCGCGGCGTGCCGGCGACCCGCGAGCTCGCACGCCGGCATCGCGTCACCGGCGTCGACATCTCCGCCGTGCAGGTCGAGCTCGCCCGGCACCATGTACCGGAGGCGAGCTTCGTGCACGGCGACGCGATGGAGCTGGAGATCGCGCCGTCGTCATTCGACGCGGTCGTCGCCCTGTTCCTCTTCGGCCACCTGCCGAACGAGGAACAGCAGGGCCTGATCGCGCGGATCGCGCTCTGGCTGCGTGACGGAGGCTTCTTCCTGGGCACGTTCGCCGCCGGGGAGGCGGGAGAGGAGGTCGATCCGGACTGGCTCGGCGCACCGATGTTCTTCGCCTCGCTCGGCGGTGATGCGTACGCGCCGCTGCTCCGCGACGCCGGTTTGGAGCCGCTGTGCGACGAGGTGGAGGTGCAGCACGAGCCCGGTCACGGCGACGTCTCGTTTCGATGGATGCTCGCGCAGGCGGCGGTGTGATCCAGAAGGTCGGCGTCGTCGGCCTGGGAACGATGGGTGCCGGCATCGCCCAGGTGAGCGTGCAGGCGGGCTACGACACGGTCGGGCGCGAGATCAACGACGAGCTCGCGGAGCGCGGCCGTGGGACGATCGAGCGCTACCTCTCGCGCGGCGTGGAGAAAGGGAGGCTGTCCGCCGAGGAGCGGGACGCCGCGCTCGGCCGGCTGGAGCTGACGACGGAGCTCGTCGACCTGGCCGACTGCGACCTCGTGATCGAAGCGGCGCTCGAGGAGCTCGAGCTCAAGCGGGAGATCTTCTCCGAGCTCGACCGGGTCACGAAGCCAACCGCGATCCTCGCGACGAACACGTCGGCACTGTCGGTCTCCGAGATCGCCGAGGCGACGAGCCGACCCGAGCGTGTCGTCGGGATGCACTTCTTCAATCCCGCGCCGGTGCTACCGCTCGTCGAGATCGTGCGCGCCGGCGCGAGCTCTGACGAGGCGGTCGCTGCCGCGTATGCGTGGGCAGAGCAAGCGGGCAAGCAACCGGTGCGCTGCAACGACACGCCCGGCTTCATCGTCAACCGCATCCTCATTCCCCTGTTGAACGACTGCGTGCGCGTTCTCGACGAGGCGGATGTCGCGCCCGAGGAGATGGACAAGGCGATGACGAACGGCGCGGGGTGGCCGATGGGTCCGTGCGCGCTGATCGACCTCATCGGAGTCGACGTGCACGTGCACGCCTCGGAGGCGTTGCACGGCAAGCTCGGCGAACCGCGCCTGGCACCTCCGGAGCGGCTCGTGCGCATGCAGCAAGAGGGAACGCTCGGCCGCAAGACGGGCCGAGGGTTCTACGAGTATTCGGTCGAGCCCGGCTAGGCTGCCAGGCGCTCCGGCAGCTCGACGACCACCTGCGGGAGCTCCGGATGACGCTCGTGCGCCTCGCGCCAGATCGCTTCGGCCTGCTCGGCATGCAGCGTCTCGAGCGCGACTGCGTGCATCGTCGCGATCGAGGCGAGCTCGACGAGCCGCTCGACCTCCGCATGATCGAGCCGCGACGCAACGGTGGCGAGCGCGTCGAGGCGCGCCACGAGGAGTTGGGACGTTCGTTCGCAACGGGTCAGTTCGGTCACGAGATGCATGTTCGCCGGCCCGTCGGACGGCCTGCGGAGTACCGGGCTCGGGAAACTGCGTCGGGTCAGGGAGCGGCGACGCGCGCCCAGACGTTCGAGAGCAGGCGCCCGACCTCCGGCCGGCCCAACGAGGCCCCGAAGTTGAGCGCGCCTGCGGCGAACACCTTCGCTCCGGACGGCGTCTCGTAATACGTCATCTCCGCCGAACGCCCGGGACCCAGCAGCTCCGGAATGCGTGCCAGGACCTGCAACCCGGCCGGCGAGGCCGGCGTCCGCGCGTCGATCTCGATGCCGTAGCGACCGAACGTCGACCCGTCCGTGAGTCCCGTTCCCTCGAAGGCCCAGGGTGCCGACGCCGCGCCGGTGACCGTGTAGCCGGCCTGGCGCCGACCGTGATCGGAACCGACGTACTGCACGCCGACGATGCGCGACTCGGGCCGGCCGAGCTTGCGCCACAGCGCGCGCCGAAACAGCTGCCGTCCAACCCGGTCCACCCGCCGGTAGAGATTGTTGGCGGCGAGGAACGCGAGATTGCCGCCGACGTTGCGATACCGCTCGATCACGTCGTACTCGTGGCGCGTCACGTACTCCTCGTGGCCGGGAAACACGACGAGGTCGTACTGCCGCGCCAGCTCGTCGCCGCTCGAGACCGCGTCGAGATCGTCGTCCGAGAGGAAGTCCACCCGCCTGCCGGTCCTGTTCAGCCAGGCGATGAAGTCGAGGTCCCAGTCGTGGAAGCGGAAGGGGACGCCGAAGTCGAGAAACGGGCGCTCGAGGTCCACGCTGACGTGTCGCCCCGTGACGTACCAGGAGTCGCCCCAGCCGTCGCCGTCGGCATCGGCGAAGTTGTAGGCGGCCCACGTGTTCGTCGCGAGCACGACTGCCACCCGGCTCGTGCCGAGCCGCCGGGGGCGCACGATGAACGGCGCGTAGCCGACGCGGCCGTCGCCTCCCCGCGCGCGCAGGAAGTAGAGACCGCTCGGCCAGTCGCCGGTCCGCACGACCCGGAGGAGCGCAGGCCGGTTCCGGTGCGCGCTCCAGTCGACCCGGATCGGCCCGGTGAGCGCGAGCCCGCTCGTCTTGACATCCTGCTCGCTCGGACGGCCGGGCGAGGTGTACGCGAACACCTGCAGGCGCAGCAGTCGCGCGTCGGTGGCGAGTCGCAGCTCCGCCGACTCGCCGGGGGCGTAGCTCCGCTTCGTGAAGCCGGCGTCGATCCCCTGGATGCGAACGACCGGCGCGTCCCGACGGCCGCCCGGGCCTGCCTTTCCGTACACGCGTGCTCCGACCCGCAGCCGCAAGACGTACGTCCGCGGCTGAGTCGAGGGGGCCGGACGCCACGTCAGCGAGCCGGGCCCGGCGCCGAAGGCGCGCGCCCGCTGCCAGACGACGGACGTCCCGCCTTGGCCGGCGCGGACCATGTTCGTCGCGACCACCTCGAGCCGGACGAGCGCCGGGCGGGAGAGCGAGAACCTGACCGTCGCCGCGTCCCGAAAGCCGTCGCCGTTCGGGCTGACAGTGGTCAGCAGGCGGTTGTCGCCCGCGAACGGCGCGGAGCCGTTCGAGATGCGCAGGTCGTGCAGGGCGGGAGCCGGGGCGGCAAGGGCCGCCGCGGCCGCGAGGAACAGCGCGGTCACCGTCTTACAGTTTCCTTACTTTCCAATGATGCACGGCACAATTGCAGGATCGATACTGACGTTCGATGAGGCTGCTCCTCACCTTTGCCGTGCTCGTAGCGCTGGCCCTGCCGGCTGCTTCCACTGCGCGTGTCCACGGTGCCAACGACGGCACTCTGTCCGTTCGGGACGCCCAGGGCAAGGTGACGATCTCGGCGCGCGGCGGTGTGATCGGCAGCTTCGCGCGCGGCTCGGTGACGATCAGCGATCCGGTCGACGGCGACGGCACCGGTCCGATCGTGACGGGCGACGACTTTCCACCGATCGAGCGCAACGAGACGACGACGACCTGGCGCGGCACCAAGGTGCGCTTCAGGATCATCGGCGGCAGCTTCCGCATCGTCGTCAAGGGCCGGGGCGTCAATCTCTCGCTCGTCGGCAGCGGCAGGGTGACGCTGGACGGCGCGGGCACGGGCGACGACGGGACGTACTCCGTCAACGATGGGGTCTACACTCCGATCCCCGCCTTCCAGTTGCCGTTCGTTCTCTCCGCCGGCACCCCCTGAGAGACTCATGAGCAGCGCCACCCAGTCAGTGCTCGTCGTCGAGGACGAAGCGTCGATCGCTTCGTTCGTCTCGCTCTACCTGAAGAACGCCGGCTACGACGTTCGCACCGCCTCGAACGGGGCCGATGCGCTCGCCTCCGTGCAGCGCGAGCAGCCGGCGCTGATCGTGCTCGACCTGATGCTGCCCGACATCGACGGGATCGAGATCTGCCGCCGCATCCGCCAGAAGTCCGACGTGCCGATCCTGATGCTGACCGCCCGCGACGAGGACGTCGACAAGATCATCGGGCTCGAGGTCGGCGCCGACGACTACATGACGAAGCCGTTCAACCCGCGTGAGCTCGTCGCGCGCGTGAAGTCGATCCTGCGCCGCTCGGCTCCGGACCGCAAGGAGCCGGAGAGCGCGGTGCTGCAACACGGCGACCTCGTCATCGATGCCGGACGGCGTGAGGTCAAGGTGGGGAGCGACGAGGTGCAGCTCGCACCAAAGGAGTTCGATCTCCTCTGGGAGCTCCTCGATCACCGCGGGCTCGTGCTGACGCGCGACCAGCTGCTCGAGCGGGTGTGGGGCTACACCTTCGCGGGTGACACCCGAACGGTGGACGTGCACGTGCGCCAGCTGCGCCGCAAGCTCGGCGAGGCCTCGCCGATCGTGACCGTCTGGGGCGTCGGCTACAAGGTCGGCCCCGCGCGGGACGCGGTCAAGGCCTAGCGCTACCGTGTAGGCCACGATGTTCAGCTCGCTGCGCTTCCGGCTGCCGGCGCTCTTCCTGCTCGGCATCGTCGTGAGCGGGCTGATCGCGGCGCTCGTGGCGATGCGGCTCTTTCAGGGCTACGTGCTCAGCCGCTCCAAGGCCGACCTGCGCCGCGAGGCGATCGGCCTCACGGAGGTGTTCGCGAAGCAGGCGATCACGGCGAACGACACCGGCGTGTTGCCGCGCATCTCGAGACAGCTCGAGCGCGCGACCGGCGACCGACTCTTCTACGTCGGCGTCTCGCCTTTCCCGGACAAGAACGGGGCCAGCGTCGGACTCGAAGGGCTGCCGCAGGACACGGTCGACTGGCGCTCGGGCAAGACGGTCACGTTCGAGTTCACTCCGCCCGGTGCGAACCAGACGTACCTCGCGGTCGCACGGCCGCTCAAGCTGGAACCGAAGGGGCCGGCCTTCGGCGACCTGATCGTCGCGAAGCCGAAGACGGAGCTCAACCAGCGGTTGATCCCCTTGCTGCAACGCCTCGCGCTCGCCTCGCTCGGCGGCATTCTCGTTGCGGGCCTGCTCGGCTGGTACCTGTCGCGCCGGATCACCGGCCCGGTGCTCGCGCTGTCGCGCGCAACGGATGCAATTGCGCGCGGCCGCTACGACGTCGACGTGCCCGACGTGCGAGGCGGCGGCGAGATCGGACACCTCGCCGACCGTTTCCGCGAGATGGCGATGCGACTCTCCGACGCGGAGCAGCAAGAGCGCAACTTCCTCATGAGCGTCTCGCACGAGCTGCGGACCCCGTTGACCGCGATCCGCGGCCACGTCGACGCGCTGCGAGAGGGCGTGGTCGAAGATCCCGAAGCGCGCGCCGCCTCGCTCGACGTGATCGCGAGTGAAGCGGTGAGGCTCGAACGTCTCGTCGGCGACGTGCTCGACCTGGCGAAGCTCGAGGCGCATCGCTTCACGGTGCTGACCGAAGAGGTGGACATGGAGCGGCTCTGCGATCAGGCCTATGCCGTGTTCGGCGAAGAGGCGCGCCGCCGCCGCATCGACTACGACAAACGGTTCGAGGCCAGACCGACGATCGTCTCCGACGGCGACCGCGTGCTGCAGATCATCTCCAACCTCCTGTCGAACGCCTTTCGCTGGACACCCGACGGCGGGCGAGTCGAGCTCGAGCTCGCCGCCGCGAACGGCACTGTCTCGGTCGCCGTGGGCGACAACGGGCCCGGCATCGCCCCCGAGGAGCGCGAGCGCATCTTCCGTCCGTTCTGGACACGTGACGACTCCGGCACCGGCCTCGGGCTCGCGATCGCGCACGAGCTCGCCGGGGCGCTCGGAGGCCGGATCGAGCTCGAGTCCAAGCCCGGGCGGGGGAGCCGCTTCCAGCTCGTCCTGCCGGCGCAACCCGATTAGTGCCCCTTCCAGGAGTACATGCCTGCTTCTGGCGACCCAGAAGCTAGACGGCATTACTGGCAGGGGCACTAGGCTGCCGTCTCACCGTGGGTCTGCACGAGACCGCACCCGTCTTCGACCTGCCGCGCCGGCGTTCGCCGCTGCGCGCGGCGCTCGTCTCGCTGCGGCCGCGGCAGTGGACGAAGAACCTGCTCCTGTTCGCGGGCATCATCTTCGCGGCGAAGCTCGGCGATCTGACGCGCTGGCTCGAAGCGTTCGCCGCGTTCGCCGCGTATTGTGCCGCCTCGAGCGCCAGCTACCTCGTCAACGACGTGCGCGACGCGCCACACGATCGCGTGCATCCGGTGAAGCGGTCACGCCCGATCGCCCGTGGCGAGCTCACGCCGCGCAGAGCCGTGGCGATCGCCGTGTTCCTGCTCGCGGTCGCAATCCTGCTCGTTGCGCCGCTCGGCCTGGTGTCAGTCGCGTTCCTGGCCGGGTTCGTTCTGCTGCAGGCGGGCTACACGCTCTCGTTGAAGCACGTCGTGCTGATCGACGTGATGACGATCGGCGGCCTCTTCGTCCTGCGCGCGGCCGCCGGCGCGGCGGCGGTGAACGTGCGCATCTCGCCGTGGCTTCTGCTCTGTACCGCGCTGCTCGCGCTCTTCCTCGCGCTCGCGAAGCGGCGCGGCGAGCTGGTGCTCGTTGGTGCGGAGGCGACTCCCGGTCGGCCGGTGCTCGAGGGCTACTCGCTCGCGCTCGTCGATCAACTGGTCACGGTCGTCGCCGCGTCGACGGTCATCTCCTACTGTCTCTACACCTTCACGGCGAGGGAGTCGAAGGCGATGATGATCACCATTCCGTTCGTCGTCTTCGGCGTGTTCCGGTACCTGCTGCTGATGCACCGCCGCGATCTCGGCGAAGAGCCCGAGGAGATCCTGCTGCGCGACGCGCCGATCCTGCTCTGCATCGCCGGCTGGGCCGGCTGTGCCGCGGCGATCCTCGCGGTGACGTAACTACTAGGAGGGTTTGGCGATATACGGGCTGTGCCGCCGGCTCGCGCTGGTCGCTCCGTGGCTGTGTCCTCGGTCGCGCCCGTATGTCATTCATACGGCCGCTCCCTGCGTCCTTGCCCCGGAACGACCAGCACGCCCCGACGACGAGCCGTATACCGCCAAACCCTCCTAGGACGTGGCCGCGTCGGGGCGGCGGTCTTCCATGCGGTACACGATCGCGCCGCGATTCTCCTGCAGGCCGTGCTCGAGCCGGCCGAGCAGCGACTCCAGGCGTGCGATCCGCGCGTCGACGCCCTTCCAGCCGGACGTGACGAGGTCGACGAGCAGTGCGAGGTCGTCGACGCGGGCGCTGCGGTCGGCGAGCAGGTCGCCGTCGATTCGCTCGAGCCGCCGGATGACCTGGTTCATCAGCCCGCGGATTTCGGCCAGGTTGCGTCCCATCGGCTGCGCCTCGCCGCGCACAGCCTCGCCGACGCGTGCCGGCAGTGTCTCTTCGAGCGTGCCGGCCGTCGCCGCGAGCGCGTCGAGTTGCTCGCGGGCGCGGGTCAGGAGCGCATCGAGGGCCGCACCTTCCGCTCGCTGCTCCACCCGCTCCTTCGCGCGCTCGACGATGCCGTCGTCCATGTCCGGCAAGGGTACCGTGGGAGGCGGATGAAAACGAGGGAGCTCGACTACGACCTCCCGCCGGAGCTGATCGCGCAGCATCCCGTGGCGCGCCGCGACGAGTCGCGACTGCTGGTCTACCCACGCGTGTCCAAGCGGGTGCACGAAAGGAGGTTCGCAGAGCTGCCGGACGTGATCGGCGACGCGCTCGTCGTCGTGAACGACACGCGCGTCGTGCCGGCGCGCATCCCGATCGAGGCGCCGAAAGGCGAGGTGTTGCTGCTCGAGCGGCTGGACGAGGAGGGCGTCTGGGAGGGGCTCGCGCGGCCGACGCGGCGCCTTCGTCCCGGTCGCCGGTACGGGCCGGTCGAGCTGCTCGAGCATCTCGGCGAGGGGCGGTGGCGCCTGCGACTCGACGGGGAACCCGCCGGCGAGACACCGCTGCCGCCCTACATCACCGAACCGCTCGAGGACCCTTCGCGCTATCAGACCGTGTACGCACGGACCGCCGGATCGGCCGCGGCACCGACGGCCGGCCTGCACTTCACCGACGAGCTGCTCACGCGGCTCGACGTCGAGCGGGTGACCCTGCACGTCGGGCTCGACACGTTCCGTCCGATCGCCGTGGACGACCTGGCGGAGCACCGGCTGCACGGCGAGGCCTATTCGGTGACGTCCCGTGCCTGGCACCGGATCCAGCGAGCACCTCGTGTTCTCGCCGTCGGTACGACCACCGTCCGCGTGCTCGAGACGCTCGCGCGCGGCGGCCCGCTCACCGGCCGCACCGACCTCTTCGTCACACCCGGCTTCGAGTTCCTGCGGACGGATGCGCTGCTGACGAACTTCCACCTTCCCCGCTCGACGCTCCTGGCGCTCGTCATGGCCTTCGTCGGCGTCCACGAGACGAGGAGGCTCTACGAGCACGCGATCGAGCAGCGGTTCCGCTTCTACTCGTTCGGCGATGCGATGCTGGCGCTGTGAACGTTCGGAGCGCACACCACGAGGACGCGGACACGGTGGCCCGCCTCCTCGACGAGGCCACGGTCTGGGTCGGAGAGCTGGGCTTCAGCCAGTGGTCGCTGCCGTTCCCCCGCGACGAGCTCGCGGCGGCGATCGAGCGCGGCGAGGTCTACCTCGTCGAGGGTGAGGACGGGGAGGCCGTCGCGACCGTGACGATCCTGCTCGACGACCCGCAGTACTGGCCCGACCACCCGCCGGATGCGCTCTACGTCCACAAGCTGGCCGTGCGGCGTGACCGCGCCGGCCGCGGCATCGGCGCGGCGATCGTCGAGTGGGCGAACGCCGAGGCCGCCGAGGCCGGACGAGACTTCCTGCGCCTCGACTGTCTCGGTGACAATGCCGGCATTCGCGACTACTACGAAGGACTCGGCTTCGAGCACCGCGGCGACCTCGTGCTCGACGGCCGCAAGATGAGCCTCTACGAGCGGGCCGTACGCTGAGCGACACCTACCGCATCACCGCAACCGACGGAGCGGCGCGCGCCGGCGTCTTGCGCACCGCGCACGGCGAGGTGCCGACGCCCGCGTTCATGCCGGTGGGGACGAAGGGGACCGTCAAGACCGTCGACCCCGACGAGCTCCGCTCGATCGGCACGTGCATCGTGCTCGGCAATACGTACCACCTCCATTTCCGCCCCGGCGAGGACCTGATCGCCGAGCTCGGAGGGCTGCATCGCTTCATGGGGTGGGACGGACCGATCCTCACCGACTCGGGCGGCTTCCAGGTGTTCTCGCTGCGCGACACGATCGCGGCCGTCGACGACGACGGCGTCACGTTTCGCTCCGTCTACGACGGTGCACTCGAACGCTTCACGCCCGAGTCCGTCGCCGCAATCCAGGCGAACCTCGGGTCCGATATCGCCATGTGTCTCGACATCTGCCCGCCGGCGGACGTCCCGCGCAGCGAGCTCGCGGAGGCAGTTCGCCGCACCACGCTCTGGGCGGCGCGCCAACGCGCGGCACCTCGCGCCGAGGGGCAGCTCGTGTTCGGGATCGCCCAGGGAGCAGCCGATCCCGAGCTCCGTCGCAGGTCGATCGCCGAGGTGGCCGGGCTCGACTTCGACGGTCACGCGCTCGGCGGGCTCGCGATCGGGGAGGAGCGCGGCCTGATGTTCGAGACGACCGCGTGGGCGGCCGCCGCGCTGCCCACCGGGAAGCCGCGCTACTTCATGGGGATCGGCGACCCCGAGGGCATCCTCGAGGTGATCGAGCGTGGGGTGGACATGTTCGACTGCGTCCTGCCGACGCGCACCGCGCGCACCGGCAGCGCGCTCACGTGGGAGGGCAGGCTCAATCTGCGCAACGCGCGGTTCGGCCGCGACCCGAGACCGCTGGACGAGGGCTGCCCGTGCCCGGCCTGCACCCGCTTCTCGCGCGCCTACCTGCGCCATCTGATCAACCAGGAGGAGCTGCTCGGGCTGCGCCTGCTCAGCCTCCACAATCTACGATTCCTGCTTGACCTGACCGCGAACGCACGTGCGGCGATCGAACAGGGCCGGCTGGCGGTGTACAAAGAAGAAGCACTCGGCCGGCTCGCGTCCGCCGCAGCCTGAGGAGGCCCCGTGTCCGCCTACATCTTCATCCTCGTCCTGCTCGCCCTGATGTGGTTCATGCTGATCCGCCCGCAGCGGCGGCGGCAGCTCGAGGCGCAGCGCATGATCCAGTCCCTCCAAGTCGGCAGGGAGATCGTCACCGCGGGAGGTCTCTACGGCACCATCAAGGCCGTCGAAGACGATGCCGTGCGGGTCGAGATCGCCGACGGCGTCGAGGTGCGGGTCGCCAAGCGCGCGGTTGCGGGGGTACTCGACGGGCACGACGAGCTCGAGGAAGAGGAGCCCGAGCCGGAGCCGGAGGAGGAGACCCCGGCTACCCTTCGGGACTGAGCTCTTGAGCGAACGCCGTCACCACCTGGTCCTGCTGGGCTGCATCCTTGCGGCCCTCGTGGGCGTCGCCCTGCTGGCGGTGCCGAGCTCGCCTGCCCACAAGAAGGCGACGCTCGGGCTCGACCTCCAGGGCGGTCTCGAGGTCGTCTTGAAGGCGGTGCCGCCGAAGGGCCACCAGCTGACGGCCGAGGACCTCGACCGCTCGATCGACATCATGCGCAAGCGGATCGACAAGCTCGGTGTGTCCGAGCCCGAGATCCGCAAGCAGGGCTCGAACCAGATCGTGATCCAGCTCGCCGGCATCCACGATCCGGCTACCGCGGCGAAGCTGATCGGCAAGACCGCCGTGCTCGAGTTCTACGACTTCGAGGCCGACCTCGCGGGGCCGTCGGTGAGCGGCATCGCCCAGGTCCCCGTGGCGAGCCCCTCCCTCTACGCCCTCCTGTCGGCGCCCCAGACGCGGAGTCTCGCCGACAAAGGCACGCCGTCGCAGTGGTACCTCTTCGACTCGAAGAAGGTCGTGCGCGCGGGGCCGGCGCCGACGAAGGAGCTCCTGCTTGCGAGTCAGATCGTCCAGAAGGCGACGAGCGAAGGCGGCCTCGGCAAACACATCCCCAAGGACTGGCAGATCCTGCGCGTACCGCAGAACACCGTCGTCGTCAGCTGCGAGAGCGCGAGTGGCAATTGCCTCTCGAGCCAGCAGGTGAGCACGCCGACGGCTTTCTACCTGCTCAAGCATCGCGACGATCCGGAGAACCCGATCCCGGAGATGACGGGACGCGAGCTGAAGCTCTCGGGCACGCGCGCCGACATCGACCCGCAGTCGAACGCGCCGGTCGTGCTGATGCAGTTCACGGGCAAGGGCAAGAAGATCTTCCACACGATCACGCGGCGGGAAGCCGAACGCGGAGCACTCGTCTGTCAGGGCCAGCGCGACCAGAACGCGGTCTCCCAGTGTGCGCAGCACTTCGCGATCGTGCTCGACCGTGAGATCCAGTCGGTGCCGTACATCGACTTCGTCCGCAATCCGGACGGCATCCCGGGCGACAACGGCGCCCAGATCGAGATGGGCCGCGGCGGCTCGATCGGCGACGCGAAGCGCCTCGCGCTCGTGCTGCAGACCGGTGCGCTGCCGGTCAAGTTCGAGACCGCCGAACGCACCGACGTCTCCGCCACGCTCGGCAAGGACTCGCTGAACCAGGCCAAGAAGGCGGCGCTCGTCGGCCTCCTCGTCGTGGCGCTCTTCCTGCTGCTCTTCTACCGCTTCCTCGGGCTCGTGGCCGTGATCGGCCTCGGCATCTACGCCGCTTTCCTGTACGCCGCAATCCTCCTCTTCAACGTCACGCTGACCTTGCCGGGCTTCGCGGGCCTGATCCTCACGATCGGAGTCGCCGCCGACGCGAACGTCGTCGTGTTCGAACGCATCAAGGAAGAGGTGCGCGCCGGCAAGTCGGTGCGCGCGGCCATCGCCGCAGGCTACTCGAAGGGCTTCCACACGATTCTCGACGCCAACGTCGTCACGGCCATCACGGCGCTCGTGCTCTTCGCGGTCGCCACGGCGCAGGTGAAGGGCTTCGCGCTCATGCTGCTGATCGGAACGGTGATCTCGCTGGTCACCGCCGTCGCGGCGACGCGCGCGATGCTCGGCCTGCTCGCCGGCTTCCGCTGGTTCAGCAACCCGCGCTTCATGGGCGCGCACGGCCAGCAGACGGCGAAGTGGCTGCAGATCGACTTCATGCGCAAGCGGTACCTCTGGTTCGCGATCTCGGGCGCGATCCTCGTGCTCGGCGCCGGCGCGCTCGCCGTCGAGGGGCTCAACCTCGGCATCGACTTCAAGGGCGGGTCGCAGCTGACGTTCAAGACGCCCGTCGCGCACACCACCGGAGACATCCGCGAGGTCATGCGCTCGGAGGGCTACGCGGACGCGGTCATCCAGGGTCGCGGCACGACGACGAACGGCGACCGGTACAAGAGCTTCCAGGTGCGAACGAAGGCCCTCAGCGGCCCGAAGCTGACGCAGGTCACGCGCGCACTCGAGGACCGGCTGCAGACGGCCGCGCCGGGGGCGACGACGGTGTCGTCGAGCTTCGGCCGCCAGATCGCGAAGTCGGCGATCATCGCGATCCTCTTCTCCCTCTTCCTCGTCGTCCTCTACATCGCGATCCGCTTCGACCTCAAGTTCTCGGCGCCGGTGATCATCGCCATGCTGCACGACGTCCTGATCTGCATCGGGATCTACGCGCTGCTCGGACGCGAGGTGACGAGCTCCACGGTGGCGGCGATCCTGACCGTGCTCGGCTACTCGATCTACGACACGATCATCATCTTCGACCGCGTCAGGGAGAACATCCCCCTCATGCGCAGGTCGTCGATCGCGACGATCGTGAACGTTTCGCTCTGGGAGACCATCCGCCGCTCGCTGGCGACGTCGTTCATCACGCTGCTCCCGGTCGGCGCGCTCTTCCTGTTCGGCGGCGACACGCTGAAGGACTTCGCCTTCGCGCTGATGGTCGGGATCGCGTCGGGCGCCTACTCCTCGATCTTCATCGCCGCGCCGATCCTCGCGATGCTGAAGGAGCGCGAGCCGGAGTACATGAGGCGCAAGGGGGAGACGCTGAGCAAGGGCGGGATGGAGGCCGTGCTCGAGCAGGCGGAGGAAGAGGCTGCAGAGACGCCGGCACCGGCGCTTGCACCGGTCATCTCCGGCGACGGCGCGGCCGCGGCGGCGGCCGCGGCGAAGCGCGAACGACGGCGACAGCGCCGCCGCGCGCGTCCTCATGGACGAGCGCGCTGACACACCGCCTCCGGGGCAGCAGGACCCGCTGAAGCGGCTCATGCTGGCGCTCGTGGGCGCCGTGGCGCTGACGGCCGAGCGAGCCGACGAGCTTGCCGATTCGCTCGCGGAGCGAGGCGGTATGAGCAAGGACGACGTCCGCTCGTGGATCGACGAGGCGTCGTCGCGGTGGCGTGGGGACGCCGCTCGCGTCGGCGAGCGGGCCGGCTCGACGTTGCAGGGGGCGCTGCGCGAGCTCGGCCTCGTGACGCGGGACGACTGGGACGAGCTCGAGCTTCGGGTCGCCCAGCTCGAGCACCGGATGCGGCTGCTGGAGTCGCGGCCGCGCGCCGTGCCGCCGGCGTCTTAACCCGGCTTAACCTCGTCGAGAGGTAGCCTCGCCGCCGTGCGGGTGCGCGGATTTCCGGGGGAGCTCGTGCTCGGCTGGTCGGCTGCCGCCGTTGGTCTGATCGGGATCGGCTCCGCGTTGACGCCCGAGTTCGCAGGCCGGTCGGATTTCGTCCGCGGCGTGCTGCCGCCCGGAGCTCCCGGCGCGGCGCGCATCGCCGCGCTTGCCTTCGGCGTCTCGCTCATCTGGCTCTCGCGCTCGCTCGCCCGGCGCCGCCGGCGCGCCTGGCAGCTCGCCGTGGCGCTCGTGGTCGGAATCTCGCTTGCCCACCTGGTCAAGGGCCTGGACTTCGAGGAGGCGTCGCTCGGGCTGGTGCTGCTCGCCGCCCTCCTACGCTACCGCCGGCGCTTCGACGCGCCGGGCGACCCGCATGCCGTTCGGCCGCTGCTGACGACGACCTTGGCGCTCGCGCTGATCGGCGCGCTCGTCGTCGCCCTCGAAGTGCGTGGCTTCGAAGGCGACCGCCTCGACGAGGTGCTGACGGCCGCCAGTCTCCTGCTCGGCTTCCGCACCCTGCAGCTCTGGCTGCGGCCGGTCTCGCAGCGCGTGCGGCAGTCGGCCGAGGAGCGCCGGCTCGTCCGCCGGCTCGTGCGTCTCCACGGCGACGACAGCCTTGCGTTCTTCGCGCTCCGACACGACAAGAGCTACTTCTTCTCGCCGTCGCGCGAAAGCTTCCTCGCCTACAAGGTCGTGTCCGGCTGCGCGCTCGTCAGCGGCGATCCGGTCGGCGAGAGCCGCGAGTTCCCGGCCCTCCTCGCCGAGTTCCGTCGTGTCTGTCACGCACGTGGCTGGTGCCTCGCACTGCTCAGCGTCCGCACAGAGCTGCTGCCCGTGGCGCACGAGCTGGGACTCCGTGCGATCAAGATCGGCGACGAGGCGGTGGTGCGGCCGGACAGGTTCTCGCTCGAAGGCCGCCCGATCCGCAAGGTCCGGCAATCGGTGACGCGACTCGAGCGCGAGGGGTATCGCTTCCGCGTCGTCGCGGCACAAGACGTGGGCGCCTCGTTGCGCGCCGAGCTCGAGCATGTCTCTGCCCTCTGGCGCGGTGCGAACGTCGAGCGCGGCTTCTCGATGGCGATGGACGACCAGTTCGGCGAGGCGGACGCGTTCTTCGCGCTCGCCGAACGTGAAGGCCGTGTGGGAGGCTTCCTTCATCTCGTGCCGAGCAGCCGTGGCTACTCGCTCGGGGCGATGCGCCGCCGCCGTGACACGCCGAACGGGTTGATGGAGTTCCTCATCGCACAGCTGCTGCTGTGGGCGCGCCGGTGCGACGCCGACGAGATCTCGCTCAACTTCTGCGTCTTCGCCGATCTGCTCGGCGAGACACCGCGGAACCGCTTCGAAGCAGCCGCCCGCGCGGGGTTGCGACTCGGCGACCGCGTCTTTCAGCTCGAGCGGCTGCTCGTCTTCAGCCGCAAGTTCGCCCCGGAATGGCGACCCCGGTACCTGTGCGTCGAGCGCATCGGCGACCTGCCTCTCGTCGGGGTGGCCTACCTGCGGGTCGAATCCCTGCTGACGCCGCCGGGCCCCTGGACGCGACGCACCCTGGTCAAGAGCTAGCCGACGAGGCGGTACGGGCTGACCGAACGCGACTGAGAGGAGTCCGCGGTCGCCCCGTGCAACACTGAGGCGATGGCACAGCCGGCCTCTCGGAATCTCGGGCGTCTGTCGGAGATCGCGCAGGTCGCGGTCCGACACGGCTTCGGTTACTGGTTCGACACCCATCGGCTGACCGATCTGTTCCCCCGGCGCGGCGCGCGCATGGAGGAAGGGCCTTCGCAGCGCGGCCAGCACCTGCGCGAGATGCTCGACGAGCTCGGCCCGACCTTCGTCAAGTTCGGCCAGCTCCTGTCGACGAGGCCCGACGTCCTGCCGCCGGACATCATCGCGGAGCTCCGCGGGCTGCAGGACGACGTGCGCGCGTTCCCGTTCGCCGACGTCGAGAAGGTCGTCGAGGAAGATCTCGGACTCACGCTCGACCGGCTGTTCGTGGAGTTCGACGAAAAGCCCGTCGCGGCGGCGTCGATCGGCCAGGTCCACCGTGCGACGCTGCCGAACGGACGGCGCGTTGCGGTGAAGGTGCAGCGTCCGGGCGCGCCGCGTCAGATCGAGGCGGACCTCGCGCTCCTCTACCAGGCGGCGCGCATCGCCAAGGAGCGTGTGCGCGCGCTCGACTTCATCGACGCGCACCAGCTCGTCGACGAGTTCGCCCGCTCGATCCGGCAGGAGCTCGACTACCGGCTCGAGGCCCGAAACGCCGACACCTTCCACCGCCATTTCGCCGGACATCCGCACGTGCGCGTCCCGCGCGTCTTCTGGACCTACACGCGCAGCCGCGTGCTCACGCTCGAGTGGCTGGACGGCGTCCAGGTCGCCGATCTGGACGCAAACACCTGGGCGCTCGAGGACCGGCGGAAAGTCGCGTACCTGATGACCGAGACGTGGATGGCGATGATCTTCCGCCACGGCTTCTTCCACGGCGATCCGCATCCAGCGAACGTCCTCGTGCTCGACCACGGCGACCAGATCGGGCTGGTCGACTTCGGCGCCGTCGGGAAGCTCACCGACGACGACATGTCGAAGCTGACGCGGCTCTTCATCGATGCCGCCTCTGAGAACGTCGACGCACTGCCGCGCCGGCTCTCCGACCTCGGCGTGCGTTATCCGAAGGAGCGCGAGGAGGAGTTCCTCGCCGAGCTGCGCGAGATCTACTACCGCTACTACGGCGCCAGCCTCGCCGAGATCGACCCCCTGCAGGTCATCCGCGAGGCGTTCCAGCTCATCTATTCGATGAACCTGCGGCTGCCGACGCGCTTCCTCCTCCTCGACAAGGCGATCGCGACGCTCGGCTCGGTCGGCGTCGACCTCTACCCGGACTTCAACGTCTTCGAGGTGGCACGCCCGTATGCCCGTGGCCTGCTGATCGAGCGCTTCGGGCCGCGCCGTGTCGCCAACCGTGCCCGCAAGGAGTCGTTGCGGCTCGGTGCGATGGCGCTCGAGCTGCCGTATCAGATCCACGACGTGCTGGAGGAGGTCCGGGACGGGCAGATCGAGATCGGGTTCGTCCACAAGGGACTGGACGACCTGCTCAACCGCATGGACGTCGTCTTCAACCGGCTGGTGATCGCGATGGTCGTCGCCGGAGGCCTGATCGGCTCCAGCCTCATCGGCATCTTCGCGAAGGCGGGTCCGCACCTGCTCGGCATCAACGTGATCTCGATCATCGGCTTCGCGCTGTCCGGCCTGCTCGGGCTCTGGCTGCTCTGGGGCGTCGTCCGATCCGGTCGGCTCTGACGTCCCAGGGCGGCGCGCGCTCACGCCGGGCGGAGCCCGGCTCCGCGCGCGCCTGACGACGTCGGCCGCGCTCCGGTCAAGCGGCCGTACTGCTCTAGAACTGTCCGTCGACCTGCGCGCGCCCGACGCCGGCCCTGGAACGTCAGAACTCGACCGATTTGGGCGGCTGTAGAACGTTCGTCACGCTTTCGCGGGAAAGGACATCTGGCCCGGGGGCGTGCGCGGCGCTAGGTTCGTGCGCATGTCGGCGGCCCTGCTGCTCGCGGAATCGCAACCGGACACACGCGGGTTTCTCGTCCGGCACCTGACGAACGACGGTTTCGAGGTCGTGGACGGAGAGTCGCGTCCCGATCTCGTCCTGCTCGAGGACACGGCCGCCCTGGAGGAGTACCGGGCACGCCACGGCGACGTGCCCGTGATCGTCATCGGCGGACCGGAGACGGATGCGGTCGACCGCGTGCGTGCGCTCGAGCGCGGCTGTGACGACTTCCTCGCCAAGCCCTTCGACTACGAGGAGCTGCTCGCGCGGATCCGCGCCGTGCTGCGGCGAACGACGCCGGCCTCGCACGAGCGCCTGCACGCGGGGCCGATCGAGGCCGACCGAGCGACGCGCTGCGTCACCGTCGACGGCAAACCGGTCACGCTTGCGGGCAAGGAGTATGAGCTGTTGCTGAAGCTGATGACCGATCCGACCCGGGTGTTCACGAAAGAGCAGCTCCTGCGTGAAGTGTGGGACTTCCGCTCGCTCGGCCGCACGCGCACCCTCGACTCGCACGCCTCGCGCCTGCGGCGCAAGCTGTCTGCAGCCGGGCCCGGTGCCTACGTCGTCAACGTGTGGGGAGTGGGGTACAGGCTGCTGGGCTCGTAGACTGCGGGCATGGGCCGCGAGATCGTCGACGAGCAGCGCACGTGCCCGATGTGCGGCGGGTCGGCCTGGATCCTGCTGGACGGCGTCTCGACGTTGCAGGCGCTCGAGGGCGGCGTGCAGGCGATCGCGTACTCCTGCGACGCCTGCGGTTTCATGCGCTGGCACCGGCTGGACAAGGCCGAACACGCTCCTGCCGCATGAGTACCTTCGACAGTCTCTCGACGCTCGAGCTGCAGAAGATCCTGGACGGCGTGCACGGACGCATCGTGCACGGCGAACGCATCACGCTCGGTGTGGTCGAGCTCGACCCCGGCAGCGTCTTGCCCGAGCACCGGCACGAGCACGAGCAGCTCGGCATCTGCCTCAGCGGCTCGGTCAGCTTCCGGGTCGGCGACGAGACGCGCGAGCTCGGCCCGGGCGGCACGTGGTCGATTCCGTCCGACGTTCCCCACGAGGTGCACGTCGGACCAGACGGTGCGGTCGTCGTCGACGTGTTCGTGCCGCCACGTGACGACTGGCGCGCCGCCGAGCGTGTGGAGCAGCGCCGGCCGCGCTGGCCCTAGCCTCAGAGGATCGCGCCCTCGAGCCTGAGCAGCTGCTCCTTGCGGTCGAGCCCGCCCGCATAGCCCGTGAGCTTTCCGTTCGCGCCCACGACCCGGTGGCACGGCAGGACGATCGGGAGCGGGTTGCGGTTCATCACCATGCCGACTGCGCGAGCCGCGCGCGGCCGGGCGGCGCGAGCGGCGAGCTCGCCGTAGGTGACGATCTCGCCGTACGGAACGCGTGCGAGCTCCCGCAGCACGCGGCGGTTGAAGTCCGCGAGGAGCGTCACGTCGACGTCGAGGTCGAAGCTGCGCCGCTTGCCTTCGAAGTACTCGTCGAGCTCGCGACGAGCCGGATCGATCGGCTTCGGGGAGCGAAGGACGCGGACGCCGAAATCGCGGGCGAGCCGCTCGAGCTCGCGCTCGGGCTCGGCGTCGTAGGAGATCCGGCAGAGGCCGCGCTTGCTCGCCGCGACGAGCAGTTGCCCGACCGGGGAGTCGACGAGGTCGTAGGCGGCGTCGAGCAGGCCCTCTCCGGCGGCGGCGTCACGGAAGCGGCGGTCGAGATGGGTGGAAACGGCGTTCATCCAAGCTCCTTCTGTCGAAGCCGGCGGATGCCGGCAGAGGCCGCCTGGCGGGCGGCGGTGGCGTTCGAGCCCAGTGCCGCACCGATGTCGGCGTAGTCGAGGTCGTACCCGTAGCGGAGCACGACGGCGGCGCGCTCGGTCGGCGGCAGTTGGTCGGCGAGATGCTCGAGCTGGGCAAAGGCGGGACGTCCGTCGAGGGACTCGAGCTCAGGCAGGTCGGCGTCAGCCCGCGGCCGGCGGTGCTCGTCGATCGCGATCCGGCTCGCGATCGTGTACGCCCAGGCGCGGAGATGCTCCCCGTGGCGCAGCTTCGGGTAGGCGCGCAGCGCTCGCAGGAACGTCTCCTGGAAGGCATCCTCGGCGCGGTCGCGGCCGAGTCGGCGGACGAGGAAACCGAAGATCTCCTCGCGATGCTGTTCGTAGAAGCGCTCGAAGGGCGGCAGGGTCATCGACGACATCTTGAAACGGGAGAGGGGGTCGAGGTGTGAGGATCCGGTCATGAGGGTCGCCGTCGTCGGTCACGTCGAGTGGGTCGAGTTCGCCCGGGTCACCTCTGTGCCGCAGCCCGGAGAGATCGTCCACGCGCTCGAGACGTGGGAGGAACCCGCCGGCGGCGGGGCCGTGGCCGCGGTCCAGCTGGCCCGGCTGGCCGGCTCCTGCGTCCTCTTCACGGCGCTGGGCGCCGACGAGCTCGGGCGCCGCGCGCGAGCCGGGCTCAGTCGGCTGGGAGTCACCGTGCAGGCGGTCCCGGAGCCGTCGGCGACCCGGCGGGCGTTCACGTTCGTCGACGAGACGGGCGAGCGCACGATCACGGTGCTCGGCGAGAAGCTCCGGCCGCGGGGTGGAGACAGCCGGCTGCCCTGGCACCAGCTCCGCGGGCTCGACGCCGTCTTCTTCGTCAGCGGCGACGCCGAGGCACTGTGGCACTGCCGTGGTGCCCGGGTCCTCGTCGCGACCTCGAGGGAGATGGCGACGCTCAAGGAGGCGGGAGTCCAGCTCGACGCCCTCGTCGGGAGCGGGGAGGACGAAGGCGAGGTCTACCACCCAGGTGACCTCGATCCGGAGCCGACGGTGGCGGTGACCACGGCCGGCGGCCTCGGCGGCTGGCTCCAGCCGGGAGGGCCGTTCCGGCCCAGCCCCGTGCCTGGCACCGTCTCGGACACCTACGGCGCCGGCGACTCCTTCGCGGCCGGCCTGACCTACGCCCTCGCCCGGGGGGACGCGATGGAGGAGGCGGTGCAGCTGGCAGCCCGGTGCGGCGCGACGGTGATGACGGGCCGGGGCCCCTACGCGGCGCAGCTGGGCGCGGAGGACCTGACGGCCGAGTAGGGGCGGAGGCCGCCGGGACAGCCGAAAAATCCCCCTTCCGGGGTGGACAGGTGGGGGAGGGTGGATTAAAGTGGGGCGAAGTGGTAATCTCCGACCCAGCCCCAGGATGCTCCTAGGCGCCTTCGACCACACACTCGATGACAAGAACCGTCTCACTCTTCCGGCCAAGTTCCGAGAAGCCTTCCTTGACGGTGTTGTCGTCACCCGCGGTCTCGACGGCTGCCTGTACGCCTTCCGTCGTGCGGATTGGGATCGACTCGTCGACACGAGACTGTCCTCGCTGGATCCGCTCAGCCCGGAAGGCCGTCGGCTCCAGAGGCACTTCTTCTCCGGAGCGTCCGAGGCCGAGCTCGACAAACAAGGCCGCGTGATGATCCCCGCCCAGCTGATCGAGCACGCGAAGCTGGCCAAGGAGGTCGTCGTCGCAGGCGTCAACGACCGGCTCGAGATCTGGGATCGCGCCGCCTGGCGCAAAGAGCTGGCAGAGGTCGAAGGGAGTGCGGAGGATGTTGCCGAACGTCTTGCAGACAAGCGCGACTGATCACGTTCCCGTGCTCGCCGGCGAGGTGCGCGAGCTCCTTGCCGTCCAGCCTGGGGAGACCGTCGTCGACGCGACCTTCGGTGCCGGCGGTCATGCGTCGCTCCTGGCGGCGGATCTGCAGGGACGCGGCAAGCTGATCGCGATCGACCGCGATCCCGGCGCGCGTACGTACTTCGACCGCTTCGCGAAGCGCACGCAGGCGCAGACGCGCTTCCTGCGCGGTGACTTCGCGGTGGTGCTCGAGCAGCTGGCGGCCAACGGCGTCGAGGCTGACGCGATCCTGCTCGACCTCGGCGTCTCCTCGATGCAGATCGACCGGCCCGAGCGTGGGTTCTCCTACATCACGGACGCGCCGCTCGACATGCGCATGGATCCCTCGGCCGAGGTCACGGCGGCAGGAATCGTCAACGAGGCCGCCGAGCGCGACCTCGCGACGATCTTCAAGCGCTACGGCGAGGAACGGTACGCCCGTCAGATCGCGAAGGCGATCACCCGGCGCCGCAAGGAGACGCCGTTCGAGCGAACCGGTGACCTCGTCGAGGTGATCAAGGCAGCGATGCCGGCGCCCGCACGCTTCGGCGACGGCCACCCCGCGAAGCGTGTGTTCCAGGCGCTCCGTATCGCCGTCAACGACGAGCTGGGCGCACTCGAGGCGGCGCTGCCGGCTGCGTTCGCAATGCTGCGCCCCGGCGGTCGGCTCGGAGTGATCAGCTTCCACTCGCTCGAGGACAAGATCGTCAAGAAGTTCATGCGCGACCTCGAGCGCGGTTGCGACTGCCCGCCTGACTTCCCCGTCTGCGTCTGCGGCAAGACTCCGCAGCTTCGCTCGACGTCGCGCAAGGCGATCCGGCCGAGCGTGACCGAGACCGCCGCCAATCCGCGCGCGTCGTCCGCGCGCCTGAGAGTGGGGATCAAGCAGTAGTGGCCGCCTGGGCCGCCGCCAGGGCCGAGGAGACGGCGCCGCGACCGCGCGCGCGGCCGCGCGCAGTCAAGCGCGAGCGCCGAGTCACCGGCGGCGTCCTTTCGATCGGCATCGTCGCGGTGCTGCTCGCAGGCGTCGTCGCAACGAACGTCGCCGTCCTGCGCCTGAACATGAAGCTCGACCGGCTCGGGCGCGAGCGCTCGGACCTGCAGGCTCGAAACGCGCAGCTCTCCTCGCAGCTTTCGAGCGCCGCCTCGGCACCGCGGATCCAGAAGCTCGCGGCGAAGCAGCTCGGCCTCGTGCAGGCCTCCACCGACCAGACCTGGTACATCCACCTCGGCCGCTGACCGCGTGAACCGCCTCGTCAACCGGCGGATCAGGCTCTTCCTCGCCGTCCTCGTCCTCGCGTTCGCAGGCCTCCTGCTCCGCGCGACCTGGCTGCAGTCCGTGCGGGCCGAGTCACTCTCCGCCCTCGGTGCCACGCAGCACCGTGAGACGGTCACCCTGCCGGCCGGGCGTGGCACGATCTTCGACCGTACCGGTTTCGAGCTCGCGCTCGGCGAGCGTGCGACGACCGTCTACGCGAACCCGATGCAGATCGCGAATCCGCGTCGCGCCGCGCTGGCGGCGGAGCGCACGCTCGGCGTCGACGCAGACCGCCTCTACCCGATCCTCGCCGACCGCACGAAGGGCTTCGTCTACGTCGCACGGCAGGCCGACCCCGCCCAGGCTGCCGCGCTCCAGCGCCTCGGTCTCGCCGGCTTCGGCTTCTATCCGGAGGAGCGTCGCACCTATCCGCAGCGAACTGTGGCGGCGCAGGTGCTCGGCTACGTGGGCACCGACGGCAACGGCTTGTCCGGCCTCGAGCTGCAGTTCGACAAGGAGCTCGCAGGCCGTCCCGGCCGGGAGACGGTGGTCAAGGATCCGAGCGGGCAGGTCATCGACGTCGAGAACGAGCGCCCGGAGGTGCCGGGGACGGACCTTTTCCTCACCATCGACCACAGCATCCAGGCGAACGCCGAGGAAGTGCTACGAGACACGGTGCGGAAGTGGAGCGCGAAGAGCGCGAGCGCGATCGTCCTCGATCCGCGCACAGGAGCGATTCTCGCCATGGCGACACAGCCGGGGTACGACGCGAACCGCTTCCCGTCGGTACCGAGCGACCTACAACGCAACCGTACGGTGACCGACACGTACGAGCCGGGCTCGACCTTCAAGCTGATCACGGTCGCGGGAGCGCTGTCGGAACGGATCGTCTCGCCCTCGACGCGGTTCCGGTTGCCGTATCAGCTGCACGTCGCCGACCGCGTCATCCACGACGCCGAGGAGCGGGGCGCGGTCAACTACTCCGTCGCGCAGATCCTCGCCCACTCGTCGAACATCGGCGCGATCACGCTGGCCGAGATGCTCGGCCGCACGCGGCTGTCGTCGTGGATCACGAAGTTCGGCTTCGGCGACGCCACCGGCGTCGATTTTCCGGGTGAAAGCCCGGGCATCGTCCTGCCGCCGGACAAGTGGTCCGGCTCGACGATCGGCAACGTGCCGATCGGCCAGGGCATCGCCGTCACGCCCGTGCAGATGGCGGCGGCGTACGCCGCGATCGCGAACGGCGGGATCTGGTCGCGCCCGCACCTCGTCGACCACGTCGACGGCGGCGGGAGACCCTCGCTCCACCGCAAGCGCCTCGTGTCGCCGCGCATCGCCGCGCAGCTGATGACGATGCTGAAGGACGTCGTCGCCGAGGGCACCGGCCAGTTCGCAGCCATGCCCGGCTACCAGGTCGCGGGCAAGACCGGCACTGCGCAGAAGCCGGACTCGCGCGGCGGCTATGCGACCGGCCGGTACGTCGCCTCGTTCGTCGGAATCGTCCCGGCGTCCAGGCCGCGCCTCGTCGTCCTCGTCGCCGTCGACGAGCCTCGCGGCGCGATCTGGGGCGGAGTCGTCGCGGCCCCCGCCTTCCAGGAGATCGCCCGCTTCGACCTGCAGTACCTCGAGGTCCCGCCGGACGCGGCGCCGGCCCGCTAGGGGTTCTCGCGCGCGTGGTACTTCTCAGACCCGGCTGAAGTGCGTCTCCTTGAAGGCGGACGGATACTTGAGGCCGTAGCCGAGCAGCCGGTCGGCGCCGATGTGCGCGAGCCAGATCAGTGCCACCATGGTCAGGCCGGCCGAGCCGGCGACGACCCCCGCGGCCCCGAGTGTGATCGCGAAGACCTCCGTGTGGAGGAGGTCGTAGACGATCGCCCCCGTCCTCGGCCCGAAGGCGTAGGCGGCGATGGAGACGTCCGGGACGAGGATCAGGACCACGAAGGGAAGCCACCCATAGTCCGCGTGGAAGTAGAGGACGAGTGCGGCGGCGAGCTCCGCCAGGCCCTCGGCACGGAGCAGCAGCTGGGGGAGACGGTTGGCCAGAGCCCAACCGTAACGCCGTAGGGGACCCACACTAGACTTGGTCGGCGATATGCAGCTGGAGCGGCTCATCGCAGCGCTCGCTCCGACCGACGTCGTTGGAGGCGGTGCCGTCGAGATCCGCGAGCTGGCGTACGACGCGCGGGAGGTGCCGCGCGACTCCCTCTTCTTCTGCGTCCCCGGCGCGAGGGCGGACGGGCACGACTTCGCCGCCGACGCGGTGGAGGCGGGCGCGGCGGCGCTGGTCGTCGAGCGGCGGCTCGATCTCCACGTCCCACAGCTGCTCGTGCCGAGCGTGCGTGAGGAGATGCCGCGTGCGGCGGTCGAGTTCTTCGGTGACCCGACCGGCGAGCTGCCCGTCGTCGCCGTCACGGGCACGAACGGCAAGACGACGACGGCCTACCTGCTCCGCTCGATCCTCGATGCCGCGGGCGAGCGGCCGGGCTTTCTGTCGAACGTCGAGCGGATCATCGGCGACGAGCTGCGCGAGGTCGGGTTGAACACGCCGGAGTCAGTCGACCTGCAGCGCCTCTTCCGCGAGATGCTGGACGCAGGGAACCACGTCTGCGTGATGGAGGCGACGTCGATGGCGTCGTCGAAAGGACGGCTCGAGGGAACGCGCTTCGCCGTGCTCGTCTTCACGAACCTGACCCAGGACCACCTCGACTTCCACGGCACGATGGACGAGTACTTCGAGTCGAAGCGTCGTCTGTTCGCGCAGGCGTCACGCGCCGTCGTCAACGTCGGCGACGAGTACGGCCAGCGGCTCGCGCGGGAGATTCCCGATGCGGCGACGTTTCGCCCCGAGGACTCGCTCGGCGATATCGACCTGAAGCTGCTCGGGCGGTTCAACGTCGAGAACGCGCTCGCGGCTGCGACGGCGGCCCGCGCGCTCGGCATCGACGAAGGGACGATCAAGCGCGGCATCGAGGCGGTCGAGCGCGTGCCGGGACGGTTCGACCGCATCGACGAAGGCCAGCCCTTCACCGTGCTCGTGGACTACGCGCACACGCCTGGTGCGCTCGAGTCGGCCCTCGACGCGGCGCGCGCGCTCACGCGCGGACGCGTCATCTGCGTCTTCGGCGCCGGCGGTGACCGCGATCGCGAGAAGCGCCCACTGATGGGTCAGGTCGTCGCGGAGCTGGCGGACCTCGCGCTCGTCACCTCCGACAATCCGCGCAGCGAGGACCCTGCCGCGATCGCCGCCGACGTCGTCGACGGCCTCGACCTGGACGTCGAGCTCGACCGCCGCGCCGCGATCGGCCAGGTGCTCGAGTCGGCACGCGAGGGCGACGTCGTCGTCATCGCGGGCAAGGGCCACGAACAGGGCCAGGAGATCGCCGGCGTGAAGCATCCGTTCGACGACCTCGAGGTGGCGCGTGAGCTCCTACGGCGCATGAGGGCACCCGCGTGATCGCGCTCGAGACGAGCCTGCTCGACGGACTCGGCCGGATCGACGCGCGGGCGGCGTCCTTCACCGGCGTGCAGGTCGACTCGCGCCGAGTCGTGCCTGGGGATCTCTTCGTCGCGGTCGGCCGAGGCTCCGAGTTCCTCGACGACGCGCTCGGCCGCGGCGCGGCGGCGACGCTCGTACCGGAGGACGCCTTCTCTGCGCTGGCTCGAATCGGACGGGTGGTACGCGGGCGGAGCACGGCCCGGGTCGTCGGCATCACCGGTTCGATGGGGAAGACGTCGACGAAGGACATCCTCGCCGCGCTCTGCGCCCCAGCTGCTCGGACGATCGCCGCCGAGGCGAGCTACAACAACGAGATCGGCATGCCGCTCACGCTCTGCCGGCTCGAGCAGGACACGGAGATCTGCATCCTCGAGCTCGCGATGCGCGGCTTCGGGCAGATCGCCGAGCTCGCCGAGCTCGCCCGGCCCGAGATCGGGCTGATCACGAACGTCGGGCCCGTGCACCTCGAGCTCGTCGACTCGCTCGACGGTGTCGTGCGCGCGAAGACCGAGCTGATCGACGCGCTGCCCGCGGGCGGGAGTGCGATCGTGCCGGCCGACTTCCCGGTCGAGCGCACCGACGTCGACGTGGTGCGCGTCGCCGAGGTCGAGTTCGAGCAGGCCGGCGACAGGACGGTCGTCGGCGGCGTGAGCTTCAACTTCACGGCCCGGCACCAGCTACGGAACGCGGCGGCAGCGCTGGCGGTGCTCGACGTCCTCGGCCTGCCGCGTCCGGCGAGCGTCGACGTCGACTTCTCCCGCTGGCGCGGGGAGGAGGAGGAGCTGCCGGGCGGCGGCCTCCTGATCAACGACGCCTACAACGCCAATCCCGTCTCGATGCGGGCGGCACTCGCCTATCTGGCCGAGCGTGCCGGCGGCCGGCGGCGGGTGGCGATCCTCGGCGAGATGGCCGAGCTCGGGCGGACCGGACCCGGCTACCACCACGAAGTCGGCGAGGCGGCCGCGGAGCTGGGAGTCGACGAGCTGCTCGCCGTCGGCGAGCTCGCCCGCGGGTACCTCGAGGGCGGCGTCCCCGGCCGCTGGGTCCCGAACGTCCACGAGGCACTGCGCCGGCTGGACGAGGTCGTCCGCCCCGGCGATGCCGTGCTCGTGAAAGCATCGCGGGCGGTCGGGCTCGAGACTGTGGCAGAAGCACTCACAAGAATTCCTGCATGATCCGGGTCCTCGCGGCGGGCGTGATCGCGATGATCGTCTCGATCGTCATCGGTCCGAAGTTCATCGCGTTCCTGCGCCGGAACGAGTTCGGACAGCACATCCGCGAGGAACTGCCGGAAGGCCACCGCCTGAAGCAGGGCACGCCCACGATGGGCGGCCTGCTGATCCTCGTCGTCGCGACGGTCGCATTCCTGGCCGTCTCGAAGTACAAGGTGCCGGCGCTCACCGTGCTTTTCGTCACGCTCGGTTGCGGTGCGATCGGGTTCCTCGACGACTTCATCAAGCTGACCCACCGGCGCTCGCTCGGTCTGCGCGGACGCTGGAAGCTCGCCCTCCTGGCGCTGATCACGGTCGGCGTCGGCTTCGCAGCCGACCATCAGCACCTGCCGACGAGCGTCTTCATCCCGGTCGTGCACTGGAACGTCCAGCTCTCCTATGGGTGGTACGTCCTCCTGTTCCTCGTGATCGCGGGAACCGCGAACGGCGTCAACCTCACGGACGGGCTGGACGGACTCGCCGCGGGGACGGGAATCATCGCGCTGATCACGTTCACGGCGATCTCCGTCGTCACGTACATCCGTTCCGGGAATCCCGGCGGCCGCTTCGACAGCCGCCTCGACCTCGCGATCGTGGGTGCGGCGCTGATCGGAGCCGTGATCGGCTTCCTCTGGTACAACGCGTTCCCCGCCGAGGTGATCATGGGCGACACCGGTGCGATGGCGATCGGTGGCGCGCTCGCCGCGATGGCCATCTTCACGAAGACGATCTTCCTGCTGCTGCTGATCGGCGGGATCTTCGCGATCGAGGCGCTGTCGGTGATCGTGCAGGTGATTTCGTTCAAGTACTACCAGCGGCGCGTGTTCCTGATGGCCCCGATTCACTACCACTTCGAGATGAAGGCGTGGTCGGAGACGAAGATCATGGTGCGCTTCTGGATCGTGACCGCGATCCTCTGCGCGGTCGGCTTTGCGCTCTTCTACCGCGACTTCACCTTCTTCAGGCAGTGACGCAGGGGCTCGACGAGTGGGCGGAGTGGCTCGTCCGCACTCGTTTCGCCGGGTGGTCGGACGAGGACGTCGCGGAGGCTCTCGCCAACCTCGCACGCTGGCGCGACCGTGTCCTCGACGCTGCGCAGCTTGCGCCGGGTGCGACCGTCGTGGACGTCGGCGCCGGTACCGGTTTGCTCACGCTCGGAGCGGTCGAGCGTGTGGGCCCCGACGGTGACGTGATCGCGCTCGACATCTCGGTCGACGCGCTCGAAGAGCTCCGCGCGAACACCACTGCGCCGAACATCTCGTACCTCGTCGGACGTGCCGACGTCCTGCCGCTAACGGACGGCAGCGCCGACGCGGTCCTCACCCGCTCCGTGCTCATCTACGTCGACGACAAGGCCGAGGCGGCGCGTGAGTTCCACCGCGTTCTGCGGAGCGGCGGCCGTGTTTCCCTCTTCGAGCCGATCAACAGCCGCAACCTTCTGCTGAGCCGCGCGGTCGACTTCTCGCCGCTCGGCGAGCTAGGGGATCGCCTGCGAGCGTGGAACGAACGGTTCTATGCGGACCGGTCGGATCCAATGCTGAACTTCGACGAGTCCGACCTCGAGCGCTTCTTCGTCGAGGCGGGCTTCGCAGACGTGCGCCTCGAGTTCACCGCGGACGAGGACGAGGTGCCGGCCGATCGTTACCTGAACCAGGTGGGAGCGCCGGGCCGGCCGACGCTGCTCGAAAACTGGCGGGAGGAGTTCGAGCACGCCGAGGTCGAACGGCTCGTGGACTTCCTCGCGGGGCAGATGATCCCGGTCAGGCATCCGTTGGCATTCCTCTCGGCCGCGAGGCCATGAGGCTGCCGCGCCGGGCCGTCGTCGTCGGCCTCGCCCGTTCGGGCCAGGCGGCCGCCCTGGCGCTCGCCCGCCGCGGCGTACCCACGGTGGGGGTCGACCGCGCCACCGGCCTGGACGTCGGGAGGCTTGCCGAGGCGGGCGTCGAAGTCCACCTGGGGACTGAGGAGGAAGGCTTGCTGGACGACGTCGAGCTGCTGATCAAGAGCCCCGGCGTGCCCGGGGAATCGCCGCTGCCCGCGGCCGCGCGGGCGCGCGGCATCCCCGTCTGGAGCGAGATCGAGCTCGGCTCGCGCCTCCTGCGCAACCGCCTGATCGGCGTCACGGGCACGAACGGGAAGACGACGACGAGCGAGCTGCTCGGCGCGATCTTCCGCGCCGCGGAACTGCCCGCCGCCGTGGCGGGCAACGTCGGACGGCCGCTGACAGGCCTCGACGGGGAGCTCGACAAGGACGACTGGATCGTGTGCGAGCTTTCGAGCTTCCAGCTCGAGGACGTGCACCGCCTGCGGCCGCGCATCGCCGTGTTGCTCAACCTCGAGCCGGACCACCTCGACCGCCACTCGACCTTCGACGACTACCGCGCAGCAAAGCTGCGCATCTTCGAGAACCAGACGGAGGCCGATGTCGCAGTCGTGCCGCGCGACTTCGGCGCGATTCCGGGAGGCGCCGACCGGGTCGAGTTCCGGGCAGACGACCCGCTGCCGGCCGAGCCCCTCATTCCCGGCGAGCACAACCGCGAGAACGCCGCCGCGGCCACCGCGGCGGCGCGCGCGGCCGGCATCGGCGAGGAGGCGATCGCCGACGCGCTCCGCACCTTTCGCGGTGTCGCGCACAGGCTCGAGCTCGTCGCCGAGCTCGACGGCGTGCGGTTCGTGAACGACTCGAAGGCGACGAACACGGCTGCGGCGCGCCGGGGCATCGCCGCCTACGCCGGAGAGCCGCTGCGCCTGATCATGGGCGGCTCGCTCAAGGGCGAGTCCTTCGACGAGCTTGCCGAGGGACTGCCGCCAGCCGTGCGCTCGGTCGACCTGATCGGCGAGGCGACCGAGCAGCTCGCAGCGGCGCTCGGCCGCGCAGGCCGTCCATATAGACGCTCCGGCGATCTCGCGACCGCGGTCGGAGCGGCTGCGGGGGATGCAGAGTCCGGCGACGTCGTCCTGCTCTCGCCGGCGTGTGCGAGCTACGACCAGTTCGAGAACTTCGAAGAGCGCGGGGACATGTTCAGGCGCCTCGTGCGGGAGCTGTGGTGAGAAAGGCCCAGCTGGAGTCGCACCTGCTTGTCCTCGTGACGCTCGGCCTCGTCGCGTTCGGGCTCGTGATGGTCTACAGCGCGACCTCGGCGCCCGCGGCGCTCGAACGTGGGGACCCGATGTCGTATCTCAAGAAGCAGGGGATCTACGCGCTGATCGGGGTCGGGCTGATGATGGCCGCATCGCGCTGCGACTACCGGCGGCTGCGGCTGCTCGCACCGGCACTCGTGCTGGCCGCGCTCGCCGGCTGTCTCGCCGTGCTGGTGATCGGCTCGCGGATCAACGGCGCGCGCCGCTGGATCGAGTTCGGCCCCGCGACCTTCCAGCCGTCCGAGCTGGCGAAGCTCGCGCTCGCGGTCTGGGCGGCCGCCTACCTCTGCAAGCGTCCCGCCCCGCGCACGCTGCGGGAGCTCTGGCGACCGATCGGGCTGCTGCTCGCCGTCTTCTGCCTGCTCATCCTCGCCGAGCCCGACCTGGGCACGGCGATCTCGCTCGTGGTCGTGCTGCTGGCCGTCCTCGTGATCTCGGGCACACCGGGCTCGACGCTCGCCGCGGGTACCAGCATCGCGGTGGCGCTCGGCCTCGTCGCGATCTGGTTCGAGCCGTATCGGCGCGCGCGCATCTTCAGCTTCCTCGATCCGTGGCAGGACCCCCAGGGTGCGGGCTTCCAGACGGTGCAGGCCCTGATCAGCATCGGGTCCGGCGGCTTTCTCGGCGCCGGTCTCGGCCACGGCGTCGCGAAGATCAACTACCTGCCGGAGGCGCACACGGACATGATCTTCGCGGTGATCGGCGAGGAGATGGGCCTCGTCGGCGCGACCGCCGTGATGGGCGCGTACCTGGCGTTCGCGTACGCGGGGCTGCGGGTCGCGCTGCGGTGCAAGGACCCG
>DASTZS010000062.1:0-11384 GCA_035764165.1 Gaiellaceae bacterium | reverse complement strand
CCTGGGCCATCCCGTGATTCAAGCAGTTGCCGTACGGCCCACTGTCGACGATGCGGGCGAGAGGACTCGAACCTCCAAGGGGCTTCGCCCCACCGGGACCTAAACCCGGCGCGTCAACCAATTCCGCCACGCCCGCTGGCGCGGGTTCAATCTACCGCCCGAGCAGGAGCCCGACGGTCTCGCGGACGGTGTCGACGACCAGCCCGCCCAGCGCGATCAGCGCAAACGCGGCGAACGCCACAAACGGCTCGTTGGCCTGGATCACGAGCAGCGCGCAGAACGCGCCGACGACGACACAGGCCGTGGCGAGGGGGCGGCGGGTCATCGTCCCGAGCGCAAGCCCGGCGATGAACACGAGCGCGAACACGACGATTCCCACTGTCATGGCCGGAGCGTAGGACCCAGCCCGGACGGACCGAGCGTGGGGGAAACCAATGGTTGCCCCACGAGCCACCACGGTTAGCCCATGGAACGAATGCGGGAATCAGCGAGCGCCGGTTTCTGGAACGAGCTTTCTGCCGCGAGCGCCTCGTCGACGAACGCGAGCACCGCGGGGTGGGCCGGGTGGATGAGATGATCGCCCTCGACCCACACCACCTTGGCAGCAGGCATCGCGGCGGCCATCCGGTTCGTCACGTCCGCGAACTCGGGGAGGGAGCCCCTGCCGCCGACGATCAACGTCGGACGGTCGATCGTCCCGAGCTGTTCGGCCGTCACGTCGAGCATCACGCCGCGTTCCTCGGCCGCGATTGCGGGGCCGTTGTCGGTGAAGACCTGCTTCACCGCATCGGGCATCGCTTCCCAGCCCGTGTCGCCGACGACAAGGCGGAACATGGTCTCCCCCACGGTGTTCACGTCGGTCGCTGCGGCGGCGAGCACCTTCTCGTGCAGCGTGGCATGCCACTCGCGGAACGACGGGCTCAGCGACATCCCGCCGCCCTCGAGCAGCGCCAGCGCCCGGACGCGGTCCGGGTAGCGCAAGGCGAGGTCGACGGCGATCTCGCCCCCCTGGCTGCGACCGATCACGATCGCGGGCGCGGCGCCGAGCGCGTCGATCAGTGCCGCGGCGTCGTCGGCGTGCTGGTGTACGTCGCTGACGAGCGGGTCGGGACGCTCGCTGCGCGAGAAGCCGCGGCGGTCGTAGACGATCGTGCGGCCGTGCCGTGCGAGCTCCCGAGCCGCGTCGAGCCACAGGACGGACGCGCTCCCGGTGCCGTGGATGCACAGGATCGGCTCCCCTGCGCCGTGCTCCTCGTAGTAGAGCGACACCCCGTTGATGCGAATCTCGGACATGCGACGAGTATGCGACCGTTCGGCGACGCCGGCATCGGGTGAACACCCCATCTTCAGCGCGCCGCTCAGTCGAGCAGCCCGTGCTCCATCGCAGAGAGCGCGGCCGCGGCACGGGACGACACGCCGAGCTTTGCGTATACGTTCTCGACGTGGCGCCCGACCGTCTTGGGCGAGATCACGAGCCGCTTCGCGACCTCGCGATTCGTCGTGCCGCGCGCGATCAGGCGCAGCACCTCGACTTCGCGATCTGTCAGGTCGGCGGGCCAGTTCGGCCGCGACTGTCCGGGGCGCTCCCCGGCCGCAGCGAGCACGCACGCGACCGCATTGGCGTCGAGCCGGCCCGGAGCCTCGGCCTCCAGGATGCGCGCAGCTTCGTCCGCCGAGAAGGCGGGGCGATGGGGCCGGTCGGCGGTGAGCGCCGCAAAAACGTCCGCTGCCGCGAGGATCCGATCGGCCCGGGACAGCGCCTCGGGCGGGAGGGAGCGGTGGTAGCCCGACCCGTCGAGCCGCTCGTGGTGCGAGGAGGCCGGGCCGCTGAGCGCCGCAAGGGAGCGACAGCGAGCAAGGATCCGCTCCGTGTAGTACGGATGGAGCCGCACCCGCTCCCATTCCGCTGTCGTCAGCGGGCCTTGCTTGTCCCAGATCCCATTTTCGATCGCGACCCGGCCGAGGTCGTGCACGAGGCCGGCCCACCGGAGCCCGGTGCGCCCTGACTGCTCCAGCCCAGCGTGTCGTCCCGCGTCCTCGGCGAGCGCTGCGACCGCGCGCGAATGGCCTCGGATCGAGGGCGACTTGAGATCCGCGAAATCCGCAAACGCGACGAGGACAGCGTCGAGCCCGTCCTCTGCGACGGTGGTCATCGGTTCCGGCTCGCCGGCGAGAGCCGCCTCCCATTCGTCTCCGTCCTGGAGCGCAGCGAGCACGTCGGGGCCGACCTCTCCGAACGCGTCCACGACGGACGGGTCGTAGGCCTTGCCCCGCCGGCCGCGCAGCCAGGTGCGTGGATCGGCGCCTGCGCTCGTGGCGAGGTCGACGTCCCTGGCAACACACGCGATGCGCACCGCGAGGGGGATCGCATCTGTCTCCAGTCCCGCGGGATGGCCTTTTCCGTCCCATCGCTCGTAGGCGTGGCCCAACGCGTTGACGACCGGGTGCCCGAGCCCGATGCGTCCGGCAAGCATCATCCCGACCTCGCAGTGAGTTGCGAGTGATCGAGCGCCAGCCTTCGGGTCGGCGAGCCCGCCGGCGACGAGTTGCAGGCGTCGCCGCCGGGACGCGCCCGGCGCGACGCTGCGGACATGACGTGACAGCATCTCTCGGCCCGATCCCATGAGTGCCGGAGCCATCGCGGCGTTGTAGGACGGATCATCCCCACCCGCCATCGCGGCGGTCTCCGCCGCATCCGCCGTGCAGCCGACGAAGCGCAGCAGCGCGAACTGGCGGACCGTCCGCAACTCCGGAAGCGGGCATCCCATCGCCTCGGCCAGTGCCGTCGCGATCACACATGTCCGCAACGCGTGACCGAGTGGCTGCCCGGTCACGAGGTCCGTCGCAAGAGAGACCGAGCCGAGCAGCTCTTCGAGCCGGAGCGGTTCCTCCGAGCCGAGCACGAGGGTGAACGCTACGCCTGAAGGGTGGGCCCCGTGGAGGGCTCCAACCTTCGTGCCGGATAATCGACTCGTGCAGGACGCCGAGGCCCATCCACTGGAGCGAGGCCGGCAGTCGTTCGCCAGCCGGGCGTGGACGGACGCGTACGAGTCGCTGGTCGAGGCCGACCAGAACGCAGACCTGGGAGCCGGCGATCTCGAGCTGCTCGCGACGGCCGCGTTCATGCTCGGCCGCGATGACGCTTACGCCAGTACGTTGGAGCGTGCCCATCACGCCTACCTGCGTGAGGGTGCGCCGCGCCGCGCGGTGCGTTGCGCATTCTGGCTCGGCGTCAGCTTCGCCCTCCGCGGGGAGATGGGGCCGGCGACTGGATGGCTCGGTCGCGCGCAGCGGCTGGTCGAACACGAGCAGGATGACTGCGTCGAGCAGGGGTACCTGCTTCTGGCGGGCGTCTTCCGACATGCCGCTGCCGGTGACTGGGACGCCGGTTACGCGACGGCAGCAGATGCTGCAGCAGTCGGCGAGCGCTTCGGCGAGCCAGACCTGATCGCCCTGGCCCTGTTCGAGCAAGGTCGTGCCCTGATCAAGCGGGAGCGGGCGGAGCGCGGTTTGGCGCTGCTCGACGAGGCGATGGTGAGCGTCACGGCGGGGGAGCTGTCGCCGACCGTGACCGGCTTCGTCTATTGCGCCGTGATTGCGGCCTGTCAGGAGGCGTACGCGATGCGCCGCGCTCAGGAGTGGACGGCCGCGCTGACGCATTGGTGTGAGCAGCAGCCGGACATGCTTGCGTTCACCGGCCGATGCCTGGTCCACCGCGCCGAGCTCATGCAACTCCAGGGTTCGTGGCACGACGCGCTGGAGGAGGCGCGTCGAGCCTGCGAGCGTCTCGCGCGCGAGGTGAACCAGCTCTGGACCGCCCACGCCTTCTACCAGCAGGCGGAGATTCACCGCCTGCGCGGCGAGTTCACCGCGGCTGAGAAGGCCTACCGGGAAGCGAGCCGGTGCGGGTCGGAGCCGCAGCCGGGCCTCGCCCTATTGCGGCTGGCGGAGGGAAACCACGATGCCGCGGCGGCCGCGATCCGGCGCGCGGTGGGCGAGACGAGCGAGCGCCCGAGGCGAGCGAGGTTGCTTCCTGCGTGTGTCGAAATCCTGTTGGCCGCAGGCGACGCGGAGGAGGCGCGCAGCGCCTGCCGCGAGCTCGAGGCGATCGCTGCCGAGTATGGCAGCAGCATGCTCAGCGCGATCGCAGCGCACGCTCGGGGCGCAGTGGAGCTTGCCGAGGGCAACGCCCGCGCTTCCCTCGTCCCGTCGCGTCAGGCATGGCAGCGATGGCACGACCTCGAGGTGCCGTATGAGGCCGCCCGCGCGCGTGTCCTCATCGGGCTCGCGTGCCGCGCTCTGGGCGACGACGATACCGCGGAGCTCGAGTTCGACTCCGCTCGGCGGACCTTCGGGGAACTGGGTGCAGCACCGGATCTACAGCGGCTCGACGCAGTCGTGCCACGCAGCGCCGCCGACACATCCGGGCTCACGCCGCGTGAGCTGGAGGTCCTCCGCCGGGTCGCGGCGGGCGAGACGAACAAGGCGATTGCGTCCGCACTCGTGCTGAGCGAGCGGACCGTGGAACGGCACGTGAGCAACATCTTCGTGAAGCTGCGCGTGTCGTCGCGCGCTGCGGCCACGGCCTTCGCCTACGAGCACCATCTCGTCTAAGTGCGCTTCTGGGTGGAAACACCCAGGCGCCGGCCCATCGAAGTTGGGTGCTGCCGCCGATGCCATGGACTTCCCCTGCTCCTATCGTCGGCCGTGTCGGCACATCGCAGACGCGAGCGAGGCACAAGAGGAGGTAGACGTGGCGATCGCAATGTTGGTGGACAACCCCGAGGGCTCTCAGGAGCTCTACGACCGGATTCGGAAGCAGCTCGACTTGGAGGCGCCTGCGGGCGGCATCCTCCACGTCGCCGGCCCAAGCCCAAATGGAGGCTGGCGGGTCGTCGAAGTGTTCGAGTCTGAAGAGGACGCGGGCCGCTTCCTGAAGGAGCGGTTCGGCCCAGCCCTCGAGGCCGTCGGGTTCGCAGGGCCGCGCCCGCAACCGCAGTTCTGGCCCGTCCACAACTACATGACGTAACACGCTCGACGGGTGGTCCGCGCGGCCGGTCGGTCGCGCAGGCCACCTGTCGGTCGAGCAGCGCAGTTCCGAACATTGCGCATCCGTGTGCGGCCAACTACGCAGCGGAATCGGCGCATGCCCCGATGAGCCGCGGCGCAGTCCCGCCGATCATCGGTGCCGAGACGAACGACCGAAAAGGGGGACCAGCGATGAAGGAGATCCTGGTTGCAACCGACGGCTCGCCGGCTTCGCAAGAGGCTGTCGAGTTCGGTGTCGCACTCGCGGCAGAACACGACGCCGCCGTTCTCTTCGTCCATGTCGTTCCGCGGCTAGAGCTCGTGCCGATCAGCGGCTTCGGCATGCTGGGTGCGCGTCCACACGAGCCCGGCGAATACGACCGCGCGCCGCTCCATGAGGCTGAAGCGGTTGCCGAGCTTCACGGCGTCCGGGCGAGTTCGAAGCTCCTGATCGGCGACACCGTCGACGAGATCGTGGCCTGCGCGGACGACATCCACGCCGATCTGACCGTCGTGGGCTCCCGCGGGCGCGGGGCAATCGCGGGCGTGCTGCTCGGCAGCGTTTCCCGAGGAGTGCTCGCTGAGTCGAAGCGGCCGGTCCTCGTGTCGCGCGGATCCGTAAGCATCGAGACGCCGGTTGCCGTCGGGTAGCCGGCCGGGGGAGGCGGGGATGGTGACCAGGTTGACAAGGCGACGGCTGATCCAGGTCGGGACGGTGGGGAGTGCCGCCCTGCTCATGCCCCTTCGCATCGATGTGGGGAGAGCGCTCGCTCGGCTCGCGGCGGAAGGGCTTCCGCCGGAGGCCATTCCGAAGTACGCGAGGCCGCTCGTGATTCCGCCGGCGATGCCACGCAGCGCCACGCCTCCGGCCGTGAAGAGCGTCGACTACTACGAGATCGCGGTCCGCCAGTTCCGGCAGCACATCCTGCCCCAGAGCATGGGACTCCAGCCGACGACCGTATGGAGCTACGGCTCGGTCAACGACCCCGGAAGCTTCCACTACCCGTCGTTCACGGTCGAGGCCAGCTGGCGCAGACCGGTCAGGGTCAGGTGGATCAACCAGCTCGTGGACGCGAACGGCGACTTCCTGCCGCACTTGCTTCCCGTCGACCAGACGCTCCACTGGGCCAACCCCCCCGGCGGTCCTCCGGGGGCGGACGCGCGCGGCACCAATCCAACTCGATACACGGGGCCGGTGCCAATCGTCACGCACCTGCACGGCGGACACTCGTCCGAGGAGAGCGACGGCTACCCCGAGGCCTGGTACCTGCCCGCGGCCAGGAACATCCCGTCAGGATTCGCCCGCGTCGGTTCCTTCTACCAGCGATTCAGGGCTGAGGCGCAACGGAAGCTCGGCCAGGCGTGGGCGCCAGGGAGCGCTGTCTTCGAGTACGACAACGACCAGCGGGCGGCCACGCTGTGGTACCACGACCACACGCTGGGGATGACCCGCGTCAACGTCTACGCGGGACCGGCCGGCTTCTATCTCCTCCGCGGCGGCCCCGCGGACGCGGTCGTCGGCACCCTCCCGGGGCCCGCTCCGGCGCTCGGCGACCCGCCGGGAACGCGCTACTACGAGATCCCGATCGCGATCCAGGACCGCTCCTTCAACGCCGACGGCTCGCTCTTCTACCCGGACAGCCGAGCCTTCTTCGAGGGCCTCGACCCCTCCCAGCTCCAGATCCCGTTCATTCCCGAGCGGGCCTGCGAGGGCCCGAGCGACATCTCGCCGATCTTCAACCCGGAGTTCTTCGGCAACACGATGGTCGTGAACGGCAGGACCTGGCCATACCTCGAGGTCGAGCAACGCCGCTACCGCTTCCGCCTCCTCAACGGCTGCAACTCGCGCTTCCTCCTGCTCGAGCTCAGCAACGGCATGCCCTTCTGGCAGATCGGCACGGAGGGCGGCTACCTGCCCGCCCCGCTGGAGCTGAACCGGGTCCTGCTCGGGCCGGCCGAGCGCGCCGACGTGATCGTCGACTTCACGAACGTCGGGGTTGGAACGGAGATCATCCTGCTGAATCTGGGGCCTGACGAGCCGTTCGGCGGCGGCGAGCCGCCGGGCGACTTCGACGAGGCCGATCCAGACACGACCGGGCAGGTGATGCAGTTCCGGGTCGTCCCGGCCACCGGCCCAGACGCGAGCACGCCGCCCAACCAGCTCGTTCTGCCCGGGATCGCACCGCTTCCGGCCGCGACCACGACCCGTCAGGTGTCGCTCAACGAGGTCGACTCGGAGACCGTCCTCGTCTCGGAGTCGGACGGGAACGTCGTCCTCGACTGCGAGAGCGGGGAGCCGTTCGGACCCAAGGAGGCGCTGCTCGGCACGCTCGCGGGCGGCGCGGGCGTCCCGCTCGGCTGGGACGATCCGATCACCGAGACCCCGGCCGTGGGCGCGACCGAGGTGTGGGAGTTGCACAACTTCACCGAGGATGCGCACCCGATCCACATCCACGAGATCCTGTTCGAGGTCGTCGATCGCCAGCCCTTCGGCGGTCCGGCGCGTCCTCCCGAACTCTGGGAACAGGGGGCCCGCAAGGACACCGTGATCTCCTATCCCGGTGAGATCACCCGCGTGAAGGCGACCTACGACCGCCCGGGTCTGTTCGTCTGGCACTGCCACATCGTCGAGCACGAAGACCACGAGATGATGCGGCCCTACCGGGTCGGCCCCTTGTAGGACGTAGTCGCTCACGTGCGGCCAGGGCCACGCGCGGGGGCCCGTCTGCACGATGAGCGGCCCTCAGCCGCGCCTGTGGACAGCCTGTCACTCGAGGGCAGGCTCGGCGCCCTTCACGTCCTCCACTCGATCGGGCGCGGATCGCTGTATCGCGACCGCCGAGGCCGCCAGGATCCCGCCGAGCAACCAGAACACCGAGCGGGCGCCTGCGTTTCCCGCGATCACCCCTGCTGCAGCGGGCGTCGCCACCTGGCCGACGCGGTTTCCGGTCAGCCGCACCGCGAGCGCGGTCGACTTCGCGTGCTCGGGGACGAGCTGGACGACGAGGGTCATGGAGAGCGGCTGTCCGAAGCCCAGCCCGAAGCCCGCGACGATACCGAGGGCCACGAGCAGCCAGACCGTGTTCGTAACCGACATCCCGAGCAGAGCCACGGCCGCTGCCACCGCGCCGATCGTGATCAGGCGTTTCCTGCCGATTCTCCGCACGCTCGCCCCGATCCCCACACGCGCCGCGATCGACGCCGCGGCCCGGAGCGCCAGGATGACCCCGATCGCACGCGGCCCGATGTCGTTCTCCGCGCCGATGACCGGCATGTAGGCGGTGAAGACGTCGGCGGCGGCGAGCACGGCGATGCTCGCGAAGATCCCGGCGGGGACGCCTGGCGTGCCCACGATCGCGCGCACGCTGCCGCGCCGGGACGCCGCACGCTTCGACGCCGGGCCGCGGCTCGCCTCAGCGACCGCCGCGCAGAGCGTGGCCAGCACGAGAATCCCCGTTGCGACGAGCAGGCACCGCGTGGTCGCGCCGGGCGACGGCGTTCCGCTCGCGCCGAGCAGAAGCCCCGCGAGGAGTGGGCCGAGCAGCTGTCCGAGCGAGATCCCCGCCGTGAGCAGGCCGAAGAGATGGTCGTGCCGGTCGCTGTGCGACTCACGCGCGACGACGTCCTGGGCGCCGAGGGCGAGCGCAAGGTGGCCGAGGCCGATCACCGCGCTCGCCGCGGCGATCGTGGGGGTCGCCGTCGAGGCGGCGAGCCCGAGTGAGCCCACGGTCTGCACGGCGCAGCCGATCACCAGCAGCGGCGGGCCGCGGCGGTCCGACATCCTCCCCAGTGGGATCGCAAGAAAGATCGGCAGGAGCGCGAATGCCGCCGCGACGAGTCCGACGTCCCGCGCGCCTTCGCCGTAGGCGAGCAGCCGGTACGAGGTGGTCGGCCGGATCAGGTAGACGGCCGCCTGCGCGATGCCCATCGCGAGCAACGCGAAGAGGATCCGACGGCTCATGGACCTACTCGGCGAGGAGCCGTTTCGCCTGCTCGTAGTACGGGACGTCGACGAACTCGCCGTCGACGGTGATCGCTCCCTGACCTGCGGCGAGGGCCTGCTCGTACGCCTCGACGACGCGGCGGGCCCACTCGAGCTCCTCGGGGCCCGAACTGAACACCTCGTTGAGGATCGGCACCTGGGTCGGATGGACACAGGGCGCGCCGCGGAAGCCCATTGCGCGCGACTCCTCGGCTGAGCGCCGGAACGCCTCGAGGTCGCGGTAGCCGACGATCACGCCGGTGAGGCCGATCGCCGCGATCCCCGCGGCCTTCGCCGCGTTGACGACGAGAAAGCTCGCCATCGCGTTGCCAGGGCCGCCGGCCTCCATCCCGGTGCTGATCGTGTAGTCGCTCGAGCCGAGCCCGATGGCGACGACGCGGGGATGTGCGGCGGCGATCGCTGCCGCGTTGAGCAGGCCTTTCGGCCCTTCCACGCGCGCGAAGAAGAGGGTGTGGCCGACGGGCAGTCCACGTTCGTCCTCGACACTGGTTGCGATCTCTGCGAGCGCGAGCACGTGCTCTGCGGAGTCGACCTTGGGGAGCACGAGGGCGCACACGTCCGGTCCGATCGCAGCCTCGAGGTCGCGCACAGCGAGGCGCCAGGGCCGGTTGACGCGGACGAGAACGTCGGCACCGCCCCTCGAGACCGTCTTTGCGGCCGCCGGAACCAGTTCCCGTGCCATGCGCTTCTCGGAAGGCGCGACGGCGTCCTCGAGGTCGAGGATGATTGCGTCGGCGCCCCGCTCGTGCGCCTTCGCCACGAACTTCTCCGAGACCGCCGGGACGTACAGCAGCGACCGCCAGCGAGGGCGGTAGGCGGTCAAACCACTCCCTCCTCGGCGAGTCGCGCGAGCTCGTCGGCGTCCAGTCCGAGGGCGCCGTAGATCTCGGAGTTGTGCTCCCCGAGCCTCGGCGCGGGGAGCCGGATCGCGCCAGGGGTCTCCGAGAGACGAGGCACGACGTTGTGAAGCACCACGCCATCCTCGAGCTCGACGATCGTCTCCCGGGCGAGGTAGTGATCGTCCGCGAGCATGTCCACGATGTCCAGCACGGGGCCGATCGTGAGCCGATGGTCGGCGGCCAGCGCGAGGATCTGCTCGCGTGTGAACCGCCGGAACTCGGGAACGAGCGCCTCGTGGAGCTCCTCGCGGTTCGCGAGCCGCGCCTCGGAGCTGGCAAAACGGGGATCGACGAGCAGATCGGAGCGATCGATCGCGTCGAAGAAGCGAGCCGCGGTCTCGTCGGTTGCGGCCGAGATCGCGATCCAGTGGTCGTCGCTCGTCTGGAAGACGCCGCGGACGGACGAGACGCCGGCGCCCTCCCCGCGACGACGCAACACGCCGCGGCCGGCGAAGGCGGTCGCGTCGGCGCCCATGATCGAGTAGAGGGGCTCGAAGAGCGAGACGTCGACGACCTGGCCTGGGCCGCCGTTCACCCGCACGTTCCAGAGGGCGGCGAGGGCTGCAGTGGCCGCGTACGTGCCGGCGACGGTGTCCGCGAGCGAGAGCGGCGCCTGGACGGGCGGCCCGTCGGCAGGGCCGTTCAAGAACGTGAACCCCGAGTACGCCTCGGCGAGCGTGCCGAAGCCGGGCTGGCTCGCGCGCGGCCCGGTCTGCCCCCAGCCCGTGATCCGCACGATCACGAGCTTGTGATTCGCTTCGAGCAAGGCGTCCGGTCCGCCGCAGAGCCGCTCGAGGACTCCCTTCGTGAAGTTCTCGGCGAGCACGTCGGCGGTCTCGACGAGGCGGAACAGCAACGCGCGCCCGCGGGGGTCGGCGAGGTTCAGCGTCACGCTGCGCTTGTTGCGAGCGTAGGCGCGCCAGTAGGCGTCGTACCCGTCCGCGGTCGTATGCCGGAACGGGTCGCCAAGGCCGGGCCGTTCCACCTTGACGACGTCGGCGCCGAGGTCGCCGAAGACGAGGCCGAGCTGCGCACCCGAGACGAGGCGCGTGAGATCGAGCATCCGGACGCCGGTCAGAGGGCCGGCCTCGTCGCCGGTGTACCGCTTCTGTGGCAGCGAGACTCCCTCCGCCCGAACCGCCGTCACGTCTGCACCACGGCGCACGCCTCCGGCGGTATGTGCAGCTTGATGCGGTCCCCCTCGACCCGGCGCGAGCTCTGGACCATGAGCGCGAGCGAGCCGACGTTCACCTCGTACTCGTAGTGGTCGCCGAGGAAGGCGACCGTCCCCACGTTCGCCTCCCAGGTATTCGTGCCGTCGGCGGTCGTGTCGTCCGGACGCATGACCGAGATCGCCTCGGGCCGGATCGCGACGGTGACGTCGCCCGTGGAGCCGTCCGCGTCCTGGACCGCGAGTGAGTGAGGCGAGCCGGTCACGTCGACCACGCCGGCGG
>DASTZS010000061.1:0-2092 GCA_035764165.1 Gaiellaceae bacterium | reverse complement strand
TCCCGCTCCGCCTCGAAGGCGGGGACCGAGGCGAGCTCGTCCCTGCGGACGAGCACCAGCGAGGCGAGCACGCCTGCCGCGGCCACGCCGGCGCCGACCCAGAACGCCGCCTGGAAGCCGGACGTCAGCGCCTGCGGCACCGCGTCCCCCGCCTTTGCGGCGTCGTTCGTCTGCGCGATCGCGACGGCCGAGAGCACCGCGATCCCGAGCGCGCCGCCGATCTGCTGCGACGTGTTGATCAGCCCCGACGCGAGGCCGGCGTCCTTCGCGGGCACCCCTGCGAGCGCCGCGATCGAGATGGAGACGAACGAGAACGCCATGCCCATCGCGATCACGAGGAAGCCCGGCAGGAGTTCGCCGACGTACGAGCCCTCGACGGAGACCTGCGTGAAGTAGAGGAGCCCGACCGTCAGGAGGCTCATCCCGGTGACGAGCACCGGCTTGACGCCGACCTTCGTGACGAGGGTCTGCGCGACCATCGCCCACACGATCGAGGTGCCTGCCACCGCGATGTACGCGATCCCGGTCTTCATCGCGGAGTACCCGAGCACCTGCTGCATGTAGAGCGTCAGCATCAGGAACATCGAGAACAGGGCCGTGCCGAGGATGAAGCCGGCGATGTTCGCACCGGCGACGGTCTTGATCCGGAAGATCGAGAACGACATCAGCGGGTCCTGCGCCCGGGTCTCGCGGAGCACGAAGCCCACGAGCAGAACGGCTGCGGCGGTGAAGATGCCGATCGTCGTCGCCGAGCTCCACCCGTACTCGTTCGCCTGGGTGATGCCGAAGACCGCCGTCGAGAGGCCGGCCGTGACGAGCACCGCACCGAGGACGTCGAAGCTCGACGCGTGGGCGTCACGGCTCTCGGAGAGCAGGACCGGCGCCAGAGCCATCGCGGTGATGCCCACCGGGAGGTTGAGGAAGAAGATCCACTCCCAGCTGAGCGCGTCGGTGAACACGCCGCCGAGCAGCACGCCCGCGGCCGCGCCGAACCCGCCGACGGCGCCCCAGACGCCGAGCGCGATGTTGCGCTCCTTGCCCTCGGAGAACGTCCGCATCAGGATCGAGAGAGCGGCCGGAGCGATGACCGCGGCGCCGAGGCCCTGGAGCGCCCGGGCGCCGATCAGCGACGGCTCGTTCCACGCGAGCGCCGCGATCAGCGACGCGACGGTGAACACGCCGAGCCCGCCGATGAACAGCCGCCGACGCCCCACGATGTCCGCCGCCCGCCCGCCGAGGAGGAGGAAGCCGCCGAACACGAGCGCGTAGGCACTGATCACCCACTGGAGGTTCTCCTGCGAGAACCCGAGATCGTCCTGGATCGAGGGGAGGGCGACATTCACGATCGCGATGTCGAGCACGAGCATGAACTGGACGACGCTGAGCAGCGCCAGCGCCCACCACCTTCTGTTCGAAGAAGCAACCATGGCGTCACCTTTCGGGGTTGTGTCGTTCGGAATGACCGCCCGAGCGTACGCCCTCGCTTTCAAACAGAAAGTTCGGTCTTCCGTACAAGAAGTGCGGAGAACCGAACCGCAAGTGCCGGTGTAGTATCCGGATGGCCGTGAAGCGGTTTCAGCAGTACTGCCCCGTGGCCCACGCGCTCGACCTGGTCGGCGACCGCTGGGCGCTCCTCATCGTGCGTGAGCTGATGCTCGGCCAGCGGCGCTACACGGACCTCGCCGACGCGCTCCCGGGCATCGGCACGAACATCCTCGCGGGGCGGCTTCGCCAGCTCGAGGGCGCCGGCGTCGTGCGCCGCACGAAGCTGCCGCCGCCTGCGGCCGTGACGGTGTACGAGCTGACCGACGACGGCCGGGCGCTCGACGAGGTGCTCCGCGCGCTCGCAGCCTGGGGCGGGCGGCGCATGGGCGCGCCCGAGGCGGGGGACTGCTGGAGCACGTACGCGGTCCACATGCGGTTCCGCCCGGAGCATGCCGTCGACGGCACGTACGAGGTCCGCTTCGTCGGCGGCGAGGTGCTCTCGCTCGAGGTGCGCGATGCGACCCTCACGGCCCGGCGCGGCGAGGCGTTCGAGCCCACGCTCGTCGTCGAGGCCGAGGCGGCCCAGCTCCATGCGCTCATCGAAGGG
>DASTZS010000060.1:0-5782 GCA_035764165.1 Gaiellaceae bacterium | reverse complement strand
GCTCGAGAAGCTGCAGCACCCGTCGATCGAGATCGACCGGAACAGGGTCATGCAGGCGTCGCAGCACATCTCGGCCTGGGTGCAGAGGGCGCAGAAGAACTGCACATAGCCGGTGCGGTCGAACAACGGCAGCGTCGCTGGCCTCGGGGTGGCGGTTGAACATCCGCCATAGGCGTCGGTCGCAACGGTTCTGCGACGAAGCCTTCAGGCGAGGAGACGCGCGGCGAGCGTTACATGGAGCGTACCGGGATCGAACCGGTGACCTCCGGCTTGCAAAGCCGGCGCTCTCCCAGCTGAGCTAACGCCCCGTTGGGCGCATGGTAGAGGCAGGGACGGGTGGTCGGGGGAATACTTCGCTGACGCCTCTCGTTGTGTGACGCGTCGACGAAGGAGGGGGACATGGCCTACGGAATCCTCGTTCTGCGGGTTGTCGTCGGGCTCGCGTTCATCGGACACGGCACGCAGAAGCTGTTCGGCTGGTTCGGCGGGTACGGGCCGAAAGGCACAGGCGGATTCTTCGCGGGGCAGGGGTATCGGGCGCCGGTCCTGATGGCAGTCGCGGTCGGCCTCTCGGAGACGGCGGGTGGTGCGCTGCTCGCCCTCGGCTTCGCAACACCGCTCGCATCCCTGTTGCTCGCGACGGTCATGATCAACGCCATCACCGCGGTGACGTTCAAGAAGGCATTCATGTTCGGGTCGGAGTTGGAGATCGCGTACCTGACCGTCGCTGTTGCGCTTGCCGCCACCGGCCCGGGCCGATTCTCGATCGACCGCGCAATCGGCTGGGACGACGACATCTCCGGCGTCTGGTGGGGTGTCGGCGCGCTGGCCGCAGCCCTCGTTGTCTCGTTCCTGACGCTGACCGTCGGACGGATGCCACGAGCCCAACGGGAAGCCACGGGCCAGGCCTCGTGAGCGAAGCCGGCCTCGTTCGCCTCAACCCGGCCGAGTCCCGCTATGAGCTCGTGCTCGACGACAAGCTCGTCGGGGAACTTCTCTACCGCGAGGAGTCGGACGCGGTCGTGCTCCTGCACACGGAGGTGATGCCGGAGCTCGACGGGAAGGGCTACGGAAGCACGCTCGTCTCGGCCGCGCTCGATGACATCCGCGCACGCGGGCTTCACGTCGTGGCGATCTGCCCGTTCGTGCGCGCGTACATTCGACGTCACTCCGAGTACAGAGATCTCGTGCTGCGGGAAACGGAGGTGTCCGGCTGACCGCAACGCCGGAGCAGGAACGAGGCCCGACGCGAACGTACGTGGGCGCCGCGATCGAGGTCCTGTGGGAGCCGCGGCTGTGCATCCACGCGCGCATCTGTGTCCGGGAGCTGCCACAGGTGTTCGACGCGGAGGCTCGCCCGTGGGTGGCGGTGGACGCCGCCGGTGCGGACGCCGTTGCTGGGACGGTCGAGGCGTGCCCAACCGGGGCGTTGCGCTATCGCCGCCTCGACGGCGGACCGCAGGAAGAGCCGCCGGCCGAGACCACGATCGAAGCGCGCCCGAACGGCCCGTTGTTCGTGCGCGGCCGGGTTCGGATCGTCGACCACGACCGGCGCGTGATCCGCGAGGACACGCGGCTCGCGCTGTGCCGCTGCGGTGCATCGGAGAACAAGCCGTTCTGCGACGGCAGCCACCGTCGCATCCGCTTCAAAGCCCCGTAACCGGTCGGTCAGCCCGCTTCCGGCTCGTGCGGCGGGAGCGGGGGAAGCTCGAGGTCCGGCTCGGACTCTGCGCTCTCGAACTCGGCCCAGTCGTCGGACTCGAAGAAGTCCCCGACGATCTCCTCTGCGTGTGAACCCGACACCACGTGCTCCTTCGTCGTTTCTACCGATCCGCAGGACTCGCCACAGGTGCCTCGCAAGAGATGGTGTCGGCCCCGGGGGGAGAGGGGAGCATCCCTCGTCCGGGGCCGACGTCGCGCGTGGGTGAAACCTAGGCCGCGCGCTCGAGGCGCTCTTCGACCCTGGCCCGGGCGACGATGTGGTCGCGGTCGCCGAAGCGCAGCTGCGCCTTCAGCGTCCGCTCCTCGTCCCAGAGCCGGTCGAGGCGCTCGCTCAGACGCTTGAGCTCTGCAGCCGCGGCCGGGTCGTATCCCTGCGAGAGGATGTGCCACAGCTCGGTCCGCCGCTCGCTCGTCTGCTCGATCTCTTGGTGAATGTCAGTCAGGGTCATGACTGGTTCCAACGCGGCCGGAGCCCTCCTCATTCCCGCGGGCCGAGAAAGAACAACACGACCACGAGCGCTCCCACGGCCGCCGCGGCCACGGCGACGACGTTGAGGGCGGTGGTCACCGGTACCCCAGCTCGTCCAGCCGGGCCTCGTCGATCCCGAAGTAGTGGGCGAGCTCGTGGAGGACGGTGATCCGGATCTCGTCCTCGAGCGCCGCGGGGTCGTCACCGAACTCCTCCTCCAGCGGGCGTCGGTAGATCGTCACCTTCGCGGGCATGTACGGAACCTCCTCGAAGAGTCCGAAGAGGTCGGGCTCCTGCGGGTTCTCGTCCTCGACGGTGACGGCCACGTTCTCGAGGCCCCGGGCCAGGTCGGGCGGGAGTGCGTCCAGCGCGCGGCGGACGTGCTCCTCGAAGGAACCCATCAGTACGCAGGCATCAGCGGCCGCCGCTTGGCTACGAGCTTGACCGTGAGTAAGCCGAAGACGAACCCACCGATGTGCGCGAAGAAGGCGACCCCGCCGCCCGCCTCGGGATAGAGGACGGAGAAGCCGCCCTGCCAGAGCTGGAACAGGAACCACAGGCCGAGGAACAGGACGGCCGGCAGCTCCTGGAAGAAGATGAGGATGAAGAAGATCGCCGTGAGCACACGGGCGTTCGGCAGCAACACGAAGTAGGCGCCCAGAACGGCGGCGATGGCGCCGCTCGCCCCGATGTTCGGGATGCTGGCGTCCTGCGCGTTGCCGAAGGCGAGCGTCACCACGGTCTGCGTGACGGTCGCCGCGATGCCCCCCGCCAGGTACCAGAGCAAGAAGCGCACCTTGCCCATCGCGTCCTCGACGTTGTTGCCGAAGATCCAGAGGAACAGCATGTTGAAGATGATGTGCTGCCAGCTTCCGTGCATGAACATCGACGTGAAGGTGTTCTCGTACCACGGGATCTCCGCATGCAGAGCGGAGGCGACGCACGGCGGATCGATCTTGCACGGGTAGTAGCCGTAGTGGATGACGTCCGTCTGGACGGGCGTCCCACCGACCTCCCAGATCCAGACGATCGCGTTCACGACGATGATCCCGATCGTGACGAGGGGGAACGTCCTCGTCGGGACGTTGTCCTTCAGCGGCAGCATGCCGCGGGAGTGTTACCGAATCACGAGCGCCATCAACGCTTTCTGGGCATGGAGGCGGTTCTCCGCCTCGTCCCAGACGGCTGACTGCGGCCCGTAGAGCACGTCTTCGGCGATCTCCTCGCCGTAGTGTGCCGGCAGGCAGTGGAGCACGATCGCCTCGTCGCCGGCCTGCGCGAGCAGCTCGGCGTCGATGCCGTAGCCGGCGAGGTCGCGCAGCCGCTGGCGGCGTTCCTCGTCCTGGCCCATCGAGGTCCAGACGTCCGTATAGAGGACGTCTGCGCCTTCCACTGCCGCGCGTGGGTCGTCGACGAGCTCGACGGATCCGCCGGCCGCGCGCGCGATGCGCACGGGCTCGTCGTCCGGGCGGTAACCCGGAGGTGTCGCCGCCACGAAGTCCATCCCGAGCTTCGCGGACGCGACCATCAGCGACGCGCAGACGTTGTTGCCGTCTCCGAGGTAGGCGACCTTGAGCCCTTCGAGCCGCCCGAAGCGCTCGCGGATGGTCATCACGTCTGCCAGTGCCTGGCAGGGATGGGCGCTGTCGGTCAGGCCGTTGATGACGGGGATCGAGGCGTTCGCGGCCAGCTCGTCGACGTCGGACTGCGCGAACGTCCGGATCATGATCGCGTCGAGGTAGCGCGACAGGACGACGGCCGTGTCGCGGATCGTCTCACCGCGGCCGAGCTGCAGGTCCCCGGCGGAGAGGTAGAGGCCGGTGCCGCCCAGCTGGTAGATGCCGACCTCGAACGAGACCCGTGTCCTCGTCGACGGCTTCTGGAAGATCATCCCGAGGGTGCGCCCGGGGAGGAGGTGGTGCTCCTCGCGCGCGTGCTGGAGGCGCTTCAGCTCGTCCGCCAGGTCGAGGACCTGCAAGAGCTCCTCGCGGCTCCAGTCGGCCACCCGGGTGAACGAGCGTCCCTTGAGGCTGTCGGCGACTGCGATCACGTTCAGGCCTGGAGCCTACTCCTGCCAGACTTGACAAGGAGGCACTTAGGTTTTATCCTGAGTATGTCATCAGATCAAGGAAAGGAGTGCGATGGCCACCTTGGTTCGTTGGGAGCCCTTCCGCGAGCTCGCGGCGCTCCAGAACGAGATGAGCCGGTTCATGAACGGCCTGCACGAGGGCGACGGCCGCACGAGTCAGTCGTGGGTCCCCGCGCTCGATGTCTGGGAGACGGATTCCGAGATCGTCTACGCGCTCGACCTGCCGGGCGTGCCAGAGGAGAAGATCTCGGTGGAGCTCGACGAGGGCGCGCTGACGGTCAGCGCCGAGCGCGAGCGCACTCAGGAGCAGTCCGAGGAGCGCTTCTACCGCTTCGAGCGGCGCCACGGGACGTTCTCGCGCACCTTCGGGGTGCCGCAGGGCGTGACCGAGGGCGACGTCTCAGCCGATGTGAAGGACGGGGTCCTCGAAGTGCACGTTCGCAAGCCTGAACAGCCCCAGCCGAAGCGGATTCAGGTCGGCTCGGGCGCCGGCGCCACCATCGAAGGCAAGTCCGAAAAGAAGAAGTAGCTCCGGACGAAGGGCGGCGAGAGCCGCCCTTCGTCATGGACCGATACGCGTGCCGCCCTCGCCCGAGAGCGCCCCGGCGAGCGCGTCGAAGCTCGTGATCAGCGTCTCGCCCCCGAAGGCCAGCGCCGACTCCACCTTCGGGCGCATCGAGCCTTCGGGCAGCTCCGGCAGAAGCGCTTCGGCGTCGGCGCGTGACAGCGCGCGGATCTCCTCCTGGTCCTGCTCGCCGAAGTTGCGGTACACGGCCGGCACCTCGGTCAGGACGACGAGGCGGTCGGCCTCGAGCCCGCGCGCGAGCAGCGCGGAGGCCCGGTCCTTGTCGATCACCGCGTCGACGCCGGCCAGCCGGTCGCCGCGCCGCACCACCGGGATCCCACCGCCGCCGCACGCGATCACGACCGTGCCGTCCTCCACGAGACGCCGGATGACGTCGAGCTCCACGATCTCCAGCGGGTCGGGTGACGGCACAACGCGCCGGTGGCCGCGGTTCGCGTCGGAGACGAGCGTCCAGCCGCGCTCCCGCTCCAGCTGCTCCGCCTGTTCGGCCGAGTAGAACGGGCCGATCGGCTTCGTCGGCCGGTCGAAGGCGGGATCCTCCGCGGCGACGCGGACGTGGGTCAGCACGCAGGCCGTCGACCTGTCGCTGAGGGCCGGCCGCAGCTCCGTCGCGATCAGGGCCCCGATCTCGGCCTGCGTCTGGGCCACCGCGAGCCACAGAGGTAAGGGCGGCGCCTCTTCCGCCGCACGTTCCTGTCGCAGCAGCTCGTTGCCGACCTGCGGCCCGTTCCCGTGCGTGATCACGAGGCCGGGCTCGCCGAGCAGCGGCTCGAGCGCCGTCACGGCGCGGCGGAGGTTCGCGAGCTGCTCGGCAGCGGTACCGCGTTCGCCGGGACGCATCATGGCGTTCCCGCCGAGCGCAACCACGATGCTCACACGAGTGCTGTCTCCAGCAGTCCCTTCTCGGCGAGCACGT
>DASTZS010000059.1:0-57835 GCA_035764165.1 Gaiellaceae bacterium | reverse complement strand
GCAACGTTCACGCCCCGACTGTACGACCGGCGTGTGACGGCCGTGTGTCCCGGTGGGCGTTTACACTCCGCCGAGGATGCAGGTCTGTCCGAGCTGTGGGGAGGAGAACCCGCCGAAGTTCCGCCTGTGCGGCTACTGCGGCGTGTCCTTGTCGGCAGCCGCGCCGCCGGCGTTGCCGGCGCACGAGGTGCGCAAGACCGTCACGCTGGTGTTTTCCGACCTGAAAGGCTCCACCGCGCTCGGCGAGCGCCTCGACCCCGAGGCGATGCGCGAGGTGATGGACCGCTACTTCAAGGCCATGGCCGCCGAGATCACCCGCCACGGCGGCAAGATCGAGAAGTACATCGGCGACGCGATCATGGCCGTCTTCGGATTGCCTCGCGTCCACGAGGACGACGCCCTGCGCGCGGTGCGCGCGGCCCTCGAGATGCGGGAGCGGCTCGCCGTGCTGAACGAAGAGCTCGAGCAACGGTGGGGCATAACGATCGGGAATCGCACGGGCGTCAACACAGGTGAGGTCGTCGCCGGCGATTCGAGCGTCGATCAGCGTCTTGTTACCGGCGACACCGTCAACACGGCAGCGCGTCTCGAGCAAGCGGCTCCGCCCTGCGAGGTGCTCATCGGCGAGCCGACGTATCGACTTGTGCGCGACGCCGTCGACATCGAGCCTGTGGAGCCTCTCGAGCTCAAGGGCAAGGCAGAGCGTGTTCCCGCTTACCGCCTCCTCTCCGTGCAGGCAGTGGAGTCGGTGGAGCGGAGTCACGACAGCCCCCTCGTCGGCAGGGAGCGGGAGCTCGGCATCCTGCTCGACGAGCTCGACCAGACCGTCGCCGACAAGTCGTGCAGGCTGGTCACGCTCGTCGCCCAGGCCGGCGTGGGCAAGTCACGCCTGATCGAGGAATTTGCGCGCGCCGCGGCCCCACGCGCGCGCGTCCTCAAGGGCCGCTGCCTGCCGTACGGGCGCGGGATCACGTTCTGGCCGCTCGTCGAGATCACGCGCGATGCTGCCGGGATCCGCGACGACGACAGTCCGGAGCAGGCGCGGGCGAAGCTGGCGGAGATCGCCGGTCCGGGCGGCGAAGACGCGGTCGCGCGCGTCGCATCAGTCGTCGGGCTGACCCACGCGGACTTCGCGCTCGAGGAAGTGTTCTGGGGGACGCGCAAGCTGCTCGAGATCCAGGCCTCGCGCATGCCCCTGGTCGTCGTCTTCGAGGACATCCACTGGGCGGAGTCCGCGTTCCTGGACCTGATCGACCACGTCGCGCGGACCGCGACCGGGGCTCCACTCCTCCTCGTGTGCGGGGCGCGGCCCGACCTGCTCGACCACCGTCCGCAATGGGCCGGCCGCCCCGACCCCCTGATCGAGCTCGAGCCTCTCTCGCGCGAGCAGAGCGAGCAGATCATCGACGGACTGCTCGGTCGAGGGACCTTCCCCCTCGAGGTCCGCGAGCGAATCATCACCGCCGCCGAGGGGAATCCCCTCTTCGTCCAGCAGGTGCTCTCGATGCTGATCGACGACGGCTTGCTGCGACGCGAGGAGAGCGGTTGGGTTCCGACCGGCGACCTCGCCGACCTCGCGATCCCCGGCACGATCCAGGCCCTGCTCGCCGCGCGCCTCGACCTGCTCTCTGCGCCCGAGCGGGCCGTGATCGAGCCGGCCTCCGTGATCGGGCTCGTCTTCGAGCAGCTTCCGGTCGAGGAGCTCGTTCCCGATGCGGTTCGCGGCGAGGTGGCAGGACACCTGGAAGCGATGACCCGCAAGCAGCTGCTCCGACCCGAGCCCAGCGAGAGCGACCACGACTACCGGTTCCACCACATCCTGGTCCGGGACGCCGCGTACCAGGGGATCCTCAAGCGCTCGCGCGCGACGCTGCACGAGCGCTTCGCCGACTGGGCGGAGCGGATCAACAGGGACCGTGACCGCGAAGCGCAGTTCGAGGAGATCCTCGGCTACCACCTCGAACAGGCCTACCAGTACCTCTCGGAGCTCGGCCCCCTCGACGACCACGGCACGCAGCTCGGCAGGCGAGCAGCCGCGCGGCTCGCGACGGCGGGGCACCGAGCCTTCGCCCGCGGTGACATGGCCGCAGCCGCGAACCTCCTGCGGCGGGCGGCAGCGCTCTTCCCGGCGGAGGATCCGGCGCGCCTCCGCCTGCTGCCTGACCTCGGCGAGGCGATGATGGAGACCGGCGAGTTCGCGTGGGCAGAGGTCTTCCTCGACGAGGCGCTCGAAGGTGCCGCCGCGGCCGGTGACGAACAGCTGCGGGCGGATGCGCTCCTCACGCAACTGCTCGTGCGCCATCACGCCACCGACGAGCTCGACGAATGGCGCGCCGACGTGCAGCGGACAACCGCAGAGCTGATCCCGCTGCTCGAGCAGCGCAAGGCGTACGCCGAGCTCGCGAAGGCGTGGCGGATGGTCGCGTTCGTCCACGGAATCGCGTGTGCGTGGGAGGAAACGGCCGCCGCGCAGCAGCAGGCCATCGGTTACGCACGGCTCGCCGGAAACACACGACAGGAGGCGAGGATGTCGGGCGCGTACTCGATGGCGCTCTGTGCCGGCCCGACACCCGTGCCCGACGCGATCGAGCGCTGCTCGGAGATGCTGGCGCGCGGGCTCGAGCATCGTCAGTCCGAGACACTCGTCCTCTGCTCGCTCGCGCTGCTCCACGCCATGCGAGGGGAGTTCGAGCGTGCCCGCGAGCTCTACCGCGGCGCCCGCCCGATGCTCGAGGACTACGGCGCGGTCGTCCTCGCCGCCTCGACGAGCCTCACCTCGGGTTACGTCGAGCTGCTCGCCGGCGAGCTCGAGGCGGCGGAGGCGGAGCTGCGGCGAGACCACGACCGGCTGGTCGAGCTCGGGGAGCTCTACTACCGGCCGCTCGTGGCAGTGCTGCTCGCCCAGACGCTCTTTGCGCAGGACCGGCTCGACGAGGCCGACGAGCTGGCCGGCGCGGCGGCCGAGATCGCCGCCGAAGACGACATCGAGTCCCAGGCCCTCTGGCGTTCTGTGAAAGCGAAGATCCTCGCGCGCCAGGGCGGCACGAGGGAGGGGGCGAGACTGGCGCGGGAGGCGACCGAGCTGCTCGCGACCACCGACGCGGTCCTCGCCCGCAGCGACGCGCTGATCGACCTCGCCGAGGTCCTGCGCGCCGGAGGCGACGGGCCCGCCGCCTTCGCGGCCCTGGAAGAGGCACACGAGCTCTGCCGGCTCAAGCAGATGACCGTACAGTCGGAGCGCGTCGAGCATCTGCTCGACGCGCTCCGTTCAGCTTCGGTGCCGCAGCAGGCCTAGCCGGAGTACCTCGGGTCCGACTGTGACCCGAGCACGTGGAGGATCCACTCCACGCCGCCCTTCGACAGGTTCTTCTTGCTGAAGATGCACGAGTCGCCGCTCGGCGGCAGGCCCGAGACGCAGGCGGGCACTTCAGTCCAGCTGGTTCCCAGTGCCGGATTCGGGCCGGTGAGCTCTTTCAGCACGAAGCCCTTCGGCACGTTGAAAAGCGCGTCGAGGGTGACAGTCCCGAAGGCGTTGCCGGTGATCTCCATGAACTCGGCGAACCAGATGTCGACGAACCCGTTCGGCTTCGTCCCGGTCGTATCGACGCCGCCGCTCGCAGGCGTGCACGGCAGCCCGAGACCGGCGTCGACCTGGCCGACCGTGGCCGAGGTCGACTGCGTGGTAGTCGCCCCGCCGACCGTCGCGGAACTGGTGTCGAAGCAGCTTCCCTGCGCAGTTCCAGCCCCCGCGACCGTGAGCGAATCCACCGACGTCTGCGTGTCGTTGATCGAGCCGTTCGGGCGGGGCGGCGAGCTGTCGCTTCCGCCTTCCCCGTAGTCGGCAGCTCCCTTGACGGTCAAAGCGCTCGTCGCGAAGAAACGGACGACGAGCTTTGCCGATCCACCGCCTTCGATTGCGCCGACCGGGCACGAGACGCTTGTGGGCGATGACGTGCAGGTGCTCGTCGACGCCGGCGACCCGTTCACGAAGAGCGAGATGCTCTTGACCGTGACGGCGGAGCTGAAGCTCGCGCTGATGACGACGTGTGTCGCCGTCGCTCCGCCGAGCCCCGACTCGTTCCTGAACCGGGTGATCGAGACGGCGTCGCCGCCCCCGGCTGTCAGGACGTGCGGAGCCACGATCTCGGTCACGCACGATGCATTCGACGTGGCGGTCGACGGGGTGATGCAGATGTTCGGACTTGCCGCGCGGCCGCCGCTCGCCCACGCGAGCACGGCCGCAAAGACTGCTGCAGCGATCACGATCACGCTGCCGCTAGGACGCAGCCAGAATTTCCTTCTCAACGAACTCTCCCCTCAGTGGGTGAACCGCAGAAGCATTCATCGTTGCACCCTCCCGGACGGAGGTCAATGCGCGGGAAACCGGTTGGTCTCTGGTTCCGTAGGAATCGATGATGCGCGGAGTGTTGATTCTGGTGCCGCTCACCCTCCTGCTGAGCGCGTGCGGAGGAAGCTCGACGAGCTCTGGCGGCGGCGGTCAGGTGCTGCGGACGCTCCAGATCTCGGAGCGAGAGTACTCGCTGACGCCTGGCAACTTCACGGTCTCCAAGCCGGGCGCCTATGAGTTCAAAGTCACCAACGACGGCAGGACCACGCATGCCCTCGAGGTCGAGGGGAACGGGGTCGAGGAGAAGACCGGCGACATCGAGCCGGGCGCGAGCGCCACCCTCCGGGTCGAGCTCTCCAAAGACGGCTCGTACGAGATCTACTGCCCGATCGACGGCCACAGGCAGCAGGGCATGGAGGGCACGCTCACCGTGGGCGCCGGTGGAGGATCCGGCGGGACGACCACGACCGAGCAGGAGACGACCACGAGCAAAGGGTCCGGCTACTAGACGGTTGGGTTTGGACGCCGGGCGGCGGACCGGCAAAATACGGGGCCGTGAAGGTCTACCAGCGCGAGACCGAGCTCCGAACCTCCGGCGGACTCTCCGTCAGGGACATCACCGACGAGGTGAACGAGGCAGTGTCGGAGAGTGGCATCACCGAGGGGATCGCCTGCATCTACTCGCCGCATACGACCTGTTGCGTGCGGGTGAACGAGTTCGAGACGGGCTTCATCGAGGACTTCTCCGAGCTGCTGCGGCGCCTCGTCCCGAGCGAGACCTACTACGCGCACGACGACTGGGACAAGCGGACGGAGAACATCTGTCCCGAGGACATGGACTTCGGCAACGGCCATTCGCACTGCATGGCGATGCTGCTCGGGCCTGCGGGCGAGTCGGTGCCGGTCCGGGACGGTGAGCTCTGCCTCGGAACCTGGCAGCGCGTCCTCTTCATCGAGCTCGACCGCGAGCGCGACCGACGCTGGCTCGTCCAAGTGGTAGGGAACTAGCCGTCTAGCTTCTGGGTGTATTGCTGGAAGGGGCACTAGCTCGAGCGGACTAGACGCGGTCGTCGTCGGCGCGGGGCCGAACGGCCTGGCAGCCGCGGTCACGCTCGCCCAAGCGGGCCGAACGGTACGGGTGCTCGAGGCCCACGAGACGATCGGCGGCGGCACGCGCACGGCCGAGCTGACGCTGCCGGGATTTCACCACGACGTCTGCTCGGCGATCCATCCACTGGTCGCGGCGTCGCCGTTCTTTCGTTCACTGCAGCTCGACCTCGGACTGATCGAGCCGGACGCCGCCCTCGCGCACCCCTTCGACGACGGGACGGCGGTGCTCGTTCGACGCTCGCTGGACGAGACGGCGACGGGACTGGGACGCGACGGGCCGGCGTACCGACAACTCGTCGAGCCGCTCGTGTCCGACTGGGGAGAGCTCGAGCGCGAGCTGCTCGGTCCGCTCGTGCACGTCCCGCGCCATCCGGTCGCGCTGACCCGCTTCGGCGTGCGGGCCCTGCGCCCGGCGAAGGGCCTCGTCGAGGCGCGCTTCGAAACGGCGAGGGCGCGCGCACTCTTCGCCGGCACTGCCGCACACTCGTCCCTCCCACTCGAACGGTCGGCCAGCGCGTCGTTCGCACTCGTGCTGCTGACGCTGGCGCACGTCTCGGGCTGGCCGTTTCCCCGCCACGGCTCGCAGACGATCGCCGACGCGCTCGCAGCACAACTGCGCTCGCTCGGCGGACACATCGAGACGGGTCACACGGTCGAGTCGCTGGCGGAACTGCCGCCCCGCGCACTCGTGCTCTGCGACGTGACGCCCAGGCAGCTGCTTGCACTCGCAGGCGACCGGCTGCCTCCCCGCTACCGACGCAGGCTCGCCCGTTGGCGCTACGGCCCCGGCGCCTTCAAGCTCGACTATGCGCTCGACGGGCCGATTCCCTGGCGCTCGGCCGAGGTCGCCGAAGCCGCGACGGTCCATGTCGGCGGCACGCTCGAGGAGATCGCCGAGGCGGAGCGTGCGCCTTGGCAGGGCAGACACGCCGAGCGGCCGTTCGTCATCCTCGCGCAGCAGAGCCTCTTCGACGACACCCGCGCGCCGGCCGGCAGCCACACAGCCTGGGCGTACTGCCATGTGCCGAGCGGCTCCACCGTCGACATGCGGGAACGCGTCGAGGCGCAGATCGAGCGCTTCGCCCCCGGCTTCCGGCAACGCATCCTCGCGTGCACGGTCCGGACAACGGCAGACCTGCAGCGCGAGAATCCGAACCTCGTCGGCGGCGACATCTCCGGCGGCGCGAACACGCTCGGCCAGCTCGTCCGGCGCCTCCCCTACGCGACTCCCGTTCCCGGCCTCTACCTCTGCTCCGCGTCGACGCCGCCCGGCGCGGGGGTGCACGGGATGTGCGGCCACCTCGCGGCACGCGCCGCCCTCGTCAACGAACGGCTGGGGCTACTCGTACACGCCGGAAGCTGATGAGATGCTCGCACCATCGGCAAGCGACTCCTCGACCTGATCGTCTCGGCCGCCGCACTCGTGCTGCTGTCACCGCTGTTCGTCGCCCTGCTGAGCGCGATGGCCGTGGACATGGCCTTCGTGCGTGCCGATCGAGGCGGCTTCTTCTACGGCGAGACCCGGATCTCCCGCGGCCGCCCCTTTCGCCTGCTCAAGTTCCGCACGCTGCGGACGGATGTCCTGGAGCGCATGCGCGCCGAAGGCACCCATGCGCGGCTGCACGAAGCCGAGACCAATCTGACGTGGGCGGGGCGGACGTTCCTCAAGCCCTGGTATCTCGACGAGCTCCCGCAGTTCTGGAACGTCCTCCGAGGCGACATGAGCCTCGTCGGGCCCCGGCCGTGGCCGCCGGAGCTGGTGGCGCGCCAGGTTGCCGAGGGGAAGGACTACCGCAACCACGTCCTCGCCGGCCTCACCGGCCCGGCTCAGGTGACAAAAGGCGAAGAGCGGCCGTTCGAGGATCTCGACCTCGAATACCTGGAGCGCTGCCGCGCGCTCGGGGGCTGGGCCCTCGTCCGGTACGACCTGAAGATCCTGCGCCGAACGCTCTCGGTGATGGCACGCCGAGAGGGCTTGAGTTACTAGGGGGTCCCTGCCGATAAGAGGTCGCATGGAAGCTGCGGCCGCTCACTTTCCCTGGCGCCAGCTCGGCGAGCTCCTCGTCGCCGAGGAGCTGCTGAGCGAGGAGGAGCTCGAGCAGGCTCTCGCCGAGCAGGCGAAGAGCGGCCGGCTCCTCGGCCAGATCCTCGTCAACAACGGCTACCTCTCGGCGTTCTCGCTGGCGCGAGTGCTCTCCGAGCAGCACGGCGTGAAGCTGCAGTCGATGCAGCAGGACCAGGCGCCGCCGCCGGCACCCGAGCCGCCGCTCGAGCAGGCCTGGCGCCCGCTCGGCAAGGTGCTCGTCGAGCTGGAGTTCCTGACCGAGTCCCAGCTCGAGCGCGCGCTCGCCGCCCAGCGCGAAGAGGAAGGCATGCGCCTGGGTGAGATCCTCGTCTCGCGCGGTCTCCTTTCAGGCTTGGAGCTGGCGCAGGCGCTCGCCGAGCAGCACGGAGTCGAGCTCGAGGGCGAGCACGAAGCCGTCGTCCGGTCGCGGCCCGTCGCCGTTGAGGAGCCGGTCTACAAGCTCTACGAGGTGATCTTCGAGCCCGGCTACCAGCGGCGCACAGAGCTCTTCCAGAGCACGAACTTCCTCGAGGCCGCCGACCACGCCTTCGAGTTCGTGGACTCGCACGAGCCGGCGGCGCTGGAGATCCACCGCACCCACGGTGCAGCGCAGGAGACGGTGTGGAACTACAGCGCGACTCGCGCCGCCGCCGTCCAGGCGGACCGCACCGATCTCGTCGAGACGTTCGGGTTCGACCCGACGCGCTGGGGCGGCGAGCTGTAGCGCAGGCTCAGCCTCGCTCGAAGAGCCGCTCGCGCTCGTAGCAGGTCACGACCTCGTCGAAGAGGCGCTGCTCGGTGTGCGCGTAGTTCAGGTAGTGGTCGACCACGTCGTCGCCGAGCGCGGCCCGGGCCATCGTCCCCTGCTCGAGCGCAGAGATTGCTTCACGAAGCGTCGAGGGGAAGCGTTCCGCGTCGGACTCGTACGCGTTGCCCTCGAGTGGGGGCGCGAGCTCGAGCTGCTGCTCGAGACCGTGGAGACCCGCCGCGAGCAGCGCCGCAACGGCGAGGTACGGGTTCACGTCGCCACCGGGTATGCGTGTCTCGATGCGGCGTGCCGGACCGTGACCGACGATGCGGAAGCCGCACGTGCGGTTGTCGTTGCCCCACGCGAGGGTCGTCGGCGCCCATGACCCGGCCGCGTAGCGCTTGTAGGAGTTCACGTTCGGAGCCAGGAAGATCGCCAGCTCACGGCCGCAGTCGATCCAGCCGGCGAGGAACTGTTCGAAGACCTTCTGGTCGTCGGCGAACACGTTGGCGCCGTCGCGCCAGAGGCTCGCATGGATGTGACACGAGTTACCGATCCAGGAGTGATCCGGCTTCGCCATGAACGTGATCGAGCACCCGTTCAGGTGCGCGATCTCCTTCGCGCCGTTCTTGTACACGACGTGGTTGTCGGCGGTCGTGAGCGCGTCCGCGTAGCGGAAGTTCACCTCCTGCTGCCCCGGCCACGCCTCCCCCTTCGAGCTTTCGACCGGGATGCCGGCCGTGTGCATGCCGTTGCGAATCTGCCGGAGGAACGGCTCGTCGAACGTCGTGGCGAGGATGTGGTAGTCGAGGATGTACGGCACCGACGGCGAGAGGTCGCGGTAGTGCTTCGCATGCGCCTCGCCATACGTTTCCCTGAGGAGATAGAACTCGAGCTCGGAGCCGATCATCGGCTCGTAGCCGGCGGCGCGCACTCGTTCGATCTGCGCCTGCAGCACCTGGCGCGGTGACGGGCGCACCGGCGAGCCGTCGTGCCAGACGACGTCGCAGAGGACGAGCGCGGTCCCCTCGAGCCACGGGATGCGCCGCAGCGTGCCTAGGTCGGGCTTGATCCCGAAGTCGCCGTAGCCTCCCTCCCAGTTCGCAATCGAGTACCCCGGAATCGGGTCCATCTCCATGTCGAGCGCGAGCAGGTAGTTGCACCCCTCGACGCCGTGCTCCGCCACGTTCTCCTCGAGGAAGAACTCGGCGTGGACGCGCTTTCCCATCAGCCGTCCCTGCATGTCCGTGAACGCCACCACGACCGTGTCGATCGTGCCGTTTTCGACGTCGCGTCTCAGTTCGTCCAGCGTCAGCATGGTCAGGTGGAAAGAAGGGAGGGAGCCAGCCGGACCGGCTCCCTCACTCCCGTCGATCCTACGCCGCGGGCGTCGTGGCAGGCGGGCCTGCCCGCTCCCCGAAGCGCTCCTCGATCCGCGCGAGTTCCTCCTCGCTGCCCTGCGGGATCGGCCCCTTGAACCACTTGTGAGCAGACAAGGCCCACCAGCCGCCGACGAGCAGCAACGTCCCGAGCACCGCGACCGGCGCGTAGTTGAAGCTCAGCCATGTGAACCCGTCCTTGAACGGGATCCCGGTCGGCGTGATCGGCAGGATGAAGAGCAGCGAGATGAACGCCACCCAGATCACGGCGATCGTCCCGATCGGCTTGTACCAGCGGCCGAGGTTCCACTCTCCGGGCTCCCACTCGTCTCCCATTCGGAGCCGCAGGAAGATCGGCAGCGCATAGGCGATGTAGAGCCCGATCGTCGCGATCGACGTGACCGCCGCGTAGGCGACGTAGCCCGCGCCGACGCCGATGTCCTTCGAGAAGTACGCCGGAAATGCGCAGAGAAACGCGAGCACTGCGATCACGAGCACCGCCATGTACGGCACGCGCGCCGCATTCAGCTGCCGCCAGATCCGGTGGCCCGGCGTAGCTCGGTCACGGGAGAACGCGTACAGCATCCGTGAAGCGGAGGTGATGGACGACATCCCGCAATAGAGTTGCGCGCCGACGACGATGAACAGCACGAACTCCGCCGCCCGTAACCCGAGCGCGTCCAGGAACACCTGCTTCACGGCGAAGAGGCCGGCGCCCGTCGTCGAGTCGAAGCTTTGGATCGCGAACGTGACGCCCAGAGCCAGGATGTAGCCGAAGATCGCCGAGACGACGACCGACATCACCACGCCCCGCGCTGCCGATCTCGACGCATTCTGCGTCTCCTCGCTCATGTGAGCCGAGGCGTCGTAGCCCGTGAAGGTGTACTGCGCCTGCAGGAGCCCGAGTAAGAGGACGAACCAGAGCCACTGATGCGAGAAGCCGCTGTTGTTGATCGTCTTCGAGAAGACCGTCCCGACCGACTGATGGTGGTCCGGTTTGAAAGCCAGGAAGCCGACGACGATCAGCACGCCGAAGACGTGCCACCACACGGAGATGTCGTTCAGCAGAGCGACCAGCCTGACGCTGAAGATGTTCATCAGCGCGTGCAGCCCGAGGATGCAGGCATACACGTAGATGATCTCGTGCGGGGAGGCATGGAACGTCCCGGGCCACAAGAGGTTCAGCAGCGCGTCGGTGAAGATCGCCGCGCCGTAGTCGATCCCGGCGGTGATCGCGATCTGCCCGATCAGGTTGAACCAGCCCGTGAACCAGCCCCAGACTGGTCCTCCCATCTTGGAGGCCCAGTAGTAGAGGCCGCCCGCGGTCGGGTACTTCGAGGCGATCTCGGCCATGCCGAGCGCGACGATGATGACGAAGACCGAGACGATCGGCCAGCCGTACGCTTCTTCGACGGGTCCCCCGTAGTTGATGCCCGTCGCATAGAGGGTCAGCGTCCCGGACAGGATCGAGATGATCGTGAACGAGATCGCGAAGTTCGAGAAGCCGCTCATGCCGCGTCGCAGCTCCTGGGCGTAGCCGAGAGCATGCAGCATGAGTCGATCCTTCTCGTGCGCCGAGTGATCGGCCACAGTTCCGCCTCCTAGTTGGGGTAGGGGCGGATTCTTTCGCGCCGAGGATCCCGGTTCAAGCCCGGGGCTATCGGGTTGGCCGGGGGCCTAGTGGTTCCGGAAGTCGACGATCAGCCGGGAGGGCGAGGTGGCGGTGCCGACCCTGAAGTCGACCTTGTCGGAGAGCCCCACCGCCCAGCTGAGGACGGCCTCGAAGTCCCCGGTGCGGACGAGCTCCTGCACGACGCCCGTGCCGGCGCTCAGGCCGGAGATCCTCTTCGGCCCCTTGTAGACCATCACGCCCTCGCCGGTGTTGAGGTCGAAGCCGGACGCGGGCTCCATCCGCACCATCACGACGTAGTCGCCCTTGATCTGGACGGGGTTGCCAGAGCCGTCCTCCTTCAATGGCGGCTGCACGTACGAGACGCGGTAGCCGGGCAGGCCGTTCTGAAACTCGAAGACGACGCGGTCGTACCCTTCGTGCCGCCCGATCGCGACGCGGGTGAGGAGCGCGGTCTCGCTCCCGCTCGCTTTGCCCTCGACCGGGGTCGTGCTCGCGCCCTCCATCGGGTCGATGCCGCCCGTCTCGGTCGTCGTCGGCGTCGGCGACGGGAGCGAGCCCGAGCCGCCGGGCTCGGCCGAATTGCTCGAGTCACCGCAGCCGGCGAGGGCGACGCCGAGGGCCGCCGTGGCGCAGAGGAGAGCCAGGACGCGGATGTGCGGAGCGTACGCCCGCGCTGTTAAGAAACCTGGATGCCTGCCCAGCATTGGCTCCTCGTTCGCGGCGGTGCCGACCACCTCCTGCCGGAGCGCGTTGACCCACGCCGGCTCCAGGTCCACTCCTCGACGCGCCGGCCGAGTCTGCAGCGAGGGGATCTCGCTCTCTGCTACGCGTCCGGCTGGCAGGCAATCTTCGCGGTCGTCGAGATCACCGGCGACCCGCAGAACGATCACACACGGGAACGCTGGCAGTGGCGTGTCCCGATCCGACCGCTCCAGGCCGTCGCGCGTCTCGACTCGGCGCCGCCCGTCGAGGCAGCGGGAGTGTTTCCTCGCAGCCTCGGCCGGCACTCCTACATCCGCCTGTCCGCGGAGCAGTTCGAGCTGGGCCGGGCGGCCCTGAACCGCGTGACGCGCCGGGCCCGCGGCTGATACCGATGGATCACACTGACAGTGCGATGACCTCCCCGCAGACGTGGCACCACGGGCTCGTCGCCAAGTGGTGGGCCGAGTTCAACGAGGAGGGGCCAGAGATCGAGTACTTCCAGCGCTACGTCGAACGAGGGCAGCCCGCGCTCGACGTGGCGTGCGGCACCGGCCGGCTGCTGATTTCGTATCTGCGTGCCGGGCTCGACGTCGACGGCTGCGACGTCTCGGCGGACATGATCGCGCTCTGCCGAGAGAAAGCCGAGCGCGAAGGCTTCTCCCCCACGTTGTTCGTCCAGCCGATGCACGAGCTCGATCCGCCTCGGCGCTATCGCACGATCTACGTCTGCGGAGGGTTCGGGCTCGGGAGCGACCGCGAGCGAGACGGGCAGGCGCTCTCCCGCTTCTTTGAGTGCCTCGAGCCGGGCGGCACGCTCGTCCTCGACAACGAAAACCCGTATGCCGCGAGCCTGCCCTGGAAGTACTGGCAGCGCGAGGAACGAAAGGAGATCCCGAAGGAGTGGGAGCCGGTCGAACAGGCGGAACGACGGGCCGGGTCAGACGGAGCCGAATACGTGCTGCAAGGGCGAGTGGTCGAGTTCGACCCGCTCGAGCAGCGCGCGACCTACGAGATGCGGGCCGCGATGTGGCGGGACGGCGAACTCGTCCGGCAGGAGGAGCACGTGCTCCACCTGAACTTCTACTTCAAGAACGAGCTCCTGCTGATGTTCGAACGCGCGGGCTTCATCGACGTCGTCGTGCACGGCGACCATCGTGAGGAACCGGCCACGCCGGACACCGACTTCGTCGTCTTCGTGGCGAAGAAGCCCTGAGTCAGGCCCAGGGCAGGCGGTCCCAGTACGAGGGACGCGCGCGACGCGACGGCTCGAAGTCAGCGTACGCCTGATCCGGCTTGGAAGTCTCCTCTTTCGCGCTTGCGCCGTAGCGCGCTGCGAGCTCCGACACGGGGTAGTTCACCTTCCACTCGCCCGTTCGCGAGCCGGTGCACAGCAGCACGCACGCCTCGTCACCCGCGCCGACGAAGATGTGCTCGGTCCAGGCAGGGCTGTGGAAGAAGTCCCATTGCCTGAGGATCCGCTCCTCCCCGTCGACGAGCAGCGTGCACTCGCCCGACAGCACGAGGAAGTCTTCCTGCTGTGACTCGCCGTGATAGAGGCCGTTCGACTGCCCGGGCGGCAGCACGTGGAGCCGGATGCCCAGCTGCGGGAACTCGGCCTTCCCGCTCTCGAACGGACACTCGGAGCCGGTCGCCTGCTTCTCGCCGTCCTCGGACGACAGCCACTGAGCGTCGCGCACGTTGACGACGAACCAGCCGTCGCCGGCGGGAGCAAGGCCAGAGCCGTTGTCCTCGAGCGGCGCCTCTTGCACGTCGCGAGTATACGAACGCCGGGGAACCGGTCAGGCAGCGGCCCGTCAGTCGCCCAGGCGCTCCGCGAAAACCCAGACTTGACCCTCGGGATCCGTCGCGGTGAAGCGACGGTCCCCGATCGCGGCCGTTTCGAGATCTGTCACCTCGGCGCCGGCGCCCTTGGCCCGCTCGTGGAGAGCGTCAACGTCGTTGACGTACACGTGCACGAGTGAAGGCGGGTGGACCCCGAGCGCTCGAGGGCTCTTGAATCCGTCCCACGCCTGGCCGATCATGACGAGCCCGTCCTCGCCGAGGACGAGCTCGGTATGCGTGCGGCCGGCGCCCCCGGTCCGTGAGAGGCGCTCCTCGAAACCGAAGGCCGCCTTGAGGTGCTCGATGACACGCGGCGCGTCCTCGTAGAGCAGATAGGGGGACACCGTCTGGTAGCCGGGTGGCGGATTCCGCATCGCCGGCGAATGATGCACCACGCTGCGGGCGATCAGAGAGCATGCTCCGACCGCCCGTCACGTGGAGTGAGCGTTAGTGACGCTTCGCGTACTCGCCGAACTCGCCGAAGTCGAGCGAGACGCACGGTTCGTCGCCTACAACCTCGGCGTCATGGCCCGGATGGAGCGCGTAGACATCTCCGGGCCCGATCTCGCCGCTGCTCCCGTCGTCGGCGTACACCTTCATCCGCCCGGAGATGACGTAGCCCAGATGAGAGACCTGGCAGGAGTCGGTGCCAGCGATCGGCTTGACGTTGTTGCTCCATCGCCAGCCCGGTTCGAACACGCCTCGGCCGACAACACGCCCGCCGATGTTGACGACCTCGGCGTAGCCCTTGCCTTCGAAGGGCCGCTTCTCGTCCGGTGAATCGAAGTTCTTGACCTCGATGCTTGCCATGCTGCCGTTTCCTTTCTCGCGAACTGACCCCGAGGGAGGAGTCTGTCGGGCGCCCACTACCCGGGTCAAGAGGCGAACCCTACGGCGGCTATTAGCCGACAGAGAGCAACAGCAGTGCTGCCCCTCTCGGCATCATCACCCCAGCAGGAGCTTCGTTCGGAACGACGATCCGCCAGCGGCCTGGCGTTCGGAAGCGTGCGACGCCACGCCAGCGGTTGGGCGCGACCCGTTTCAGCTTGATCTCGAAGCCGTGGCGCCGAACGTCCGGATCGGGGTGACTCGTATCGCCGGTGATGGTGGCGACGACGCGGAAGACGGGCTGGCCGGGAGCGACTGCGATCAAGCGCAAGTTGAAGTCGAGCGCTTGCGCGCTGCGGACGACGAAGGGGACTTGTTGCCCGATCGCCGGAGTCCGATCGCCGGCATGTATCGACACGTCGATCTTCGCCCAGGCCGGCGCACATACGGCGAGCGCGACGAGGCTCGCGACGACGAGCGACTTCACGCCGCGATTGTTGCGCCGCGCGCTAATGGCCGCGCAGCCGCGCGACGGCGGCCGTGCGTGTGTGCACGCCGAGCTTGCCATAGGCGTTCTCGAGGTGCTTGCGCACGGTGCTCGGCGACAGCCAGAGGACTTGTGCGATCTCGGCGTTCGTCTTGCCGCGCTCGACCCACTCGAGGATCTGGCGCTCGCGTCGTGTGAGACCCAGCTCGCCCTCCGGCGCGGCACGCCGGTCGAACCCGTCGACGACCCGCTCCAGGTAGGGTCGGAGCAGCTCGAGCACCAGCCGATCGCGCTCTCCGAAGTCGCGCTTCTGCGCGTGGAAGAGGAACGTCCGGGTGTAGCCGGTGCGCGACGACGGGATCCTGACGTCGAGCTCGTACTGGTACGGGCGGAAGACGACATTGTAGAGCTCGCGCGAGCGCCACTCGCGGGGCGGCATGAGATCGGACATACGCCGCGGCCGAAAGTCGCCGGTGCGGTCGAAGTGCTCGCAGACTGCGTGCTGGGGCTTGAGCTCCCAGTAACCGTCCCCGAGATCCAGATCGCGCGCCCACGCAAGCTGGTCTGCTTCGTACGCGACGCGACGCCGGTCGCAGTCGAGCTCGCAGTACGTGACGATCTCGGCCGCCGGGACGAGCTCGCTGAGCCGCTCGACCAGCTCTGGCGGGAACGGCAGACGGCTTTGCAGCTCTGCCGCGTCGTGAACAAACGCGACGAGCTGCCTGACCTCCTGGCGCCGGAGCTCTTCCACGTGCCGAAAGATACGACGAAAGTCGTATCGACTCAATTGGCAGGCCGGGGCAGTCTGAGGACGACGCGAGCTACGTCGAGACCGATCGCTCCGCAGCATCGAAAAGGAGGACACATGCGTTCGCTCATCCTTCTGGCCTGCGGCGTCGCCGCCCTGGCCGCCGGCGCCGTCGCCTCTGGCGCGAGTGCCGGACCACCGTGGGGTCCAGAGACGCCTCCCTTCAACCTCGAAGTCATCCTTCACGACATCACTGGTGGAAACGGCTTCGGTCACGTCAAGTTCCGCCAGCCGAACGACGACGCGAGGGTCATCTACCTCGACACCTGGGTGCGCGACCTGCAGCCGAATCATGCGTACCTGCTCCAGCGTCAAGTCGACCTGGAGGCAGATGCCGACTGCGCCGACCCGTCGCTTTCGTCGTGGCTCACGCTCGGCGAAGGGTTTGCACTGCCGCCGACACCGATCACGACCGACGACAGGGGTACCGGAACGGTGGCGCTGTTCCGCGACCTCGATCCGCCGGGGCCGACGACGGGACCGCAGCCCGGTGTGCCGTTCGACATCCACTTCCGCGTCGTCGACGCAGTGAATCCTCTCGAGCCAGTGCTCCAAAGCGACTGTTACGTGTTCACGGTGAGCCTGTAGGCATCGGTTCGCCAGCAGGACGTGCGATCACCTCCAAGGCGGCCGCCCTTCGCAACGTTTGGCGCAACGCCGAGTCCAGTGGAAGCGGCGGGAATCGAACCCGCGCAAGATTCCCGCCCCTTCGAGTCGGGGGTGGTGAGCCCGCCGCGTCTGGCATAGCGGTGCCTGCTGCAGTCCGCGCTTGCCGGCCCGTTGCCGGATGCCCGACGAGGCGTAAGACTGCGGCGGTGGAGGTCCCGCCAATCTCGTACACGCGAAGTGGCGATGTCGCGATCGCGTATCAGGTGCTTGGCGAAGGCCCGCTCGATCTCGTCTTTGTGCCGGAGTTCAGCAACCTTCTTTGGTATTGGCAGCACCCGCTGCCCGCGGCCTTCTTCGGGGAGTTGGCGTCGTTCTCGCGGCTGATTCTGCTCGATAAACGCGGCGTTGGGCTCTCGGATCGGCCGCGTGACCTCGGTCCGCTTGAGACGCGGATGGACGACATTCGCGCGGTCCTCGATGCTGTCGGCTCGGAGCGGGCGGCGCTGCTGGGCCTGGCTTCGATGGGCCGCCTGTGCGTCCTTTTCGCTGCGACCTACCCGGAGCGAACAGAGGCATTAGTCACTGTTGGGACGCTCGCTCGTCCACGAGAACAAGACTGGTCTACGGAGGTGCGTGCGGTGCGGATGCGCTGGGGCGAGCGGGATTACCAAGCCTCCATGGTCAAAGAAGGCATGGATCGTGAGTACGTCGATTGGTGGGTTAACTTCTGCCGCCTCGCGGCGAGCCCTGGCGCGGCGGCCCATTACTTGCGAATGGTTCAAGAGACGGATGTCAGTGACATTGTCTCCGCCGTCCACGTTCCAGCTTTGGTGTTTTATGGCAGCGTCGGTGATGGCGGTTGGGAGCTCGGGCAGCAGTTGCGCAACGCGCAGATGGTGCGTGCGAGCGAATTCGGGTCTCCGTGGCACGTTCCGGAACTAATTCCTGAACTCAAACGGTTCCTTACTGACCACGAGCGCGGCGACGTTCCTGACAGCGTGCTGACGACGCTGCTGTTCACGGACATTGTCCAATCAACCGAGCGGATGGCGGCGGTCGGTGACCGCGCATGGCGCGACCTTCTCGCGGCACACCAACAAGCTGCGAGACGGGAGATCGCAAGGTTCCGTGGTCGTGAACTCGACACCGCCGGGGATGGCTTCTTCGCCTCGTTCGACGGCCCCGCCCGCGCGATCAGGTGTGCGCAGGAGATCGTGAGCGCGGCCGCAGAGACCGGCCTTCAGATACGCGTAGGCGTCCATACCGGCGAGTGCGAACTCCTGGGCGACAAGGTCGCCGGTATCGCAGTCAGCATGGGAGCGAGAATCGCCGCGACGGCCAACGACGGGGAGATTCTCGTATCAGCCACAGTCAAAGACCTCGTCGCTGGTTCGGGTATCGAGTTCGAATCACGCGGCGTTCGAGAGCTGAAAGGACTAGGCGAATGGCCGCTTTACGCAGTGGCTCTATAGCCGAGGAGGCGCCCTCGTGAGTTGAACGCACCCTTGCGTTCTATCTCAACGGTGTATGCCGTCCGGTGGCAATGGAACCCGCGAGACATTCCCCAGCCGCGCCGGCATCTATGCGGTCGGCTCTTGCGTTATCGGTGACATGCTGGCGCCCGCTGGGAGAGAAACGCCCGGAAGTCGAGGGACGACCTCCGGGCGCTCGGCGTAACGGGCCTAACGAACGTAGAAGTCCGCGAACTGCCCGGTCTTGTAGTGCCCCGGCAGGTTGCAGACCAGTGCGTAGTGCCCCCGCTTGAGGCGGAGGTTCAGCGTCCTCGCCTGGCCGGGGGGTATCCCATCGATCTCACCGACGGCGCCGCTCTCGTCGGCCCGGTTGGGGCCGTGGTCGCCCCCGAGCAGATTGCCGGCGGGCTTGGCCGTCTTCAAGACGACGAACTCGTGCTCGACCTTGCCGATGTTCGTGACCACGAACCTGACCTTGCCGACTGGAGCGCCTTGCGTCCCTGGGAAGACGCTGAACTCGTCCACCTGCACCGCCACGAGCGGCTTGGAGGTGACAGCGCCTGCCGTCAAAGTCCCGATCGAGATGGCAATCACCGCCAGGGCACCGATCCCGAGAAAGAGCCTTTGCATCGAATCGCCTCCGCTGTGCGTTTGTGCTAGGTGTCGCGCAAGTGATGACACACTTGGCCGTTACGGCGCCGTAACAGGACCGTCACAGGTGCGTCACGACTTCCAGCGGATGAGTGGAGGCGGCGGGAATCGAACCCGCGTCCGTCGCCGCACCGGTCAGAACGTCTACAAGCGTAGTCCGCCATTGGATCTCGCCCGACGGCCGGAGGCGGACGCCCTACCGGCGGGCCAGCCATCCTTAGGTGTCGCGCTTCGGGCGATTGGCTCTCCCTCCGCGCCGAGCCCGTTTTCTGGCGCCGCTACCCGAACCACGGGCCCAGTCCGGAGCGACGTCGTCACCTAACTAGGTTAGGCAGCGAGTGCGAGTTCGTTCTTCGCACTTACTTGGTTTGCCGGTTGATTTACGAGGCCAACCGGCGACCTCGGCTTGCAGCTCTGCCGGAGAATCGACCACGTCGAAACCAGGTCGCCCCCGTATGTCCGTCCATTGTAGCCCGGATTCAGCCTCCGCTCGGGTTCCGGAACTGCACCACCTGGAACTCCGCGCTCGCGGGATTCGCAACCCCGAACCGGGCGTTCACGACGTAGAGCCGGCGGCCGTGGTCGTCGATCGTGGTCGGGACCGAGAAGTCGGAGTCGGCGAGGCGCGCCAGCACCGTGCCCGAGCTGAGGTTGGCCGCGAGCCTGACGACGGCGACGCGGTTCTGCTGGTTCTGGACGACGTAGAGCGTCTTCCCCGCGAGCAGGATCCCGTCGCCGTTGGGGACGCTGTCCCCGCCGAGCGCGATCTCCCGCGCCACCCCGGACGCCGGGTCGATCCGGAAGAGCTTGCCCGTGTTCGACTGAACGGCGATCAGCGTCTTGCCGTTGCGCGTCGCGTCGATGCCGTTGAGGTTGAACCCACCTGCGAGCGAGAAGTCGCCCGTGATCGGAAGCGTGCGGAAGCCTCCGAGCGCACCGCCGGACCCGATCGACACGACATAGAGGACCGCCCTGCGCGAGTCGGTGAAGAACGCAGCGCTACGGGTGACCACCACGTCGTTGATGAACGTGTCGGAGCTCGCGAACGTGTACTCGCGGATCAGCGCTCCGTTCCGTGCGTTGTACACGCGTGCCTTGCCGGTGCCTGCGCCGGCGACCCAGAGCCGGTTCCGGTTGTCGAGTTCGATGCCCGTCGCGGACTTGCCCGACTCCCCCGGCACGAGGATGGCACCGGCGCCCGTGCGCAGATTGCCTCGGTAGACGGCTCCGTTCGCAACGGAGCCTACGTAGAACGTCGTGCCTTTCCCGATCTCGAGCCCCTCGGGCTGGAATCCCCGTGGAAGCTGAATGACCTCCGGGAAGGCTTGCCTGGCGGCAGGCGCACCGCCCGACACGATCGCCGCCGCCAGCAGCGCGACCACGACCGAGAAGACGCGAATCATGAGAACCCCCCTGTCCTGACTGCGTTGCTCAGACTACGTCAGGCGTCCTCGAGTGGATCGCTCCAGATCGCACTAGCGGCGTGATTTCAAGGCACGCTGCATGTCACGGTCGGCCTCGCGCTTGGCGATGTCGCGGCGCTTGTCACGCCCCTCCTTGCCCCTCGCCAGGGCGAGCTCGACCTTGGCCCGGCCGTTCTTGAAGTAGAGCTTCGTCGGGACGAGGGTCAGGCCGCGCTGGGTGACCTTGCCGGCCAGGGAGCTCAGCTCCTTCTTGTGGAGCAGGAGCTTCCGGTCACGGTCGGGATCGTGGTTGGCGAGATTGCCCTGCTCGTAGACGGAGATGTGGGCGCCTACGAGCCAGGCCTCCCCGTCGCGGATGTCCGCGTACGACTGCTGGAGCGACGCTCGGCCGTCCCGGAGGGACTTGACCTCGGTGCCGGTGAGCACCAGACCGGCCTCCACGCGCTCGAGCAGGTGGTAGTCGTGGCGTGCCCGCCGGTTGTCCACGACCAGGTTTTCCCGCTCTTTCCGCACGTCTTGAAGTGTATGACTCGCAAAATGGACAGACCCCCTGAATCACTCCTACAATCAAGGCCTGCTAGCTGGGGAGAAGGTCGATCTGCGGTTGAGGAGACGAGGGGTCAGCGCGAAGTCTGTGGCTGCTGCTGCGGCTGTTTTGGCGCTGCTCGCGGGCGGAGCGGCGCTCGCGCTCGCGGTGACCGCAGGGGCTGCGCCGCTCGGCACCCTCGACGACACAACTGCACCGGCGACGACCGAGCCGGCGCCCGATCCTGCACCGGCGCCCAAACCGGCGCCCAAGCCCGCTCCGAAGCCGGCGCCGAAGCGAAGCTCGCCCGCTCCGAGGCCCACGTATCACCCCCCGACGACGACCTATCGGGCCCCCAGCTACACGCCGCCGCGGGCTTCGGTGACGCCGACGCGGACCAAGCCCCGCGCCGCCCGGAAGCCCAAGCGGCAGCCCAAGAAGGCCGCGACGCGTGCCGTCACGACGACCGTACCCGTGTCGACGACTCCGGCGCCCGCGGTCGTCGTTCCGGTCCAGGTCGGCGCGAGGCGCGCGCCCTCGACCGGCGGTAACGCCACGCTCACCAGCGTCCTCTTCATCGCGGGGGTCGGCCTCGCGGCCCTGCTCTTCCTGATCGCCGCGACGTTGCCGGGGACTCCCGCGCGCTTCACTCCGGTGGGGCGCGTGATGGTCGACCACCAGCAGGATCTCGTGCTCGTCGGTCTCGCGGCGTTCGTCATCACCGTCTTCGTCTACGTCTTGACCGGGCACGGGCTATGAGGCTGCTTCTGCGGCTACTGCTCACGACTGCCACGATCGCGCTGATTGCGGGTCTTGCCGTCTCGGCAACCTCTGGCGCGGCACCGGCAATCAAGATGGACGGGGACACCAAGGAGGCCACCAGCGCGGACGGCGCTCCCGCGACTTTTCACGTGAAGGCGTTCGATCCGGCCAGCGGTAATCCAATCAGTGTCACCTGCTCGCCTTCCGGCAGCGGCACGGGCGAGTTCTCCGTCACGGCTTCGTTCCCGCTCGGCACGACGACGGTGAGCTGCGACGGCGTCGATGACGCAGGCAACCCCGTGCACGGCGAGGCGACCGTCACCGTTCAAGACACGACTCCACCGGCACTAGCGGATCCCCCCGACCCCGCCCCAGTGGCCGCATCTAGTCCCGCGGGAGCTGCGGTCAGCTGGCCTGCGGTTACCGGGACGGACATCGTCGACGGGCCGGTGCAGGCGGCCTGCGACCCGCCGTCCGGAACCGTCTTCACCCCCGGATCCCACGTCGTGACCTGTACAGCGACGGACGCTCATGGAAATAGCGCCACGGTGCAGCTCACCGCGACGGTCACCTTCACCGACACCCAGGCGCCGGCGTTCACCCCGAACCCGCCGCCACCGATCGGCGCCACGACCTCGGGCACGGCCGCGGTTGTGACCTACACGGTCGCCGCAACAGACGACAGCGGCGCAGCTCCCACCGTCACCTGCACACCACCCTCCGGTTCCAGCTTTCCGGTCGGTCAGACCACCGTCAATTGCACGGCCTCTGACGGCACCAACTCAGCGACCGCGTCCTTCGTCGTGACCGTGACCTTCGTCGACACAGCGGGGCCGACGTTCTCGGACGTGCCGTCGAACCGCGTGGTCGAGGCGAACGGCCCTTCAGGCTCGATCGTCACCTACACCGCTCCGACAGCGACGGATGCCGCTGAGGGGCCCAAACCTGTCAACTGCAACCCTCCGAGCGGATCCACCTTCCCGGGTGGCGTCACAACGGTCACCTGCAGCGCCTCCGACTCGCACGGGAACACGGGCACCGCGTCGTTCACGATCTCGGTTGCCGACACGACGCCGCCGGCGCTGTACGTGCCGCTCAACCACAGCATCGTCGCGACGTCGCCCGACGGCGTCTCGAGCTCGGATCCGGCCGTCGTGGCCTTCGTCCAGTCCGCCCGAGCCGTCGACGTCGTCGACCCCCACCCCCTCATCATCCCGAGCCTCGCGTCGATCTTGCCCCTCGGCCCCAACACGGTCACGTTCGAGGCACGTGATGCCTCGGGAAACTCGGCCGTGAAGACGGCCACGCTCACGGTGCTGCCGGTCGGCAGCACGGCGCCGCCCCCCGCGCCGCCGCCCAGGCCTCCGGTCGAGGTCACGAACGTGAAGGTGACGCCGCTCGACGGCGCAGTTCGCATCGAGTGGAGCGCAGGCGGACGAGAAGTCGTCGTCGTCCGGTCGACGAGCGACACGCGGTCACTGAGCGCCGCCGGCGACGAGCAGGTCGTCTACCAGGGTAGGGCCTCGCGGTACGTCGACCGGGGCCTCTTGAACGGCGTGGAATACCGCTACCTCGTGATGGCGCTCGACGCGGCGGGCAACCGCTCCGCCGGCGTCGCGGCCGTCGCCGTGCCGAGGCAGGACCTGCTCAGGTCGCCGAAGGACGGCGCGCGCTTGCGCAAGGCGCCGAAGCTGACGTGGAAGCTCGCCGCCGAGGCCCAGTACTACAACGCGCAGCTGTTCCTCGCCGGCGAGAAGATCCTCAGTGTCTGGCCGGTCCGCCCCTCGTACAAGCTGAAGAAGAGCTGGAAGTACGCCGGGCGGAAGTACAGCCTGAAGCCCGGGCTCTACACCTGGTTCGTCTGGCCCGGCTACGGCGTACGATCCCGGGTCGACTACGGCCCGATGATGGGCACCCGGACCTTCCGGATCGTCCGCTAGACGCGGGCTAGACGCGGGCCGACACGGCCATCCAGCGGAGCGTGGCCACGAGGCTCACGATCGGCAGGAAGGCGAGCGGAACGGCGACTGCCAGCGAGAGCATCAGCTGCCGCCCGTCTTGATGATCGTCCCGAGAGCCGCCAGCAGCAGCACCGCGATGATCAGGAGAGCTATGAACAGTCGCTTCTTCATGTCCTGGAGTCTCGTCTACAGGACGGCGGAAAGCGTTACGGTTTTCCCCCCTTTCGGGTGCGGCCTGCATGTGAAAGCTCGACCTTGCCCTCGGCCTTCTCGATCCGCTCCACGAGCACCTGGATCGGGTCGCCGAGCCGGAACGTCCCGCCCCCACGCCGCCCCGACATGGCCGTGCCCAGCTCGTTGAGCTCGTAGTAGTCCCCGGCGAGGCGCCTGGCGGGCAGATAGCCCTCGAAGACCTCGCCGAAGCGGACGAAGAGGCCGGAGCCAATCATCCCGATGATCTCGCCCTCGAAGGGGTCGTCCCAGCCCCGCTCGAAGAGCGTCGACTCAAGCAGCCAGCAGAGGCAGAGCTCGTCGGCGAGGTACTCGACCTGGGCCGCCTCGCGCTCGCGCATCGAGGCGTGCTCGGCGAGGGCCTCGATGTCCTCGGCCGGAAGCTCGTCGGAGAGACCCAGCTCCCGCAGGAGCGTGCGGTGGACGACGAGATCCGGATAGCGCCGGATCGGTGAGGTGAAGTGGCAGTAGGCAGTACCGGCGAGGCCGGAATGGCCCAGGTTCTCGGGGTGGTAGCGCGCCTGCTTGAGCGCGCGCAGCACCAGCGCCGGGAACGCCTCCCTCCCGCGCCCCGCTCGGGAGACGTAGTCCGTCACCAGCTCGCTGGCGTCGGCGGCGACCTTGGCCGCCGCAGCCGGTGAGAGCTGCTCGGGCGCCGGAGGGGTGGGCACCTCGAGCTCGGCGAGCTTGCGCAGCAGCAGCCCGACCGCCTGCGGGTCGGGCTGCTCGTGGACGCGATAGAGGGTCTCGCGCCGGCGGCCCGACAGCAGCCGTGCGACGGCCTCGTTCGCGGCGACCATCAGCTCCTCGACCAGCCGGTGCGCGGTCGGCTCGGTCTCCTTCCAGGCCCGGGCGACCCCGCCCTTGCCGTCGAACTCGAAGTTGATCTCCGGGCTCTCGATCCGGAGCGCACCGCGCGCGAAGCGCCGGTCCCGCATCTCCGCCGTGAGCCGGTCGGTCAGCTCCAGCGCGGCGGCGACGTCCGGCCTCGCGTCGCGCCGTTCGGCCTCTGCATAGGTCAGCCGGGCCTTGCTGCGGATGACGGAGCGATAGAACGACGGCGTCCCGTCGGGAGCCATCTCGACGGTGAGGCACAGGCGGTCCTGGTCGGGGCGCAGACTGCAGAGGTCCTCCGACAGCTCGGCCGGCAGCATCGGCGCCACGGTGCCGGGCACGTAGGTCGAGAACGCCCGCTGGGCGGCACCGTGGTCGAGGGGCACACCGGTCGGCAGATACGCCGACACGTCGGCGATGTGCACCCACCAGCGGAAGCCGTCCCCCTCCTGCTCGACGCAGATGGCGTCGTCGAAGTCCTTCGCCGTCTCCGGGTCGATCGTGAAGCAGAGCTGGTCACGCAGGTCGACCCGGTCCGAGAAATCCGGCGTGGGCGCCTCATACGGCTCGAACTCGGTCCGCGCGCCGGTGTGGACGAGCAGGCCTTCGAGCACGACCCTGATGTCGTTCGCCTTGCCGAGCTTGCGCTCCACCCGCGCGCGGCCTCGTCCCGTGCGCACGACGACGAGGTCGCCCGGGCGCAGATCGCCTGCGCCCTTGCGGTCGAGCGTGACGGGAACGTTCGGGACGAAGTACGGCTCGCCGACGAGCAGCTTGCCGCGCCTGTCGACCTCGACGACGAGGCGGTCGGAGTCGATCTGGTTCAGACCCGCAGGAAGCGGCGGATGGTGAGGCCCGAGCCGGCGGCGCCGAGCAAGAGCCCGGTCGCGAGCAGGATCAGTGCGTTGAGCTCGAAGGCGAGCGCGTTCACGTCGTCGCCTGCGTTGAGGGGGCCTGTGTGGAGCAGCGAGGGCAGCGCGACCTCTTTCCCGACGATGAGCAGCACGACCGCGCCGAGCGCCCCGGCCACGCCGCACAGCAGTCCTTCGAGCATGAACGGCCCGCGTACGAACCAGTTCGTCGCGCCGACGAGCTTCATCACCTCGATCTCTCGCCGGCGCGAGAAGATCGAGAGCCGGATCGTGTTGGCGATCAGGAGCGTCGAAGCCGAGAGCAGCAGCAGCACGGCGATGATGAAGAAGATCTCGATCACGTGGGCGAGCTTGAGCACGCGATGGGTCGTCTTCTTGCCGTAGTCCACCTTGTCGATCCCGACAGACGGGCTCGCCTGGAAGAGCCCCGCCACCTTCTCGATGTCGTCTGCGTTCTTCGGGATCACCGTCAGCGCGTTCGGGAACGGGTTGCTCGGCAGCGCGTTGACCTCCTCCGGATGCTTCTGCCGCATCAGCTCGAGCGCCTTCTGCTTCGACACGAACTGCACGTTCTTCACCAACGGGCTGGAGGTGGCGATGTTGGCGGTCCGATTCATCTGCACCTGTGTCGCCTCGGCTGCGCACGTGTCGCTCGTGCAGTAGTAGACGTGGACGACGAGCTCGCGCTTGACGTGGTTGCTCCAGGAGACGACCCAGGTACCGAAGGCGATGAACAGTCCGAGCAGGAACATGCCGATCAAGACCGTCACCGTCGCGGCGAGCGTCGTGGACGCGTTCGCGCCGAGTGAGCGCAGCGACTCCGTGAAGATGAGCTTCAGCCGTTCCATCTAGTGCCCCTTCCAGTAATGCCGTCTAGCTTCTGGGTCGCGAGCACCAAGCCAGAGGCCGCACTCGACCGAAGCAAGGCTGGACCGCCTTGCTGAGGAAGAGGGTGGACTCTGGCGCCGCGTGATCGCGGGCCAGAAGCAGGCATGTACTGCTGGAAGGGGCACTAGGACTCATAGCCGCCGCGGCGCTCGTCGCGCGCAAGGCGTCCGTCCTCGAGCGCGATCACGCGGCGGCGCATCTTGTCGACCATCTCGCGGTCGTGGGTCACCATCAGAATCGTCGTGCCGGCTCGGTTGATGCGGTAGAGGAGCTGCATGATCCCGACCGACGTGTCGGGATCGAGGTTCCCCGTCGGCTCGTCGCAGACGAGCAGGGGCGGATGGTTGACGAACGCGCGCGCGATCGAGACGCGCTGCTGCTCGCCGCCGGAGAGCTCGTCGGGAAGCGAGTTCATCTTGTGCGCCAGGCCGACCATGTTCATGACCTCCGGCACCTTGCGCCGGATGTTGTTGGCGCTCTCCCCCTGCACCTTGAGGGCGTAGGCGACGTTCTCGGCGGCGGTGCGGCTCGGCAGGAGCTTGAAGTCCTGGAAGACGCAGCCGACGTTGCGGCGCAGCTGCGGGACGTTCGAGCGCCGCAGGCGGGTCAGGTCGCGCCCGCCGACGACGATCCGCCCACGCGTCGGCTCGAGCTCCTTGAGCAGCAGCCGGATGATCGTCGACTTCCCCGAGCCTGAGGCACCGACGACGAAGACGAACTCGCCCTTGTCGATCACGAACGAGACGTCGCGGAGCGCGGTGACGTCGGGCTCGTAGACCTTCGTGACCGCGTCGAAGACGATCATCGACGACGGCCCGGCGACCGGTGCCTCGGTCGGCTGCGGGCCCGGCAGCGGCTCCGCGGGGATCTCCTCTGTCTGAAGGGTTACGTCCGACACCGTGTTCTGAGGGGGCGCGGATTCCTGGGCGCGCACCGGCCTGAGGTGCAGGCCAGTCTACCTGAGGGGTCAGACCACGTTACCGGCCGCACGGGCGAGCAAATAGGCATGGATAAAGGGATCGAGGTTGCCGTCGAGGACCCCCTGGGCGTTCCCGACCTCGAGGTCGGTCCGGTGGTCCTTGACGAGCTGGTACGGGTGCAGGACGTAGCTGCGGATGGGGTTGCCGCCGAAGCCCATGCTGACCACACCCCGTTCCTTCGCCAGCTCCTGCTCTCGCTCCTCCTCCGCGAGCTCGGCGAGGCGCGACTTGAGGATGCGCATGGCCGTCTGCTTGTTCGCGGTCTGCGAGCGCTCGTTCTGACACTGGACGACGACCCCCGTGGGGAGGTGGGTGATGCGGACCGCGGAGTCGGTCTTGTTCACGTGCTGTCCGCCCGCCCCCTGTGCGCGATACGTGTCGATGCGCAGGTCGCCCTCGTCGATCTCGACGTCGCCGTCCTGCGAGATCAGCGGCGCGGGAATCACCTGCGCGAAGGAGGTGTGCCGCCGGTGCGCCTGGTCGAAGGGGCTGAGGCGGACGAGGCGGTGCTTGCCACGCTCGGCGCGGAGGATCCCGTACGCGTTCTCGCCCTCGACCGTGAAGGTCGCCGACTTCAGCCCGGCCTCCTCCCCCGGGCTCGCTTCGATCACCTCGGATTTGAACCCGCGGTCCTCCGCCCAGCGCTGGTACATGCGGAGCAGCATCTCGGTGAAGTCCTGGGCGTCGGTGCCGCCGACGTCCGATTGCAGGGTGACGACCGCGTCGCCGGCGTCGTACTCGCCGCTGAAGAGGGCCTCTTCCTGCAGGCGTGCGAGCTCCTGCTGGAGCGGCGCGATCGAGTCGGCGATCTCCTGCTCCATGCCGCCGTCCATGGAGAAGAGCTCCCGCGCGTCCTCGTAGTCGCGCGTGAGCTGCTCGTACCGGTCGAGCTTGCGCGTCACGCGCGAGTGCTCCGTGGAGATCGTGGCCGCCCGCTCCTGGTCGTCCCAGAAGCCGGGCTCGCCCATCTGCGCCTCGAGCTCGGCGCGGCGGGCGGTCAGCGCGGCGGGGTCAAAGGTAATCACGGACCCAGGCGAGCTGGGTCCTGATTTCCTCGAGCTGTTCGCTCAGCGGCTGCGCGTGCTGTTCGGCCACGGACGAAGCGTAGCCAACCGCCGCGGACATGTTGGGGGACTCCCCCAACATGTCCGCCGGAGCCGTCTGTGCTTCAACAGTGGGTCAGTCTTCGCTCAGTCTCCGCCGCTGACCACGACCGTCTCTTCCATCCACGGATGGATCACGCAGATGAAGAGGTGCGTTCCAGGCGTCAACGTCGCAGGGGTGATCGTTGTCGTTCCACCCGCTGGGACGAAGTTGAACGGTGGGAAGAAGAACGTCGGTGGAAACGGCGTTCCGAACAGAATCTGGTTCAGCGGTGGAACGACACCGCCCCCGCCGAACTGCGTCACCTCGGTGAGCGAGTGTGTCTCGCCGCCCTGGTTCCAGATCCGGAGCGACGCGCCTGCATCGATCTTCACCCGGTTGGGCGAGAACCGCCACGCACCTGCGAACTTGTGGTCGACGAGCTGGCCGATGAAGTCGTCGAACGTCGTGCCTCCGTTCCCTACGCACGTCGGCGGGTCACCCGGAACCGCAAGGTTGAACGTCACAGGATCGCAGTCGTCCTTCATCTTGATCGTGCCTGGGTCCGCCAAGGCGGAGACAGGAAGGAGCAGGACTACGCTGACGACGAGCGCGGCCAGCAGTGAAAGCCGAAAGGGCTTTGCCACGATTTCTCCTCTCTCTGCCCCCTTTCGTCGCTGCTCGAGCGAGCAGTGAGAGGATTTCAACTTCAGCGCGGTGGCGTCAAGCCCCGTGGCACTTCTTGAACTTCTTGCCGCTGCCGCACCAGCACGGGTCGTTGCGGCCGATGTTCTCGCGGTCCGACTTGACGATCGGACGCGGCGCGCCCGCCGTCGAGGTCGAGCTGCCGCCCGCGACGGAGAGGGTCGCCGTCGCCCCGGTTGCGACTCCCCCGCCCCCCGCCGCGGCGATCGCGTCGGCCCCGGCGAGCGACTGGTGCTCGTACTGCAGGCCGCCGCCGTTCGCGGCCGCCTCCTGGGCGCGCTGCAGCTCGTCGGCCTCCTCGGGCGCGAGCTGCGCGTGGAAGAGCGTGAGCACGACCTCCTCGCGGATCTGCGCGCCGAGCTCCTCGAACATGATGTGCCCTTCGTGGCGGTACTCGACGAGCGGGTCCTTCTGCGCCATTGCGCGAAGGTGGACGCCCTCGCGCAGGTAGTCCATCGCGTCGAGGTGCTCGCGCCAGCGCTGGTCGACGACCTGCAGGATGACGAAGCGCTCGAGCTCCCGCATCAGGTCGGGCGTCAGCTCCTCCTCTTTCGCCGTGTACGCGTCGCGTGCGTCGTCGGTGAACTCCTCGACCAGCGACTCGCGGGTGATCTCGCCGAGGTCCTCCCGCAGCTCGTCGACGGTGACCTCCGTGTCGTAGAGGGCGGCCATCTGCTTCACGAGCGCCTCGAGATCCCACTCCTCGGAGTACTCCTCCTGCGTGAACTGCGCGACCGTGCGGGTGACCACCTCTTCGATCCACTCGCGAACCTGGTCGGACATGTCCTGGCCTTCCAACACAGCGCGTCGCTGCTCGTAGATGACGACGCGCTGTGTGTTCATCACGTCGTCGTACTTGAGCACGTTCTTGCGGGCGACGAAGTTCTGCTCCTCGACCTTCTTCTGTGCGCCCTCGATCTGGCTCGAAAGGATCTTCGCCTCCATCGGCTGGTCCTCGGGGATCTTGAAGCGCTCCATGATGCGCTTGATCCGGTCGCCCGCGAAGAGCCGCACGAGGTCGTCCTCGCCGGACAAATAGAAACGGGTCTCGCCGGGATCGCCCTGGCGGCCTGACCGGCCGCGCAGCTGATTGTCGATGCGGCGCGCCTCGTGGCGCTCGGTCGCGAGCACATACAGGCCCCCGGCATCGACGACGCCGTCCCCCAACTTGATGTCGACGCCGCGGCCGGCCATGTTGGTCGCGATCGTGACCGCGCCTTTCTGGCCTGCGTCCTTGATGATCTCCGCCTCGCGCGCGTGCTCCTTCGCGTTCAGGACGTTGTGCGGGATGCCTTGCCGCTTCAGCAGCTCGCTCAGGTACTGCGACGTCTCGACTGCGATCGTGCCGACCAGCACGGGCTGCCCCGCCTCGTGGCGCTCCTTGATGTCGCGGAGCACGGCCTCGAACTTCCCCTCCTTCGACTTGAAGATGAGGTCGTTCTTGTCCTCGCGCGTGACCGGGACGTTGGTCGGGATCTCGACGACGTGCAGGTTGTAGATCTCGACGAACTCCTTCTCCTCGGTCTTCGCGGTACCGGTCATGCCGGCGAGCTTCTCGTAGAGGCGGAAGTAGTTCTGGAGCGTGATCGTCGCGAGCGTGACGTTCTCCTCCTGGATCTTCACGCCCTCCTTCGCCTCGATCGCCTGATGGAGACCTTCTGACCAGCGGCGGCCTTCCATGATCCGGCCGGTGAACTCGTCGACGATCTTCACCTCGCCGTCCTGGATCACGTAGTCGACGTCCCGCTTGTAGAGCGAGTCGGCCTTCAGCGCCTGGATCAAGTGGTTGACGAGCTGGTTGTTGCGCGGGTCGTAGAGGTTCTCGATGCGGAGCGCGCGCTCAACGGCCTCGATCGACGCCTGCCCCGGCGCGACCGTCTTGTGCTTCTCGTCGTACTCGTAGTCCGCGTCCGGATTGCCGCCCTTCAGTAGCGGATCGTGCGGCACGCCCGTCAGCGAACGGGCGATGCGCGCAAAGTCGTAGTAGATCTGGGCGGCCGTCTCGGGCTCGCCCGAGATGATCAGCGGCGTGCGCGCCTCGTCGATCAGAATCGAGTCGACCTCGTCGACGATCCCGTACGCGTGGCTGCGCTGGACGACCCCCTCGAGGCTGACGGCCATGTTGTCACGGAGGTAGTCGAAGCCGAACTCGGAGTTCGTGCCGTACGTGATGTCGGCGTCGTAGGCAGCCTTCCGCTCCGCGAACGGCATCATGTTCTCGATGTAGGCGACGGTCATGCCGAGGCGCTCGTAGACGGGGCGGTTCCACTCCGCGTCGCGCTTGGCGAGATAGTCGTTGACCGTGATCAGGTGGACGCCTCTCCCTTCGAGGGCATTCAGGTACAGCGCGAGGCTCGCGACGAACGTCTTGCCCTCGCCGGTCTTCATCTCGGCCACGTCGCCCTCGTGGAGCACGATGCCGCCCATCAGCTGGACGTCGAACATCCGCTGGCCGGACTCCCGCGCGCGCGCCTCGCGGACGGCCGCGAAGGCCTCGAACAGGAGCTCCTCGAGCGTCTCCCCGTTGTCCAGCCGTTCCCGGAACTCGGCCGTCTTCCCGCGCAGCTCGTCGTCCGAGAGAGCCTGGAAGTCGGGCTCGATCGAGGTGATGTACGCAGCCTGCTGGGCCAGCCGTTTCAGGCGGCGGCCCTCGCCGACGCGGAGGATCTTCTCGAAGGAGCCGAGCTGCTGAGCCATTGCCGGACCTAGGGTACCGGCTGTCCGGTTGTGTCCTTCTTCACCAATTCATTACCACCTGATCAGAACTCCGTCGTAATGTCCGGGACGTCATGCGTAGGGCGTTGCTCGGGGTCGCCTTGGCGCTGTGGATCGTCCCGGCGGGGCACGCCGCTGCACCCACCCGGCTCATCTACACGAGTGACCGGACCGGGATCAGGGAGGTGTATTCGCTCGACCCTTCACGGCCCCGTCGGCCGGCGCAGCTGACATTCGGGCATCCGGCTGCATGCGAGCCCCTGCTCGAGGGCTGCGGGTACGGCACCGCAACCCCGTCACCGGACGGCCGCTGGCTCGCGTACGGCGGCAGTCCGTACGCCTGTGCCGGTGCGGCAAACGCATTCGTCGCCCGGGCGGACGGGCGCGACCCGAAGGCGCTACCGAGGCGTCCAGGCGAATGCGCAACGGCATTTGTGTGGGCGCCAAACTCGAAGCAGCTGGCCTACCTCAGCGGCGGGGCCGTGTGGTCGGTGCGCGTTCCGGGCCTCACCGCCCGTCGGATCGCAGCTGGCTACAACCCCCGGTGGTCGCCGGACAGCCGGTCGCTCGCCTTCGTGTCCGCTGACGAGCAGAGGTCGCTCGAGGTGTGGCGGGCAGGTCGAGCGCGAACACTCGCGCACGATGTGGCCGAGTTCGCGTGGTCCCCGAACGGACGGTGGATCGCACTCGCCCGTGGGACCTATCAACCGTACTTCCAGGAGGTCAAGGTCGTCAGCCCCGACGGCAAACACGAGCGGCAAGTGAGCGACTCTTACGGGTTGAGCCTCAGCTGGTCGGGAGACGGGCGAATGGTCGCGTTCCACGGGTCACGTGGACTCACAGTCGCAAGGATCGGGACCTCCTCGCTGAAAGAGCTCGGCTCCGTCGGCTACCGGTCTTCATGGTCACATCGCGGTCATCTGCTCGCGCTCGACACCATGCGCGGCGTCGAGCTGTACGACGCCGCAGCCGACGCGAGACGTGTTCTCACCGCCTCCCATGCAACCGAGGTTGCCTGGGCACCCGACGATCGGGCCTTGGCGTTCGTCGTCAATACGCGGATCACGAACTTCTCTTCGGGAGATTTGAAGGTTGTCACCACCTCCGGAAGCGTGCGCACGCTTTTGAGGGCGAGCAGCGACCGCGGCGGTTCGATCGGAGAACTCTCCTGGATCAGGCCGAACCGGAAGCTGCGCTACCGGCCTGCTGAAGAGCGGCGCGCCGCGACCGTCTCTCCGCAGACGCTCGAAGCGCCGTGGCCGATCGGGCGCCTGGCGGCTGACGGGGACCGGGTCGCGTATACGACCTGCGGGCATCTCTTCGTGTGGACGCCACAGACGGGAAGCGTCAGTCAAGTCGAACCGGCGGCTTCGCTCACCCCCCAGTGCACGACAAGTCGGGTCTACAACCCGTTCGAAATCTACGACATCGCGCTCGCCGGGGACCGACTGGCCTTCGGTGTTCGGGACGGGAATATGAGCCAGCGCTGGTTTCTGCTGCAAGAGAGTCTCTCCCAGGCTGACTCGCTCCAAGAGGTCGCCACCGGCGGGGGATTCGCAGGCTGCACGGTGGCAAAGTCCGGCCTCGGAGACCTTGTCGGATCGGGTGACTCGCTCTTCTTCAGCCGATGGGAGGAGGGCGCTCCGCCCGCACCGTGCGGCGTCGCAGTCAAACAAGACATCTACCGGCTGGAGCCTGCGGGCTGCGAGTGCCCGATCGTTGCGTCGGCGCCAGGCCCCCTGCAGCCCTCAGCAGTAGACCAAGGTCGAGTCGTCGCAAGGGGAACCAATGCGACCCTCATCCTCGATCGCAACGGAAACCAACTCCTCAGCGTTCCCGTTCACGCGCTCGCAGCTCTACTCTCCGCAGGCGATCTCGTCGTCCTGGTGCGGGGGCAGCTGCGCGACTACGACTCGACGACCGGTGCGCTGCTGCACTCTTGGGGTTTGCCGGACGTCGACGGCGGAGGCACCTGCGGCAGTCCCCACCCATGGGCCTGTCCGCAACCGCCTCTGACGTTGCAGGACGCCGCCGGCGGACTCGTCGCGTACGTGCTCGATCGTCAAGTCCACGTGTTGCGCCTCCGCGACGGAATAACCTCAACGCTCGGTATCGGGATGATGGCGCGCTTCATGGAGAGCGGGCTTGTGTATGCCGACGGACCGCGGCTTCGACTCGTCCCCTTCGCACAACTGCCGTGAATACCGTCCTCTGTAAGGTCGCCCGTTACCTCGCCGTGTTCGTATTCACGGTGCCCATCTGGACGCCCAGCGACGCCGTAGCTGCGACGCGCATCTTCTACGCGAGCGACTGGGCCGGTCCGATGCAGATCTTCGCCATCGATCCGACCGGGCGGAGACCCCTTGCGCAAATCACTTTCGACCGCATCCCGACCTGCGCCGATTCGTCACTGCCGTGCGGATTCGTCGATCCTCTGCCTTCGCCTGACGGCCGCAAGGTCATCTACCGGGAGCTCGGCGAGCCAGGTGCGCTCTGGCTCGCCGACGCGACTGGGCGGAACGCACGGCGGATCGCCGACGCCACCCTCGATGCGTCATTCGGCCCCACGGGAGCGGTCAACCCGCAGGCGCCCTACGCGGTATGGGCAAAGGACTCGAAAGAGGTGGCGTATTGGGGGCCTGGCGGCATGACGCACTTCCTCCGCCTCGATAGAAGACGCCCGTCGTCGGGAGCGTGGCTTCGGAGCTGGCCGCAGGCGGGTCGTGCCGTCTCGCCTGACGGCCGGTGGCTCGCCAGCCTCAACAGTGACGGAATCGTCCTCACGAACCGACGCACAAAACGCTCGAGGGTTCTTGTCCGCCGCCGAGCTTTCAGAGTTTCGTGGTCCCCGGATAGCCGCGCCCTCGCGTACGTCGAAGGGGCGATCAGTGTCGACCTCGCGGCTACAGGGGATGTCCATATCGTCTCCCTCGACGGCCGCGACCGTGTCCTCGTTCACGGACGCGGGCACGTCGAATCGATCGCATGGACGAAGCAGCCCGCCGGAGTCGCGTATCGGGGCGAGGAGTCCGTCAACGGGGTCTATGCGGGGGGTCGCATCGGGCGTCTCGCAGCCGATGGATCACGCGTGGCGTATGCCGCGTGTCTCAACGTCTTCACATGGATCCCGTCCAGTGGAGCGGTGCGCCAGCTCGACGAAGGCCCGAACCGCACAGCTGCGTGCGTGCCGCCCGAACAACGCGACGAGATCTATGACCTCGCCGTCGCCGGGGACTCCGTCGCCTGGGGCCAGAAGACATCGGGCTTAACCTTTAGTTGGTCGCTGCTCCAGGCGGTAGACACAACGAACGTTGCGCGTTATTCGCTTGCGACGGGCAGAGATTCACTCGGCTCCCACTTCGACGGCGGAGGAGGCCTAGCGGGAGCGGGCGGCACGTTGCTCTACAGCGTGTGGGGGACGCGTCCGGATCCTGCGACTACGGGCGGCGCGGTGACCGCGATGACGCTCTTCCGAGCTGCCTCCGCCGGGTGCCCCTGCCCGGCGATTGCATACGCTGCGGCGCCGGCCGGAGGTCGCGAAGTCTTTGTCACTCCGATTGTCGCTCTCGACACCGACGGAAAGCGAATCGCGGCGCTCCGCTTCGAAAGCCTGATGCTGCTAGATCCGTTCGGGATCGTCCTCCTTTCCACCTCGGTACAGGCCGCCGCCGCCCAGTTCGTCGAAGGCGGCATCGTGATCGCGCTTCCGCACGAGCTCCGCGTGTATGACACTGCTACCGGAACGCTGCGGCGCAGCTGGCCCCTGCCGAGCGCCTCTGTGGGTCGCGACTGCCTCTTCTACAGCGAACCGCGCTGTCCCACGACCGCCGAGCTGAAGGTCCAGGACGCCGCTCGCGGCCTGGCCGCCTACGTGCTGAAAGGTCGCGTTCACATCGTTCGACTGAGTGACGGACGCGACACCGTTGCGGCATTTGGCAGCGAGGCACGTTTCATGGACCAGGGCCTCGTCTACGCGGACGGCGCCCGGGTTCGCCTCATCCCCTACCGCTCTCTGCGCTGAATGCCTTGCGAAAGCACCTCATCGAGCGCGCGGCGTCGACTGCAGACACTGCTTGGAGTCGTCTTAGCACTCTGGCTCGCTCCGGCAGCGCATGCGGCGGTGCCCACCCGCATTCTCTATTCCAGCGACTGGACGGGACACCCCGAGATCTTCGCGGTCGATCCGACCGGCAGAGCGCCGGTCGCGCAGCTCACCCACTGGCCGGGCGAATGCCGGAAGACGCCTTGGGTGCCGTACGCTCCGATCGGCCTCTTTCCGGCCCCTAACGGCCGATACCTCGCCGCCAGTTGCGGAAGCGGGCTCTGGCTGATGCGGGCTGACGGACGAGGCTCCCGTCCACTCGTCCCGCCGGGTAGCGGGGGGCCTGTCACTGCTCGCTGGTCTCCCGACTCACGGCTCGTTGCGTATGCCCTCAACGGCACCGTGCACGCACTTGACATAGCCACGGGAAGCGATCGCGTGGCCGGCGCACGCGACTTGGTGAAGGTCGGTTGGAACGAACGTCGCGCGGTCTCTCCAACCGGACGCTGGCTCGCGGAATTCTCAAATGGTCTCGTGACCGTGGTTCGCGCGAAGAACGGCTCGGCGGCGGCGCGCCCCGTCCCAGGCTTCGCCGCAACCTGGTCGCCCGATGGAGTCCGGCTTGCGGTTGAGGGCCGCGACGGGATTCGCGTCGTCGACATGCGCACTCGGCGCGTGCGGAAGCTAACCGACGACATCGGTTTCGTCGGGCCGCCTCCGGAGTACGGGGGCGAATCGGCACTCGGTTTCGCGTGGGCTCCCGACAGCCGTAGCATCGCGTATGTCATCGGGGAGGAGAGGTACGGCTCCAGCTGGAGCATCGCGAGCGGCGACATCCGGTCGGTCACGATGAAGGGAAAGACGACGACACTCGTTCGGGGTGACCATGCATACGGCGGCCGCATGAGCGGGGTCGCGTGGGTGAAGACAGTCCCCGGCAATCGTTATGGGGCGCCGGAGGACGCTCCGCAGGACAGGGTTGCTCCCACTGGTCTGCTTGCGAACGCGCCGATCCAGCTGCTCGCAGCGGACGGTAAGCGCGTTGCCTTCGAAGCCTGCGACACCGTCGTAGTCTGGACTCCGTCGACGGCCGGCGTCGAGCCGGCCTTGCCATCGAGCGGACTCAACGTCTGCTCGATCGGCGAGCTGACCGGCCGCTACATCTTCTACGACCTCGCGCTGGCCGGCGACCGACTTGTGTACGCGTTGAACGTCGGGTGCAACAGCATCACTCTTACCCTCAACCTCCGGCTACTCACACCCCCCGGTGGTGGAGGCGTGATCGAGCGAAGCTTCGGGAATTGCGGAAACGCGTTCCCGGCCGCGCTCGGGCGCCTCGCGGGCTCGAGCGGGCTGCTCGTCTACGAGCAATGGTCGGAGGCACGCACACCCCAATTACCGTTCCCGGTCACGAGTGCGACCGTTCACCGGGTTGATGGGGCGAGCTGTCCCTGTCCGGTCATCGCCTCGACGCTGGGTCCACTCTATCCCGCCGATGTCAACGACGGCCACGTTGTCGCCTACGGGGACAACGAGACGATCGTCCTGGATCGCGACGGCAACCGTTTGATGTCGCTGCCCGTCTCGCCGCGGGCGGCCCAGCTCTCGGGAATCCATCTGATCCTGCTGACTCGTGGCCAATTGCGGGACTACGACATCCGGGGCGCCGCACCCCTCCACACGTGGACCCTTCCGGATGTGTCAAGCGGTCCAGTCTGCGCGTGGCGGACCTGCGACACGAATCGGCTCGTCTTGAATGACGCAGCTCAAGGCCTCGTCGCATACACACTGGACGGCCGACTTCATCTGCTGCGACTCGTGGACGGCGCCGATTCGGTCGTCGGGACAGCCACGCTGGCGCGCTTCATGGACGACGGGCTCGTATACGCCGACGGATCCCGACTGCACCTCGTCCCGTTCGCTCGGCTGCCACTGCTCGCGTTTTGAGATTCCGCCGCAGCCTCCGCGTGTTGTTCGTCGTCGTTGCCGCTGCGACACCCACACCCGCGATGGGGGCGACCCGCATCCTCATTACCAGCAACGTGTCGGGCCCGACCCAGATCTACGCCGTGGATCCGGCCGGCAAAGCGAAGGTCGGCCAGCTCACTTTCGATCCCGCCCGAACGTGCGACTCAGCGGAGGCCTGCGGCGTCGACGACCCGCTCCCCTCTCCGGACGGCCGGCACCTCCTCTACCGCACCCACTACAACGTCTATCGCGACGGAGCCGCTTACCCAAGCGACGCTCTGTGGGTCACCCGCTGGGACGGAGCGGCCTCTCGCCGAGTCTGGCCGCACGGAGATGACGAGGTAGCGCGCGTCGGCTCAGTCGCATGGGCCCCGGACTCCCGCAAGTTCGCGTTCGTCGTGCTTGCGCCCGACCGCTCGATCCGTGTCGCCGTGGCGGACGGCTCGGGAGAACGCGTCATCCGCAACCGGGCAGTCGACTCGCTGATCGCCTGGTCGCCCCGGGGACAGACGATCCGCCTGTTCGCCGGTCTACCCTCGCCCGATCAGCGCTGGGTCGCGCAGGTGGACTCTCATTACCCGGACTCCTCCATCTCCGTGCGGGATGCGCGTGGTGTCCGGAAGGTGCTGAGCGGCGCGTGGACTGCCGCCTGGTCACCAGACAGCAAGCTCCTGGCATACGCCGGCACACGTGGAGTCGGCGTCCTCGTCCTCGCGACCAAGAAGACGCGGCGGCTCGCGGATGAGCGCGCGACGCAACTCGCCTTTGCCCCTGACGGCCGGTCCATCGGCTACCTCACGTCGGGCGGTGACCTGCGCAGGGTGACGCTATCCGGCGCAAGACAGGACATCGTCTCGGCGGCGGGCCCTTACGGCGCCGTGCTCTCCTTCGCCTGGACGCGGTCCCCACGGCTGTCCTTCCGACTGCCGAAGCCGCTCGATGGCCTCTACACGAGATCCATCGTGCGGGAGTTGGCCGCAGACGGCGCGCGGGTTGCATTCGCCACGTGCACAGGCGTCGGAGTGTGGACCGTCCCGACCGGTGCGGTCGTCCAGGGCCCCGCCGCCGGCTGCAACAGCACGTCGTTCCCTCTGCCGATCTCGACCCTGGCGGTGGCGCGCAGCCGGATCGCCTACGGAAGTGTCGGGGGCGGGAACACAACCGTCTGGTCTTTGGGAGGAATGGTGCTGGAGCCGACCGTCGCAAGCTTCACCCTCACGAGCGGTTCCAACACGAGGGGGTTGCCGCTCCCGCAAGTCGCGGGCGCCGGCGAGCTACTCGTCTACTCGACGCGCAGCTTCCCGCCTGGAGAGTTCGGGGTCCGGCTGGAGTGGCAGATCCACGCGGTCGGGCCGGCGGGTTGCGATTGTCGTCTCCTCACCTCCTTCAGGAGGCCGTACAGCGAGCCCGTCGCGCTCGACGTCGACGACGGACGCGTGCTCGCCGTCGGCCGAGAGTGGATCGAGGTGTTCGCCGCCGACGGCCGTCCGCTACTCCTCCTCGAAGGGATTCCGGCACCGGCCCTCCTCTACGTTCCTGCTGAGGCTGTTCTCGCCGGACCAGACCTCGTGCTTCGTGTGGGTGCCCAACTTCGCGACTACGACGCCGCCACGGGGGCACGCACGCACACCTGGCCGCTCGCGCTCGCGCCCGACGGGAGGAGGGAGCCCACCCTGCAGGACACCGCTCGAGGCCTCGTCGCGTACTCCGGACGCGGCGTCGTGCACGTGCTCAGGCTGTCAGACGGACGTGACCAGGTCGTCGGCAACGGCGACCTCGCCCGCTTCCTCGATGCGGGCCTCGCCTATGCCGAAGGAGCGCGCATTCACCTCGTGCCGTTCTCGAAGCTGCAATGAAGTTGCTCCGCATTGCGTGCTGTCTGCGGAAGGTCCTATTCGGAGTCGCCCTTGCGCTCTGGCTCAGCCCGACGACGCAGGCGGCGACTCCGACCCGGATTCTCTACGCGAGTGACTGGACAGGCCCGACGGAGCTCTTCGCCATCCGCCCTACAGGAGCCATTCCACTGGGACAGGTGACCCGCGGATTCGAGTCCCCGTGCATCCAGGAGTTCTTCGCGTGCGGCTTCAGCGATCCGTTGCCGTCGCCGGACGGCCGCTGGCTGTTGTACCGCAACGCGGTCCTGCCGGCCGTAATCCCCTCCCAGCCGCAGTCCCTTTGGATCGCGCATCCAGATGGGACGAGCCTGCGTCTCCTCGTTCGCGCAGGCAGCGATTTCGTCGGCGCCGTCGCCTGGGCTCCGACTTCGCGTCGCTTTGCGTACGTCACGAGCGCCGGCGTCTGGATCGCGAAGCCGGACGGCTCGGGCGCGCGCACCGCCTACGCCGGCGTCCCGCGTGCGCTCAGCTGGTCGCCCGACGGCCGCGCCCTCGCCATGCTCGACTACCCGCGGGGACCGTCGAACGGCCCAGCGCGTCTGACGATCCTGCGCGGCAACCGCCCGCAGCTCCTGGCGACCCTCGTGGGTGCGAGCATCGATTGGTCTCCGAACGGCCGCTGGCTCGCCGTCAGCAGCGACGACCCGACCGACCCTGTCACCCTGGTCTCGGCGACGAACGGACATCGGCGGCGTGTGATCGGAGCCGGCAAAAACGTGAAGTGGTCGCCCAGGGGCCGCTACTTCGCTTCGGCCACGCCGGCAGGTCTGCTCCTCACCGACACGCAAGCGGGCCGGATGCGGTTGCTCACGAAGGACACCGCCTATCAGCCGCCCTACAACGCCGAGGCGGCCGGTTTCGCCTGGGCTCCGGACGGCCGCGCGATCGCATACCTGACCACGCGGGTCAGGAACGACTTCATCGTCCAGGGCGACCTGAAGGTCGTGACCCGGTCCGGTCACGTGCGGACGGTCGTCGCAGGAAAGAGTGCCTACGGCGGTCGTATTCTGTCGGTCGCCTGGACACGCGAGCCCCTCGGCGCCCGCTACACCAAGCCGAACGTCACGCCGAGGGGTCTGCTCGCAGATGGCCCGGTCCTGCAGCTCGCGACAGACGGGCCATCGGTCGGCTTCGCGACGACCTGTAACCGCGTGTCCGTGTGGAAGCCGTCAACCGACTCGCTCTTCACGACCGCCGAAGTCCCGCTGGTCGGCGTCGGGCCTTACTGCGACTGGGGGGACAGGTGGGATCTCTACACCCTGGCGCTAGCCGGAGAGCGCGTGGTCTACGGCTTCAACGCGGGAGGACTGTCGAGCTTCTGGTCGCTCCGCCAGCTCACGACCAGCCAGCCTGCCTCCGGAACGCAGCTGGACGGCGCGACCGGCTCACTCGGCGGCCCCTGGCAGCATGCTCTCGGAACGGCCGTCGGTTCGGGCTCCCTGATCGTCTACAGCTTCTGGGACGAGGCGAGCGTCCAGCCGGCTCCGCCCTTTCGCGTCACGTCGCAGACGGTGATGCGCGCAGAGCCGGGCGGTTGTCCGTGCAAGGCGCTCGCATCGAGTCCGGGGCCACTCGTGCCGTACGACGTCAACAACGATCGCATTGTCGCAAGCGGCGAACGAGAGACGATCGTCTTCGATCGCGACGGGAACGAGGTTGTCTCGCTCCCCGTTTCCGCTCTCGGAGCGCAGCTCGACGGCGACCATCTCGTCGTGCTCGTGCCCGGTGAGCTGCGCGACTACGACATCCGCTCCGGCCAGCTGCTGCACACCTCGATGCTGCCGGACGTCGAGAGCGGCAGCGAGTGCGGGAGTCCCCACTATTGCGATCGCCACCCACCGCGGCTCCTGCTCGAGGATCTTCGTGCAGGGCTCGTCACCTATGTGTTGGACGGAGAGGTCCACCTGCGACGGGTTTTCGACGGTGCCGACCTGGTGATCGCGCCGGGATCACTCGCGCGTTTCTTCGACGGCGGCCTCGTCTACGCGTACGGAGCCCGCATCTCCGTCGTGCCGTTCGACCAGCTGCCGCTGCGCGGATCATGAGCCACATCTCCGCGCCGTTCGACTGATCTTGCGTCCACGGTCCACCTAGAGCGGATCGACGCGAACCTCCCAGAGGGTGCCGTCGAGGCGCGCGGCACGGACCACCGCGTCGCCGTCGGCAAGGGCTTCGAGCTCGGGCATCGTCCCGAACGAGCGGTTGCCGTCGACGACCAGCGTCCGCTCGTCCCCACGGACGGAGAGCACGATCTCGTCGCCGCCGGGCTCGGGCAGCTCGAGCACGCGCAGGCGATGCGCGGCGACCGCCCATTGGGTGTCGCCGCGCCGGACGGCCTGAGCGCGGTAGGGGCGCCCGACCTCCTGCTCGATCGCGTCCGCGAGCGGCGTCAGGTCTCCCTCTCCCTCCTCGATCAGGAGCGAGCCGTCCTCGAGGCCGACGAAACGCGCGCTGTCTCCTTCGACGCCGGGGGCGTCGGTCGCCGCGACCGCGTCGTACTGGCGCTCACGGGGCACGCCGTGAATGCCGGTCTCCGGAATGACCCCGGTGAACAGCGGACGCGACGGCGGCTCGACGAGACCGCCCTCTTCGGCAAGCCGCTGGTGCAGCGGCTTGCGCCGGAAGAGTCCCAACTCCTACCCCGAGGGCTCGATCAACCCGTAGCCGCCGTTCCGCCGGCGGTAGATGACGTTGATCTCTCCGGACTCGTCACTTCGGAAGACGAAGAAGTCGTGCCCGACGAGCTCGAGTTGCAGGGCAGCCTCCTCGGCGCTCATCGGCTTCACCGAGAACTGCTTCGTCTTGACGATCTGGGGGCCAGTCTCCTCTTCGTCGGGGATGCTCATCGAACCTCCGGATGGGATGCCGTTGCCACGAGCGTGCCTGCCCCTGCGCTTGCCGCGGACGTGCTCCACCTGGCGCAAGAGCTTCTCCGTCAACTGGTCGATCGACGCCTTCATATCCGTCGAGGCTTCGGTGACGCGCAGGGTCGGCCCCTTCGTCCGCACGGTGACCTCGGCCACCTGGTTGTCTGCGATCGACGGGTTCTTCTCGACGCGGAGCTCGAGCTCCACCTCCGCCAGCTCGTGCAGCTGACGGTCCAGCTTGCGCATCTTTTCCTCGGCGTACCGGCGAATCGTATCGCTGACCTCGACGTTCTTGCCCTTCACCTGAAGTCGCATGCGCCTCCTTGTGAGCCGGGGGTCTCACCCTAGCGGACGCGAATCGTCCGGGCGAACGTCACGACTTCGATCCTGCGGGCGCCCCCTTTGTTGAGCGCGGAGGCAGCCGCGCCGGCAGTGGCACCGGTGGTGTAGACGTCGTCAACCAGGACAACGCGGGCGGGCACCCGCCTCCGCGCGAGGAAGGCGCCGGCAATATTGCGGCGCCGCTGCACGTGGGTGAGCCCGCGCTGCCGGGGCGAGCCGCGCACCCTGATCAAGAGGGGCTCGAGCGGGAGGTCCCAGACCGCCGCCAGCTCGGCCGCAAGCCGCTCGGCCGGGTGGTGGCCACGGCGCAGCCCCCTGTCGGGATCACCCGGCACGAACGTGAGACAGGCAGCTTCAGGGCAGGCGAGAGACTCGGCGACAACGCCCGCCGCCCAGGCTGCGAGGTGCCGAAGGCCGCGCTCCTTCCAGGCGCCGACGACGCGCCGCACGCGCTGGTCGTACTCGAGCGCGGCCCGTGCGAGCGCGAAGGCCAGCCGTCGCCCGCCGCACTCCACGCAGCGGCTCACGGGCCACGCCGTCGGTGCGCCGCACCGCTCACACAGCGGTGCGCGGACCCGGCGTAAGGACGCGGTGCAGTCTTCGCAGACCTGCGCGCCGGGCGCAGCACAGATCAGGCAACGCTGCGGGAGGAGCAGATCGAGCACACCACGACGCTAGAGGAGCAATCGTGACGTCTCTGTGTCAGGTCGGTGAATACTCCGCGCGCTCGGGCAGCCCAACGCGGCGGCGCATGCGGTTGTCCGCTTCGAGCAGCTGGGCCGCGTCGCCGATGTCGTACCACTCACCCGGGAAGCGGTAGGCGTAGACGGGGGCACGCTGGTGCAGCCACGCGACGTAGTTGCCGGGCTGGTCCGGCGGGTTGCCTTCGGCGAGGTACGTCTTCACGCGCGCAACGTCCTCGCGCCGGTACAGGTAGGTCGCGGTCGCACAGAGCGTGGTCGGCGGGTTCTCCGGCTTCTCGATGAAGTTCGTCACCCGGTCGTCCTCGTCCACGTCGACGATCCCGTACTTCTTCGCGAGCTCGACGTCGCCGACGTCGTGGACGGCGATGCAGCTGCCTCCCTTCGCGCGCCAGTACGCCTCGTAGTCGGCGAGCGAGTAGTCGAAGAGGTTGTCGCTTGCGATTGCGAGCAGGTCGTCGTCGATGCCGACGAAGTCGATGTCACCGACCGCGCCGAGGCGGTCCTCGTTCGACGTCGTGCCGTCGTTGTGCACGTGGACCTCCTTCCCTTCCGCCCAGCGCTCGAAATCGGGGGCAAAGCGCGCGTTGGTGACGAGATGGATCTCGTCGGCGCTCGTCTCCGCAATCCGGTCGAGGATCCAGTCCACCATCGGCCGCCCGCCGACGGGGAGCAGCGGCTTGGCGATCGTGTCCGTGAGCGGGCGCAACCGGGTCGCGTAGCCCGCGGCGAGGATGAGGGCCTTCATACGAGGGCGGCGAGCGACCGCGCGTAGGGCGCGCGGTGGACGCCGTGCTCCGTCACGATCGCCGCGATCAGCTCGGCGGGAGTGACGTCGAACGCCGGATTGCGCGCAGGAAAGCGGGTGGTGAGCTCTGCGGGCGCGCGCTCTTCGATCGGTATGCCGGCACCGGTCGGCGTGGCCAGGTCGACGGTGGAGGTCGGCGCGACGACGTAGAGCGGAATGCCGTGATGCGCCGCGAGCACCGCGAGCGAATACGTGCCGATCTTGTTCGCGGTGTCGCCGTTGGCGGCGATGCGATCAGCGCCGGTGACGACGCAGTCAACCTCGCCCGCCGCCATCAGGGAGGCGGCGGCGGAGTCGGCGATCACCGCGTGGGGAATGCCCGCGGCTTCGAGCTCCCAGGCCGTCAAGCGTGCGCCCTGCAGCAATGGACGGGTCTCGTCGACCCAGACGCGTTCCAGCAGACCGCGGTCCCAGGCGGTGCGCAGCGCGCCGACCGCGCTGCCGTAGCCGCCCGTTGCGAGGCCGCCGGCGTTGCAGTGGGTGAGCGCCCGCGTGCCGGTGCCGAACAGCTCAGCCGCGTGAGCCGCCATCCCGCGGCAACGTTCGACCTCCTCGTCGTGCAGCGCCCTGGCCCGCGCCGGAGTCGGGTCGTCGCGCATCTGCTCGAGGGCCCAGGTGAGGTTCACCGCCGTCGGCCGCGAAGCCGCGAGTGCCTCGGCCGCGGCGTCGATGTCCTCCCCACGCTCCGCCGCCAAAGCCAGTGCGTACGCGGCCGCCACGCCGATCGCCGGCGCGCCGCGGATCGCCAGCCCGCGAATCGCTTCCACCAGGTCCGCGACCGAGCGGCACTCGAGCTCGACCTCCTCGTCAGGGAGGCGGCGCTGGTCGAGGAGGACGACCCTGGGGCCGTCCTCCTCGTACCGAACGATGTGGTGTGGGTCTAGGTCCCTTCGTCCCACGAGGCCAGGTAGCGCTCCTGCTCCTCCGTGAGCTTGTCGATCTCGACGCCCATCGTCTCGAGCTTCAGGCGCGCGATCTCGTTGTCGATCTCCGCCGGGACGGGGTAGACCTTCCGCTCGAGCTCTGCGGCGTGCTGGATCGCGTACTCCGCCGAGAGCGCCTGGTTCGCGAAGGACATGTCCATCACGAGCGCTGGATGGCCTTCCGCCGCCGACAGGTTCACGAGCCGGCCGTCGGCGATGAGGTAGATGCGCTGGCCGCCGCTCATCGTGAACTCCTCGACGAAGGCACGTGCCTCACGTGTCTGACTCGCGAGCGACTTCAGCCCGGGAATGTCGATCTCGACGTTGAAGTGTCCGGTATTCGCGAGAATCGCCCCGTCCTTCATCTGCTGGATGTGCTCCTTGCGGATGACGGACTTGTCGCCGGTCGCCGTGCAGAAGATGTCGCCGATCGGGGCCGCCTTCTGCATCGGCAACACCTCGTAGCCGTCCATGCTGGCCTCGAGCGCACGCATCGGATCGGTCTCCGTGACGATCACGTGGGAGCCCATGCCACGCGCGCGGGAGGCGACGCCGCGGCCGACCCAGCCGTAGCCCGAGATGACGAAGCGCTTGCCGGCCAGCAGGACGTTGGTCGCGCGGATGATCCCGTCGATCGTCGACTGGCCTGTGCCGTAGCGGTTGTCGAACAGGTGCTTCGTCTGGGCGTCGTTGACGGCGATGACCGGAAACCCGAGCGCGCCGTCGCGCTCGAGCGCCTTCAGCCGGATGACTCCGGTGGTCGTCTCCTCCGTGCCGGCGATGATGTCGCCGAGTTGCTCGCGGCGTGCGGAGTGCAGGACGCCGATCACGTCGGCGCCGTCGTCCATCGTCAGCTGCGGCTTGTGGTCGACCGCGGCCTCGATGTGGGAGTAGTACGTGTCGTTGTCCTCCCCCTTGATCGCGAAGACGGAGATGTCGTACTCGTCGACGAGCGCTGCTGCGACGTCGTCCTGTGTCGAGAGCGGGTTCGACGCGCAGAGCACCACGTCCGCGCCACCCGCCTTGAGCGTGCGGGCGAGGTTGGCGGTCTCGGTGGTCACGTGCAGGCACGCCGAGATGCGGTAGCCGGCGAGCGGCTGCTCTGACTCGAAGCGGTCGCGGATCGCGGCGAGCACCGGCATCTGCCGGTCGGCCCACTCGATCCGCCGCACGCCCTCGGGGGCGAGCGCTAGGTCCTTCACGTCATGCCTTTTCGTCGTGGCCATTCAGTCCTTTCCGTGTCTCTGCCGGTCATGCTGTCGAGTTTCTCGGTCGCGAGCACCAAGCCAGAGGCCGCACTCGACCGCAGCAAGGCTGGTCTGCCTTGCTAAGGGCGAGGGTGGACTCTGGCGCCGCGTGATCGCAGGCGAGAAGCCGACAAGTATGGCCGGTAGAGACACCATTAGGCGGCGAGCAATCGTTCGTGCTTGCGCTGCTCCCAGTCGAGCGCGGAGAGCTGAGTGCCGGCAAGCCAGGTCGCGACGGCGGCCCGCAGCTGCGGCTCCCGTTCGAGCCTCGCCGCGAAGATCACGTCGGTGAGTTCCACGTCGTGACGGCGGCGGAGCTCGCGCAGAGAGCGCAGCTGATTCAGCTCGAGTAGACCGTACAGGCGGTAGCCGGACGGATTGCGGCGGGGCACGACGAGGCCGGCGGCCTCGAGGTACCGGAGCATTCGAGGCGACCAGCCCGATCGGGCTGCGGCCTCGCCGACGGTCAGTCCCTCCACGGGCGAGACCTTAACACACTTATGTCAAGGCTCTGAGGTGCCCTCGCGCCCGTAGCGATCCTCGAGCCGGACGACGTCGTCGAGCTCCGGCGTCGAGACCTCGAGAATCGTCGTGTCCTCGAGGGCCGTGACCCGATGGACCGTTCCGGGGCGGAAGTGAAACGCGGTCCCGGGACCGATCACCTCCTCGTCCAGGACGGCCTCCCCCGCCGAGCCCAGCTCGAGCCTCGCGCGCCCTGCCTGCACGAGCCACGACTCGTCCTTGATCCGGTGAAACTGGAGGCTGAGCGACTCCCCGGCCCGGACGAAGAGAATCTTGCCCACGTAGCGCCCGGTCTCGGCCCAGATCAGCTCGTAGCCCCAGGGCTTCTCGACCTTGCGCGGCTCGACGGCCCAGGCGTCGAGGCCCCCGAGATTGGGCGAGTCAAGGCTCACCGGCCGACTTTACTGCCGGCCGACGGAGGGGACAGAGCGACTAGCTACGACCGCGGGCGAGCGAGGGACGCAGCTCGGGATGGGCCGCGTAATGCGCCTCCGCCCGCTGCAGGTCCTTCGGCGTGTTCACCGTGATCCAGAGGCCTTCGTGGCGAAAGCCGTACAGCTTCCCCTCTTCGGCGAGCTCGGGGAACGTCGACTGCTCGTGGTCGCCGCGCTCCGGCAACCGCGCCAGCGCCTCTTCGTCGAGCACGTAGACGCCCGCGTTCACCCAGTGCGGCAGGCGCGGAGCCTCGCGGAAGCCGGTGATGCGGTCGCCCTCGTCGAGGTCGACCACGCCGAACTGCGAGGTCAGCGGCGCGACGACGATCGTCGCTGCGGCGCCGTGCTCGTCGTGAGCCTCCAGGAACCTCCGCAGGTCGACGTCGTGGAGCTCGTCGCCGTTGAACGCGAAGAGGGCCCCCGACTCCTCTCGCTGCTCCGCCGCAAAACGCAGCCCTCCGCCACGGCCGAGCGGCTCCGACTCCGCAACGGCGACGATCTCCGCCCCGAGGCCCGAGAGCTTCGCTTCGAAGAGCGCAGCCTGCCCCACCCCGCAGCTGACGATGACACGGTCGACGCCGGCGCGCACGAGCTGCGACACCTGGTACTCGGCGAGAGGGTGGCCCGCGATCGGCACGAGCGCCTTCGGATGACCCCGCGTCGCATCGCCCATGCGGCTTGCCTGCCCGCCCGCCAGGATGATCGCCTCCACTACCGGGAGACCTTCGTCTCGGGCTCCGCCGTCTCCGGCAGCGCCTCGAACGGCGAGCTCGGGCGCCCGATGCCCTCGTAGGCGAAGCCGGCCGCGCGCGTCGCCGCGGGGTCGAGCAGGTTGCGGCCGTCGATGATCAGCGGCCGCGCCATCGCGGCGCGCACCTCGGACGACGCCAGCTCACGCAGCTCATCCCACTCGGTCACGATCACAGCGGCATCGGCGTCGCGCACCGCCTCGAGCACCGTGTCGTGGAGCACGGCGCCCTTCATCAGCTCGCCGGGGCGGGCGACGGGATCCCACGCCCGCACCTCGGCGCCCTCGGCCAGCAGGCGCGACGCGAGCACGAGCGACGGCGCCTCGCGCATGTCGTCCGTCCCCGCCTTGAAGGCGAGCCCGAGCAGCGCGATCTTCTTGCCGCGCAGCTTGCCGAGGTGCTTCTGCAACTTCTGGATCACGCGCCGCTTTTGCAGCTCGTTGACCTCGATCACGGCGGCGAGCAGCTGAAAGTGGTAGCCCGAGTTCGACGCGAGCTGCTTCAGCGCCAGCGAGTCCTTGGGGAAGCATGAGCCGCCGTAGCCGATCCCGGCGCGCAGGAAGTGCTTGCCGAGCCGGTGGTCGAGCCCGATGCCCCGGGCGACCTCGACGACGTCCGCGCCGACCGCTTCGCAGACGTTCGCGATCTCGTTGATGAACGAGATCCGCGTCATCAGGAACGCGTTCGCTGCGAGCTTGATCATCTCCGCCGACGCGACGTCGGTGCGCACGATCGGCGCCTCGATCTCGGAGTAGAGCGCTTCTACGGCGGCAGCGTCCTCCTCGGCGAAGCCGCCCACCACGATCCGGTCGGGGTTGAGGAAGTCGTGCACCGCCCGCCCTTCGGCGAGGAATTCGGGGTTCGAGACGTAGCCCACGTTCGAGAGGCCGCGACCCTCGAGCGCTGCGCGCACCTTCTCGCCGGTGCCGACCGGTACGGTCGACTTCATCACGAGTATCTGCCTCCGCTCCGTGCGCGGCAGGTCGTCGAGCGCCGACCACACGTAGGAGAGATCGGCGTCGCCGGAGTACGTCGGCGGCGTCTGCACGCAGATGAAGAGCGCATCGGCCGCCGCGAGGTCGGCCGGATCGAGGGTGTACTGGATCCGTTCCCGGTTCCGCTCGAGTACCTCGGGCAGATCCGGCTCGTGGAACGGGAGCTCGCCGGACTGCAGGGAGGCGATCCGCTCCGCGATGACGTCCCTGACGACGACCCGATGCCCGAGCTCGGCGAGGCAGCCGCCGGTGACGAGCCCGACCCAGCCCGCGCCGAAGACGCCGATCGTCCGCGATTCCGCCATGGCCGGAAAGCCTACTTGGGCAGCGGAGCGAGCCCGCGCGCAATCGCCAGCATCGTCTCGTTCGAGAGCGAGTCGAGGATCGAGTTCACGACCCAGTAGGTCGCGCCGTCCTTGCGCAGGACGACCATGTGAAGGTGCGCGCCGGAGTAGTACAGCGCGTACTCGCGCCCGCGGATCTTGTGCACGAAGCTCGGACCATCCAGCGCGGGCGCGTCGTTCCAGTTCGTCTCCTGGATGCCCCAGTACTCGTTCGAGCCGATCCGGAAGGTGAGCCGCACTGCGCGGTGGCCCTTGCTCACGTTGTACACGCGGATCGGCGCGTCGAACTCGAGCCTCGAGCTGCTCTCGACGAGCCTCGGCACCTGCAGCCGGAAGCGCACGCGGCGGCTTGCCTGGAGCAGCAGCGAACGGGTCAGCGCGGCGTTCGGCGTCACGTGCGCCGGCTGCCGCGTGGGCGTCTTGTCGACCGGCGCCGGGGCGATCGTGCCGTGGAAGTTCTGGCCGACCACGACCGTCGCCATCGCGCCGTTCGCCAGGGCGGAGAAAGCAGCCGGCAATGGCTTCACATCGGCGTCGCCGAACAGGTTCGCGAGCGCCGCGGCGGCCGCTTTCGACCGCTGCTGTGCCGAATCGAAGTAGACCGTCGTGCGGAAGTACTTGAAGTTGGGCGCGTTCTGCGGCTTCCCGGTCGGCGGCAGCACGATCGCGTAGCCACGCTGCCCGAGCTCGTAGGCAGCATTGGCGGCCGAGCCGGCGACGCCGTTCCCGTTCAGCACCGTCGTCGTGACGTCGCGCGGGCGCGGCGCCTTCGACCGCCGCTTGATGCCGAGGGTGACGTCTCGCGCCTTCTCGGGAGCGTTGACGTCGGGCTGGACGAAGTCCCGCACGGCTGCGGCGACGTTCTCCGGCGCAGCCGAGAGCTCGTTCGTCCCCGTCAGCCCCTCGATCTTCGACTGGAAGACGTGTCCCGAGGGCAGGCTGTGCGCGAAGTAGAGGTAGTCCTTCAGGGTCTGGGGATCGAGCGCCTTGTTCCCGCCGCGGCCGACGACGACGTTCTTCTCGACCGCGTCGACGATCGAGAACAGCGTCGACAGACCGAGCTGCGACGAGATCTGCTCCTTCAGCGCCTTCAGGAAGAGCTGCTGACGCGCGTTGCGATAGAGGTCGGAGTCGAAGTGCCGGTAGCGCACGTAGGCGAGCGCATTCGTCGCGTTCAGCCGCTGGTAGCCCGGGAAGAGGTTGATCTTCGAGACGCCGGGACAGGTCGATGGATCGCAGAGATAACGATGGTCGACGTCGACCCAGACGCCGCCGAGATTGTTGACGAGCTGCATGAAGCCACGGAAGTTGACCGTGACGAAGTAGTTGATCGGCAGGCCGGTGAGCGCGCGCACCGTTTCGACGCTGCCGAGCGCACCGCAGGCGGAGAAGGCGGCGTTGATCCGGTCTCGCAGGTCCGGATGCCCCGGGCACTTGATCGTCGCGATCAGGTCACGCGGGAACGAGAGCATGGAGAGGGAGTTGGTCTCCGGATCGGCGCGGACGAGGATGAGCGTGTCGGATCGTCCCGTCAGGTCGGCCTCCTTGCCCCTGCGCCGGTCGGTACCGATCACGAGGGCGACCGTCGGCTGGCCGGGAATCGCGACGTCGAGACGCTTCGCGGCGGCGCGATCCTGCTTCGTCTTGGGCGCGATCGCCTCGAGGAACTGGTGCGTCTTCAGGTAGGCGGCACCCGCCGCGCCGCCTGCAACCACGACGGCCGCCAGCAGCGTCCAGAGCACGACGAGCCGGACGACCGCCCAGGCTCCCCGGCCCTGAGGGCCGGGTTGGCGGTACCGCCGCATCGGCGTGTGCACGCCCGGCGGGTAGACCGGTCGGCCGTTGCCGTTGACGGCTGCGCCGCGGCCCATGCCTCTCTTGAGCGTCGTCTTCATACGGCCTGAAAATAGGACGGCGCCCGCTCCAAGGGCGCCAGCCGGACCCGAGGATAGCCGACGCCCCGGCTACCGCACGCCGCGGACCGTCTCCTCGGCCAGCCAGCGCGCGACGGTGAGGAGACTCCCCTCCGCCTCGTGTGCCCGGCGCTGCTCGTCTGCGCCCGAGCCACGCTCGAGCAGGCGCTCGACCTCGGCGAGCTCTTCCGCACAACCGAGCCCGGCCGCGGCCGGCTGCGCCAGCTCGACGAGCTCCTGCACGGCGGCCCGGGCCGTGCGCGGCTGGTCACGACGAAGGTCGACGAGCTCGGCGTCGAGGCCATGCCGGGCGGCGCGCCATTTGTTCTCCGCGATCAGCGTGCGCGGCTGGACCGGGACGGGATGCTCCGTCAGCGTCGCGGCGAGACTCTGGGCGAGCGCGGCGATCGCCGCCACGTTCTCGACACGCGTCTGCGCGTCGCAGACACGCAGCTCGATCGTGCCGAGCTTCGGATGCGGGCGCACGTCCCACCAGACATAGGTGTAGTCGGGGAAGAAGCCCGCGGCGGCGCCGCGTGCCACGAGCCGCTCGAAATCGGCGAACGTCTGCAGCCGCGGCGGCAGGCCGCTGCGGGGCATCACGTCGAAGACCTGGCTGCGCGTCGACGAGAGACCGGTGTCGTCCCCCTGCCAGTAGGGCGAGTTCGCTGACAGCGCCAGAAACTCCGGCACCCAGTTGCGCAGGCCCGTGGCGACCCGCACCGCGAGATCCGGGTCCTGCATGCCGACGTGCACGTGCAGCCCGAAGATCGTCACGCGCTCGGCGACCCAGCGCAGCTTCTCGAGCACACCCTGGTAGCGCGGGTTGTCGGTGATCTCCTGGTGCTCCCAGCGAGAGAACGGATGCGTCCCGGCGGACGCGAGCAGGGCGCCGCGTTCTGCCGACGCGTCGCTCAGCCGCGCACGAATCTCCCGCACCTCTGCCACCGCGTCGCCGACGCGCTCGTGCACGCCGGTCGCAGCCTCGAGCACGGAGGTCATCAGCTCCTGCCTGACGCGGTGGTCCTGCGCGGCCTCGGCGATCTCGTCGAAGCGAGGCACGAGCTCGTAGCTCTCGGCCGAGAGGAGCTGGAACTCCTCCTCGATGCCGAGGCTGAAGGGAGCGCTCTGGCCGAAGGCGTGCTCCACGCGCCCGACCGTAGCGAGCGCGTCGGGTGCTACCGCTCGACTGCCGCGGGCGTGCGCCTCTCGTAGCCGAGGTTCGGTGCGAGCCAGCGCTCCGTCTCCTCGACGCTCAGCCCCTTCCTCGCTGCGTAGTCGACCACCTGGTCGGGACCGAGGCGGCCGACGGAGAAGTAACGGGCGGCGGGGTGCGCGAGATACATGCCGCTCACCGCCGCCGCCGGCATCATCGCGTACGACTCGGTCAACTCGAGCCCGACGTCCTCGGCGCCGAGCAGGTCGAAGAGCTTGCGCTTCTCCGTGTGGTCGGGACAGGCGGGGTAACCGAACGCGGGCCTGATACCGCGGAACGTCTCGGCGGCGAGGTCCTCGCTCGTCAGCTGCTCGTCGGGTGCGTACCACTCCCGGCGCACGCACTGGTGGAGGTACTCGGCGAACGCCTCGGCAAGCCGGTCGGCGAGCGCCTTGACCATGATCGCGCGGTAGTCGTCGTGCTCGGCCTCGTACCGGGCCGCGAGCTCGTCGGCACCGTGGATCGCGACGGCAAAGGCGCCGATGTGATCGCCATCAGGCGAGACGTAGTCGGCCAGGCTGCGGTTCGGCCGTGAGTCGCCGTACGCCGACTGCTGGCGCAGGAACGAGAAGCGAGTGCCGGCGGCAAGTACGACGTCGTCCCCTTCGGCGCGCGCGGGCCAGTAGCCGTACACCCCGCGTGCCTGCAGCAGGCCGTCGCGGACGATCTCGTCGAGCAGCTCCTGCGCGTCGTCCCAGAGCTCCTTCGCGGCGGGCTGGTCGAGGATCGCGGGGAACTTCCCCTTCAGCTCCCAGGCGTGGAAGAAGAACTGCCAGTCCACGTACTCGCGCAGCGTGGCGAGGTCGGGCTCCTGCGTCTTCGTCCCGGTGAAGGGCGGTTCGCTCAGGTCGTCGAACGCGAGCTGCTCCCTGTTCGCGCGCGCTGCTTGGATCGGAAGCAACGGCTTGCGCTCCTTTTCGGCGTGCTGCTCGCGCAGGCGCTCCTGCAGCTCCCGGTTCTCGTCGTCGAGGTTCGCCCTGCGCACCGGGTCGAGCAGGTTCGAGACGACCCGGACCACGCGTGAGGCGTCGAGGACGTGGAGGGTGGGCTCGGAGTACGCGGGCGCGATCTTGACCGCCGTGTGCTGCTTGGACGTGGTCGCGCCGCCGATCAACAAGGGCAGGCGGATCTTGCGACGCTCCATCTCCTTCGCGACGTTCACCATCTCGTCGAGCGAGGGCGTGATCAGGCCGGAGAGACCGACGACGTCGCAGCCCTCCTCGAGCGCGGTGTCGAGGATCCGGTCGGCCGGCACCATCACGCCCAGGTCGATCACCTCGTAGTTGTTGCAGCCGAGGACGACGCCGACGATGTTCTTGCCGATGTCGTGGACGTCGCCCTTCACCGTGGCGAGCACGATCTTGCCCTGCGCGGCGCGGACGCCGTCGCCGCCCGCGGCCTTCTCCGCCTCCATGTACGGCTCGAGATAGGCGACGGCGCGCTTCATCGCGCGCGCGCTCTTCACCACCTGGGGCAGGAACATCTTGCCCGAGCCGAAGAGGTCGCCGACGATCTGCATGCCGTTCATCAGCGGGCCCTCGATCACGTCGAGCGGCCGCGCGTGGCTCCGCCTCGCCTCCTCGGTGTCTTCCTCGATGAAGTCGACGATCCCGTGCACGAGCGCGTGCGACAGCCGCTCCTCCACCGGTGCCTCGCGCCACGACAGGTCGCGCTCGCGCTTCGTGCCTTCGCCCTGCACGCGCGACGCGTACTCGACGAGCCGTTCGGTGGCGTCGTGGCGGCGGTTGAAGATGACGTCCTCGACGAGCTCGAGCAGCTCGGGCTCGATGTCCTCGTACACGGCCAGCTGCCCGGCGTTGACGATGCCCATGTCGAGGCCCGCCGCGATCGCGTGGTACAGGAAGGCCGCGTGCATCGCTTCGCGCACGGCGTCGTTGCCGCGGAACGCGAAGCTGAGATTGGAGATGCCGCCGGAGACCTTCGCTCCGGGACAGCGGCGCTTGATCTCGCGCAACGCCTCGATGAATGCCTTGGCGAACTCCGCGTGCTCCTCGATGCCCGTGGCGACGGCGAGCACGTTCGGGTCGAAGACGATGTCCTGGGGCTCCCATCCGTCCGCGGTCAGCAGCGCATACGCGCGCTCGCAGATCTCGACCTTGCGCTGGACCGTGTCCGCCTGGCCGGTCTCGTCGAAGGCCATCACCACGACCGCAGCGCCGTAGCGCTTGACCCGCCGGGCATGGTCGAGGAACTCGGCCTCGCCCTCCTTGAGGCTGATCGAGTTGACGACGCCCTTCCCCTGGACGCACTTGAGCCCGGCTTCGAGCACCGACCACTTCGAGCTGTCGACCATGATCGGGATTCGCGCCACCTCGGGCTCGGTTGCGAGCAGGTTGAGGAACCTGGTCATCGCCTGCTCGGAGTCGAGCAGGTCGGCGTCCATGTTCACGTCGAGGATGTTCGCCCCGCCGCGGACCTGCTCGAGCGCGACCTCGACGGCCTCCTGGAAGTCCCCAGCCTCGATCAGCCGGCGGAACCGCGCGGAGCCAGTGACGTTCGTGCGCTCGCCGATCATGACGAAGTTGGAGCCCGTGAAGATTCGGAACGGTTCCAACCCACTTAAGCGCGTAACGTCCTCTCGCTTCGGGACACGTCTAGGGGTCTGACCCCGAACTGCAGCGGAAATGGAACGAATGTGCTCCGGAGTTGTGCCGCAGCAGCCGCCCACGACGTTGACGAGCCCGTCCGCCGCGAACTCGCCGAGGAAGCTGCTCGTGTCGTGCGGCTGTTCGTCGTGCGTGCCCATCTCGTTCGGCAGACCGGCGTTCGGGTGACACGCGACCCAGGTCGGCGCGACGCGGGCGAGGTCCTCGACGAACGGACGCATCTGCGTGGCTCCCAGCGAGCAGTTGACGCCGACGATGAACGGCTGCGCATGCTCGACCGAGAGCCAGAACGCGTCCACGGTCTGACCGGAGAGGTTCCGGCCGCTGCGGTCGATTGCCGTGAACGAGAGCCACAGCGGCAGCTCCGGCGCCTGCTCGAGCGCCGCGGCGATGGCCGCCTTGGCGTTGAGCGTGTCGAAGATCGTCTCGATCAGCAGGAAGTCGACGCCGCCCTCGGCCAGTCCGCGGACCTGCTCCGCGTACGCGGCCCGGACGTCGTCGAACGTGTGCGTCCGAAACGCCGGATCGTCGACGCGCGGCGAGAGCGACAGCGTGACGTTGAGAGGGCCGACCGAGCCGGCGACGAACCCTCCCACCTCGTCGGCGGCCTCCCGTGCGAGCCGGGCGCCCGCGACGTTCATCTCGTACGCGTGGTCCTCGAGCCCGTAGTCGCCCTGGCCGATCGTGGTCGCGGTGAACGTGTTCGTCGTTGCGATGTCCGCGCCGGCCGCGAAATAGTCGCGGTGGATGCGGAGCACGACCTCGGGTCTGGTCAGGTTGAGGAGGTCTGGGTCGCCGGCGACGTCGTGCGGGTGATCCTTGAAGCGCTCGCCGCGGTAGGCGTCCTCTCCCCTGACCTGACGCTGGATGAGCACGCCCCAGGAGCCGTCGAGCACGGCGATCCGCTCGCGGAGGATGGCTTCGAGTCGTGTGCGCGCGTCCGACAAGCTGGTTCCCTTTGTTCTGCCTAGAGAGAGACCCACCTTGCGGAGGCCGGGGCTCTTTAGGCGTTTGGTAACCCGGTCGCCAAGCTGCCTTTCAAAGCTTTCCGGGTCGACTGAGCGTAGCAAGCGCACCCGTTCGGATCTCGCCCTGTCACCCGGATCGCGAGACCTCTCGAGTCGGACGGCCGCCCGGATGGCCCAGGACTTAGTGGCTCAGAGCCACTAAGTCTCAGGTCCGGCCCGAGACCTCGAGCTGGTTCTCGGCGTGCTTGATGCGCTGCTCGAGCTGCCAGCGATCGGCCGCCGACTCGCCGCGCTCGACGAGCTCCAGCTCCTTCCGCGCCGCCTCCAGCTGGGCCTGCGCGCGGGCGTCGTCGATCTCGCTCGCGAGGACGGCGTCGTCGACGAGCGCGATCGCACGGTCCTGCTCGACCTTGAAGAACCCGGGGCCGGTCGCGTACTCGCGCACCTCTTCGGCCTCCCGGTTGAGATACACGCGCGTGGACCCCGCCTTCAGCGTCGCGATCAAGGGCGCATGGCGCGCGAGCACCCCGATCTCGCCGGCGGCGCCCGGCACGATGATCATCTCCGCCTCGCCCTCGAACGCCGGCCCGTCGGGCGTCACGAGCGAGACGTCGAACTTCCGGGTCTCGTCAGCCACGGGGGACTATGAGACCGCGGCCGGCTCGGGCTCGGCCTCGGATTCGCGCTCGGCGGGCGCCGCGTCCTCGGGGCTCTCGCTCTCGGCTTCCTCGGGCTCTTCACCCGCGAGCTTCCGCCCCTTCTCGGCCGCCTGCTCGATCGTGCCGACCATGTAGAACGCCTGCTCGGGCAGCTCGTCGTGCTTGCCGTCGATGATCTCCTGGAAGCCCTTGATCGTGTCCTCCAGCTTCACGTATTCGCCGGGTGTGCCCGTGAACTGCTCGGCGACGAAGTTCGGCTGCGAGAGGAAGCGCTGGATCTTCCGTGCGCGCGAGACGACGAGCTTGTCTTCGTCGGAGAGCTCGTCGATGCCGAGGATGGCGATGATGTCCTGCAGGTCCTTGTAGCGCTGCAGGATCTCCTGCACGCGAGTCGCGGTGGTGTAGTGCTCCTCCGACACGATCCCCGGCGCGAGCGCCCGCGACGTGGAGTCGAGCGGGTCCACCGCCGGGTAGATGCCCTTCTCGACGATCGCGCGCGAGAGCACCGTCGTCGCGTCCAGGTGGGCGAACGTGTTCGCCGGCGCGGGATCGGTGAGGTCGTCGGCCGGAACGTAGATCGCCTGCACCGAGGTGATCGAGCCCTTCTGCGTCGAGGTGATCCGCTCCTGCAGCTGCCCCATCTCGGTCGCGAGCGTCGGCTGGTAGCCGACGGCGCTCGGCATGCGGCCGAGCAGCGCCGACACCTCCGAGCCCGCCTGGACGAAGCGGAAGATGTTGTCGATGAAGAGGAGGACGTCCTGACCCTCGTCGCGGAAGTACTCCGCCATCGTCAGGCCGGAGAGGCCCACACGCAGTCGTGCGCCGGGCGGCTCGTTCATCTGCCCGTAGACGAGCGCGACCTTGTCGATCACCTCGGACTCGGTCATCTCGAGGAAGAGGTCGTTCCCCTCGCGGGTGCGCTCGCCGACGCCGGCGAAGACGGAGACGCCGC
>DASTZS010000058.1:0-51279 GCA_035764165.1 Gaiellaceae bacterium | reverse complement strand
CCAGAAGGGGAGCTCGATCATGCCCGGCAAGGTGAACCCCGTGATGCCGGAGGTCATGACGCAGGTGGCGGCGCAGGTGATCGGCAACGACGCCGCGATTGCCGTCGGCGGCATGCAGGGCCACTTCGAGCTCAACGTCTTCGTGCCGCTGATCGCCCGGAACCTGCTCCAGTCGATCTCGCTCCTCGCCGCCGCGTCCCGGCTCCTCGCCGAGAAGTGCGTGGACGGGATCGAGGCCAACCGGGAGCAGAACGAGCGCTACGCCGAGCTCACCCTCTCGGCCGCGACCGCGCTCAACCCGTACATCGGCTACGACGCCGCCGCCGAGATCGTGAAGGAGGCTGCGTCCTCCGGCAGGTCGCTGCGGGAGGTCGCACGGGACCGGGGCGTCGCCGACGACGTCCTCGACAAGGCCCTGGACTACCGCGCCATGGCGAAGCCGTACGCGGGTTCCTCCTGAGGTCTTGCCCATGATCGGGCTTTCTCGATAGAGAAACCCGTGCTACTGTCAGCCGGCCCATTTTCGGGCAGAGGGATGGGTCAGCGCCTTCAGGGGGCGCCGGGTAGGTCAATCGATCAAGGGGAGGACATGAAGAGACTCTCAGGGGCCTTGGTGGCTTTCGTCGCGCTTGCGCTGACGATGGTCGCCGGGGCAACGGCAGGCGGGAGGGCAGTCTCGGATCTCGGGACCGCAGCTCCTGCAGTCGACACGTCGAGCGCGATCGTACAGCTGAACGGCGATCCGCTTTCGACCTACGTGCAGACGAGGCCTGCGCCTGGCAAGAAGATCGACTTCTCGAGCAACACGACGAAGTCGTATCGGGCGCAGCTGTCGGCGCTTCGCAACGACTTCAAGCAGTGGCTGAGGGCGAACGCGCCGTCGGTGAAGGTCACCGGCGAGTACGACATCGCGCTGAATGCGGTCGCCGTGGCGCTGAACGGCACGAGCCTCGGCACGATCGCCGCGGCGCCGATGGTCAAGGGTGCGCAGTACGAGGGCCTGTACCGCCCGCAGGACAACAATGATCCAGACCTGACCCTGATCAACGCGATCAGCGCGTGGAGCGCCGTCGGCGGTCCGGCCAACGCAGGCGCGGGCGTCAAGGTCGGCATCATCGACACGGGCATCGACCAGACGCATCCGTGCTTCAACCCTGCCGGCTACTCGTATCCGAGCGGCTTCCCGAAGGGCGACCACTCCTTCACGACGCAGAAGGTGATCGTCGCGAGGGTCTTCAACAACCAGTCGAACCGCTTCGGCTACACGCCGGAGGCGGTCCAGGACCACGGCACGCACGTTTCCGGAACGGTGGCCTGCAACCTCGACACGGCCGCGACTGTGTCTGGCGTGGCGATCCCGTACGGCGTTTCCGGCGTCGCTCCGAAGGCGTGGCTCGGCAACTACAACGTCTTTCCGGGCCATGACGACAACGCGCGCTCCGAGGACATCATGAACGCGCTCGAGGCTGCCTACGCCGACGGCATGGATGTCACCAACATGAGCCTCGGCGGCAACGCGCACGGCATCCAGGACCTGCTCACGATGGCGGTCGACAACCTCGACCAGGCAGGCATGGTGAACGCGGTGGCGGCAGGCAACAGCGGCCCGGGCCACTTCACGGTGGAGTCTCCGGGCTCAGCCGCACGTGCGCTCACCGCCGGTGCGTTCTCGGTCGGCCACTTCGTGGCCGCGCCGATCACGGTCGGCGGGAACACCTATGCCGGCGTGGCCGGCGAATTCGCCACCGTGACGGCCGACCTGACGCGCCCACTGGGCGTCGTCCTCGGCGGCACAACGGCGACGGGCGGCCTCAACACCGCCTGCTCGGCGCTGCCGGCCGGCAGCCTGACCGGCAAGATCGCGCTGATCTCGCGCGGCGCATGCACGTTCTCGACGAAGATCCGCAACGCCGAAGCCGCCGGTGCGGACGCGACGATCGTCGTGAACAACGCGGCCGGCGACGCGACCGCGATGGCGCAGGACGGGACCCCGAACCAGCCCACGAAGCCTGCGTACATGACCGCGCTTGCGAATAGGACGGCGCTCATCGCCGCGAACGGCCTGAGCACGACCATCGGTGCGGGCCTGCAGTACTTCACAAGCCCGAACTCGAACATCATGGCGAGCTTCTCCAGCCAGGGCCCGACGGACGTCGACTTCCGCGTGAAGCCGGATGTCGCAGCGCCGGGCGTGAACGTCCTCAGCTCGATTCCGGGCAACAAGTGGGCGTTCTTCCAGGGGACGTCGATGGCGACCCCGCATCTGGCCGGTTCGGCCGCCGTCGTGATCGGCGCGCATCCGGGCTGGTCGGCCGCCTCGGTTCGCTCGGCCATCGTCAACACGGCGGACGAGGGCGTTCTGAAGAACTCGAACGCCACCACGACCGCCACCGACCCGAACATCATCGGCGCGGGGCGGGACAACCTCCTGTCCGCGGTGAACGCGCGGGTCGCGCTCGATCCCGTCAGCCTGAGCTTCGGCGCCGTGCCGAGCGGCTCGGGCGGGACGAAGATCGGGACGATCGCGCTGACGACGCTGTCGGGCGCTGCCCCGACGGCGGTCACGATCGGCTCGAGCACCGGCACCGGCGTCACCTACGCCGCGACGCTCTCGGGCAGCACGATCTCCGTCACGATGGTCGCTGCGAAGGGCGCATCGGCCGGAGATCACCAGACGACCCTGCGTGTGTGGTCCGGCGGGACCCAGATCGCCCACGCGGTGATCTACACGCTCGTCAAGTAGGACCGAGACCTCTCGGAAACGGCGAAGGGCCGCCTCAGGGCGGCCCTTCGGCTGTTGAGGCACCATGTGGTCGTGAAGGGCTGCGCGATCGCACTCGCGGCGCTCATCCTCGCCGCACCTGCCGGGGCAGCCGCCGGGCAGGGGCTCTACGGCCTCGTGACACGCAGCCCGACGAGGCCGGTCTGCTCGGCTGAGGAAGCGTGCAGCGAGCCGGCGGCGCACACGAGGCTCCGCCTTCTCCGCGGCACGGTGCTCGTCGCGACCGTCATGACGGACGCACGTGGCCGCTACCGGATCCGGTTGCCCCGCGGCCTGTACACGGTTCGCGTCGCCGGCGCTCCGCCGGGCGGGATCGGCGGTGGCATCGATCCCGCGAGCGTGCGCGTGACACGCGCCGTCTGGCGGCGGCAGAACTTCGACATCGACACCGGGATTCGCTAGTACGCGAGCGCGCCGCGGCCCGTCGCCGCTGCATGGCGCTGCTCGTCGCGCCGTTCGATGCGCTCGTTCGCTCCGGCTAGTACGCGAGCGCGCCGCGGCCCGTCGCCGCTGCATGGCGCTGCTCGTCGGCGCGGTAGGAGGAGCGAACGAGCGGCCCCGAGAAGACCGAGCCGAAGCCGAGCTCCTCTCCCTGCTCCCGGAACCAGCGGAACTCGTCCGGGTGCACCCAGCGGGCGATCTGCGCATGCTTCGAGCTGGGCTGGAGGTACTGGCCGATCGTGACGACGTCGACGCCGTGCACGCGCAGGTCGCGCAGCGTCTCGACGACCTCGTCGTTCGTCTCCCCGAGCCCCACGATGATCCCCGACTTCGTCAGCACGGGGTAGTCCGCGATCTCCTTCGCCCGCTGCAGGAGCCAGAGCGCCTTGTCGTAGCTCGCCTTCGCGCCGCGCATGCGTGCGTGCAGGCGGCGGACCGTCTCGATGTTGTGGTTGAAGACGTCGGGCCTCGCCCCGATCACGGTTTCGAGCGCCTCTTCCTCGACGCCGAGAAAGTCCGGCGTCAGCACCTCGACGGACGCCTCGGGCAGCTTCTTCTTGAGCGCGCGGATCGTCGCGGCATAGTGACCGGCCCCGCGATCCGCGACGTCGTCGCGGTCGACCGACGTGACGACGACGTGCTTGAGCTCCATCTGCGCGGCCACGTTCGCCAGGCGCAACGGCTCGAGCGGGTCGGGCGGGCTCTCCGGCTTGCCGCTCGTGACGTAGCAGTAGCGGCAGGCACGCGTGCACGTGTCGCCGAGGATCTGGAAGGTCGCGGTGCCGCGGCCCCAGCACTCGCCGATGTTCGGGCAGCGCGCCTCTTCGCAGATGGTGTGGAGGCTCTGGCCGTGGATGAGCCGTTTGACGTCGAAGTAGCGGGAGTCCGCGCTCGGTGCCCGCACCTTCATCCACTCGGGCCGGCGCGGCCGCTCGGCGACGGGAAGCGACGTCTCCATGGAAACCAGTCTAGTTACCGCCTTGGTTCGGCCCAGTCTTGCTTACTTCGCGGCGAGCTTCGCGTGTGTCGGCTGAGCCCAGAGCCCGTGGCCGTCGTCGGCCGGGATCTCCTCGAAGGAGAGGCCGAAGACCTCGCCGAGCGCGGCACGTGCTCCGGGCCGGACCTCCTCGACGGTGACCGGCTTGCCGAGCTCGCGGGCGATCGTCGTGAAAGACGCGTCCTCGAGACCGCAGGCAGTGATCCACTCCGTGAACGGCGCGGGGTCGAGGTCGACGTTGAGCGCATAGCCGTGGGTCGTCACCCAGCGCGAGATGTGCACGCCGATGGAGGCGATCTTCCTTGGCGGCCCGCCTCGTCTGGCCACCGCCCGCTCTTGCCGGGCGAAGCCCGGCTCCGCCGGCGGCTCGCGCCGCTGGCTGCGCTCCACTCGCGGGGTCGTGCTCGTAGCACTGTCCCCGCTCGCTGCGCTTGCCAGCGGCGCGCCAAACGTGGCGGGACGTGCGGCCCACACGCCTGTGAGACCCTCGATGCGCGTCGCCTCGACCCCGAGCGGCGCGAGCGTGTGGATCAGCGCCTCCTCGAGGTTGCGGACGTACTGCTTCACGTCCTTGCCGTGGCGGCGCAGGTCGAGGATCGGGTAGCAGACGAGCTGGCCGGGGCCGTGAAAGGTGGACTTGCCGCCGCGGTCCGTCTCGACGACCTCGACGTCGGCGCCGGCCGGCACGTGCAGCTCACCGTCGTCGGTCCGTCGTCCGAGCGTGACGACGGGCGGATGCTCCAGGAAAACGACCGTGTCGGGGATCGCTCCCTGTGAGACGGCGCCCGCAAGCGAGCGCTGGAGGTCCCAGGCTTCGCGGTAGGGGACGAGTCCCAGATCCAGGACATAGGCGCCGTTCATCCGCTTGACCCTAGCTGTGCGAAGCTGCGTCGGGCATGAAGGTCACGCTCATGATCGCGGACTTCGCCCGGGTGGCGAACGGCAAGCTCGACGTCATCGGGGGCGGCTGGTCGATGATGAACGCGCAGGGCGCGTTCGGGTTCTTCGTCGCAGCGCTCTTTCAGATTCCCTGGGACCAGACGAACACAAAGCACAGGTTCCGGCTCGAGCTGCTCGACGCGGACGGGCAGGGCGTGCCGACGCCGAACGGCGACACGATTCGCGCCGAGGGCGAGTTCGAGGCCGGCCGGCCCGCCGGCCTCAGACCGGGGACTCCGGTCGACGCGCCGCTCGTCGTTCCCTTCGGCCCGCTCGTACTCGACGAGGGCCGCTACGAGCTCCGGCTGACGATCGACGACGAGACGAAGGAAGACTGGTTCGTGGCCTTCACCGTGCGGCACGCGGCAGCGCCGGCAAGCTAGTGGCTCAGAGCCACAAGCTCTAGTACGCCGACTCGTCCCAGGTCTCGAGCTTCTCGCGCAGGTCGCGCAGGAAGCGTCCGGCGAGCGCGCCGTCCACGAGACGGTGGTCGTACGTGAGGGTGAGGTTCATGATCGGCCGGATCGCGATCACGTCCTCGGCCAGGTCGTCCTGCACGACCCACGGCCGCTTCACGACGGCGTAGGTCCCGAGGATCGCGGCCTGCGGCTGGCTGATCACCGGTGTGCCGTGGAACGTGCCGTAGCCGCCGGGATTCGTGATCGTGAACGTGCCGCCCTGCACTTCGTCCGGCAGGAGCTTCTTGTCGCGCGCGCGCTGCGCGATGTCGGTGACGGCCTTTGCCAGCCCGAGGAGGTTCAGCGTCTCCGCGTTCTTCACCACCGGGACGATCAGGCCCTTGCCATCGGCGAGCTCGACCGCGAAGCCGAGGTTGACGTAGCTGCGCGTGACGATCTGGTCGCCGCGGATCTCGCCGTTGACCCACGGGTACTCGCGTAGCGTCTCCGCGGCGGCACGCGCGACGAAGATGAGGTACGTCGGGTTGACGCCGTAGCTCTGCTGGTACTCCTGCTTCAGCTTCGCGCGGATCGCGCTCACCTTCGACATGTCGACCTCGATCGCGCTCGTGACGTGCGCGGACGTGTCGAGCGAGCGGCGCATGTGCTCCGCGATGCCCTTCCGCATCGCGCTCATCGGCTCGAAGCTCTCGCCGACTGCGGCCTGTGGCTGCGGCCGCGCTGCGGCCGGCGCGGGTTGCGGCGAGGGCGCGCTGGGGGTCGGTGCGGCGGCCGGAGCTGCGGCCGGGGGTGCGGCTGGGGGTGCGGCCGGGGCTGCGGGTGGCTCCGTCGGCGGTGCGGGTGTTGCCTGGGCGGGCGCGCCCGACTCGATGAAGCTCAGGATGTCCTTCTTCGTGACGCGGCCCCCGCGCCCGGTGCCGGGGACCTGACTCGGGTCGACGCCGTGCTCGGACGCGATCTTCGCGACGACCGGGGAAACGAACGTCTTGCCGTTCGTGGACGGTGCAGCCTGGTCAGGCTCGGCGGGCTCCTGCTGCGAAGGCGCGATGTCGCCGACGCCTTCGCTCGCCGCGGCCATCGACGCGTCGGCGGCCGCCTGGGTGGCGGGTTCGGGCGGTGCTTCCTGACTTTGTGGCTCTGAGCCACTTGCTCCTGCGGCTGCTCCGTCGCCGCCGATGACCGCGAGCTTCGTGCCGACGTCGACCGTCTCGCCCTCTTGCACGAGGATCTGCGTGAGCGTTCCCGAGCCAGGGCTCGGCACCTCCGTGTCGACCTTGTCGGTCGAGATCTCCAGCAGCGGCTCGTCGGACTCGACCTGGTCGCCCTCGGCCTTGAGCCACTTCGTGATCGTCCCTTCCGAGACGGACACGCCCATCTGCGGCATGACGACGTCGATTGCCTCAGTCGTGGCCATGTCTTCTAGTACTCCGCCAATTCCCTGAGTCCCGCGACCACGTCGTCGACCTGGGGAATGAACGCCTGCTCGAGCGGGGGCGAGAACGGGACGGGCGTGTCCGGGGCCGCTATGCGCTTCACCGGCGCGTCGAGGTCCTCGAACGCCTCCTCAGCGATCGTCGCGGCGATCTCGGCTCCGAAGCCGCCCGTGCGCGTGTCCTCGTGCAGCACGAGCACCTTCGACGTCTTGCGCGCCGACTCGAGCACGGCAGGCTTGTCCCACGGCATCACCGTGCGCAGGTCGATGATCTCCACCGACACGCCGTCGCCCTCGAGCTGCTGCGCCGCCTCGCCCGCGGTGTAGACCATCGCGCCCCACGTGATCACAGAGACGTCGTCGCCCTCGCGATGCGTGCGCGCCTTGCCGAGCGGCACCGTGTAGCGCTCCTCCGGCACCTCGCCCTTGATCCGCCGGTAGAGGTGCTTGTGCTCGAAGTAGAGGACCGGGTTGGGATCTTCGATCGCGCTGATCAGCAATCCCTTCGCGTCCTCGGGGGTCGCGGGACAGACGCACTTGAGCCCCGGCACGTGCGCGAACGACGACTCGGGATTCTGGGAGTGGAACGGCCCGCCTGAGAAGCCTCCGCCGGACGGAAGCCGGACCGTGATCGGCACCGGCGTCCCGGCGCGGTACCGCTGCTTCGCTGCGACCGTGACGAGGTGGTCCCACGCGCAGGAGATGAAGTCGGCGAACTGCATCTCCGCGACCGGGCGCATGCCCATGATCGAGGCGCCCGTGCAGGCGCCGACGATCGCGGTCTCCGCGAGCGGCGCGTCGATGACGCGCCACGGGCCGAACTCCTCCTGGAAGCCGAGCGTGACCTTGAACGCGCCGCCGTAGACGCCGACGTCCTCGCCGATCACGAACACGCGCTTGTCGCGCCGCATCTCGGTGCGGAGCCCGTCGGAGATCGCCTGCAGGTACGTCAGCTCGGCCATGGCTACTTGTGGTGGGGCGTGTCGAGGTCTTCCGCCGTGGCGTAGACGCCCTCGGTCAGCGTCGACGGCTCGGGCAGCGGGGAGTCCTCCGCGCGCTTGAGCGCGTCGTTGAGGATCTTCTTCACCTCGGCCCCGATCTCGTCCTCTTCCTCGTCCGACAGGTCGGCATTCGAGCGCAACCAGGTGCGGAAGCGTTCGATCGGGTCGCTCTCCGCCCACTTCTCGAGCATCTCCTTCGGCACGTAGAACGCGTCGTCGTGGACGGCGTGGCCCTCCATGCGCAGGGTGACGGACTCGATCAACGTGGGACCGCCGCCGGAGCGCGCCTTGTCGATCGCGCGCTTCGCCTCGCGGTACACCGCGAGCACGTCGGTGCCGTCGACGACGACTCCCTCGAAGCCGTAGGACTCGGCGCGCTCGGCGACGTGGCCGGTCGCGAACTCGAGGTGCGTCGGCGTCGAGTACGCCCACTGGTTGTTGTCGCACACGAACACGACCGGCAGCCGGCGGACGCCCGCCAGCGTCATCGCCTCGTGGGCGTCGCCGCGGGCCGAGGCGCCTTCGCCGAACCAGCCGACCGCGACGCGCTTCTCCTCGCGGATCCGGAAGGCGAGCGCGCAGCCGACGGCCACGGGGAGCATCGCCGGCAGGTGGCTGACCATGGCGATGAGGCCGAGCTTCGAGTCGGCCATGTGGACGTTGCCGTCCCTGCCCTTCGTCGGCCCGTCCGCGCGGCCCATGTACTGGGCGAAGATCCGCCACGGCTCGACGCCACGGACGATGTGGACGCCCATGTCGCGATGGAGGGGCGTGCCGACGTCGTCGGGGCCCATCGCGGTTGCGACGCCGACCGAGCCGGCTTCGTTCCCTCGGCCGGTGTAGAAGGAGCCGGGGATCTTGCCCTGGCGGTAGAGGATGTGGCCGCGCTCCTCGATCCCGCGCGTCAGCAGCATGCTGCGGTAGACGCCGAGGAGGTCCTCGCGGTCGAGGCCCGCCTCGCGGACCTCCTTCAGCGAGCCGAGCGGCTCGGCTTCCCGGGCGATCGCCATCGCCGTCGCACTCTAACGACTGGGGTTACCATCGCCCTCGATGGAGGAGCGCTTCCAGCACGACCGCTTCCTCGTCGACCAGCTGGTGCGGCCGATCGTGAACCTGTACCAGGTGACGCCGCTCGCGGCCGGGGAAACCCCCGCCGGCGGCCCGATCGCCTACGTCCGCCAGAAGCGGATGGCGATCAAGGAGGACATCCGCTTCTTCGCCGACGAAAACGAGACCCATGAGCTCTTCCGCATCAAGGCGCGCTCGATGTTCGACATCGGCGGCGCTCGCTATGACGTCGCGGACGCCCAGGGCCAGCCGGTCGGCGTGCTCGAGCACTCCTTCCGCAAGTCGCTCCTGCGCTCGACCTGGAAGGTGACCGACGCTGACGGCGGCGAGGTCGTCACCGCTCAGGAGCGGAGCCTGCCGATGGCGATCGCGCGCCGTGTCGTCGACTTCGTGCCCTACGGCGAGTGGGTCCCGATTCCGTACAACTTCGACCTGGTGATGGACGAGAAGGTGATCGGCCACCTGAACCGGAAGTTCCAGCTGCGCGACCGCTACGTCCTCGACCTCTCCGGCGACCACGAGCGGCGCCTCGACCGCCGGCTCGGGATCGCGCTGGCGATCGGGCTGGACACGTTGCAGAACCGCTGATGGGCAAGGCGTCCGAATGGCTGCGTGAGGAGCGCCGGAAGGTGCTGGGCGACTGGGTCGCCTTCTGCCTCGGCTGTGGCGCGGCGAGGCGCTGGTTCGACGAGTTCGAGGGCGAGGTGCCGGACGAGTGCGCCCAGTGCGGGGGCGTGATGCTGCGGCGCTGCCCCTCGTGTGAGGCACCGTTCAGCTCGGCGTTCGCCGTGGACTGCGAGTCGTGCGGGGCGCGGCTGCGAAAGCCCGAGCTCTTCGGCACGAAGATCCGGAAGAACTGACTAGCGAATCTGCGAGAAGCGGATCACCGTGACGGTGTCGTCGGGCGTCACCTCACGGTTGTAGAGCTGGCTCAGGAACAACGCCATGTCCTCCGTCCGCCTGATCTCAGGGTTGTCGTGCTCGATCTCGCGCGGCGACAGATCGGACAGCATCTTGACCTCGACCTTGTCGATGACCGCGTTGAACACGTGCTCGCGCGGGCTGAAGCGCGCGCCGGCGAGCACCTGGACGATCATGCCTTTGCGGTACTTCGACGCCTTGTCGCCGAGGCGGATGGTCGCGGTCTTGCGTCCGCTCCGGAGCTGTTCGGCCACGATCGGCGAGTAGAAGTTGAGTGCGTACATGGCCTCGATCACGCCGCTCCGCGCCGACTCGTCCGGCGGCGGATGAGGAACGCGGTCACGATTCCGAGCACCCAGCCCGTGATCGCGCTCACGATCACGAGCCAGATCAGGCGCGTCTGGGTGCTGTCGAAGACGTAGTCGACCTTGACCTGCCGGGTGTTCCTCGCGATCAGGAGGACCAGGAAGACGACCGCCGCCAGGAAGACCACGAGCGAGGCGTAGAGGCCCGTGCGATGCGAATAGCGCAGCCCTCGCTCCCAGCGCGACTCGGGCGTGTAGCTGGGCGCCTCCGGCGGCGCCTCCCTCTCCGGCTCGCTCACGCGCGGGAGCCTAACGCGAGAGACGTTCGAGCGCCGTCGCCGCCATCTCCCGCTCCCCCTTGTAGGCGAGCAGCCTCGGGGCCTCCTCGAGCGGGAGCCAGCGTGTCTCGGCGACCTCGTGCAGGTGCTCCGGTGGGATGTCGCCGAGGCGCCCCGATCGATATCGAAAGAGGAAGAAGCTCACGACCTTGAAGACCCGCTCGCCGGCCCAGGTATAGACGTAGCGGACGTCCCCGAGCTTCTCGACCGGGGTAGCCTCGACGCCGGTCTCCTCGCGGACCTCGCGGAGGGCCGTCACCTCGGCCCGCTCGCCGGGCGCGATCAGGCCCTTGGGCAACGCCCAGGTGCCCTCCGGCTTGCCGGCGGGCCGGATCGCGGCCAGCACCGCTCTGCCACGCAGGTTCCGGATCACGACGCCTCCCGCGGAGAACTCCCGGCGCACCGTGACTTTGTAACACAGGCGCACCAGTTGCCTTGCCAAGGCGACCCAATCCCGGTTAGAATCATCTGGCACTCCCACTCGGAGAGTGCCAATGGATGTCACAAAGTCGTCTGGACAGGAGGAGTGTGGATGAACCTGCAGCCGCTTGGTGACCGCCTGATCGTCGAAGTCCTCGAGGAAGAGGAGCAGACCGTCAGCGGCATCGTGCTGCCCGACACGGCGAAGGAGAAGCCGCAGCGCGGCCGCGTCCTCGCGGTCGGGCCCGGTCCCCGCAACGAGCAGACCGGGGAGCACATCACAATGGACGTCGCCGAAGATGACGAGGTCATCTTCAGCAAGTACGGCGGCACCGAGATCAAGCTCGGGGCCGACGAGGTTTTGATCCTGCGCGAATCGGACGTGCTCGCCAAGGTCGTCGGCGACCGCGAGCTGGCCGGCGCGAAGTCCTAAGCACACACGGAGGTAGGGAGAGCACATGGCTCACAAGGAGCTGAAGTTCAACGAGGACGCGCGTCGCGCGCTCGAGCGCGGCGTCAACATCCTCGCCGACGCGGTCAAGGTCACCCTTGGCCCGAAGGGGCGCTACGTCGTGCTCGACAAGAAGTTCGGCGCGCCCACGATTACGAACGACGGCGTCACGATCGCGCGTGAGATCGAGGTCGAGGACGTCTTCGAGAACCAGGGTGCGCAGCTCGTGCGCGAGGTCGCCACGTCGACGAACGACGTCGCAGGCGACGGCACGACGACCGCAACCGTTCTTGCTCAGGCGATCGTCAAGGACGGTCTCCGTAACGTCGCCGCCGGTGCGAATCCGATGGCGATCAAGCGCGGGATCGAGCGGGCGGTCGAGCAGGTCGTCGAGAACCTGAAGTCACAGTCCAAGGAGATCTCCGGCAAGGAGGACATCGCCCGCGTGGCGACCGTCTCGTCCCGTGACCGCGAGATCGGCGAGGTCCTCTCCGACGCGATCGAGAAGGTCGGCAAGGACGGCGTCGTGAACGTCGAGGAAGGCCAGACGTTCGGCCTCGAGCTCGAGTTCACCGAGGGCATGCAGTTCGACAAGGGCTACCTCTCGCCGTACATGGTGACCGACCCCGAGCGCATGGAGGCAGTGCTGGAGGATCCGTACATCCTGGTCGCCAACCAGAAGATCGGCGCGGTCAAGGACCTCCTCCCCGTCTTGGAGCAGGTCATCCAGGCCGGCAAGCCGCTGCTGATCGTGGCCGAGGACGTGGAGGGCGAGTCGCTCGCGACCATCGTCGTCAACAAGCTGCGTGGCACGTTCACCGCTGTTGCCGTCAAGGCTCCCGGGTTCGGCGACCGCCGCAAGCGCATGCTCGAGGACATCGCGATCCTCACGGGCGCCGAGGTGATCACCGAGGAGATGGGCCTCAAGCTCGAGAACACGAAGCTCTCGCAGCTCGGGCACGCACGCCGCGTCGTCGTCGACAAGGACACCACGACGATCATCGACGGTGCCGGCGATCCGGATGGGATCAAGGCCCGGATCAAGCAGCTGAAGGCCGAGATCGAGAACACCGACTCGGACTTCGATCGTGAGAAGCTCCAGGAGCGGCTCGCGAAGCTCGCCGGCGGCGTTGCCGTCGTGAAGGTGGGCGCTGCGACGGAGACCGAGATGAAGGAGAAGAAGCACCGCGTCGAGGACGCTCTGCAGGCGGCACGTGCCGCGCTGGAAGAGGGCGTCGTCCCGGGTGGCGGAGTCGCGCTGGTGAACACCATCGACGCGATCACGCTCGACGACTACGAGGGGGACGAGCGCACAGGCGCGACGATCGTCGTCCGCTCGCTCGAAGAGCCGGTCCGCCAGCTCGCGAACAACGCGGGCCTCGAGGGCTCGATCGTCGTCGACAAGATCCGGCACGCTCCCAAGGGGCACGGGCTCAACGTCGAGACGAACGAGTACGAGGATCTCGTCAAGGCCGGGATCACCGACCCGACCATGGTCGTTCGCTCGGCGCTTCAGAATGCCGCGTCGATCGCCAAGAACATCCTGACCACGGAGGCGATCGTGGCCGAGGCACCCGAGAAGCAGCCCGCAGGCGCCGGCATGCCGGGCGGCATGGGCGGCATGGACATGATGTAAGCGAGCCGCCCGCTCGCTGCACGTGAGAAGAAGCGAAGGCCGGCGCAAGCCGGCCTTCGCGTTTCAAGGAGTGAGACCCCTGCGGGTCTGGTCCCGCAAAGCAAAACGGCCCGGGGGAGGGCCGCTTTGCGAGGGGGATTAGGGGGAGGTGGTTCGCATGAGATATCGGTCACGTGCGGCGCGGCCCTCTCCCCCGAAGGGGTGAATGAGAAGGGGCGCCTCGCGGCGCCCCTTCCGGCGGTTTCGCCTCCGTCCCGTTACGGAGTCGGATCCAGATACGAGCCGCCCCAGATGTCGGAGTTCCCGAAGGCGGAATCCGGCAACTGCGGGCAGTCGTTGTTCGGCTCGGGCGGCGTCGGCGGGGTGGCCGCGGCGCCCGGCTTGTCCTTCTCCTGGTCCTCCTGGCGGACCTCGGCGATGTCCTCGTCCTCGGCCGTCCCTCCGCCGGTCGTCACGAACTCGACGAAGGCTGCCCGGAACACGTCTATCGCCGGGCAATCGGCGGCCTGACGCACGTCGTTCCAGACAGCTGCGGCATAGTTGTTCGTCGCAGCGGCGTAGTTGTAATCGCCCAGGAACTCGGCGGCCAGGTTGTTCTGGCTCGACCCACGCGCATCTCCCTGCACGCCGCGGTGCACGTCGGAGAACGCGCCGAGCGCGGTCCCGGCGAAGTCCGCGTGACGGACGACGCCTTCCTGGAGCCGCGGGTTCGTCACCGTCGACTGCCACGGTGCGTGGAACGCCTGGTAGGTCAGGTACACGTCCGTGCTGTCGGGTGAGACGGCGACCGCCGGGAAGTCGGGCCTGTCACCGGCGTTCGCAGCGTTCACCGGACCGTGCCACGTAACACCCTTGTCGAGCGACCACTGCACCATGGCCTGCTCGTTCGGACCCGGACTCTCGTCCGTCGGCGTCGGGCCGTTGCACCACGTCATCACGATCAGGTTCCTGGCACCCGCACCGGTCGGGGCGCCGTTGCCGATGTCGACGCTCGGGAAGCTGTCGGTCCGCGCGCCGGCGACACCGTCGATGCTCAGGCGCCTCGTTGCGGGATCGAACTGTCCGCAGTCGACGATCTCCGCGACCACGCGCGGCCGCTCGAACGTCGCGCCGCCGTCGAACGATCGCGCCATCAACTGCGCCGACGTGAAGAACGGCGGCGTCGACTTCTTCGGGGAGGCGCTCTCCCAGAAGACGTAGACGACGCCGTCGCTGTCTGTCCGCACGCTGCAGCCCTGCCGGCCGTTGCCGAGGTTCGTGTTCGCGGCGGGCGTCAGCTGGCGGGTGCTCCACGTGCTGCCACCGTCGGTCGAGCGGGCCAGCAGGATCGGCTCAGGTGCGCCGCCGACGCTGCGGAACGACGTGTTGCAGATGTACACGTTGCCGAAGAACCGGCTCGACGACGCGTTGTCCGCCCAGATCTGCTCCTTGTCGGAGAAGAGCGCGGCGTTCTGCTTGGACACGATGACCGGCGGCGACCAGGCGTTCTTGTCGTTCGCAGCAGCTGCCGGCACGTTGTCCGTCCGCGACACCGCGATCGCCTCGAAGCCCGGGAAGGCCTGGTCCGAGCGGTTGCTCGAGAAGTTGGAGGTCAGATTCGCGTAGTACAGACGCGAGCCGTTGCTCCAGGAGAACGTCCCGTCGGCGCCGCGGCGCGGGCCGAAGGCGACGGCGGGGTCGCCGTCCGAGACGAGCTTGTTCTCGAAGTACCACGGCAGCGTTCCGATCGGGCCGACCTGAGGTGCGCAGTTGTCGGCGACGGCGGGCGGCTCGGCCACGCCGACGCAGTTTCGGGCGCTCCAGCCCGTGTACGTCGGCTGCGTCCACGTTGCGCCTCCGTCGAGCGAAAACTGGATGCCGGACACGCCGACTCCATCCGTGAACGGACACGTGTTGTCGGCGCCCGCGTTACATCGCTCGAGGTCGATGTTGTCGTTCGCCCCCGCAGCGAGGATCATGCCGTTGCTGGTGGGATTGGCGTCGATGGCGACTGCCGGCTCGTTCTGCTTGTTCGGCGAGAAGAACGAATCCTGGCTTCCCACCGTCACCTCGGTGTCACCTGTACCGGTGTCGCCGAAGTCACTCACCGCGAGCGCGCTCGGCACGAACACGAGCAGCATCGCGGCGAGTACGGCTGATGCACGCGTAAAGACGCTTCGCATCTCTCCCCCTTCCTCGATTCTTGCCCCTGGTTCTGGCGCGCGGGACCCTAGCTCAGAAGGCGTACCGCTGCTCGTGGAGCGGACGCAGCGCTAGAAGCCGTAGCGCTGCTCCTTCCAGAAGTCGGCCTCGTTGTGGTAGCCGTAGCGCTCCCAGAAGCCGGGTTGGTCCGCGGCGAGCAACTCGAGACCGCGGAGCCATTTGGCGCTCTTCCAGAAGTAGCGCGAAGGAACGACGAGGCGGAGCGGCCAGCCGTGTTCGGGCGCGAGTGGCTCCCCGTCTGCCTCCCACGCGACGAGCGACTGCTCCTCCTCCAAGGCCTCGAGTGGCAGGTTGGCGGTGAAGCCCTGCTCGGCGTGTGCGAGCACGAACCGCGCGGACGGCTTCGGCCGGACGAGCTTCGCAAGCTCGCGCCAGTGCACACCCTTGAACGACGTGTCGAACCGGCTCCAGCGCGTGACACAGTGGATGTCCGCGGTGAGCTCGGTCTGCGGCAGCGCCTGCAGCTCGTCGTAGCTCAGGGTGATCGACTCCTCGACCTCGCCGAACACCTTGAAATCCCACGTCGCGAGATCCGTCTGGGGCACCGACCCCGCATGGAGGACGGGCCACTTCTCGGTCAGGTATTGGCCAGGCGGAAGCCGAGCCGGATCGAGCCCCTTGTCGACGAGCTTCTGCTCGGCCTTGGACCGGAAGAGGGTCACGCGAACCTAGACTAGTTGCGTGCAAAGCGCCACGTCACCGGCAATCGCGCGTCGCGCTCGTGCGTTCCTACGCGTCGCGGGTCCCGACGCCGAGGACTACCTCCAGCGGCTGATCTCGAACGACGTCGAGGCGCTCGAGCCGGGCGGCGCGTGCGACGCGCTCCTGCTCACGCCGAAGGCGCGTGTAATTGCTCCGCTGCGTGTCCTGCGGCGCGGAGCGGAGGACTTCCTCCTCCTGACCGAGCCCGAGCTCGGCGGCACGGTGCGGGACCAGCTCCTGCGCACGCGGTTCGCGGCCAAGGTCGAGGTCGAGCCGGAGCAGCACGAGTCGTGGCTCGTGCTCGGCGGAGAGGAAGTGCTCGACGAGCGCCCCGACGGCGACGAGGTCGGTGAGGAAGAGCTCGAGCGCTGGCGCATCGAGGGGGCAATCCCGCGCTGGGGCCGCGAGATCGACGACCGCGTGCTGCCGGCGGAGGCGGGGCTCGACGAGACGCACATCAGCTTCACGAAGGGGTGCTACCCCGGACAGGAGCCGATTGCACGGCAGCACTACCGCGGCAAGGTGAACCGGCGTCTGCGCGTGCTCGAGGTAGCCGACGCACAGCCGGAGGACGAGATTCGAGCGGGTGAGAAGGTCGTCGGCCGCGTGACGAGCGCGGTTCCCGGCCTTGCACTCGGCTACCTCCGCGTCGACGTGCCCGACGACGCCGACCTGATGGTCGGCTCACAGCACGCCAGAGTGCGCCCGGCATGATTCGAACATGCGACCTCTGCCTCCGCAGGGCAGCGCTCTATCCCCTGAGCTACGGGCGCTAGGGAAGCGGCACCAGTGTAGCCGCTTCGGTTCCGCCTGACGTTTTGCGTTCCAGGCGCGGGAGAACATTCTCGCCGTGGCAGGCGTTCCCGACGGAATCACGCTCAAGCGCGACCGGGATCTCGACGGACGGACGTGGGAGATCTGGGTCCGGCGCGGGGTCTTCGCCCTGCTTCCGCTCGTTGTTCTGCTCGCACTGCTGAACGTCTTCGGCCAGCATCCGAGCACCTGGACGACCGCCGGACCGGCTGCGAGCCTCAAGCTGTACGCACCTGCACGTGTGCGGAGCGGTGTGCTCTACGAGGCGCGGTTCCACATCGTCGCGAATCGGGACTTGAAGAACGCGACGGTCAGGCTGAGTCCCGGCTGGCTCGAGGGAATGACGCTCAACACCATCGAGCCGTCTCCGATCGGCGAGGCGAGCTCGAACGGAAACTTGACGTTCGAGCTCGGTCACATACCCGAGGGAAACTCGTACCTCCTCTTCCTGCAGTTCCAGACGAACCCGACCAACGTCGGACATCGCCCGGCCACCGTGACGCTGCTCGACGGCGACGAAGAGCTTCTCCACATCGACCGCACAATCACGATCTTCCCCTAGCACTCGCTCATGGACATCGCTCTGCGCGGCATCGTGCTCTACATCTTCATCGTCCTCGTGATGAGGGTCATCGGACGCCGTGAGCTCTCGTCGATGACACCGTTCGATCTCGTGCTCGTCATCATCCTGGGCGACGCGGTGCAGCAGGGCCTGACACAGGACGATTACTCCGTCACGGGAGCGATCATCGCGATCGCGACGATCGCTTCGCTGCAGGTCTTCACGTCGTACCTCAGCTTCCGGTCGCGGCGGATGCGGAAGATCCTCGAGGGGGAGCCGATCGTGCTGGTCGACCGCGGCGCGCTCGTCGACAAGAACTTGAAGCGGGAGCGCATGACGGCGGACGAGGTCGAGGAAGAGATGCGACAACAGCAGATCGCCTCGCTCGACGACGTGGAGTGGGGGATTCTCGAGTCGAACGGGTCGATCAGCTTCATCAAGAAGTGACCCGGTACATCGCCGCCTGCCTGCTCGCAGTCTTCCTCGCAGGATGTAACGGCGGCACGGTCGACCGCCACGCCTTGAAGCGCGACGCCGAGAAGGTCGGTTCGCTTGCAACCGAGGGCGGTTTGCTCGCTCACGACGTCTCGAGCGGCGCCTCGACGAGCTCCTTCGCGCGCGTGCACGCCGGGGAGCTTTCTCGGGCGGCCGCGGATCTCCAGGACGCGCTGGCAACCCGCCCGACGTCGCCCGGAATCGAGGCCGACGTCCGCCGGCTGGCGAAACTCGCCGGCAAGGTCTCGGCCGCGCTCGAGCGGATCCATCGGCATCCCACCGACCGCGGGGTTGCTGCCTCGCTCCGGCCGCCGCTCGAAGCCGACGCCCGTGCGGCCGACCGGCTCGCGAAGTGAAGATCTTCCAGGTCGCGCTCGGAATCCTCGCCGCGATCGGCGGCTTCGTCGACATCGGCGACCTCGTGTTCAACGTGTCGGCCGGCGCGACGTTCGGCTACCAGCTCCTCTGGGTCGTCGTCATCGGGGTGGTCGGAATCACCGTGTACTCGGAGATGTGCGGCCGTGTCGCTGCGGTCTCCGGCAAGGCGGTGTTCGACGCGGTGCGGGAGCGTGTCGGGTTCAAGGCCGGCCTCGGCGCCCTCGTGTCGTCCCAGGTCGTCAACCTGATGACCCTGACGGCAGAGATCGGCGGCGTGGCGATCTGCCTGCAGCTGCTGTCCGGACTGCCGTACCGATGGCTGATCGTCCTCGCGGGAGCAGCACTGGTCGTGGTGGTCTGGGTGACGGCGTTCGAATGGATCGAGCGCATCTTCGGCTACGGCGGGCTTTGCCTGCTCGTCTTCGCCGTCGCCGCGGTGAAGCTCCACCCCCCGTGGGGCGCTGTCGGGCACGGCTTCGTCCCGCACATGCACACCCAGAGCCCGCTCCTCTATGCCTACTTCGCCGTCGGCCTGCTCGGCGCTGCGATGACGCCGTACGAGGTCTACTTCTATTCGTCAGGCGGAGTCGAGGAGCGGTGGGGGCCGAAGGATCTCGGTCTGAACAAGGTGAACGCGATCATCGGCTACGGGTTGGGGGGCTTCCTGTCGTTCGCGTTGATGATCGTCGGTGGCGCGCTGTTCCTGGGCCAGGGGGTCGAGCCGGAGTTTCTCGGGACGATTGCGCTTGGCGCCGAAGTGCCGCTCGGGCAGATCGGCTTGCTGCTCGCGCTCGTCGGCATCCTGTTCGCGGTCAGCGGCGCCGCGATCGACACGCTGTTCTCGGGTGCGTACAACCTCGCGCAATTTCTGGGCTGGGAATGGGGCCGCTACCGCCATCCCCGCGGTGCGCCTCGCTTCACCGTCACCTGGCTCGTGCTACTCGTCCTTGCGCTCGGCGTTGTGCTGACCGGCGTCGACCCGGTGCAGCTGACGGAGTACGCCGTCATCTTCTCGGCGGTCGCACTGCCGCTGACCTACATTCCGATCCTGCTCGTCGCGAACGACCGCACCTACATGCGTGAGTACACGAACGGCCGCATCGCCAACGTTCTGGGCGTGCTCTACCTCGTCGTGATCATGGTCATCGCGCTCACGGCGATCCCGCTGATGATCCTCACCAACGTGGGCCAGAATTGAGCCGGTCGATCGACCTCGGGCTGAACGTGCTCGACCACCAGCTGCTCGATGCCGAGGAGCGCCGCTGCGGCAAGGTCGACGATCTCGCGCTCGAGGGTGGGCCGGGCGAGCAGCTCGAGCTCGTCGCGATCCTCGCCGGACCGGGTGTCTGGCGCACGCGTGCAGGGCTCGTCGGGCGGCTTGCCTCCTGGCTGGGGGGCGGTGGTCGTACACGCATCCCCTGGGAGGAGGTGGCCCACGTCGGTTCGCACGTCAGCTTGCGCAAGCGCGCACAGGAGCTCGGGCTCGGCCGGGGCGACGATCGCATGAGGCCGTACATCGAGAAGATTCCCGGGGCGGACCGTTGAGGACGTTCTCCTCTATCGTCGGCCGCATGGTCGAGACCGAATCCGGGCGGCGCCTCGGCCGCTGCCGTGACCTCCGGGCCGTGCTCGACACGAGACGGCCGGTTGTGCGCGAGCTCGTCGTCGGCCGGCGCGGCCGCCTCGAGCATCTCGGCATTCGGACCCGGCGGCGCAACAGTCCGGACGCCGTGCCGTGGGAGGCGGTGGTGCGTGTCGAGGGCAGCCGGATCGTCGTCCGGGACGGCACCGAGCTCGTGTGACGCTGTTCCTGTCCGAGGACGACGTCCAGGACGTGCTCACGCCGGCCGATGCCGTCGAGGCAGTTGAAGCCTCGTTTCTGCGCCTGGCCGCGGGAGCGATCGACCTCGCTCCACGCCGGCGGCTGAAGCTCGAGGAGGGCAGGTTCGCCGACATGGCCGCCTCCGACCTCGAGCTCGGCTACGCGGGAGTGAAGGCGTACAACGCATTCGCAGACGGCGCCGCCTTCGTCGTCGCGCTGTTCGCCGTCGACCGTCCCGAGCTCGTCGCGCTGATCGAAGCCGACCACCTCGGGCGGCTGCGCACGGGAGCGGCGAGCGCCGTCGCGGCGAAGCATCTCGCACGCGAGGGGGCGTCGTCGCTCGGTGTGATCGGCTGCGGGTCGCAGGCCGAGACGCAGGTCGCGTGCATCCGAGCGGCCGTGCCGACGATCGAGCGCGTGGTCGCCTACTGCCGCACGGCGCGCAACCTCGCTGCCTTCTGCAAGCGCGTCGGCGCGGAGCCCGCCGAGAGCAATCGCGACGCAGCCGAGCAGGACGTCGTCGTCACGATCACCACCTCAAGGGATCCGGTCCTGCGCGGGGAGTGGCTGACGCCGGGAGCGCTCGTCTGCGCTGCGGGAGCGAACAATCCGGCCGCCCGCGAGCTGGACAACGTCGTGCTGGAACGCGCCTCCTTCGTCTGCTGCGACTGGAAGGAGCAGGCGCGGATCGAGTCGGCCGACCTGATCGAGCCGATCGAGCAGGGCGTGCTCGACTGGCTCGAAGTGCACGAGCTGCACGAGGTCGTCGCGGCGGAGCTGCCCGGTCGCCAGTCGCCTGACGACATCGTCCTCTTCAAGTCGAACGGAATCGCGGCGTGGGACGTCGCCGCCGCTGCCGCAGCGGTCGAGCGCGCGCGGGCGCGGAAGGTCGGGACGGAGCTCTAGCCGCGCGCGGCTTCGAGCTCGCGGCGCGTGTCGTCGACGGTCTCGTCGCCGAGCGCCTGGATCACCTCGGGCCGGTCGAGCAGCCGGAGCCGTTGCTGCGGGCTGAGGCGGTTCTGCACGTAGCGGTCTTCGAGGATGTCGCCGAGGTTGCGGCCGCGGCCGTGCTCGCGGATCACGTACGCGGCGACGCGCTCCTCGGTGCTCGAGCGGGCGAAGAGAAAGGAGAACGGCGAGCGCAGCAGGCTTGCGAATCGCTGCATCGGGCCGATTGTATCCTTGGCTCCGTGAGGCGGAAATCCACGGAGGGCCGCTTCGCCGAGCGGGCCGTCCACGGCGTCGACGACGCCGGCGCTGTCGAGACGATCGTCATCTGGATCGAGCGGAAGGCCGGCGCGCTCTGGGCGGTCGGCCGGGCGGTGAACCCCGAGAACCGTTCCAGTGCGGAGCCCCGGCGTTACGACTACGTCTTCGAGGGCTACGAGCTCGACGATGCGCTCGAGGCGGCGAATGCCGCCCTCGAGGACGACCTCAGCGTCTCGGAGAGCGATGGGCGCCCCGAGAGTCTCAGGCCGTTCACCCGCGACGAGCTGCTGAAGCCCTTGGAACGCTGGTTCTTCGGTCGGAGGTAGGCCACTCGAGGTTCGCGTCCGGGATCGGGTCGCCGTGCGGATCGTGCGTCGGGAAGCCCAACGCCTTGTCGATTCGTTCCTCCAATTCCTCCGACAGGACGTGTTCGAGCCGCTCCGCCTCCCCGTGCACCTCGTCGACGTCGACCCCGAGCGTCTGGGCGAGGTAGAGCTCGAGCAGGCGGTGATGCCGGATCACCTCGAGCGCGACCTTCTCGCCCGCGTTCGTCAGCTCGATGCCCCGGTACGGCTGATGCACGGCGAGGTCGAGCGCCGCGAGCTTCTTGACCATCGCGCTCGCCGACGCGGGTGAGACTCCGAGCCGCTTCGCCAGCGCCGTGACCGAAGGGCGGCCGCCGTCGGCGCCGAGCTTGTAGATCTCGCGCAGATAGTCCTGGATCGCGTCGGTAAGGGCCGGCTTCGCCACTGTCCCACAGTCTAGGCTGGGCGTCGTGCGTATCCGCGTGGGCCATTCCGCCGATCCCGACGATGCCTTCATGGCCTGGGGGCTCGTCTCGGGGCGCGTCCACCCGCGCGGCTTCGAGTTTGAGTTCGTGCCGGAGGACATCCAGGTGCTGAACGAGTGGGCGCTCGACGCGAAGCTCGAGGTGACGGCGCTGTCGCTGGCGACGTATCCGCTCGTCCAGGATCGCTACGCGCTGCTGCCGCACGGAGCGTCGATCGGCTCCGGCTACGGGCCGATCGTCGTCGCGGGCAGGCCCATGTCGCTGGACGAGCTTCGCGGCGTCGAGATCGTCGTGCCCGGCCGGCTGACGACGGCGTTCCTCGTGCTAGGGATGGCGCTCGGCCGGGACTTCGCACACCGCGCCCTGCCGTTCGACCGCATCGTCGACGAGGTGAAGTCCGGCAGGGCGGAGGCGGGTCTTTTGATCCACGAAGGCCAGCTGACCTACGCGGACGACGGCCTCGCCAAGGTGCTCGACCTCGGCGAGTGGTGGCTGCTCGAGACGGGCCTGCCGCTGCCGCTCGGCGTGAACGTCGCACGGCGTGACGTGTCGCGGCTGGACGAGCTGTCCGGCGTCCTCCGCGAGTCGATCGAGGCGGGACTCGCCCATCGCGACGAAGCGACGAACTACGCGCTCGGATTCGCACGAGACCTGGAGCCGGACACGGCCGACCGTTTCATCGAGATGTACGTGAACGAGCTCACGTGCGACTACGGCGACGAGGGGCGTCAGGCGGTGGAGGAGCTCCTGCGCCGTGCTGAGGCGACCGGCGCGTACGACCAGGCGGTGCGCGTCGAGTTCGTCGGCACGTGAGCCGCGCCGTCATCCTCTCCGGCGTCCGTACACCGATCGGCCGCCGCGGCGGAGGGCTTGCAGGCTCCCGCCCCGACGACCTCGCGGCGACGGTGATCGCGGAGGCGGTCCGACGCGCCGGCGTGCCGCCGGAGGAGATCGAAGACGTCTACTTCGGCGCGGCGAACCAGGCCGGCGAGGACAATCGGAACGTTGCGCGTATGGCGGTGCTGCTGGCCGGCCTGCCGGAGAGCGTCGCCGGCGTGACGGTCAACCGCCTCTGCGCCTCCGGCCTGAGCGCGCTGGTGGCCGCGGCGCACGCCATTGCAGCCGGTGACGGCGACCTGTTCGTCGCCGGCGGGGTCGAGTCGATGAGCCGCGCGCCCCTCGTGCGCGCACGGCCCGAGCTCGGTGAAGACGCCGAGTACGACACACAGCTCGGCTGGCGCTTCCCGAACCCGCGGCTCGAAGCGCGGTATCCGCTCGAGTCGATGGGCGAGACCGGCGAGAACGTGGCCGAGCGCTGGCACGTCTCGAGGCAGGACCAGGACGCGTTCGCGCTGCGCTCGCAGCGGCGGTGGGCCGCCGCCTCGGAGGCCGGCCGCTTCGACGACGAGCTCGTGGCCGTCGACGGGCTCGAGCGCGACGAGCATCCGCGGCCGGACACGAGCGAGGAGAAGCTCGCCGCCCTCGCGCCGGTGTTCCGCGAGGGCGGGACCGTCACGGCGGGGAACGCGAGCGGGATCAACGACGGCGCTGCGGCGCTCGTGATCGCGAGTGAGGAACGGGCTGCTTCACTCGGCGCGCAACCCCTCGGCCGCTTCGTCGCGAGCGCGGTCGCGGGCGTCGATCCGCGCGTGATGGGCATCGGGCCCGTGCCGGCCGTCCGCAAGCTGCTCGAGCGGACCGGTCTCTCCGTCGCCGACCTCGACCTCGTCGAGCTGAACGAGGCTTTTGCGTCCCAGAGCCTCGTTGTCATCCGCGAGCTCGGCCTCGACGAGGAGAAGGTGAACGTCAACGGCGGCGCGATCGCGCTCGGCCATCCGCTCGGCATGAGCGGGGCGCGGCTCGTGGTGTCGCTCCTGCACGAGCTTCGCCGGCGCGAGGGGCGCCTCGGCCTCGCGACGCTCTGCGTCGGCGTGGGCCAGGGCCAGGCCGCCCTCTTCGAGCGCACGGCCTAGGGGCACAAACAAGCCCTTCCGGCTACAGCGGCGGGCCCGGGCGGCCGATGCCTGCTACATGGAGCCCAGGCCGCAGAGCTCCAGGCTGACCTGGCTTGCCACCGCTCTGGGGGCGGGCACCTGCGCGGTCCTCGGCAGCGTTGGTGCCGACGCCCGCTGGCTCTCGGCGCTCGGGCGCGAGATCGTCACCCATGGGTCGATTCCGTCCGGCGTCCCTTACGCCGCGGCGCCGTCGGTCGACTGGGTGAACGTCCCCGTCCTCGGGGAGCTCGTCTTCCACGCGCTCCAGACGCTGGGCGGCGACAAGGCGCTCGTGCTCGCGCAGCTCGTCGCGACCACCGCCGCCCTCGTCCTGCTCGCTCTCGGCATGCGCCTGCGCGGAGCCTCGGACGCCGCTACCGCGGTTGTGCTTCTCCTGGTGTTCTTCGCCGCCGCGCCCTCGTTCGTGATCGTGCGCGCGCAGCTCTTCTCGCTCGTGCTCTTCACCGCCCTGCTCCTGCTGCTGCGCTCGGAGGCGCGCACACCGTCGAGCCGGATCTGGCTCGTCGTTCCGCTGGTCGCGCTGTGGGCGAATCTGCACGGGGGCGTGCTCCTCGGCCTCGCGGTCGCGTCGGCGTATCTCGTGCTCGACCGTTTTCGCCGCGACCCGCTCCGTTCGGGCGCCGTGCTCGCGTGCTCGTTCGTCGCACTCTTCCTCACGCCGGCGCTCGGGTCGTCGGGCGAGTACTACCTCGGTGTGCTACGCAGCGAGGCCGCGCAGCGCGGCGAGGGGATGTGGGCGCCGCTCTCGCTGCACGCGCCCTTCGACGTCCTCTTCGTCGTGGTTGCCGTGCCGCTGCTCGTGCTCGCCCTCCGCTCCAGCCTCCGTCTCTGGGAGCTCGCCTGCATCGCTGCGCTCGTCGTGCTCACGCTGCAGGCAGGGCGCAACTCCGTCTGGCTCGCCTGCCTGTTGGCCGCACCTGCAGCGTGCAGTCTCTCGCGGCGGCTGTCGAGCGACTTCGTCGTCTCGCGTCGCACGCTTGCGCTCTGCGGCTGGGTGCCGGCGCTGTTCCTCGTGCTGGGGCTGCTCCAGCCGGCGCCGGAGACCGGCGCAGGCAAACGGGTTCGCGCCCGGGCGGCCGAGCTCGCGGCCGGCCGGCCGATTCTCGCCGACGGTCTCGACGCCGAGCAGCTCGCGCTCGACGGCCAGCGCGTGTGGATCGGGAACCCGCTCGACGCCTTCTCAGCGAGAGATCAGCGCCTGTACCTGGACTGGCTCGAGGCGAAGCCGGGCGGCGACGTCCTGCTCCGCAGCGGGCCTCGCGTCGTGCTCGTCAAGCGGGGCAGCCGTGCGGACCGTCGGCTGGCGCACGACACGGGCTTTCGTCGCGCGGCGTTTGACGACAAGGCGGCGGTGTACGTGCGCAGTCCCTCGAACGAGTGAATTCGTGCTTAGCGTCGCAAGTTCTGTGGGAGAGAGCTGTCTCTTCCGCCGATGCGCCCGACACAGAACACTGAAGCAGTCCGCGTGCTCGTCGTCGACGACCACGCGCTCTTCGCCGAAGCGCTGATGCTCACACTTGGGATCGACGACCGCATCGAGGTCGTCGGTTGCGCAGCGAGCGGCGTCGAAGCGGTCGAGCTCGCCGAAGCGCTCGCTCCCGACGTCATCCTGATGGACGTCCACATGCCGAGCATGGACGGCATCGAGGCGACGCGGCGCGTGCGCCTCGTCTCACCGCACTCGCGCGTGGTCATGGTCAGCGCCGCCCGAGCGTCCGAGGTCGCCGAGCACGCGCTCGCCGCCGGTGCCGAGCGGTACCTGACGAAGGACACGCCCGCGGTCACGCTGATCGACGCCGTCGTCTCCGGCCCGAGGCGCGGGACGGTCGCGCTGCTGCAGCCCCGCGCCCAGCTGCGAGTAGCAGGATGAGCGGCGTCGTCTCGACCAAGCCGCCTGCGAGCCTCGAGGGCCTGGCGGAGCTGGCGCGGCTCAGCCTGGACGGCTCGAGCGAGGCGATCGAGCGCATCCTTTCGCTCGCCCGCGCCGCGCTCGACATGGATGTCGCTCTCGTCGGTGCATTCGACGGCGACTTCGTCGTGCAAGCCGTCGACGGCGACTCCGAATGGTTCGATCTCGAGGTCGGCAAGCACATCCCTGTCGAGCACACATACTGTCGTCGCATGACGCAGGGCGAGCTGCCGCATGTGGTGCACGACACCGCGTCCGACCTGCGCACCGCCGACCTGCCGATCACGCGGGAAGCGGGCATCGGCGCGTACGTCGGTGCGCCGATCAGGCTGTGGGACGGGACCCTATACGGGACCCTCTGCTGCCTCAGCCGCTCCGCCGAACCATCCCTCAACGACCGCGACGCTCGCTTCCTGCGTGTCCTCGCGGAGATCGTCGCCGACCAGATCGACCGCGAGCAGCTCGAGAGTGAGAAGCGGAGGCTCGAGTGGTCGCGCATCCGCGCGATCCTCGACCGCGACGACGTCGACATGGAGTTCCAACCGGTCTTCGACCTCGTCGATTGCAGGATCGTCTCGCTCGAGGCGCTCGCGCGCTTCTGGACGGAGCCGATGCGGCCGCCGTCGGTGTGGTTCGCGGAGGCGAACGAGGTCGGGCTGGGCGTCGAGCTCGAGCTCGCCGCGATCCGCTCCGCGCTGCAGCGCCTCGACGACGTTCCTCCCGACGTGGCGATGGCCTTGAACGTGTCGCCGACGACGGCGCTCGACGCCAGGTTCTGCGAGCTGCTCCGCCACGTCGCCCACCGCGTCGTGATCGAGATCACCGAGCATGCCCAGGTCGACGACTACGACGCCCTCAGCGACGCGCTGGCGCCGTTGCGGGAGCGGGGTGCGAAGCTCGCGGTTGACGACGTCGGCGCCGGCTTCGCGAACCTGCGACACATCCTCCGGCTCGCCCCGGACATCGTGAAGCTCGATCTGAGCCTCACGCAGGAAATCTCCCGCGACCCTGCCCGTGAGGCCCTCGCGATGTCGCTCGTCGGCTTCGCCGAAGGCGTCGGCGCAGCGATCGTCGCCGAGGGCATCTCGAGCGACGAGGACCTGAGCCTCCTGCGCTCGCTCGGCGTGGACTACGGCCAGGGTTACCACCTAGCGCGACCATCCGCACTCCTGCACTGATCTCCCCCAGCCGTGGGCACTCCCTGCCGCGGGTGCCCACGGCGCCCCCCGCCTCGTCCACTTGCGTGAACCAAGAATCCGACTAAAAGTGAGCATGTTGAGCACCGCCCTCGCCCCGGCGCCGCAGGCTGATGCGACCCGTCTGCTCTATGAGCGTCACTCGTCGCGGATCTTCGGCTTCTGCCTGAGCCGGCTCGGCTCGCGCGAGGAGGCGGAGGACGCCGTCCAGACGACCTTCATGAACGCGCAGCGGGGGCTGGGTCGCGGCGTCGTGCCCGAGTACGAGCTCGCGTGGCTCTTCAAGATCGCGCAGAACGTGTGCCACAACCGCCACCAGTCCGCCCGCCGGCGGGGGCGGGTGGAGGCCGCGCACGACCTCGATTCGCTCCAGGACGTCATCGCCTCGCCCGAGCGCGGCGCGTCGGTCTCGCTCGGCGAGCTCACACATGCGCTCGGCGCCATTCCCTCGCGCCAGCGGCGTGCGCTCCTGCTGCGAGAGTTTCAGGGTTACTCGTACGAAGAGATCGCGGACGAGCTCGGCATCAGTGTCGCTGCCGTCGAGACGCTGCTCTTCCGCGCGCGTCGTGCCGTCGCCCGCGAGCTGGAGCTCGCCGGCGCCGTTCCGGCCCGCCGTCGCAGCGGCGCGTTCGCGCCCGCCTTCGAGCTGCTTCGCTGGCTTTTCGGCGGGGGCGCCGCTCCGCTCAAGATCGCGGCGGTCACCGCAGCCGTCGCGACAGGAGCGGGACTCGCAGTCATCCCGACAGTCCGTGACCATGGCTCGGCGCCCGCCGAGCCAAGCATCGCCTCGACGCCGCCCGTACAGCTTCCGTCCAGCCCGAAGCGAACGGTGCCCGAGCGCACGGGGCAGCTCCCGCCACGGGCGCCGGCCGTCTCGCAGTCCGTCGCGCCTGCGAGGCCTGTCCCGCCCTCGGCCGCCCCCGCGAGCGCTTCTGCGCTGCCGCCGCACGCGACCACCGCGCCTGCCGGGACGAGCGAGCCCGCGGTCCCAGGGCCGGTGGAGACCGCTCCGTCGTTGTCGGTCGAGCCCGAGCTGACCGCGCCGACCGTGACCGTCCCGGAACTTCCGCTCCCCGAGGCGAATCTGCCGGACGTGACGCTCCCGGATGCCCAGCTGCCGCCGGTCTCGCTGCCGCCGGTGCCGCAGCTTCCTTAAGAGAGAGGCGGGCGGATGTAGATCACGCCCTCGTGCTTCATCGGCACGAACGGCGCTCCGAGGCTCGTGATCATGTGCTCTGTCTGCGCGAGCAGCTCGTCCGCGGCCTCGTCGCTCGCCCCCGGGACCGGAACCTCGATCCCGACCTCGTTCACGGGCCGCGCGTCGAGGCCCGCCTCGCGTAGCTCATGCAGGAGACGATCGCGATCGGGGATCCGTGCGGCTTCGACCTGCACGGTCTCTTCGGCCATGGCACCGATCTCTCCGGCCGGGCGAAGTGCGAAACCCGTATCCTCCGCGCCCGATGGCCGTCGCAACGGACCGCGAATATGGGCTCTTCATCAACGGCGAGCTGGTCGAGCCGGCGTCGGGAAAGCACCGTGACCTGATCGAGCCGGCCACCGGGCAGGCGCTCGGCCGCGCCGCGATGGCAGGCGAGGAAGATGTCGACCGCGCGGTCGAGGCGGCACGCGCGGCCCTCGAAGGGCCGTGGGGGAAAACAGCGCCGACCGAGCGGTCACGTCTGCTGCACGCGCTCGCGGACGCGATCGTCGCGAACCGCAGAGAGCTGGCCGAGCTCGAGGTGCGAAACGTCGGCAAGGCGCTCTCGTCGGTGAAGGCAGAGCTGAACCAGGCGGTCGAGAACTTTCGCTTCTACGCCTCCGCGATCGCGTCGATCGCGGGACGCTCGAACCCGATCGGCGGCTCCCTGCTCTTCTACTCGCTGAAGGAGCCGGTGGGCGTCGCCGGTCAGATCGTCCCCTGGAACTACCCGCTGATGATGACGACCTGGAAGATCGCTCCCGCCCTCGCAGCCGGTTGTGCCGTCGTGCTCAAGCCCGATTCCGCGACGCCGCTGACCGCGCTGCGTCTCGGCGAGCTCGCCGCCGAGGTCGGCTTTCCCGCCGGTGCGGTCAACATCGTCCCTGGCCCGGGAGCGACGACGGGTGCCTACCTCGTTCGCCATCCCGGCGTCGACAAGGTCGCCTTCACCGGCTCGACGCGCACCGGCGGCGAGATCATGCGAATGGCTTCGTCACCGATCAAGCGGCTCACACTCGAGCTCGGCGGCAAGAGCCCGAACGTCGTCTTCGCGGACGCGAACCTCGACGACGCGATCCCGAGTGCGGTGTGGTCGATCTACTACTCGGCGGGCCAGAGCTGCGAGGCACGTTCGCGCGTGCTCGTCGAGCAGTCGATCTACGACGACTTCGTCGACAGCTTCTCGACGCTCGCGCAGCAGCTGCGCGTGGGTGATCCGCTCGACCCGGAGACGCAGGTCGGCTCGCTCATCTCGACGGAGCACCGCGACAAGGTGCACGGCTTCGTCGAGCGGGGCCGAGAGGAGGGCGCCGACGTCGTCACGGGCGGCGCGATCGCCGCAGGGAGCGGCGCGTTCTATCCGCCGACGGTGCTGGCAGGCGTCGACAACGCGATGGCGGTTGCTCAGGAGGAGATCTTCGGTCCCGTCGTCACGGTGACTCCCTTCGCCGACGAGAAGGACGCGATCCGCCTCGCGAACGACGTGCAGTACGGCTTGATGGCGACCGTGTGGACCGGCGACCCCGCGCGCGGACACCGCGTCGCGAGCCGCATCAAGGCGGGCACGGTGGGGATCAACATGCCGTACACGGCGTTCCCCGGGATTCCCTTCGGCGGCTACAAGCAGTCCGGCTTCGGACGGGAGCTCGGGCTCGAGACGCTCGAGCTCTACCTCGAGACGAAGAGCGTCCTCGTCTCGACGAGCCCGAAGCCGTTCAACCCGTTCGGCCTCTAGGAGGGTTCGCGGCGTCGGGCCGAAGGTGGATCATCCACCGGTGCGTGTCCACGAGCGGCTCGACGAGCTGTACGCGATCGGCGGTGACGTCGGCGCCAGCCGGGTCGCCGGCAGCGAGGGGGAGGACGAGGCGCACGAGCTGGCGCGAGCCTGGCTCGAGGAGGCAGGGCTCAGGGTCGAGGTCGACGCGGCCGGCAACCTGATCGGCCTCACCGACGACCCGGTCGTCTGGACTGGCTCGCACCTCGACTCGGTTCCGCACGGCGGGAAGTTCGACGGCGCGCTCGGCGTGGTAGCCGGCATCGAGGCCGTCGAGCGCCTCGGCAGGGGAGCGGTGGTCGTCTTCCGCGACGAGGAGCGAGGCTGCGTCGGCAGCAGCGCCTTCGTCGAGCGCGACGTGCTGCCCGAGTGCTTCCTCGAGGTGCACGTCGAGCAGGGCCCGGTGCTCGAGCGGGCCGGGGCGCCGCTCGGGCTGGCGATGAGCATCGTCGGCATCGTTCGAGGCGAGCGGACGTTCCACGGTCGTGCCGGGCACGCGGGGACCGTGCCGATGGCGGGACGCGCGGATGCGCTGGTGTCGGCGGCCGAGTACGTCCTCCACGTGCGCGACGCGGCCGCCGGAATCGAGGATGCGGTGGCGACGGTCGGCCAGATCGACGTCGAGCCTGCGGCGGCCAACGTCATTCCCGAGCGGGTCCGGCTCTCGGTCGACGCGCGTGCCCCGGACCGGGCGCGGCTCGACCGCCTGGTCGCCGAGCTCGACCTCGTCGCCGACTTCCGGCTCGAGCCGGTGCCCATGGCGCAGCGCCCCGTCGCGGCTCTGCGGGCCGAGCTCCGGGAACGGGGCCTGCCGGTCGTGGAGCTGCCCTCCGGCGCCGGCCACGACGCGGCGGTGCTGGCGGCGGCCGGCGTTCCGACGGCCATGCTCTTCGTCCGGAGCCTCAAGGGCGGCATCAGCCACTCGCCCCAGGAGCACTCGGCTCCGGAGGACGTGGAGCTCGCGGTGGAGGTGCTCGCAGGGGCTTTGCGGCGCCTCCTTGACGAGTAGTGCCGCTAGGCACCGCCAGCCGCGCTCGGCTTGCCGTACGTGCGCGAAGAGCGCTAGCCCTCGGTGAAGGAAATCGGCTGCGCGCCGTGCCAGAGCACGAGCTCGCCGAGCTCCTGCAGGCGCTCGCCACCCTCGACGATCGTGGCGAAGTGGTTTCCGGCGAGTTGCCCGGCCTTGCTCGCGAAGCACGTCGGGCCGTAGGGGAAGAGCAGCTCCGTCTCGCTGACGCCGCCGGGATAGAGCAGCAACTCCCCCGGTGACGGGTAGCTCGTGGCGTTCTCCGGGCCGACGCCGACGTCGAGCTCGCCGAACGGGATCCAGGCCGACTGCCCGCTCCAGCGCGCCTGGATGACCCGGCTGTCGAGCGGCAGCAGGCGGCGGAAGGCCGCCACCGTCGTGGGTGCGAGCTCCTCCTCCAGGCGGGCGAGGAAGCGGAAGTCTCCGGAGACGATCTCCATCAGGGGATCTTCGCTCCTTGTGCGATCCAGCGCCCGAGGAGCCCGCGTTCGACCTGCGTCATGCCGGTCACGTTGCCGAGCGGCATGGCCTTCGTCTCGACGGCCTGCTGCCGGATGAGCTCGGCCTGCGCCTCGATCTGCTGCGGCGTGTCGAGCTCGATCCCGCGTGGTGCCGTGTCCACCTTCGTCGGGTGCGCCGAATGGCAGGCGGCGCAGCGCTGCTGGACGATCTGGGCGACGCGGGCGAATTGCACCGGTGCCGTCCCCGCTGCCGATTCGTTCTGCGGTCTGATCAGGATCGCGAGGACGGCGATGGCGACCGCAGCGCTCGCCGGGATCCACCAGACCGTGCGGCCCATGTGCCTGAGGTTGAAGAAGTGACGAACCCACGCGCCGATCACGAGCAGCGCGACGAGGATCAGCCACGAGTAGCTGTGGCCGTACGTGAAGGGGAAGTGATTCGACAGCATCGTGAACACAACCGGGAGCGTGAGGTAGTTGTTGTGCACCGACCGGAGCTTCGCGCTTCGGTTCGCGCTCGGGTCCGGCTCGCGCCCCGCCTGCTTCGCGCGCACGAGCTCCCAGTGCGCCGGGATGATCACGAAGAAGACGTTGGCGACCATCATCGTCCCGATCATCGCGCCGACCTGCAGGTAAGTGGCGCGTGCGCTGAACAGGTGCGAGCAGCCCCAGGCGGCGAGCGTGATCAGTCCGAGCAGCGCGCCGGCAAGGGCGAGCGGCCGTGACGCGAGCAGGCGGCAGAGCAGGTCGTACACGAGCCACGCCGCCGCGAGCAGAGCGATGCTGATCGCCACCGCTTCGCCGGTCGACAGATCGGCCACGCTGCGGTCGATGAGATACGTGTCGGCGTTCAGGTAGTAGAGGACGATCATCAGCGCGAACCCGCTGAGCCAGGTCGTGTACGCCTCCCACTTGAACCAGTGCAGCGTCTCGGGCAGCACCCGCGGCGCGACCAGGTACTTCTTGATGTCGTAGAAGCCGCCGCCGTGGATCTCCCAGGTTTCGCCGCCGACGCCGTCCTCGACGTCGCGCTGGTCCTGCGGCGGACTCAGGTGGTTGTCGAGCGCGATGAAGTAGAAGGAAGACCCGATCCACACGATCCCGGCGACGACGTGCAGCCAGCGCGTCAGCAGGTTGAGCCAGTCGGTCGCGTAGGGATCGAAGGCTAGGAGCGCCGCCACCGGTCCTCCGCGATCGCAACGAGCTCTGCGAGCGCCGTCTCGAGCTCTTCGTCGCGCGTCCGCTCGAGTCGCGCGCGCAAGACCTCGAGGATCTCCGCCTTCGGTCTCCGGTTGACGAAGACGACGAAGCGAAAGCCGAACTTCTCCTCGTAGACCTGGTTCAGGTACGCGAGCTCGGTCAGGACGGCCGGCTCGTCTCCGCCGCCCTGCTCTGCGGCAGAGCGAGCCGAGAGGTGGCGCGCGCCGATCGCGGGATGTGCGTTCAGCGCTTCGAGCTTCTCCTCCTCGCTGAGCTCGGCGAGCACCTCCCGCGCCGACTGCAAGGGATCCTGCCTCGCGGCGAGCCGCTCGACGAGCCGAGTGCGCCCCTCGAACAGCTCGGCCAGCTCCGCTTCGCTCAGTGGTCCGGACGCTGGCATCGGTGGATGGGTGGAATGCGCGTGCGCGCAGGCCACGCGCCGCCGGACGCCGCCGTTCGGACCACTAGCTGCCGCGGTAGGTCACGCACGAATACGAGGAGACGAGGAGCGGGACGTGGTAGTGGCCGTCCTCGAGCACGAGGCCGAGCTCGACGCGGCGAAAGAACGGAGACGGCGGAGCGAAGACGAGCCGGTAGGCGCCGGGCAGGAGCTCGACGGCGAGCTCGGAAATGCGTCCGTCCGGGTCGGTTTCTCCCGCCCCGACCTGCTCGTCGCCGCGAAAGAGCTCGACGCGGACGCCGCGCGCCGGCCGGCCGCGTTCGACATCGAGGACGTGGGTCGAGAGCGAGATGGTCATCCCACGAATCTTTGCGCCTGGCGGCGATGCTCCTGCGCGAGCTCCACCTCGTCGGCCCTCACCAGCCGGCCGTCCCGCACGGTCTCTTCCCCCCCGACGTACAGCCGGTCGACGCGGTGCGGGCCCGAGAGGACGAGGCCGGCAACCGGGTCGACGGCCCCGCCGAGCTCCAACCCGTCGGTCCGCCAAACGGCGAGGTCCGCGCGCTTGCCCGGGGCCAGCACGCCGATGTCGTCGCGACCGAGCACGGAGGCGCCGCCGCGCGTGCCCAGGCGGAGCGCGTCGCGAGCGGTCATCGCCTTCGGACCGCCGCGCGCCCGTGCGACGAGCAGCGCCTGCTTCACCTCGAGGAAGAGGTCGCCGCGCTCGTTCGAGGCGGTGCCGTCCACACCGAGACCGACGCGGACGCCTGCGTCGAGTAGGTCGCGCACGCGCGCGATCCCCGCCCCGAGGCGCATGTTCGAAGTCGGGCAGTGCGCGACGCCGACGCCGTTGCCGCCGAAGGCCGAGACGTCCGCCTCCGAGAGGTGCACGCAGTGCGCGCACCAGACGTCGTCTGCGAGCCAGCCGAGCTCGGCGAGGTACTCCACCGGGGTGCAGCCATACAGCTCGCGGCAGTAGTCCTCCTCCTCGACCGTCTCGGCGAGGTGGGTGTGCAGGCGCAGGCCGAGCCGGCGCGCCAGCGCCGCGGACTCGGCCATCAGCTCACGCGTGACCGAGAAGGGCGAGCAGGGCGCGACCGCGATCTCGACGAATCCTCCCTCGGCGAGACCCGCCGCCTCCTCGGTCGCCGCCAAGACCTCGTCGCGGTCTTCGACGAGCCCGTCGGGCGGAAGCCCGCCCTGGGACTCCCCGAGGTCCATCGAGCCACGCGACGCGACGATGCGAACGCCGAGCTCGCGCGCCGCACGGATCTCGGCCTCGAGCAGCCCGTTGCCTCCGCGCGGAAAGAGGTAGTGGTGGTCGAACACCGTCGTGCAGCCGGAGAGGGCGAGCTCGGCAAGGCCGGCACGGGCGGACGCGTACTCCGCTTCCTCGTCGATCGCGGCCCAGACCGGATAGAGCGCCTTCAGCCAGCCGAAGAGGTTCTCGTCCTGGGCGCGGGCGCGCGTCAGGTTCTGCCAGAGGTGGTGATGCGTGTTGACGAGCCCGGGCGTGACGACCGCGCCGCGGAGGTCCTGCACGTCGTCGGCCTCCGGCCTGGCGCCCGCTCCGATCGCCCGCACGAAACCGTCGTCCAGCTGGACCCAGCCGCTCTCGAGCTCGGTGCCCGCGTCGTCCATCGTGACGACGTGGGCGTTGACGAGCAGCGTGCTCACACTTTCAGCGGCACGATCTCGAAGCGGTCGACGTCGACGAGTCCTCGATCGGTGATCTTGAGGCTCGGGATCACGGACAAGGCGAGGAACGACAACGTCAGGAACGGCGTCGCGCCGGCCCAGCCGAGCTCGCGCGCCGCGTCGTTGCTGGCGAGGCTCTTGCCGATCACCTCCGCCAGCGGCGCATCCGCGAGCAGCCCCGCGACGGGGAGCGGCAGCTCCGCCTTCACCTCGCCGCCGTCGACGACGACGATGCCGCCGCCGAGGTCACCGAGGCGCTCGACCGCGCGCACCATGTCGCCGTCGTCCATGCCCACCACGACGATGTTGTGCGCGTCGTGCGCGACGGTCGAGGCGAGCGCGCCGCGCTGGAGACCGGAGCCGCGCACGAGGCCGAGCCCGATGCGCCCCGTGCCGAGGTGGCGCTCGATCACCGCGATCTTCGCCAGGTCGCTCGACGCGTCCGCGACGGCGGCGCCCGCCGAGGTCGCGGGCTCGACCTCCACCGATTCCGTCACGACCTGGTCGGGGACGAGGCCGATCGCACGCGCCCTACCGCCGTCCCACGGGATGCGCAGGTCGCCGGCCGCGACGGGCTGGTTGCGAACCGAGTGCTTCACCCATTCAGGCACTTCGGGCTGCGGGATCTCGCCGACGGGCCTGCCCGCCTTGAGCGTCAGCTCCGGCTCGAAGCGCTCGAGGTCGGGCAGCAAGAGCAGGTCGGCCTGGTAGCCCGGGGCGATCGCGCCGAGGTGCCAGAGCCGGTGCCACGTGGCCGGGTTCAGCGTCGCGAGCACGACGGCGTCCTCGGGCGCGACGCCGGCCTCGACGGCCTCGCGCACCATGCCGTTGATGTGGCCGTTCTCGGCGATGTCCTCCGGGTCGCGGTCGTCGGTGCAAAACGCGATTCGGCTTGTACCGAACTCGCGGACGAGCGGGAGCAGCGCGTGGAGGTTGCGCGCCATCGACGCCTCGCGGATCAGGAGCCACATGCCGCTGCGCAGCCGTTCGCGCCCTTCCTCCTCGGTGAGCGCCTCGTGGTCGGAACGGATGCCGGCCGCGACGTATGCGTTCAGCGACTTGCCGAGCAGGCCGGGTGCGTGACCGTCGACCTGCAGCCCGTTCGCCAGCCGGAGCTTCTCGAGCTCGCTGTCGTCGCCATTGACGACGCCGGGGAAGTTCATCATCTCCGCGAGGCCGAGCACCCGCCGCCGGCGCAGGAGGCTCTCGAGGTCGCCGCTCTTGAGCGGGCGACGCGGTGACTCGAACACCGATGCCGGGATGGACGACGACGCCATGAAGTAGTAGTCGAGCGGGAGCCCTTCGCACGCATCGAGCAGCCAGTGCACGCCGTCGGTGCCGAGCACGTTCGCGAGCTCGTGCGGATCGAGGACGACGGCGGTCGTGCCGAGCGGAAGCACGAGGCGTGCGAACTCGTCGGGGAGCAGCTTCGTCGACTCGAGGTGCATGTGCGCGTCGAGGAAGCCCGGCACGACGAAGCGCCCTGCGGCGTCGACGATCTCGTGGCCTTCGTACTCGCCCAGTCCGGCAATCCAGCCGTCGACGATCGCGATGTCGGCGTCGAGCCACTCGCGCGTGAAGACCGACAGCACGCGGCCACCGCGCACGACGGCGTCGGCGGGCTCGTCGCCGCGGGCGACGGCGAGGCGTCGGCTGAGGTCGGCAGACATGGGCGAGGCGATTCTCCCATGCCGGCGAAGTACGCTTGACGCCCGTGGACGTGCTGACGCCCCGCGACCTCGACGAGGCGCTGCGCCTGAAGGCGGAGCGTCCGGAGGCCGTGCCCATCCAGGGGGGAACGGACGTGATGGTCGAGCTCAACTTCGACCGGGTCCGCCCGCCGGTCCTGCTCAATCTCAACGAGGTGCCCGAGCTGCGCGGCTGGTCGCGCGAGGAGGCGCGGCTCTGGCTCGGTGCCGGCCTGACCTATGCGGAGGCGATGGAGCCGCCACTCGCAGAGGCGCTGCCGGCGCTCGCGGAGGCCGCACGAACGGTGGGCGGCCCGCAGATCCGCAACCGGGGCACGATCGGCGGCAACCTGGGCACGGCGTCGCCCGCAGGGGACGCGCTTCCCCCGCTCTACGTCTGCGCCGCGGAGGTGAAGCTTGCGAGCGTCCGCGGCGAGCGAGCGCTGCCCCTGCAGGACTTCGTTGTCGGCCCCAAGCGGAACGTCCTCGAGCAGGACGAGCTGATCCTCGGCGTCTGGGTCGACGCGTCGGACAGCAGGCAGACGTTCATGAAGGTCGGGCCGCGCAATGCGATGGTGATCGCCGTCGTCTCGCTCGCGCTGCGTGTTGACGGCGAGCTGTGCGCCGCCTTCGGCTCCGCCGGCCCGGTGCCCACCCTCGTGCGAGCCGGGCTCGACGAGGCCGACTCGTTTCCGCAGCGAGTCGCCGAGGCGGCCAGCCCGATCGACGACGTGCGCGGGACGGCGGCCTACCGCCGCCATGCTCTGCGCGTGCTGACGAAGCGCGCTCTGGATCGATGTCTCGTATGAGAGTCACGCTTCGTGTCAACGGTGAGGAGCACGAAACCGACGTGTGGGAAGGCGAGAGCCTGCTCTTCGCGCTGCGTGAGCGGCTCGGCCTGCCCGGGTCGAAGAACGCGTGCGAACAGGGCGAGTGTGGGTCGTGCTCCGTGCTCCTGGACGGCAAGCTCGTGTGCTCCTGTCTCGTGCTCGCCGCGCAGGCCGACGGGCACGAGGTGCTGACGGTGGAAGGGCTCGCGCAGGACGGGCGGCTGCACAAGGTGCAGCAGGCGTTCGTCGCGGCCGGTGCGGTGCAGTGCGGGTTCTGCACGCCGGGACTCGTCGTCGCGGCAGCGGACCTGCTGGCGCGCAACGTGTATCCGAGTGACGACGACATCCGCGAGGCGCTGTCCGGGAATCTCTGCCGCTGCACCGGCTACGCCAAGATCTTCGACGCGGTGCGCATGGCGGCAGCCGCGTTGTGAGCGAAACGGCCGCACCGAAGCTCGAGCTCGGGCGCGTGGGCGAGATCGTGCCGCGCGCCGACGGAGTGCCGAAGGTGACGGGCGAGTTCGCGTACTCGAGCGACCTGCAGGCGGCGGGGATGCTCTGGGGCCACACCGTGCGCAGCCCTCATGCGCACGCCCGCATCGTGTCGATCGACCTCTCGCAGGCGCTGGCGATGCCAGGCGTGCACGCCGTGCTGACGCACGAGGACGTCCCGGGAGCGAAGCGCTACGGGCTCGAGTTTCCGGACCAGCCGGTCCTCGCCTCCGAGCGGGTGCGGTACTTCGGCGAGCCCGTCGCGCTCGTCGCCGCGGAGCATCCGGAGCAGGCGCGCCGCGCCGGAGAGCGCGTCACCGTCGAGTACGAGCCGCTCGCGGCGATCGTCGACGCGGAGCGTGCGACCGAGCAGGAGCCGCTGCACCCCGACGGCCCGACGATGGGCCACGGCTACCGCGACGATCCACGGCCGAACGTCGTCCGCTCACTCGTGATCCGCCACGGCGACCCGGACGCGGAGGGGGAGGTGACGGTCTCCGGCGTCTACGAGGTCGGGATCCAGGACCAGGCGTTCCTCGGGCCGGAGTCGGGTCTGGCGATTCCCGACGGCGAGGGCGGCGTGGACATCCACGTCGCGACGCAGTGGCTGCACGTCGACCGCGACCAGGTCGCGCCCTGCCTGAACCTGCAGTCCGAGCAGGTGCGCATCCACCTCGCCGGCGTCGGCGGTGCGTTCGGGGGGCGCGAGGACCTGTCGATGCAGATTCACGGCGCCCTTCTGGCCCTGCACACGAACCGGCCCGTGAAGATGGTCTACAGCCGCGAGGAGTCGTTCGTCGGGCACATCCACCGGCACCCGGCCAAGATCTGGGCGGAGCATCGCGCCACGCGCGAGGGCAGGCTCGTCAACGTCCGCGTGCGAGTCCTGCTGGACGGCGGTGCGTATGCCTCCAGCTCGACGGCGGTGACCTCGAATGCAGCCTCGTTCGCGGCCGGGCCGTACAAGGTCGACAACGCCCTGATCGAGAGCACGTGCGTGTACACGAACAATCCACCCTGCGGCGCGATGCGCGGCTTCGGCGCCGTCCAGGTCTGCTTCGCGCACGAGGCGCAGATGGACAAGCTCGCAGCAGCGCTGGACATCGACCCGATCGAGCTCCGCCTGCTGAACGCCCTCGAGCCCGGCGATTCGCTGCCGACAGGGCAGAAGATCACGGGCACGCTGCCCGTGGCGGAGGTGATTCGACGCGCGGCCGCCCTCGATCCGCCCGAGCCGGAGGAGCTGCCGCGCGACCCGCTGCGCCTGCCGGGCGGGACCGGGAACACGACCCGCGGCGAGGGCGTCAGACGAGGCGTCGGCTTCGCCGTCGGCTTCAAGAACATCGGCTACTCCGAGGGCTTCGACGACTACACCGCAGCGCGGGTGCGTCTGCTCCCGGACGGCAGCGCGGAGATCCACTGCGCGGCGGCGGAGGTGGGGCAGGGTGTCGCGAACGTGATCCTGCAGGTGGCGCGTACCGAGCTCGGAGCCCGCAAGGTCGTGCTCGCGCCGCACACGACCGCCACCGTCGACTCGGCCGGCTCCGCGTCGGCGTCGCGCATGACGTGGATGGCCTCGGGCGCCGTCCGCGACGCCTGCAGGGCCGCGCTGGCGGAGCTCGAGAGGAAGGGGGACGGCGGCGAGGTCGACATCGAGCGGATCTACCGGCACCCGCGCACGACGCCGCTCGATCCCGAGACAGGGCAGATCACCGGCGAGCGTGCGCACGTCGCATACGCATGTGCGGCGATGCGCGTCGTCGCCGAGGTGGACGTCGACCTGGGGCTGACGCGGGTGGTGTGGATCGGCACGGCGCAGGACGTCGGCAAGGCGGTCAACCCGCAGGCGGTGACCGGTCAGATCGAGGGGGGCACGGCGCAGGGGCTCGGGCTCGCCCTGATGGAGGAGATCCAGACCCGCGACGGTCTGATCACCAATGCGAGCTTCACCGACTACCTGATCCCGACGACGCTCGACATGCCGCCGGTCGTCTCGGAGCTGATCGAGGAGGCCGAGCCGGACGCGCCCTACGGCGCCAAGGGCGTGGGCGAGCCGCCGACGGTCGTCTCGACCGCAGCAGTCGTGGCGGCGCTGCGGGCCGCGACCGGCCGCGAGCTGAACCGCGTCCCGGTCTCACCCGACGACGTCGTCGGTCTCTAGCTCAGCTGCTCTTGTAGAGCGAGAGGACGGCGCCGAGGCCGAGGCACACGAGCCCGAAGGCGCGCGTCCACGTGATCGCGATCCGGTCGAAGCCAAACCAGCCGAGCCGGTCGATGATCGCGGCGACGCCGAGGTTGAAGGCGATCATGATCCCGATTGTGGCGGCGAGGCCGATGCGCGGAGATGCGACCGTGATCGCCAGGATGATCAGGACCGAGAGCGCGCCGCCCGTCCACAGCCAGACGGGCTGCCGCACGACGTCGCCGAGCCCGCGAAAGCTCTGTTTCGCGATCAGGAGCAGCCCCAGTCCGAGCACGAGCGACACGACGCCTGAGAACGCCAGCGCGGGGAAGATGCCGGCACGCTCGCCCAGCTCTCCCATCACGGCCGCCTGAACGGCGCCCGCGAGCCCGGCCGCCACGGCGAGCGCTATCGCGACCGCTGTCACGCGGATGAAGCTATACGCTCACGCCTCCACGACGAGGGGGAACGCATGGTTCGCGCGATCGTGCTGTACGAGGAGGAGCCGGACCCGGCTCGCTACGAACACCACGTGGAGCTGTGCCGGCATGTGCCGGGCGGAACGTTTCGTCATGGCCGCATCTTCGGAGCACCGATGGGAGAGCCGCCGTACCGCTACTACGCAGAGTGGGAGTGGGAGGACATGGACGCGTTCAAGCGGGCGGCGCGCAGCGAGGAGTTCATGGCGACCGGCAAGGACGCGATGGAGATGGGCGGAACGTTCACCGTGATGTTCGCCGAGCTTGGCTGAACCGACGCATCCGCGACCGAGCTCGCCCGACGAGCTCGCCTTCGAGTCGATCGTCTACGAGAAGGCGCCGCCCCGCGCGACGATCACGCTGAATCGCCCCGACGTGCTGAACGCCTTCGACTTCCGCATGCTGCGTGAGCTCGCCCGTGCGTGCGAGGACGCGTCCTGGGACGACGATGTCCGGGTGGTCGTCCTCACCGGCGCCGGCCGTGCCTTCTGCGTCGGCGCGGACCTCAAGTCGTGGTCGGCCGACTATCTCGGCAATCCGAAGGAGTACTGGAAGTGGTTCGGCGCGTTCAAGGACGCGCACGACAAGCTGCGCGAGATCGGCAAGCCGACGCTCGCGCGCATCAACGGCATCGCGGTCGGCGGCGGCAACGAGCTGCAGATGGCGTGCGATCTCGCCGTGATGGTGGAAGACGCGTTCATCCGGCATGTCGGTCTCGAACACGGCTCCGTACCGGCCGGCGGCGCGACGCAATGGCTGCCGGTGTTCGTCGGCGACCGCCGCGCACGGGAGATCATCATGCTCTGCGAGGAGATCCCGGCGCGCAAGGCGGAGGAGTGGGGTCTCGTCAACCGCGCGGTTCCGGCCGGGGAGCTCGACGCAGCCGTCGACGCGTACGTCGAGAAGCTCGCCGCGAAGCTGCCACAGACGACGCGCTACGCGAAGCAGCAGCTCAACTTCTGGCGCGACCTCTCGTGGCACGAGACGGTCAACCACGCGCGCGACTGGCTCGCCATGTCGATGCTCGGCGACGAGGCGCAGGAGGCGGTGCAGGCATTTCTGAAGCGCTCATCGTCGTAGAGCGCGACGGCGCGATCGCCGTCGTCCTGCTCAACCGGCCGCAGCAGCTCAACGCGCTGTCGTCGCCGCTGATGGAACAGCTCGTCGCGACCCTGCAGGAGCTCGACGCGGACGAAGGCGTGCGCTGCATCGTGCTCGGCGGGAACGAGCGTGCGTTCGCGGCCGGCGCCGACGTCGCCGAGCTCGCCGCGGGCACGGCCGTCTCGCTCTACCAGGACCGCCGCATCGACCGCTGGGACGCGATTCGCGCGGTGCGGACGCCGCTCGTCGCCGCGGTCTCCGGCTTCTGTCTCGGCGGCGGCTGCGAGCTGGCGATGGCCTGCGACCTGATCGTCGCGGCCGAGTCGGCCAAGTTCGGCCAGCCGGAGATCAACCTCGGCGTCATGCCCGGCGCCGGCGGGACGCAGCGGCTGACTCGTGCGGTCGGCAAGGCCGTCGCGATGGACATGATCCTGAGCGGTCGCGTGCTCGGTGCGGACGAGGCGCTCGCGCTCGGCCTCGCGGCGCGCGTGGTCGCCCAGGAGGCATGGCTCGAAGGTGCGAAACGCGTCGCGCGCGAGATCGCCGACAAGAGCCCCGTGTCGGTCCGGCTGGCGAAGGAAGCGGTGGACGAAGCCTTCGAGACGCCGCTGTCGGCCGGCATCGACTTCGAGCGGCGCTCCTTCTACCTCGCCCGTGCCTCCGAAGACGCAGACGAGGGGCTGTCGGCGTTCGTCGAGAAGCGCAAGCCTGAGTTTCGCGGGCGCTGAGTGTCCGCCCTCTCGCGCCTGCTCGAGCCGCCCCGGCTGCGAACGCTCGCGGCCGGGACCGAGGACGACCGCCGCGCGACGTGGCTCGAGCTCTTCTTCGACCTCGTCTTCGTCGCCGCGGTCGGGCAGCTGGCCAACTCGCTCGCGGCCCAGCCCACGCCGGCGCGCTTCTTCGAGTTCGTCGGGCTCTTCGTGCCGGTGTGGTGGGGGTGGGCGGGCTTCACGTTCTACGCGAACCGCTTCGACACGGACGACCTCTTCTACCGCCTCTTGACCCTTGCCGGCATGTTCGCCGTCGCCGTGCTGGCGACAACCGTGCCCGGGGTCTTCGCAGGCGCCACGACAGGCTTTCCCCTCGCCTACGTCGGCGTGCGGATGGTGCTCCTCGTGCTGTACGCCCGCGCCTACCGCCACGTGCCCGAGGCGCGCCTGCTCGCGCGCACGTTCCTCGTCGGCTTCGGGACGGCCGTCACGATCTGGCTCGTCTCCGTCGCCGTGCCTCGTCCGTGGTGCTACGTCCTCTGGGGCTGCGCGCTCGCGATCGAGCTCAGCGTTCCCTTCTTCACGTGGCGGCAGATCCGCAACGCGCCGATCCACCCCCGCCATATTCCGGAACGTTTCGGCCTGCTGACGCTGATCGTGCTCGGGGAATCCGTTCTCGCAGTCGTGCTCGGCATCTCGAAAGTCAGCTGGGTGGCAGGCTCCGCGCTCGCGGCGACGGCCGGGTTTGTCGCCGCCGCCTCGATCTGGTGGATCTACTTCGACTTCCTGGACGAGACGGCGATCGGCGGGCGCGGCCTCCTCAGCGGCCTGACCTTCACCTACATGCACTTTTTCGTCGTGGCCGGGCTCGCGGCGCTCGGAGCCGGGGTCAAGCTCGCGATCCTCGCGGCCGGCGGTGAGCAGCGGTACGACGGGACCGGTTGGATTCTCTGTGCCGGTCTCGCGATGACGATGTTCGGCCTCGCGGCGATTCAGCTCGTCGCCGGGCCCGCACTGCTCGACGTCGACTTCTGGCTGCGGAGCGGCACGGCGGCGTTCGCGCTCCTGCTGGTGCCGCTCGACCTCGGGCCGCTGACGACGCTGCTCCTGCTCGCCGCCCTGTTGCTCGCGCAACTCGTCTTCGAGCTCGCGCGCCACGAGGAGCACGTGCACGCGGCTGCTTAGGTCGTACCCTAGGCGTCCAGCTCCGCCGGAATCAGCTCGAGCTCCTGCTCGCGGCCCTCGCGCACGACCTTCATGCGGACCGCGCGCCCGATCAGCTCCTTCACGACGACACGCTGGAGGTCGTCCATGCCCTCGATCGAGACGCCGTCGAGCTCGACGATCAGGTCCTCGGGCCGCATGCCCGCACGGTCCGCCGGCCCTCCCTCGACGACCTGGACGATCTCGACGCCGCTCTTCCGCCCGAGCTCCCGTGCGAGTCGCGGCGGCAGCGGCCTCGGGCCGCCGGCGATCCCCAGGTACGCGCGGCGGAACCGTCCCTCGGTCATCAGGGCGGCTATGACGCGGCGTGTGGCGGTGTTGATGGGCACGGCGAGGCCGAGACCGACTCCCGCAACGGCGGTGTTGATGCCGACCACCCGCCCGCGGCCGTCCGCGAGCGCGCCGCCCGAGTTGCCGGGGTTGAGCGCCGCGTCCGTCTGGATGACGTTGTCGACGACGCGGACGTTTGCGCCGGACCGGGTCGGCAGCGAGCGGCCGAGCGCGGAGACGACGCCTGCGGTCACGGAGCCGCCGAACCCGTGCGGGTTCCCGATCGCGACCACGAGCTGCCCGACCTTCAGCCGCTCGGCGTCGCCGAGCTCGGCCGGCACGAGGTCGCGCCCGTCGACGCGCAGCACTGCGAGATCGGAGAGCGGGTCGGAGCCCACCACTTCGAACTCGAGCTCGCGTCCATCGACGAACGACGCACGCCCGCGTCCCTCGGTACGCGTGACCACATGAGCGGAGGTGAGCGTGAACCCGTCCGGGGTGATGACGACACCGCTGCCGCCTCCGTCGAGCACGCGCCCTCCCCTGACGCGTCGCGAGACCCGGAGGTTGGCGACTGACGGCGCGAGGTGCTCCGCAACCGTCGTCACGGCGCGCGAATAGGCGTCGAGAGCTTCGTCCTCCGAGACGTCAGCGGGGGTCGAGGAGATGAACGTGAGGCCCACGGCCTCAAGCTAGCAACGCCTCCGATGGCTCCGCCGATCTGCGAGAGTCCGCCCGATGGCCGAGGTCGAGACGAGCCGAGACGGTGCCGTCCTCACGATCACGCTCAACCGGCCCGACCGACTGAACGCCTTCGACGCGGCGATGCACACGGGTCTCGCGACCGCGCTGAAGGAGGCGCGCGCCCCCGACGTCCGGGCTGTCGTGCTCACCGGCGCCGGGCGCGGTTTCTGCGTCGGCCAGGACCTGAACGAGTTTCGTGAGGCGCCGGGCGACATCGGCGCGCGGCTGCGCGGGCACTACCACCCGAACGTGCTCGCGATCCGCGCGCTCTCCAAGCCGGTCATCGCGGCGGTCAACGGCGCGGCCGCCGGCGCGGGTCTCTCCTTCGCCTGCGCCTGCGACCTTCGCATCGCCTCCGATGCCGCGAGCTTCGTTCCCGCGTTCATCAACATCGGTCTCGTCCCCGACTCGGGCGGTTCGTACTTCGTCACGCGGATCCTCGGGCCCGCCCGCGCCTTCGAGTGGCTCGCATCCGGGCGAAAGCTGACGGCCGCCGAGGCCCACGCCTGGGGACTCGTCTCCGAAGTCGTGGAGAGCGCCGCCTTCGCCGCCCGGGTCGCGGAGCGAGCCGCAGAGCTCGCGGCGCTGCCGACGCGGGGGATCGGCATGACGAAACGCCTCGTCGAGCACGCGCTCACGGCGACGCTGGAGCAGCAGCTCGAGCGCGAGGCCGAGCTGCAGAGCGCAGCGACTCGGACGGACGACTTCGAGGAAGGCGTCGCCGCTTTCCTCGAGAAGCGCACGCCCGAGTTCCGCGGCTCCTAGTAGCCTCCGAGTGACTAGGCTGTTTCCCCGACGGGACAGGGCGACAAGGGGAGACCATGACCACACTTCAGAACCGGCCGAACACCGCACTCCTCGTCGTCGACGTGCAGAACGGCGTCGTCGAGGGAACTCCCGAGCGCGACTCGGTCGTCGCCAACATCGGCAGCCTGGTCGAGAAGGCGCGGCGCGAACAGGTCCCTGTCGTCTGGGTCCAGCACTCCGACGACGGGCTGGCGAAGGGCAGCGACGAGTGGCGGATCGTGCCCGAGCTGAATCCGGATCAGGCCGAGCCGCTCGTCGAGAAGAGCTACGGCGACTCGTTCGAAGACACGAACCTCGAGAGCGTCCTCTCGGGGCTCGGAGTCGGACGCCTCGTGGTCGTCGGCGCGCAGACCGACGCGTGCATCCGGTCGACGCTGCACGGGGCGTTCGCAAGGGGATACGACGCGACGCTCGTCAGCGATGCCCACACGACCGAGGACCAGACGGCGTGGGGGGCGCCGGCGCCGGACCAGGTGATCGCCCACACAAACCTGTACTGGACCTACCAGACCGCGCCCGGGCGAACGGCCGGGACGGTCGAGACGAAGGACGTCGAGTTCGGCGGCACGTGATCGGCCGCTGACGGCTCTCGTTAGTCCTTATTGCAGACCGACATGCCGAGCTGGCTCGCGAGGGCGTTGCTCTTCGAGTTGTGATCCTGCGCTTTCGGGACCACGCTCTGCACGCCCTGCATGTCGTTCGCCTTCGCCTTGTCGCGAATCTCGCCCAGGTCGTTCTTCAGGTTCTTGACCTGCTCGAGCCATTGATCCGCGATCGCCTTCTCGCTCGCGGGCGGCGTCAGCTTGCTCAGGTCCGAGATCGCATTGTCGAGGATCGGGAGCGTCCTGTCCGCGACCTTCGCGAGGTCGGACAGGTTGGCGGGATTCCCGATCGACTTCGTCTGCTGGTTGTACTTGGCGCAGATCGCGTCCGCCTTGGCGGCGTACTCCTCCTTCGTCAGCGCCTCGCCACCGCCCCCACCGCAGCCGGGCAGCACGGCCACCACCAGCGCGAGAAGAGCTGGTCGTCTCACGGGCACTACGGTACCGAGCGTGGGTGACGGGCGGCTTCGAGTGCGCTGCGACGAGCCGCTTCGCCGTCGCAGGCTTGCCGTGCTGCTCCGCGTGCTGCTCGTCGTCCCGCACTACCTCGTGCTGGCGGTCTGGACCGTGCCGGCAGCACTTGGGGTCGCGGTCGCGTGGCTCGCGCTGCTGATCGAAGGCCGGCTCCCGTCGTGGCTCGACCGCTTTCTCGCCGCGTTCCTGCGCTACCAGGGGCAGGTCACCGGGTGGCTCAACCTGCTCTCGGGGCACTACCCCGACCCGCTCCACACCCGCGACCATCCCTTCCGGATCGAGCTGGCCGAACGCCCCCGCCAGCCTCGGCTCGTCACGCTGCTCCGGCTGCCGCTGGCCCTGCCGGCGGTCGTGCTCGCGAGCGCCTTCAACGTCGTCCTCTCGACGTCGGCGGCTGCGGCCTGGTTCGTCGCGCTTGCGCTCGGCCGCACGACCGAGGGCCTGCAGGAGCTGGGCACCTTCTGCCTGCGCTACCAGCTCGAGACGCAGGCGTACGTCATGCTGCTCACCGTCTCGTATCCGCGGCTCGCGCCTCCCGTCGACGCTACGACAGCGACCGAATGATCTCGTCTGCCTCGGGGAAGCGCCCCGCCTCGCGCTTCGAGAAGACGACGTTGCCGTCGGCGACGACGTCGAATTGTCCCTGGCCGCCCGAGACGATCTCGGCGTCGTGGGGCGTGCTCTCGTTGACCTCGGCCGCGAGACTCGCAGCCCGGCGGTCGTAGCCGCTTCAGACGGGGCAGTAGAAGATCTCGACCTTCATCGGCGCCGAGACTACCGCAGCACTCGGGTCTCACTCTTCCGGCGCCGTCGGTTCCCCGCGTGAATCGTCTTACTCGTCGGCGAGCGCGAGCAGCTTCGTCACGGTCGTCCAGTTGCGTGACGTTGCCGTAATGCCGAGGCGCTCACCGGCGAGTAACGCCCAGAGCTTCGATCGGGCGGCCCCGTCCGGATGCCACGCATAGATCTCGCGGCCGCTGGCGACCACGCGTTCGCTCGGTGCCGCCGCCTCCTCGAGGCGACGAATGAGGTCGCGGTTCGGCCTGGCCGCGAGGAAGCTCACCTGGTGGAGCTTGGGGTTCTTCGCGATTCGCCGCAGCGGGTTGGCTTCGACGACCTTCGCGAGCTGCGCACGCGTTCGTCCGATGACGGCGATGTCGAGGCCGAGCTCGTCCTCGATGACGCGCTTCACCGTGCCGACGACGTCGTCGAGCTTACGGTCACTGGTGAGCACGACGTTGCCGCTCTGAAGGTAGGTGCGGACGTCCGCGAAGCCGGCGTTCGTCAGCACTTCGCCGAGCTCACCCATTGCGATGCGGTTGCGCGAGCCGATGTTGATGCCGCGCAACAGGACGATCTGCCGCGGCAAGACGCTAGATCGTCTTGAACTGCTCGAACGGCTGCCTGCAGCTCGCGCAGTAGCGCAGCGACCTGCAGGGCGTCGGGCCGAAGATGTTCTCGAGCTTGGTGTCGGTCGAGCCGCAGTACGGGCAGCGGTGAGCGCTCGCCTGCAGCTGGAGGAGCGTCGGTCCGGTCGCCTCGCGCGCTGAGGCGGCGCTTGCGCCGCCGCTCGAGGGGGCGCGCGGTTCATCCGCGCGTTCGTTTGAGCGCTGCCACGCGAAGCGGGGTAGCGGCGGCGCGAAGCCGGACGCGCGCAGCTTCTCGCGCCCCTCGGGCGTGATCCGGTCGGTCGACCACGAATCGTCGAGGCAGACGTTGATCTCGGGCTCTGCGCCGAGCGCGCGGATCTGTTCGGCCATTGCGTCCCGCATCACCTCGAGCGCAGGACAGCCGAGGAACGTCGGTGTGAAGTCGACGCGCACGTGACCCTCGTTCACGTGGACCTCGCGCACGACGCCGAGATCGACGAGCGAGATCACCGGGATCTCCGGATCGGGGATCTCCGCGAGTGCATCCCAGACCTGCGTCTCGGTTACCACGTCGTCCCGGCGGGCTGCGACCTGCGCACGATCGTCATCTCCTCCCACAGCTCCGCCAGCTCCGGGGTGTGCTCTCCGCGCTGCTCGAGCAGCGGTCGCAGCTCCTCGAGCGCCGCGGTGTAACGCGGCTCGGCCCGCAGGCGCTCGTGCCACATCTGCGCGTGCATGCGGTGGTAGATCTCCTCGCGGTCGATCTTCGCCGCGAGACCGGCTATCTCGGAGTCGTCGAAGGCCTTCAGCCGCTCGAGCCGCTTCGCGTCGGCCTGCTCGTAGAGGTAGTGACGGGCGATCGTCTTCTCCCAGTCCAGCAACCGCAGCTCGACGATCGGTGCGCAGCGGTACTCCTCCGGCGAGCGGTCGAACGCGAGCTCGTCCGCCGTCGTTCCGCGCTCGCGCGCGACGAGCTCGTACAGCGCCCGCGCGTGTCCGATCTCGTTCTGCGCGATCGACGAGAAAGCCACGTCTTCCTCGAGCAGCGGCGCGATGCCGGTCCACTCGGAGTCGCGCCAGCCGAGGATCAGCTCGTCGTCAGCGATCTCCAGCAGGAGCTGCTGTTCCCGCTCGTTCACGCGCCTCCTTCAGCTTCTGCTTGAGGGGATAGCCGTCGACGCGGTGGTAGTTGCGGTTGAGCTCGTCGACGAAGTCGTCGATCTCGATCACCGCGTCGCGGTGCACGACCCAGAGGGCGGTCGACTCGCCGCGCCGGCCGTACTGCTCACGCGCGTAGACGTCCGCGAACCCGTCGTCCGCCGCCTCGACCGAGCCCGCGTGCTGGAAGGGCTGGCCCTTCCGCTCCTGGCGGAAGACTTCGTAGATCACCCGCGCCGCCTGACCAGCGCCGGCGCTGGCCGGGCGAAGCCCGGCTCCGCCGGCGCTTCGCACCGCCGGCTGCACGATGCTGCGCGCTCGGCGCTCGGCCGTACTCGGTGTACTGTCCTCGCGCCTCGCACTTGCCTCGTTTGCCAGCGGTCCGTCATGCGGGCGCGGTTACGCTGCGTCTGCGAGCACGACCTGGCGCACCCAGGCGGAGTTCTCTCGCGCCATGCGCCTGAGGTCGAGCCGCTCCTGCGACCGTGGACCGTGGCCGGTGACGACGCTCCTGAGCTCGTCCCAGTCGGGCTCGCTGTACTCCCAGACGCCGTCCTCGTTCTTGCGCAGCTTCGGATCGGGAACCGTCAATCCGAGCTCCCAGATCTGCGGGACATAACCGTCCAGGAACTGCTGGCGCGCCTCCTCGTTACCCTGCGACTTGATCCGCCAGACGTACATCGGATCGTCGTTCTTTGCGATCGGGTTGCCGTGGAACTGCATCAGCGGTCTCCACCAGCGGTCGAGCGCCTCTTGCACGAGCTCGCGCTGGTGGTCGGTGCCGTTCATCAGCGTCAGGATCACGTCGCGGCCGTGAAGGATGTGGAACGACTCCTCCCAGCAGATCTTCTTCATGATGCGCGCGTACGGCGCATACGAGCACTTGAGCAGCGCCTTCTGCGAGATGATCGCGGCCGCGTCGACGAGCCACGCGATCACGCCGACGTCCCCCCAGGTCTTCGTCGGGTAGTGGAAGACGTTGTGGAACTTCGCCTTGCCCGAGATCAGATCATCGAGGCACTGCTCGCGCGACTTGCCGAGGTCCTCGACGACGCGGTAGATCAGCTGTGAGTGGCCGACCTCGTCCTGCACCTTCGCGGTGAGTGCCAGCTTGCGCTGCAGCGTCGGCGCGCGCAGGATCCACTCCCGCTCGGGGAGCACGCCCATGAGCTCGGAGTTGCCGTGCATCTCGATGAACTTGACGAGCTTCGCGCGGTAGTCGTCGGGCATCCAGTCGGTCGTCTCGACCTGGCCGCCTGACTGCACGTACTCGAGAAAGTCCTGCTCGCGCTGCGACATGTTCCCTCCGCACCGAACGATCGTTAGGGTCTATTGAAGCATGTCCACGCGCAGGTCGGAGCTCACGCGCCAGGCGGCCAGGCTCTTCGCCGAGAAGGGCTACCACGGCACGTCGATCGGCGATCTGGCCGAGGCGATGGGCGTCCAAAAGGGCTCGCTCTACGCCCACATCGACTCGAAGGCCGACCTGCTCTGGGAGGTCGCACGCGACGGCGCGGCCGCGTTCCACGCCGGGCTCGACGAGCTGCCGGATGTGCTCGCGCCGGCGGAGAAGATCCGGTTCGCCTTGCGTGCCCACCTCCGGGTGGTCGCGGAGCAGCTCGACGTCGCCACGGTCTTCATCCGTGAGTGGCGCTATCTCGAAGGAGCACGGCGCGACGAGTTCGTCGCCGAGCGCCGCCGTTACGAGGAACGCTTTCGGGCGCTGTTCCGAGAGGGCCGGGAGCTCGGCGGCCTGCGGACCGACCTCGACGACGGCACGGCGACGCTCCTCGCGCTCTCGGCCGCCAACTGGGCCTACACGTGGCTCCGGCCCGGGATCGACACCGACGAGCTCGCCGACCGCTTCGTCGCGCTGCTGCTCGACGGCATGCGCGGCTATGCGAGCCCCGAATAGATTTCGGGAGCTTTAGGGCGCCAAATCTCCGCGACTGAATCGTCAGTCAATTCTTTCTCACCAATTTTCGACGTGTGCGACGGGCTTCTCACCCTCTTCGCAGCCGGGTGAGGGCGGCGAGTCCGGGGAGGAGCAGGCGTGGCATGCTCGCGGCACGATGAAGCGCGCCGTCCTGATCGTCAACCCGCAGGCGTCGCGGGTGACCGACGAGGCCGTCTCGGCCGTCGAGCGC
>DASTZS010000057.1:0-12123 GCA_035764165.1 Gaiellaceae bacterium | reverse complement strand
CGCCTGCACCTCCTCGCGCATCCGGTAGGCCGAGCCGACCTCGAGCTTGATCTCCTCGGCGGTCTGCTGGCCGATCAGGAGCTTGTACTCCTTCTTGATGTGGTTGACGATCGCGTCGTCCATCTCGTCGCCGCCGACGCGGAGGCTCTGCGAGACGACGATCCCGCCGAGCGAGATCACCGCGACCTCGGTCGTGCCGCCGCCGATGTCGACGATCATGTTCCCGGTCGGCTCCGCGACGGGGAGGCCGGCGCCGATCGCGGCGGCCATCGGCTCCTCGATCAGGTACGCCTGGCGCGCGCCGGCGGAGAGCGTCGCCTCCTCGACCGCGCGCTTCTCCACGCCGGTGACGCCCGACGGCACGCAGACGACGACGCGCGGGTGCGCGAACCGGTGCTGGTGGACCTTCTGGATGAAGTGGCGGAGCATCTGCTCGGTGACGTCGAAGTCGGCGATGACGCCGTCCTTCAGCGGGCGGATCGCGGAGATCGTCCCGGGCGTGCGGCCGAGCATGCGCTTCGCCTCGACGCCGACCGCGTGCACCTCGCCGGTGCGCTGGTCGATCGCGACGACCGACGGCTCGGAGAGGACGATCCCTCGTCCGCGGACGTAGACGAGCGTGTTGGCCGTGCCGAGGTCGACCGCCATGTCGCGGCCGCCGAACCCGCCCAGGTTGTCGAAGAGCCCCATCGAGCGTTCGAGTCTACGCCAAGGGAATCAACCGAAGCCGTAGACCCCCGCAAAACGCTCCGCCAGGAGTCGTACGAGTAGCGCGGCGGGCAGGCCGACGACGTTCAGGTAGTCGCCTTCGACGCAGCGGACGAAGGCAGCACCCCTCCCTTGGATCGCGTAGCCGCCGGCGCGGCCTTCCCATTCCCCGGTTGCGACGTAGACCCCCAGCTCCCGCGGCGTCAGCTCGCGAAAGCTCACCCGTGTCGACTCGTGCTCGACGTCTTCCCAGCCCGGCGTCAGCAGGCAGAGGCCGGAGACGACGAGATGCGTCTTGCCGCTCAGGTCCTCGAGCATGCGCTCCGCGTCCGCCGCGTTCTCCGGCTTGCCGAAGATGCGGCCGTCGAGCACGACCTCGGTGTCGACGGCGAGCACGGGCCGTTCCTCCGCGACGCCGGCGACGGAGCGCGCCTTGGCGCGCGCGTGCTCGCGCACGACCTCGACCGCGTCTGCGACGGGCGAAGTCTTCTCTTCGTACGGCGGCTCGACGACGTCGAACGGGATGTGAAGCTGCTCGAGGATCGCCCTGCGCTGCGGCGAGCGTGACGCCAGCAGAAGCGGCGGCGACGGCGGCGCGTCAGCCACGCTTGCGACCGGCGTTTCGCTGCTTCGGTTCGGAAGCGCTCCTAGATTGTCGGGTAAACGGCCGACCGGGCAAAGCCCGGTCGGCGTCTCTTCGGCGTCGCCGAGTCGACGCCTTGCGCGCGACCCAGATTTCCTCGGCGGGCCACTTCTGCGCCCACGCGGCGGTGACGTACTTGTAGTACGCGTGTGTCTGCGCAGCCGGCCGCGCATAGAGCTCGACGAGGCGTTCGACCTCGAACCCGTTCGAGCGGAGCAGGTCGATCCAGTCGCCGTGGCCGAGATGGAACTCGACCTCGCCCGTGTCGTCCCAGTCGATGCGGTGCAGGCCGTGCTGTGGACGCAGGAGTTGCTCCCCCACGCCTTCCATCCCCATGCACAGGACGCTGAGCGTCGAGTTGCGCAGGAAGACGAGGCGCCCGCCTGGTCGCAGTAGACGTGCGGCCTCGGGGACCCAGCGATACGGGTCGGCCCAGATCGCCGCGCCGTACTCCGAATGGACGATGTCGAACGACGCGTCCGGCAGCGGCACGTCTTCACCCGTCGCCTCGATCAGCGGGAACTCGAGCTGTGTCTCGCGCTGCAACCTCCTCGCCGTCTCGAGCTGCGCGGGCGTCGGGTCGACGCCGACGACGCGCGCGCCGCGCCGCGCGAGCCAGGCGGAGAAGTAGGCGGTGCCGCAGCCGAGCTCCACGATGTCGAGGCCGTCGACGTCGCCGAGGACGTTCAGCTCCGACTCCGGTCTCTCCCACACGCCCCACCTGATCTCGTCCTGCGCCCACGCGCGCTGGGCGGAGGCGTCGGTGTACTCGGCGTTCGCCCGCGTCCAGCTCGCGACGTTCCGCCGAACGTAGTCCGGCAGCTCAGGCTCGCGGCCCTGGCCGGCGGCGGCTTCCGCCGGGCGAAGCCCGCCTTCGCCCCCGCCTGACGCGGCGGGCGGCACGCCGCTCTCCGCGTCCGTGTTGCTCACACCGTCCGCTCCGGCGGCGCACCGCCTGCCGCGCCCCATCGGCGCGACCTACACGAGCTCATCGTCAGAGAACCAGAGCGCGATCTCGCGCTCCGCGGATTCAGGCGAGTCGGAACCGTGGACGAGGTTGTCAGGCATCGAGTGCGCGAGGTCGCCGCGGATCGAGCCCGGCTCGGCGTCGGCCGGGTTCGTCGCGCCGATGCTCTTGCGCAGCGTCGCGATCGCACCTTCTCCTGCGACGACGAGCGCCCAGGTCGGCCCCGAGGTGATGAAGTCGACGAGCTCGCCGAAGAACGGCTTCTCGCGGTGCTCCGCGTAGTGGGTCTCGCCGAGCTGCCGGTCGACCTGGAGCAGCTTGCCGGCGCGCACCGCGAAGCCACGCCGCTCGATGCGGGCGAGGATCTCGCCGGCCAGCTTGCGCTGGACCGCGTCGGGCTTGATCAGGATCAGCGAGCGTTCCACGGCCATCGGCCGGGGAAGTCTATGCGGCTAGCCGCCCGCGGAACCGCGTTCCCCGGTGCGCCGGCGCCGCCTCGGCGGCCGCACCTCGAAGGTCGGGAAGTCGACGGCCGTCGGCTCCACCGCGGTCTCGCAGTAGGGGCACACCTGCCACAGTGCCTCGAGCGGTGCCTTGCAGTTCGTGCAGGCCTGCTTGAGCTTCGTCGTGCACACCGGGCAGACGAGGAACTCCTGCGACACCTCGGCGCGGCACACGGGGCAGTACAGGTCCCGGCGGGCGAGACGCTCCTCCATCGCCTTGATCTCGAGTTCGCGCTCGCGGACGTCCTCGAGGTACTCGGGCGGACGGAAGAGCATGTAGACGAGCGCACCGAGATACGGGATCACGAGGCCGATCGCCACGGCCGTCGCGATCAGGACCGGATCCTCGATCCGTCGGCGCGCGTCCTTGTACACCCAGTACCCGACCGCGAGCCAGAAGGCGATCAGGAAGAACAAGACGAGATTGCGGATGACCTGCCAGGTCCCCGAGTTGAGGAAGTCGTGGATTCCGCTGAAGGTGCTGGCGATCACAGAAGGATTCTTCCTAATACGTACCCCGCGAGAAACGCGAGGCCTACGATCGCCGCGACGAGCAGGGCGGCGAAGGCAAAGACGCTCAGCCTGTCGCCAACGTTCGCCATCGTCGGCTCTCATCCTTGGCCAGATCGGCCAGCAGGTAAAGGGAGCCGGTCACGAGGACCGGCTCGCCGAGCCTGCGGGCATGCGCCAGCGCCTGGGCCGGATCCTCGAACCGCTCGATCGTGGAGAAGTACGGCTGGGCCCGCTCGGCCAGGTCGTCCGCCGAGAGCGCACGCATGTTGCTGGAGGAGGTGGCCACGAGCCGGTCCCCGAGAGCAGAGAGGGCCGCGAGCATCCCGTCCACGTCCTTGTCCGCGAGGATCGACGCGACGACGACGTAGCGGGCGCTGGGCAGGCGCGGCAGGGCGTAGCCCAGGCCGGCGAGGTTGTGGGCGCCGTCCCAGAGCTCGAGCGGGTCGTCGCTGACGCGCTCCAGGCGCCCGGAGAGCTCCACGTCGACGTGACCGTCCACGGGCCGGTCGAGGAGGGCCTCGGCGGCGGCAATCGCGACAGCGAGGTTGCTGCGGCCCGCCACGATCACCCGCGCAGCACCGTTCTCGCGCGCGAGCCCCTCCCACTCCGGCTCGCCCAGGACGACCGTCGCACCCGGCTTGACCACGGCGAGCTTCTCCGCGGCGATCGCCTCCCGTGTCGTGCCGAGCACCTCGGTGTGCTCGAGCCCCACGTTCGTCAGCACCTGGACGGGCGAGCGGAGGACGTTCGTCGCGTCGTGGCGGCCCCCGAGGCCCGCCTCGACGACCGCGGCCTCGACGGCCGCCTCGGCGAACGCCGAGAGCGCCGCGGCGGTGAGCACCTCGAACTGGGTGGCACCGACCGCTTCGGCCTGCCGCCGCACGCGGGCGACGGCAGCCTCGAAGTCCGCCTCCTCACCCCTGATGCGGATGCGTTCGCTCCAGCTGCGGACGTGCGGGGACAGGTATGCGCCCACCGCCGTGCCGGCCTTGGTGAGCAGCGCTTCGATCGTCCGCGTCACGCTCGACTTGCCGTTCGTGCCGACGACGTGGATGGACGGATAGCGCAGCTGCGGCTCGCCCAGCTCGCTGAGCAGCGCCTCGACGCGGTCGAGCCCGAAACCGTCGGACGGCCACGGGCTCAGCGACTCGACCCACTCAGCCTGAGATGGCATCGAGCTCCCGCCGGTAGCGGGCGAGCTTCTCACGCTCGCTCTCGACGACCTCGACGGGCGCGTTCTGGACGAAGCGCTCGTTCGCGAGCATGCCTTCGGCACGGGCGATCTCCTGCTGCAGCCGTTCGATCTCGGCCGCCGCGTTCCCGTCGCCGACCGTCTTGCCCGGGCGGACGACCGCCTCGAAGATGCGCGCGTCGTCGCCCTCGAGCTCGACGCGGACGCCGCTGCGGCGGAAGATCTCCGCCGCCTCCTGCACGCGCGTCAGCGCGTCGAGGTCGGAGGCGTACGCCTCGTCGGCTTCGGGCCAGGGCGTCACGATCAGCCGCGTCTTCCGCTCTGGCAGGTTCGACCAGATCTCCTCCGTCACGTGCGGCAGCACCGGGTGAAGGAGCTCGAGCAGCCGCTCGAGCGCGGCGAGCGCCGTTGCCCGCGCGTCCTCGTCGCCGTCGTAGAGACGTGGCTTGATCGCTTCGGCGTACCAGTCGCAGAAGTCGTCGAAGGTGACGCGGTAGAGCCGGTTGACCGCGGGCGCGAACTCGAAGTCCTTCAGATGTCGTTCGATCTCCGCGCGGGCCGCGTCCAGCCGCGCCAGGATCCAGCGCTCCTCGACGTCGCGCGGCCGCTGATCCGGACGCGCGTCTCCTGCGTTGCTCAGCATCAGCCGCGACACGTTCCAGAGCTTGTTCGCGAGCTTGCGGCCCTCTTCGATCGGACCGGTCGAGAAGCGCACGTCCTGCGTCGACGACATCTTCAGCAGGCCGTAGCGCGTGGCATCCGCCCCGAACTGTTCGACCGTCTCGAGCGGATCGATGCCGGTGCCGAGGCTCTTCGACATCCGCCGTCCGTCGGGCGCGTTGATCGTCGAGTGGATGTTGACCGTGTGGAACGGGATGTCGTGCATCAGCTCGAGCCCGGCCATGATCATGCGCGCCTCCCACAGGAAGATGATCCCGCGGTCGGTCGAGCTGACGTCGTTCGGGTACCACGTGCGCAGCTCGGGCGTGTCGTCGGGCCAGCCGAGCGTCGCGAACGGCCACAAGGCGGAGGAGAACCACGTGTCGAGCACGTCCTCGTCCTGCGCCAAGTGCGTGGAGCCGCACTCGCCGCACGCCGCCGGCGTCGACTCCGCGACGGTCGTGTGGCCGTTCTCGCAGTACCACGCCGGAATCTGGTGGCCCCACCAGAGCTGGCGCGAGATGCACCAGGGGCGGATGTTCTCCATCCAGTCGAGGTAGACCTTCGTGTAGCGCTCGGGCTTGAAGCGCACCCGCCCGTCCTTGACGACGTCGATCGCGGGAGCGGCGAGTCCCTTCATCTCGCACCACCACTGCAGCGACACGAGCGGCTCGATGCGGTCGCCGGAGCGGTCGCAGTGGCCGACGGCGTGCCGGAAGGGCTCACGCGACACGAGCAGTCCCTCGTCCTCGAGGCGCGCGACGATGCGGTCGTTCGCGTCCTCCTGCGTCAGCCCTGCGAACTCCCCTGCCTCGTCGTTCATCCGTGCGTCGAGCCCGATCACCGTCAGCTCGGGCAACTCGTGGTCCCGGCCGATCTCCCAGTCCATCGGATCGTGTCCGGGCGTGATCTTCACCGCGCCCGTACCGAACTCCGGGTCGACACGCTCGTCGGCGATGATCGGCAGGCGGCGCTCGACGATCGGCAGGATCGCCTCCTTGCCGACGAGATCGCGGTAGCGCTCGTCGCCCGGATGCACCGCGACGGCGACGTCCGCGAGCATCGTCGGCGGCCGCACCGTCGAGATCGTGATGTCGCCTGAGCCGTCCGCGAGCGGATAGCGGATCGTGTAGAGCGTGTCGTCGGTCTCGAGGTGGTTCACCTCGAGATCGGAGACGGCGCTCGCGCAGCGCGGGCACCAGTTCACGATCCGATTCGCGCGGTAGAGGTAGCCGTGCTCCCAGAGATGGACGAACCAGCGCAGAACCGCACGGACGTAGTCCGGATCCATCGTCATGCGCTCGCGCCGGTAGTCGACTGAGGCGCCGAGCCGGCGAAGTTGGCTCATGATCACGCCGCCGTACTTGCGCAACCACTCCCACGTGCGCTCGAGGAACTTCTCGCGGCCGAGGTCGTGACGGCTGAGACCCTCCTTCGCAAGCTCGCGCTCGATCACGTTCTGCGTCGCGATGCCCGCGTGGTCGTAGCCGGGCTGCCAGAGCGTGTTCAAGCCGCGCATGCGATGCCAGCGGATCAGCAGGTCCTGGATCGACGCGTTGAGCGCGTGCCCCATGTGCAGCTCGCCGGTCACGTTCGGCGGCGGCAGCGCGATCACGAACGACTCGCGCGAAGGGTCGGGCTCGGCCGCGTAGCGGCCCTCCTCCTCCCAGATGCGCTGCCAGCGCTGCTCGACGCCCGCCGGTGAGTAGAGAGGCTCCATCACGCGCGCGATCCTAGCCCCTGGACGCGGGCCTTCCCTGAACGGATGCGATCACGCAGCGACTATGCGCTCGAGTATAGCCGCGCCGTCATCCACCGGCCGGGCTCGTCGAGGCTGCGGACGAGCTCCAGGCCTGTGCGTGCCAACACACTGCGGAGCTCCTCGTCGTCGAGCAGGCGGGCGCGGAATGCGTGACGCCAGACCCGGTGCTCGAGCCGGTAGAGCACGACCCCCGACACGTAGGGCGGCTCGATGCGAATGTTCGTCAACGAGACGAGCACGTCGCCGAGCGGCTTCGGCGCGTCTTCTTCGGGTCGCCAGTTCGGCTCGTGCCGCTCGATCAGCACGACGCCGTCGGGTGTCAGGTGCCGCGCGCATGCCGCGAGAAACGCGTCGCGCTCGTCGTCAGCGTTCACGAGGTTGCTCATCAGGAGCACGCAGGGAAACCGCCGGCCGAGATTCAGGCCCTCGATCCGAGAGCACACGGTGACCGCGCCGCGAACACGCTCGAGCATCTCCGGCGACTCGTCGACGGCCACGACGGGATGGCCCAGTCGGACGAGCTCGTGCGTCACGCGCCCGACGCCGCACCCGAGCTCGAGGATCTCCGCGCCGGGCGGAATCACAGCGTGGACGAGCTCGGCCTCTCCACGCGGCGAGAGCCTCGAGTAGAGCTCCACCGGACTCCCGTCCGGTGCAACGGCCATCGCCTAGCGCCCTGCCGCGTAGCCCTGCATGCCGCGTGGGCTTGCCGCCGCGCGCAGTTGCCCGCCTTCGCGCTGCACGGCCGAGACGCGCCCCCACGCCCACTCCGGCCAGACCTCCACCTCGTGGCCGCGCCGGCGCAGGCCGTCGACCACCTCCGGCGCGAATCTGCCCTCGACGTCGAGCGACCTACGGGCGAAGCCCCGCGGGTAGAACGACGAGATCAGGTGATCGGTGTGGAACTCGGGCGCGTCGATCGCCTCCTGCAGGTTCAGGCGCCGGTCGACGTGCCGCAGGAAGACGTGCAAGGCCCATTGCTCCTGCTGGTCGCCGCCGGGCGTGCCCCACGCCAGCCAGGGCTCACCGTCGCGCAGCGCGAGCCCCGGCGACAGCGTCGTGCGCGGCCGCGCCCCGGGACGGAGGGACGACGGCAAGCCTTCCTCGAGCCAGAACATCTGCGCGCGCGTCCCGAGCGGCCAGCCCAGGGCCGGAAGGACGGGAGAGCTGTACAGCCAGCCGCCGCTGGGGGTCGCGGAGACGACGTTGCCGAAGCGGTCGGCGACGTCGAGGTGCACGGTGTCGCCGCGCGTCGGCTCGCCGGCACCGGCCAGCTCGTCCGCCTCGACGACAGTCGGCAGCCGACCGAGGCCGGGCACGTAGTTGCCCGAGGCGGCGTCCGTGACGAGCCCGCGTCGCCCGTCGTTGTACTCCTTCGACAGCAGCGTCTCGAGCGGCACGTCTGCGTCGCCGTAGAGCGCGTCGCGATCGGCGAACGCGAGCTTCGCGCACTCGATCACGACGTGGACGAACTCCTCCTCGGAGAGCGCGCCGACGTCGAAGCCCTCGAGCAGCGCGAGCTGCTGCAGCGCGACGGGTCCCGAGCCCCAGGGCTGCGTCTTGCAGACAGTGACGCCGCGGTAGTCGAACGTGGCAGGGGGTTCAAGCGTCGCCCGCCAGGACGCGAGGTCGTGGCGGGTGAGCAGGCCGCCTTCGGTCTCGCAGAAGCGGTGGATCTCTTCCGCGACGAAGCCCTCGTAGTAGAGCTCGCGGGCGCGTTCGATCTCCTCCTCACGCGATCCGCCCGTGGACTCCTCGACGATGCGACGGTACGTCTGGGCGAGCGCGGGGTTGCGGGACTGCTCGCCGATGCGCGGTGCAGGAAGGTAGAGCGAGGCGGAGGCGGGCCAGCCGGCGATCAGCTCGGCATGTCGTTCGATCGCAAGGTGCATGCCTCCCGCGACGGGGAAGCCGTGCTCGGCGTAGCCGATCGCGAACTCGAGCACATCCGCGAGGCGCCAGGTCCCGAACTCGGCGAGGAGGAGGAGCCAGCCGCCGAACGCGCCGGGAACGCAGGCCGCGAGCACGCCCGTTCCGGGAACGAGGTCGTGGCCGAGCTCGCGGAAGCGCTCGATCGTGGCGGCTGCCGGCGCCACGCCCTGGCCACAGAGGACGAGCGGCTCTCCCCGCTCGGCCGGGTAGAAGATCGCCGGCACCTCGCCGCCGGGCCCGTTCAGGTGCGGCTCGACGACCTGGAGCGTGAAGCCGGTCGCGACCGCGGCGTCGAAGGCGTTGCCTCCTCGCTCGAGCACGGCCATGCCGACGGCCGTGCCGAGCCAGTGCGTCGACGCCACCATCCCGAACGTCCCCCGCAGCTCCGGTCGCGTGGTGAACTCCACGCGCGCATCCTAGGGCGCTCCGTAGGCGCGCCTAGCGGCCTCGCGTGATGACCTCTGGACGCTGGCCCGCCGCGTGCTCTTCCACCTCGACGCACTAGGGTCTCTTCCCGTGCGCTACGGCATCTGCCTCGCGAACATCGGCAGCTATGCCGATCCCCGCGTCCCGGTCCGCGTCGCCCGGGCGGCCGAGGCGGCCGGGTGGGACGCGGTCTTCGTCTGGGACCACCTCGCCTTCGTGTGGGGGTCGCCCGCGGCCGACCCGTGGACCCTGTTGGCCGCGATCGCGTCGGCGACGGAGCACATCCTGCTCGGCCCTGCGGTGACGCCGGTCGCACGACGGCGCCCACACGTGCTCGCGCACCAGGTCGCGACGCTCGACGTGCTCAGCGGGGGACGGGTCGTCTTCGGTGCGGGGCTCGGCGGCTCGAAGGCGGAGTTCGGGAAGTTCGCGGAGCCGACCGACCCGAAGGTGCGCGCGGCGATGCTCGACGAAGGGCTCGACGTCCTGCGCCGCCTGTGGTCCGGCGAGGAAGTCACCCACCACGGCGACCACTACACCGTCGACGGCGTCACGCTCGCCCCGACCCCGCTCCAGGACCGCCTGCCGATCTGGATCGGCGGGAACAAGCCTCCTTCGGTCCGCCGTGCCGCACGGTGGGACGGATGGCTGCCGGACAGCGCCTATCCGCCCGAGCAGGGAGCGACTCCCGAGGACGTGTCCGAGGGTCTGACCCTGATCCGGGAGCTGCGCGGCGGCGACGCGGTCGACGTCGCCGTGCTCGGCGAGAGCGACAAGCGCGACCCCCATGCGTACGAGGAAGCCGGTGCGACCTGGTGGCTCGAGAGCCTCCACGACGAGCGTGGCTCGCCCGACGACGTGATCGCGCTCGTCGAGCGCGGCCCGCGTTAGCGTAGGAAGCGGAACACGAGCTCGGCCACGCAGACGGGCTTGTCGTGTCCTTGGCGCTCCACGGTCGCGGCGATCCGCGCCTGGTCTCCCCCTTCGACCGCCTCCACCTCTTCGATCCGGAACGTCGCCCGGACTCGGCTACCGACCGGCACGGGAGCAGGAAAGCGCACGCGGTTGAGACCGTAGTTCACCGTCAGGTGATAGCCGCCGTCCCCTGCGAGCTCGAACCAGAGCTCCGGCAAGAGCGACAGCGTCAGGAAGCCGTGCGCGATCGTCGTCCCGAACGGGCCCGCGACGGCGCGCTCGCGGTTCACGTGGATCCACTGGGAGTCCTCGGTCGCCGAGGCGAAGCGGTCGACGCGAGCCTGGTCGACCTCGACCCAGCGGGAGGGCCCGAGCTCGGTGCCGGCCCGAAGCGCTACGCCGACTCTTCGATCGGAGCGGCGTCTTCGTCCGCCACTCCCTCGGCGCTCGTGACGAGCGTCGGCTTCAGGTGCTTCTCGATCGTCTCCTTGGTGATCACGCACTTGGAGACATCACGACGAGACGGGAGCTCGAACATGACGTCGAGCAGCGCCGTCTCGATGATCGAGCGCAGGCCGCGCGCACCCGTCTCGCGCTCCAGCGCCTTGTCGGCGATCTCCCAGAGCGCGTCGTCGGTGAAGACGAGCTCGATGTTGTCGTAGCCGAAGAAGCGCTGGTACTGCTTGACGAGTGCATTCTTCGGCTCCATCAGGATCTGGACGAGGTCCTCGCGCTGCAGCTGGTGCACCGCGGAGATGACCGGCAGACGGCCGATGAACTCGGGAATCAACCCGAAGTTGAGCAGGTCCTCGGGCATGACCTTGGCGAGCAGCTCCGACGACTCGATCGAGCTCTTCGAGCGCACCTCGGCCCCGAAGCCGACGGCGCTCTTGCCGATCCGCTTGCCGATGATCTTGTCGAGCCCCGCAAACGCACCGCCGCAGATGAAGAGGATGTTCGTCGTGTCGATCGAGAGGAACTCCTGGTGCGGGTGCTTGCGTCCACCCTGCGGCGGCACCGAGGCGACCGTCCCCTCGAGGATCTTCAGCAGCGCCTGCTGCACGCCCTCGCCCGACACGTCGCGCGTGATCGACGGGTTGTCGGCCTTGCGCGCGATCTTGTCGACCTCGTCGATGTAGATGATCCCTGTCTCGGCCTTCTTGATGTCGAAGTCAGCGGCCTGGATCAGCTTCAGCAGGATGTTCTCGACGTCTTCGCCGACGTAGCCGGCCTCGGTGAGCGCGGTCGCGTCCGCGATCGCGAACGGCACGTTGAGGATCCGTGCCAGCGTCTGCGCGAGCAGCGTCTTCCCACAGCCGGTCGGCCCGAGCAGGAGGATGTTCGACTTCTGGAGCTCGACGTCGCCTTCCTCGTTCCCCATCTGCACGCGCTTGTAGTGGTTGTAGACCGCGACGGAGAGCGTGCGCTTCGCCTCCTCCTGGGAGACGACGTAGTCGTTCAGGACGGAGTAGATGTCCTTCGGCCGCGGCAGGTTGTCGAGATCGAGCTGAGCGGGAGCAGTGAGCTCCTCGTCGATGATCTCGTTACAGAGGTCGATGCACTCGTCGCAGATGTAGACGCCGGGCCCGGCGATCAGCTTCTTGACCTGACGCTGGCTCTTCCCGCAAAAGCTGCAGAGGAGCTGCTCGTTTCCGTCGGATGCTCGGGCCACGTCTCTCCTTTTAGACGGTCAGCGCCCTGGCGTCTAGCGGTGGGCGATGACGTTATCGATGATGCCGTAGTCCTGGGCTTCTTGCGAAGTCAGGAAGTAATCCCTTTCCATGTCCTTGGCCACCTGCTCGGTCGGCTTGCCCGTGTGCTCGGCGAGAATCTCCTCCAGGCGCCGCTTGAGATTGATCGTCTCGCGCGCCGCGATCTCGATGTCGGTCGCCTGTCCCTGGA
>DASTZS010000056.1:0-4705 GCA_035764165.1 Gaiellaceae bacterium | reverse complement strand
CCGGCGGAAGTCGCCGTACACGAACGCGTAGCGGCTCTTCGTCTCGTCCGGCGCGCCGTCGGTGAGTCCGAGGTGCCACTCGGCGTACTCGTCCCACGAATGCGCTGCAAGGAACGCGTTCTGGGCGGCGGCTCGCGGCTGTACCTCGCCCCAGTCACTGTCGAGCACGTACTGCCGCGCTTCGATCAGTCGCTTCGCGCGGGCGACGGCGCTCCTGTTCACCGTGTACGTGGCCATGATCGGGTTTGACCGGCTTGACGCGTGTGAAAACGGGGCGTTCCGTTTCGGGACCGGCGCTAGCCGCCGCCCAGGCGGCTGATCCAGACCGGTGCGGAAAGCGCGAGGCCGAGGCCGTCGAGGGCGCTTGCGGGGTTACCGCGCACGATCGTGAGCCAGCCGCGAGGATCGAAGAGCACGCCGTACTCCCCGGCCGCGAAGTCCGCATACGTGCTGCCGCGCCGTGCTTCCACGGCCCCCGAGATCGCCTCGACCCGCACCACGCCCGCGTCGGCGAGGCCAGCGTCGGCGAGGTCAGCCGGACGGACGTTCAGCTGCACGTTGCCGAACCGGTTGAAGTCGATCACCTCGCACGCGATCTTCCCGGGCTCGACCTCGGGCTTCGCGATCGAGATCACGGACAACGTGGCGGGCTCGAGCTCACGACCGAGCTCGTCGATCGCCATCCCGACCGCGAGGTGCGCGGTCGGCGGACACAGCGTGTCCGGGGCGCGGAAGGCTTCGGAGTGCGCCGGGCGGACGACGTCGGACGAGGTGAGCTCGACCGCTTTCCGCACACCGCCGGCTGCCTCCCACCCCAGCGAGAGGACGCCGTTGTCAGGCCCCACGAGGTGCCGTCCACTCGTCGTCTCGATCGCGATCTCGCGGTCCCTCCCGACGTTCGGGTCGACCACCGCCAGAATCACGGCGCTCTCCGGGATGTACGGCATCGAGTCGGCGAGCAGCAGCGCACCGCCGGCGATCTCGAGCGGGCGGACGAGGTGAGAGAGGTCGATGATCGGGCTCGCGGGCGAGATGCCGCTCATCACCGCGTGGCAGAGACCGACCCACTCGTTGCCGAGCCCGAAGTCGCTGAGAAAGACGATCGGCCGACCCCCTGGCATAGCTGCCTAGCATGGTGCGGCCGGCGACGCGATGCAAGCGCGTGTCGCACAACTGCAGACAGGAGGAATCGCATGTCCGATCCAGCGCCGCTCGTCACCGGTGTCGACTTCGTCGTCGTCCCGACCCGCGACTTCGACCGGGCGATCGAGTTCTACGGCACGGTCCTCGGCCTGCCCTGCTCCGCGCGCTACGGCCAGATGCCCGGCGCCGAGTTCGAGACGGGATCCCTGACGCTCGCTGTGATGGCGACGGAGGAGTTCGGCATGGGGTTCAACGCCAACAGGAACCCGATCGCGCTGCACGTGGAGGATTACGAGGCGGTGCGTAGCGAGCTCGAGTCGCGGGGCGTGACGTTTACGAGCGGCACGATCGACAGCGGGGTTTGCCACATGGCCGCCTTCGAGGACCCGGATGGGAACGTGCTGATGATCCACCACCGCTACGCGCCGCGTACGCCGCTCGCGTAGCGGATGCCTGCCGGGCCAACTGCAGACCGCCGCTAGGCGGAGGCATCCTCCGGCTGCGCGTAGGTGAGGATGACCACGCCGTCGCCGACCACCTTCGTGTCGACGAGCTGGAGGCGCTTCTTGTCGCTCGTCGCACCGAACACCTGCTTGCCCGTGCCGAGCAGAATCGGAAAGACCATCAGCCGAAGCTCGTCGACGAGGTCGTTCTCGATCAGCGCCTGCACGAGCTGGGCGCTGCCGTGGACGACGATGTCGCCCTCGTGCTTCCGTTTGAGCTCAGCCACCGACTCGGCGAGGTCGCCCTCGAGCACGGTCGAGTTGGTCCACTCGGGATCGCGCAGCGTCCCCGAAACCACGTACTTGGGCATCGAGTTGAACTTGTCTGCGAACTCGCCCGTCCGGGACGGCCAGGCCTTCGCAAAGCCCTCGTACGTCCGCCTCCCCAGCAGCAGCGCGTCGGACGCCATCGCCTCGGCGAGCTTGAACGCGTCGCCCTCCTCGCCTCGTGGGATCTCGAAGCTCCAGCCGGCGTACGTGAAGTCCTCTCCTCCGCCCGGTGCCTCCATCACGCCGTCGAGCGACACGAATTCCGTCACGACGATCCTTCCCATCAGGGCCTCCTCCGTGGTGTGTCCGACGGCTGACACTATACTCAACCAATTATTTGATAAACCGTATGGATGAATGAGCACGGCAGTCGACGATCTCACGACCACGTTCGCGGCGCTCGCCGATCCGACGAGACGCGCAATCCTGGCACGCCTGACCCAGGGCGAGGCGACGGTCAATGACCTCGCCAGGCCTTTTCCAATCACCGTCCAGGCCGTCTCCAAGCACTTGAAGGTGCTCGAGCACGCGGGGCTGATCACCCGCAGCAGGTCCGCCCAGCTCCGCCCGGCGCGCCTCAACGGGGAGCGGCTGCAGGTCGTCGCCGAGTGGCTCGGCACGTACCGTGCCTTCTGGGAAACCGGCTTCGACCGCCTCGACGAGCGTCTCCGCGACGCAGGGGAGGAGACGAGATGACCGACCTGCCCGTTGGGATCGAGATGACGCGCGTCTTCGATGCGCCGCGCGAAGCCGTCTGGAAGGAGTGGACCGAGCCGGAGCCGTTCGCCGACTGGTTCGGCGGCACGGAGTCGGAGGTCCCGTTGTCGTCGGTCTCGATGGACGTGCGGCCGGGAGGCCGCTGGCGACTGACGATGTTCGCCGGGCCCGAGCGGCACGAGATCCGCTGGCACGGCGAGTATCACGTGGTCGACGAGCCCGAGCGGCTCGTCCTCACGTTCTGCGACCAGCCTGACGCGCGGAGGTACGAGCTGGTCACGGTCCTCCTCATCGACCTCGGTGACGGACGCACCGAGATGCGCTTCACCCAGCGTGGCCGGATGGCGCCCGAGGAGTACGAGCGGGCCGGAGCGGGCTGGTCCGGCTTCTTCGCGCGGATGGCGGAGCGGCTGGCCGGCTGAGTGGCGCCGCAGCACCCCACCCCGAACAGGTATTGGTGACCACTCCGCCGCAGGCTGCCTCCACGCCCTCATGACCGCCGACAAGGGGAGCGCATGACCCAGCTACGCCGTGTCGAAAACCGCACGGAAGGCCTCGACGAGCTCCGGCACGCCCTCGCCGGGGACGTTCTCGTGCCTCAGGACGCAGACTACGACCGCGCGCGCGTGTCGTTCAACGGGCTGATCGACCGTCGGCCGGCGGTGATCGCACGGTGCGTCGGCCCCGAGGACGTCGCCGCGGCTTTCGCCTTCGCTCGCTCGAACGGCCTCGAGGTCGCCGTGCGCGGCGGGGGGCACAATCCGGCGGGGCATTGCGTGCTCGACGAGGGCCTCGTGATCGACCTCACGCGCATGCGGCGGGTCGACGTCGAGCCGGAGGCACGGATCGCGCGCGCCCAGGGCGGCTCGACGTGGCTCGACTTCGACAATGCCACGCAGGCCGCCGGGCTCGTCACCCCTGGAGGGGTCGTAGGCTCGACCGGTGTCTGTGGGCTCACGCTGGGCGGCGGCATCGGACACCTGACGGCGCAGTACGGACTGACGTGCGACAACCTCGTCGGCGCTGAGCTGGTGACGCCCTCCGGCGACGTCGTCCGGACGAGTGCCGAGGAGAACCCCGACCTGCTCTGGGGACTCCGCGGCGGCGGCGGCAACTTCGGCGTCGCCACGCAGCTCGAGTTCCGTCTCCATCCGCTCGAGACCGTCGTCGGGGGCGAGCTGACGTTCGGCGCCGACGGCGCGCGCGACGCGCTGCGGCGCTTCCGCGACGTCGCCACCGCCGCGCCGCGCGACCTCGGCTGCCAGGCCGTGATCGCCGTCGACGAGCGCGTGGCACCGCGAGTCGTCCTCTACCCGTGCTCGACCGGTGAGGCCGACGCCCCCGAGCTGCAAGCCCTCCGCGCCGGGCCTGATCTCGTGGCCGACACCGTCGATGTCCGCTCGTTTCTCGATCAGCAGCTGCTGATCGACTCGACCTACGGAACGCTACGGCGCTACTGGAAGGGCCACTTCGTCCGCGAGCTCCCCGACGAGCTGATCGACATCCTGCTCGAGCGGATCGTCGCGCTCGGCCGCGCGCCGGGCGGGATTCTGATCGAGTCGCTGCACGGCGCGCCGAAGGATCCGGATGTGCCGGAGGCCGCGCTCGGCTGGCGCGGCGCCGCGTTCAACCTGAGCGCGACCGGGGTGTGGGAGGACGCGGCGCTCGACGACGAGCACATCGCGTGGTCACGCGAGACGGCGGCCGCCTTCGAGCCGTGGTCGTGGAGCGGCGGCGGGTACGTCAACTACATGCAGGCGGACGAGCCGATCGAGCGCGTGCGCGCCGCATTCGGCGAGGATGCGTTCGCGCGGCTGCAGGAGTTGAAGCGACGCTACGACCCGACGAACGTCCTGCGCCGCAACCAGAACGTCCCGCCCGGCGACACGCAGGAGCGATGAGTTTCGACGTCCGTCCCGGTCGAACGGGCATGAGACTTGCAGCGACCGAGGAAGGAGCACCATGAGCCTGGACGCACGCACCCGCTGGCTGGCACTCGTCATCGTCTGCCTCGGCGACCTGATGATCGTGCTCGACGTGACGATCGTCGGCGTCGCGCTGCCGTCGATCCG
>DASTZS010000055.1:0-71983 GCA_035764165.1 Gaiellaceae bacterium | reverse complement strand
GAGCGGTAACCGAGGCGGTGGATCTCCCGGACGTACCGCGCATCCTCGCGCCAGTACACGGAGTTCGCCTTCTGCCCGAATCCGCCGACGCGCTGATAGAGCTCTCGGGACGTCATCGTGCAGCTGCCGCCCGTTGGACCTTCGAGGATCGCGATCCCCTCGATCTCCTGCCGCGTGTAAGCCGATCGCTCCTCGCGCAGATACTTGATGTACTGCGAGGCGGAGTCGTTGGGATCGTCGACGAGGCTCGCCGCCAGGTAGCCCATCTTGGGAATCCGGAGAAACGCGTCGAGCAGCGTCTCGTCCCAGCGCGGCGGAGCCTCCACCACGTCGTCGTCGAGTTCTACGAGATAGTCCTGGGATGCGAGGGAGAACGCCTGCGCGTAGGCGTTCATCCCGATGTTCTCCGGATGGTGCACGGCGTTGAGGCGCGGCTCGTCGAGAGCGTCGAGGTACTCGCGCGTGCCGTCCACCGAAGCGTTGTTCCAGATGATGATCTCTTTTGTCTTCTCGGAGGTGCGCCGCAAGACGTCCTCGACGCAGCGCCGCAGGAGGTGAAGGCGGTTGTGCGTGATGACAACGATCGCGATCATCGCGCGCTCCGTGCCGCGAGCTGTACTGCGACCTCCGCGAACGAGCAGAGCCGGATACCCTCGCGCTCGATCGCACGCCGGACGCGCGGATCGCAGAGCGCTTGCACTTCCTGCGCGCGCTCCGTGCGATACCAATCGTCGAGACCATCCGCGTACCCCGGATGGCAGCAGAGCTCGGTCACGCCGTCTGCGACGTTCTCGATCAGTCGGATGAGGGCGTCTGCCGTGATCGCGTCGTGCTCCGGTCGTCCGCGGCCGTCGTGGCCGTAGAAGTCGCCACAGAACTGGACGCGCGGATCGATGCGACGCAGGGGGATCCCCAGCTCGGCAGCGACTTCCTCGAACGAAGCGCGTACGAGCTCCGCGAGGTGACGATGCTGGTGAGAGTCGAGATGCGAGGGATCTCGACCCACAAGCAGCCGAAAGCGCTCGAGTTGACGCCGCAGGTCCTCCGCCGCCCGTCGCTCCACGACGGCGGCGGACCGCGCCGATCCCCGTTTCGGGACCCAGGTCGTCCGCCAGCGCCCGACTTCGACGTGCAGCCCAAGCCCGAGGCGAGGTCGATCCCGTGCCCGGTCCGCAGCCTCGAGCGCCGCCGGGCGCTCCACCATGAGGCTCGCGCTCGTGACGATGCCCTCGTCGTGGGCGTCGAGGATCCCCCGGTTCACGCTCTCGCTAAGGCCGAAATCGTCGGCATTGACGATCAGGTAGCGCATGCTCACAGCAATGGTGCCGCAAGCAGGGCTGGCACGCTTTGCACGTTGAACGACGCACCGTGAGCGCGATGAGGGCGGTCACTGGACTCTATGGAAGGAGCCCGCTACCCAAGCTAACCTAAGTCGGTGTCGGGAAAGATCGACCAGGTCGTCGAGAGCGGACCCGCCGCCGGTTCTTCCGGTGAGCAGTTGCGCGCACGCATCGTGCGGCTGCTGAAGTCCTTCGACCTGCTGCGCTCGCTGACAGAAGCCGATCTCCGTTTCCGGTACGGGAGAGGGCCGTCGCGGTTCATTCGCTGGCTGATGGAGCCGTTCGCGCTCGTGGGCGTGTACCTGTTGCTGGTGTCCTTTGTCCTCGACCGGCCTGGTGTGGCGCCCGGACTGAGCCTCGCTGCGGTCATCGTCCCGTTTCAGCTCGTGATCTCGACGGTTGGGAATGCGATGGAGGCGGTGCCCGTCCGACGACCGATCCTGCTCAACATGTCCTTCGAGCGGAACCTGATCCCGGTTTCTTCAGCGCTCACCGAGTGCGCGTCATTCGTGGCGAGCTTCTTCATCATCGCCGTGATGATGGCCGCGTACGGTATTGCGCCGACGTTCGCCTTCGTCTGGCTTCCACTTGTCGTCGTGGTGAACGTGTACCTGGCGGTTGCCGCCGCATACGCGGCGTCGCTCCTCGGTCTCTGGCTGCGCGAGTTGAAGCCGTTCCTCCTCAGCTTTGTTCGGATGCTCTTCTTCCTCAGCCCCGGTCTGGTGCCGCTGTCGGAGACAAGCCCACACATCAGGAGCCTCCTGCGCCTCAACCCGCTCACGGGGCTCTTTGAAGCGTATCGCGGCATCTTCCTCACCGGTCGTGCGCCGGCTGCATGGGAGCTGCTCTACCCGACCTTGATCGGCGCCGTGATGCTGGTCGTCCTGGTGCCCCTCTATCGCATTGAGCAGCGGCAGTTCGCCAAGGTCGTGTGATCAGGTGATACGCGCCGAGGAGATCGGGATCCGGTTTACCTTCGACCGCCATCGTCGCGTCATCACTCCCAACACGGCACGCTTCCGCTCGGGCACCTCGACAAACTGGGGAATCCGCGGCGTCAGCTTCTCTGCTTTGGGCGGCGAAGGTATCGGGCTCATCGGCCGCAGCGGTTCAGGCAAGACGACCATGCTTCGCACGCTCGCCGGTGTCTACGTGCCCGACGAAGGACAGCTGCAGGTGCGCGGGCCGGTCGCCTCGTTGCTCGCGATCGACGCGGGCCTCCTTTCGCTGCTCACGGGTCGCGAGAACGCGCTGCTGCTCGGCGTGCTCGGGGGACTGTCGCGCAGGCAGTCGAAGCGAGCTCTCGACGCCGTCAAGGACCGGAGCGGACTGGGCGACGCCTTCGAGTATCCCGTCTCGGCGTACTCGCAGGGCATGCGTGCTCGGCTCGGCTTCGCGGTCGCGGAGGAGGTGGAGCCGCGCATCCTGCTGCTCGACGAGGTCCACGAGGCCCTGGACCACGAGTTCCGGGCCGTCGTCCAGGAGCGCGCGCGGATGCTCATCGACGCGGGAGGCGTCGTCGTCGCGACCGGCCACGACCATCCGCTGCTCGAGCGCCTCTGCAGTCGCGCCATCTACCTCCACCACGGTTCGATCCGTGCCGATGGACCATTCTCCGAGGTGCAGTCCATGTATCTCGATCACGTGGAGGCGGGGACGTATACGTGATTCAACACCCGTGATGCGCCCTACATGAGGCGGACGTCCCTCGCTGCGGCCTGGACATTCGCGGTGCTCAGCATGGGCACCAGTCTCGTGCCCGTCGTGAACGGCCAGCAGGGGTATGACACGGCGCCACTCACCAAAGCGGTTCACGCGTTCCTCGACGGCGGCCAGGTCTACACGGGAAAAGGCGCAGGAGACTTCCTCTACCCGCCTAGCGCGCTGCTCCTGCTCTTACCGCTGGGAGCGCTCGGCACCGCCTGGGCTGGGCGGCTGTTCTTCGTCGTCGACCTGGCGACGATTCTCTGCGCTGCGGCCTTGTTGCTCAACGTTTTCGGTCTTCGCTGGCGCGGGCCCGCCGGCGCAATCACCCTCTTCGGTCTCAGCCTTGCCTGGCCGGTCATCTTCACGCTCGATGCCGGAAACGTGAACGGTCCGGTTCTGCTCGGGCTCGCGGGCTTCCTCCTCGCGACGGTGCGGGGGAGATGGCTGGCCGCCGGCGCCTGCCTCGGGCTCTCGCTGGCGCTGAAGCCGATCCTGGCGCCGGTTCTGCTCGTCGTCGCGCTCTATCGCCGCTGGAAGACGCTCGGGATAGCCGTCGGGATCCCAGTGGGACTTTCGGCGTTGGTGACCCTGGCCGTCCCTTCGACGCGGTCCTTCTTCGATACGACGCTGCCTCTGCTCCTGCACGGCCAGAACGCGCAGATCCAGGAGGCCAGCATCGCGCTGCGCGGCGCGGCAGCGAGGCTCTCGGTTCCGGACTCGGCGACGCATGTCGTCGAGGTTGTGGTCGCGCTGATCACGCTTGCCCTGCTCTGGCGTCGCTGGCGCGGCAGCCAGACCGAGCCTCGACGGATCGTCGAGTTGACGACGATCGCGCTTGTCGGCGGTTTCCTCCTCTCGACATTCGCCTTCTCCCACTACGGGATCTTCCTGCTGCCGTTTGCGATCTCTCTCGCCGAGCGATCCTCGCCCCATCGTCACTGGTTAGCGGTGGGCGCGCTCTTCTGCATAGGCGCGAAGCAGGGATGGGGGCTGAACCGGTTACCCCACCGTGTGGACGAGATACTCGCTCAACGGTTCACACTGGCGCTGCTCGTGTTGCTGCTCGTGTTCTGGCTTGGGATCCGACGGGAGGCTCTCCAGCTGTCGGCACCACGGACGACAGGAGACACCGGCCCCGAGCCCGTCCTCGTTGTGCCCGCCCAGCCGCGGAGCTCGACTCCCGCTCGCTGAATCGCGCCGCGGGCGAACCGTCCCTGCGGGCACTGGGCGTCAGTCGTTCCGCGCCTGCGGATCGGCTTCCGTGAGCTTGATCGGCGCAGAGCTCACAATGCGTTCCGGCCTCGCGAGCCTGTCGGCGAGCCCCGCCTCGCGGTTGACGACGTAGAGCGGACGACCCTTCGTCTCGACATAGGTTCTTCCCACGTACTCGCCGATGACACCGAGCACGATCAGCTGCACGCCGCCGAGGAAGCTCGTCACGATGATGATCGACGTCCAACCCGGGACGGTAAACGCTCCCGTGACGTTGAGGAGGATCGCGACGAACCCGTAGATGAACGAGCTCGCCGAGACGAGGAAGCCGAGGCCGAGCGCAAGGCGGAGCGGGGCGTTCGAGAAGCTGACGATCCCGTCGGCGGCGAACTTGATCATCTTCCGGAATGGATACTTCGTCGTGCCGGCTCGCCGCTCGTCGCGGCTGTATGCGACGCCGATTTGGTTGAACCCGACCCAGCTGACCATTCCGCGCACATAACGGTCGTGCTCGCGCATTGCCAGGTACGCGTCGAGCGCCTTCCGGTCGAGCAACCTGAAGTCACCCGCGTCCGCAGGTATCTCGACGTCCGCAAGACGCTGGAGCAGCCGGTAGAAGACGGCGGCGGTGATTCGCTTGAAACGGGTCTCGCCGCGACGCTCGCGGCGCACGCCGTAGACGACGTCGAAGCCCTCGCGCCAGCGCTCGGCCATTGCCAGTGCCGTCTCGGGGGGATCCTGGAGGTCGGCGTCCATCACGATCACCGCCCGGCCCGCGGCAAAATCCAGGCCCGCCGTGATCGCCACTTGGTGGCCGAAGTTTCGCGACAGTTGGAGCAGTTTGAACCGCGGGTCGCGCCTGTTCAGGTCGAGCATCAGCGCGTAGCTGTCGTCTCGACTGCCGTCGTCGACCAGGATGACCTCGGCGTCTCCGTCGAGGCGCTCGAGCAGCCACCTGAGCCGCTCATAGAGCTCGGGTAGCGCTTCCTGCTCGTCGTAGACGGGTACGACGATCGAGTAATCCGGCACGTCTGTCACGGAAGCGACAACCGGCGAGAAGGATCGAAGCCCCAGGCGAAGCTTCGCTGCGGAGGACACTGGAACGACGGGCGCTCCGACGAGATGTAGCCGGCGGCGTCGCTTCGGTGGCGCAGGCCCTGCAGAGTCCGACGTGGGAAGTCGTAGATGAAGAGATGCCGGCCGTACGCGTACGTCCTTGTCGACCGGTCACCGAGGAAGGTCATCTCCAGCTCGAGCCGCCGGGATCCGGCTCGCAAAGCTTCAGTGGCGGCATCGGCCGCAAGCGAGGGATCGTGGTAAGCGAGAGCCAGCGCGCCGCGGAAATCCCACTGGTCGGCGAAGACGACGGCAGGGCCGATCTCGGGACAGACGCCGTCGAGGATGACGGTGCTCGACGACGGCAGCGAGGGAGCTGTCCGCTGGAGGCTGCTCACGATCGCGTGCTGCTCCTTCGCCGCGCTCGTCCAGAACGAAGCGAGTGTGGCGATGATGAGAACCCCGGTCGCGACGATGCAGCCGACGCTCGCCGAGAAGAGAGCGATCCCCCGAGACTCCGTAAGCCGCGCCGCGATCCAGCCGATCGCCCCCACGAGGATCGCGGCCACGCCGAGGGCTGCGGCCGCGTTCACGCGATTGTCGATCCCAGCGCTGCGAAAGAGCACCTGCCGGTTCGTCAGGAAGATCGCATAGCCGAGTACGAATGCGATCAGGCCCACGCGAACGCAGTCGCGCCAATGACGAGCGCCGATGAGCGCCTCGCGATCGCGCCGGCCGATCCACCACACGTAGCCAAATGCGAGCAGCCCGGCAGCCGCTGCCGCGCCTGCGTTCGCCGCAGTGAGACGGTGGCGCACGATCCACCAGAGGACATATGGGACGGCGAGGAAGTAGCTGCCGACGTTGAGCTTGATCGATCCGGAGACGAGATAGGCGAGGTGGTGCGCGAGACCGTCCTGAAACCCGACCTGGTAGCCGTTCTGTCCGTGCTCGGCGACGAGCGTCGCCTTGACGACTCCGACGACGACGATCGCGGCGGCCAGTCCTCCGATCGTGATCCACCGCGCAAGAGGCGCTTGGCGAGGTGATCGGCGTGCGGCCCACCAGAGCACTCCTAGCTCGAGGGCGAAGAGAGGGAAGAAGACCTCGTATGCGAACAGGCTGGCGGCTACGGCGGCGACTGCGAGCATGAGCCAGCCGGCGAGCGCCGCCGGTCGAGCACGAAGTGCCCGCAGCCCGGCATAGAAGCTCAAGAGATAGAAGCCGCCACTCAGCGTGATCTGGAAGGCGTCGAGCCAAAACCGGTTGGTTGCGTAGTGCGGAAGCGTCGAGTACACAAGCGGCAGGGCGACGCAGAGGAGCCGGGGGAGGCGTAGCTCGCGCAGGACGAGATAGAGGAGCCAGGCGACGGCGACGAGCAGGAACGCGTTGACGACGTGGTAGCCGAGCGGATTCAGCCCGAAGAGCCGGTCGAGCGCGGCGAAAGTGAGTGCCTGAATCGGTCGCTGGCCGGTGAGAGGACGGACGGCGTGGTAGAGGCCGACGAGCGATTGGTCGTGCGCCGAATTGAGTTGCGCGAGAACCGAATAGTCGTCGTAGTAGAAAGCGAGGCCACGAGCGTAGGGCAGGGTCGAGATCCCGATGACGGCGGCGAGGAACACGCAGTCGAGCACCGCACGCGCTACCGCGATCCGCTGCCCGCTCTTCGCATCGGCGAATGGCGCGGCGTCCGCCGTGCGGGGTGCGACTACCTCCAACTCATGCTCCCGGCTTCGGAGAAACACTTCATGACCAGATTGTGATCGGCCCCGGCGGCGACGGCTAGTGGGTACTCATGGGGAGATCGCCCGCGTCGGGGGAGTCACCACGGGGTCCGGAGGAAGAACGTCCTTAGCGCTCTCGTACCGGAAGTGGCGTTTCAACCCGTTGATGGGACGTTCGAATACCTCCCACGAGACCGCCGCGACTCCGAAGGTGACGAGCGACGTCGTGATGAAGTTGACAAATCCGGAGTTCTCGTAGGCGACGTCCAAGTGCTCCGCTGCTCGTTCAAACGCCAGCGGCACGAGTAAGTGGAAGATGTAGATGCCGTAACTGACCTTCCCCAGGTAGACGATCGGCCGCCATTCGAGCAGACGACCAAAAGGCCCAGCGAAACCTCGACTCGCCGAGCCGATGAGCCAGCAGAAAACGAGTGCCGCGCCCGTGTCCTCCAATGCGAGCGGGACATGGTGATCAAACGAACGGTTGACCCAGAACAAGGTCACGTAGGTGACGGCGCCGATCGGCAACACCACCAGCGTGAGCACCCGCTGTAGGTTTTCCCTCGATCGATCGGCGTGAGCGGCAAGGGCAAGAACCGCACCGATAGCAAGGAAGTCGACGACGCCAAGCGTAAACGTCATGGCCGCATTCCAATCACTGGGGGAGTAATGGAAAGAGGCGTACAGTCGCCACGCCGGCCCGAGACAGCACAAGCCGACGAGGAACGGCACGAGCCACCTGCGCGGCAAGAACAACATTGCCCACGGCCAGATCAAATAGAACTGCTCCTCGACCGCCAACGTCCAGAAATGCGAGACGGCATACGGGAACGCGAGGTAGTGCCAGACATAGATGTTCGTGGTGTAGCTGAACAGCCATGGCCAGATCTCTCGTATTCCGCCGACGCCGGCCAAGATGAGCGCAACGATCACGAGGTAATAGATCGGGAAGATTCTGAGAAATCTCCGGATGTAGAACTGCCGGACGAAGAAGAGGCGGCGTGCTCGATTCTGCTCCCCGACCTCACGGCCGCCGATCAGGATGCCCGTGATGAGAAAACCGCTGAGGACGAAGAAGAGCCTGACGCCTAGCTCTCCCCAGTCCACTTGACCCACGATCAGCGTATGACGAGACGGCTGCCAGTTATGGACGACGATGACGCCCATCACGGCGAAGAAGCGGAGTGCGTCGAGCTGCGGCATGTAGCCGCGCTCGCGAGTTGCCGGACTCATGAGTGCTCCGGCTCTCGCCACCAGATCCAGATCTTCCTGCCGTCGGGCATCCTGAATGACTTCAGCCGGATGAATCCGAGTGAGCGCGCCGCGGCCTCTACTTTCTTGCGCGTGATCGATGTGACCGTCGGCGGCTCGCCGGTGATGAGCGCGTTCACAGGCTGCGGCGAGAGCAGTTGACGGCGATACGCGGCGACCTTGTCGCCGTCCGGATAGGGGCGCAGGTAGTCGACGGGCAGGAACCGGTGGAACCAGAGCTGTGACGCGAGGATGAGACGCGAGTTCGCGAAGATCCGGTCGTCGAGCCCGAGCGTCAGAACGAGCGTCTGGCCTCGCCGCTCCGCGTGGCGCAACGACCAGCCGACGACGTCACGGGCGAGCGGGAGCCACCGGCGATGCATGGAGGGAAGCGGCTGCGTCACTCGGCCGATGTCGTAGCCGTCGCCGGCGACCTCGGTCTGGATGATCCCGCGTCCGTCCGTGAGGCTGACGCGGCCGAGGCCCGGGACGGCGACCGTTCGAACCTTCGCCAACGGTTCGACCCAACCGCTCTTCGACAGGGCCGCACTGAGACTGACCGCGACGAGAATGCCCGCCAGAGCGAGCCGGACAGTCCGAGCCGGAACGCTCGCGGCAGCGGTCACCCCGAGAATGACGAGCGCCGGAATCCAGGGAAGCGCGAACCCCGTGCCCTCGTTGCGCGAAGACGTCAAGACGAGGTAGCCCTCGAGAACGACGAGCACGAGCGCCAAGACAGCGGCTGCGCGGGCGCTCCGGGGACGGCCGGCGCGAATCAGCTGCGGGTGGCGCGCGACGAGATACGCCAACGCGGCACCGAAGCAGCCGACAAGAGCGGCCGCGAGCGGAAGCCACATGTAGGAGAGGTCTAGGCGGAGCTCCTTCGTCCAGTAGCCCCAAGAGGCAACGTGATAGTGGCGCCCGAACGGCGTTGCGCCTTCGCCGTAGCCCGAGTTCACCAGAAGGTCGTAGACGCTGCGTGCGTTTCGGATGTACCAGGGTCCGGCGACCAGCCCGATCGTGCCTACGGCAATCGCGAGGTTGCGCAGCCGGCTGCGGAGCTCCGATGCCCCCACCAGGAACAGCGTCCCCGCAGCGAGTGCAAAGCCCGGCAGGTACGCGACCGTCATCGTCCGCGACAGCAATGTCAGCCCTACGAACAGCCCGAAGGCGGCGGCCCAGCCGGGACGCCGGAACCCGTCCGACCGCACGAGAGCCCATAACGCGGCTGTCATGCACGCCGTCGCCGGGAGAGCGAAGTGAAAGAGTCGTGTGTAGTCCGTAACCGCCGGGATCGCCGCCACGGCCAGCGCCGCAACCACCGCCCACGAATCGGACACCAGCCGACGAGCGAGGCCAAAGGTCGCGCCGACGAGTCCCGCGAAGAACAGAGGCAGAACCAGGAAGCTGCCGAAGATGCCGCGGCCGACGATCGGGTAGGCGAGCGAGGTCACGAACGGAAGCAACGGGCCGAATGTCCCTCGCGACCCGACGGTCCTCGCGAAGGTCGAAAACCCGTGATCGTGGAGGTCGTCGAAGTTGCTCAACGAAAACTGCAGGTAGCCGGACTCGTCCCACTCAGTGACGTAGCCACGGCGAAAGCGCACCAGCCAGACGACGTGGAGCACGACCAAAACACAGACGATTCCGAACACAAGGACACCGGCCGTCCGGGTCCACGCGAGCCGCCTGGACGCTGCGCCTGGACGGACCGCGACGGTCACGTCGCTCACCGATTCTCCGTTCGACTTCTCAGCTCAGCGACGCCATCCCTCGCCGCACGATAGGGACGCCGACCCGCGTCTACAAGATCTCGGGTGAGGAAGGCGAGCCGAGCAGCGCACTCGTATCTCCCGACCGTAACCAGGCGGCGGCATCGAGCGAGAGCGCGCGCCGCCCACGTCGGCCGAGGATTCCGAAGACGAGGGCTCGGATCCGCATCGCCGCGGCAAGCAACTTGCGGGCCCGCTCCGCCTCCGGCAAGCCGTGGTGTTTCGCCAGGAAGCGCAGATGCGAGCGCAGTTGTTCGCGGTTCATGCGCGGCCAGACCGCAGCCGTGGAGGCGCCGCCGACGTGGACGAACTCGGCGCCGGGCCAGAAGACGACGCTCCAGCCCGCTTTCCTCGCGCGGTAGCAGAGGTCGACCTCCTCGTTGAACATGAAGAAGCTCGGATCGAAGCCGCCGATGTCGTCCAGCATCTGACGGCGCAGGAGCATCACTGCGCCGACGACGAAGTCAGCCTCGCGGCGCGAGCCGTGGTCGAAGCCGCTGCCGTAGAAGGCGTTGAGCATGCGGCTGCGCGGCGCGAGCCACCGGAGGAACAGGTACTCGGTCGCGAGGCGCCACAGCGTCGGGAAACCGCGCACCGAGGGCTGCAGCTTCCGGTCGGGGTCGAGGAGCCTCGGCCCGACGACGCCCGCCGACGGTTCGCTTTCGGCGAATTCGACGAGACGCTCCACGGCCTGCGGGAGCGGCCACGTGTCGGCGTTCATGACGAGGAGGTAGCGGCCGGACGCGAGCCGGATCCCGGCGTTCGAAGCGCCGCCGTACCCCGGGTTGTCGGCTAAGGGGAGAAGGCGCGCGTGCGGAAAGCGATCGCGGACGAGCTCCTGCGAGCCGTCGGTAGAGGCGGTGTCGACGACGATCACCTCGTGCGCGGTTCCGAGCTCGCTCAGGCAATGCTCGAGATGGCCGCGCGTATTGTGCGACACGATGATGAGCGAGACGACCGGCGGCACGCGGCCAAGTATGACCTCGGCTTCGCCCGGCTCCGCGCGCGGTGGGCGGCGCATCCTCGTCTGCACGCCGTTCCCGCCTCGGCTCGACGCGCGGCACGGCGGCAAGGCCACCGCGCAGCTTCTGCTTCGGCTCGCGGAGCGGAACACGATCGCGCTGCTCGCGCTCGGAACAACAGATGGCGATCGCGTCGATCCGGCGATCGCGGACCCCTGCGCGCTCGTGCAGGAGGTTCCTCTGGCGTTGGGTTCGCGGCTGTCGCGCCGCCTGGCCTGGAGCGTCGGGCTCCTGCGCGGCCTGCCGCCGTGGGCGACCGACTGCCGCAGCGGCCAGTACGAGCAGGCGCTCGAGCGCCTGCTCGACGAATGGCGGCCGGACCTCGTCGAAATCCACTTGCAGGCGATGGCGCAATACGTCGAGGCAGTCGCACGACGTGGGATCCCGTGCGTTCTCGTCGACTACGATCCCGCCTCTACCTGGGCGGACGAGCTACGCGGCGCGGCCAGCGGGCCACGGCGACTGGTGCGTCGGCTCGAGGCGGCCGCCTGGCGGCGCTACGAGCGCGCCACGCGGCCGCGGTTCGACGCCATCGTCGTCTTCGCCGAGCGGGACCTGGACGCCGTGCGTCCGACCGCCGGCTCCGCGATCGTGACGAGGGTCCCCCTCGCGGTTGACGTTCCCGAGCGGCCACTCGACCCGGTCGGTAGCGAGCCGCCGACGATCGTCTTCGTCGGCAGCTTCGGCCATCCGCCGAACGTGGACGCCGCGCTTTGGCTGGCGGGGACGATCTTCCCGCGTGTCGCCGCGCTGGTGCCGGAGGCGCGACTGGAGCTCGTCGGGCATGCGCCTGGAGGCGAGGTGCAGGCGCTGGCCGGGGGCGCGATCACGGTCCACGCCTCCGTTCCCGACGTGACGCCTTATCTGGACCGCGCCGCCGTTGTGGCCGCGCCGATCCGCATCGGCGGCAGCATGCGCATGAAGGTGCTCGAGTCGCTCGCTGCCGGGAAGGCGCTCGTCGCTTCGTCGCGGGCGGCGGAAGGGGTCGAGGAACTGGCGGGGGAGCAGCTGCTCGTCGCCGTCGACGCGGACGAGATGGTCGACGCGCTCGCGTCGCTCCTCCTCGACCCCGCGCGCCGGCGCGGCTTGGCGGAGAGCGCGCGTCGCTGGGCTGAGTCGAACCTCGGCTGGGAGCGTGGTGTCGCCGCGTTCGAGGAGCTATACGACACGCTTGGCGGCATTCGCGGACGGTGAACCTGGCTGGTTCCCGCCCGCTCTACGATGAGCTGCTCGGGTGAGCCTTCATCGCATCGATCCTCGCTTCGTCCTTCCGCATCGCGTGAGCCGCGCAGTCGTGTTGGGCGGGCTGGAGGAATGGCGCGCCGGCCTCGTGTCGGCAGGGATCGAAGTGTGCAACGAATCGAGCGCTGGCCCGGCTCCGGACCTCGTGGTGGGCCCCGCGCGGCTCGCCGGCAAGGCGCGGTCCACGAGAGCCCGGTCGATCATCCTCGAGGGATCGCGTGAGCGACCCTTCCGCGGGGGCGACTACCAGGCCCGGCGGCTTCTCGTCCGGCCGACGCGCGAGCGTCCGACCCTGGCGCTGCCGCTCGACCAGCCGGCGCCCGTTTCGTACGCGCTGGAACGCTGGAGCGTCGTCGACCGCCCTTGGAAGACGGCGCGCATGCGGGCTGCGCGCGTTCTGCTCGCGCGTGGGCTATTCCCGTCTTGGGCCTCGCCGGTGGTCACCGTCGCTACGCAAGTCGCGGGGCCGCCGACCCTGGTCACCGCCGCAGGCGAGCTCGGCGTTCCCGATGACGTGAGCTGGTTCCTGACGTTCGGGCAGGGCGACGCGCTCAGCCGGAACGCCTTCCAGCTTTTCCGAACAGGCTCCGACCAGCCGGAGTGGGTCTTGAAGTTCGCGCGCGTCGCGGGTAATTCGAAGCGGTTCGACAACGACGAGCGGGGCCTGCAGCTCGCACATGCCGCCGGAGCCGTCATAGCCGCGCACACCCCGCGGCTGGCCGGCCGCTTCGACGTCGACGGACTCGATGCATCGCTCGAGACCGCCGCGGCGGGTAGACGGCTGCGCGACGTTCTCCGCACGCCGGGCGACCGAACCGTCAAGCTGACGCTGATCGAGCGGATCGGCGGCTGGATACTCGAGCTCGGCCGGCTCACGCGGACCTCGCCGGAGGCAATGCGCGCAGAGCGAAAGCGGCTCCAAAACGAAGTCGCACCGAGGTGGAGCGAGCTCGGCGTGCACTCGGAACTGGTGGACAAGGTTCCACCGCTCGCGGCCGTGGCGCAGCACAACGACCTTGGCACGTGGAACGTTGTCGCGGACCACGGCGACTTTGTGGTCGTGGACTGGGAGAATGCCAGGGAGGCAGCGTTACCGCTCTGGGATCTTCTCTATTTCCTGGGCGACGCGTTCGTGCTCCTCGATGGGTCGGGTGCTCGCGAACATGCTCCCGCGCAGCTGCCGGCTCGGATGGTGCGACTGTTCGCCGGCGAGGCGCAGTCCTCGCCTCTGCTCTTCTCCTGGGTTCGCCGTGCCGCCGAGGAGGCGGCCGTTCCTGCGGATGCCGTCGGCACGATCGCGACGCTTTGTTGGCTGAGCCATTCGCTCTCTGCCGCCGCTCAGAACGTGGACCTCGCCGCGCTGACTCCTCAGGACCCGCCGCGATTGCACGGACTCGAAGGCGTGGCCCGGGCGTGGATGGCTCACCCTGCGCTCGGGCCGGCTTGGAGCGTGTGGCGTGAGTGACCTGCTCTACCGTTCGGGGTGCGAGTCGTCCAAGATGAGCGAATGGCGCGTCGAGCAAGTCGCCTGAATTGGCGGACGATTCCCCGGCGCGCTCTGATGCATTCCAGAGTCGGGCGCCGGCTGTGGTGGCGAACGCGTAAGAGCAGCGAGGTCGACTTTTGGAAGGCGTGGCTGGTCGGGGCGCCCGGAACCGAGGTATGGAGCAGCGACCGCGAGTCGCGTCTGGCTCCCGACACGGAGATCAGGGATCCGCTCGTGCGTGCGGAGCTCGAACGGAATCCGGCCGAGGAGATCTCGATCCTCGACGTGGGGGCAGGCCCGCTGACCGGGCTCGGCTACCGCTATCCGGGTAAGACGCTCACGATCATCCCAGTCGATCCGCTTGCCGATGAGTACGAGCGTCTGCTCCGTGATGCCGAGCTCGATCCGCCGATCCACACGATCCGCGTTGCGGGCGAGGCTCTCGTCGAGCACTTCGGCTCACGCAAGTTCGACATCGCCTACGCGAGCAACTCGCTGGATCACAGCGCCGATCCCTTCACGATCATCTCCAACATGATCGCGGTCGTGCGCACCGGTGGGATCGTGCTCCTCAGGCACAAGCGGAACGAGGGTGAGAGCGCGCGCTACGGGGGCATGCACCAGTGGAACTTCGACGTCGTCGACGACAGCCTGCTCCTCTGGGACAACGCCGTCGAAGTGAACGTCGGGTCCGCGCTCGAGGGACGCGCCGTCACAACCGCGTGGATCTCGGACGGCGAGGCGATCGCGCGTCTCGTCGTCAGCGAGCCCGACTAGGAACGGCTCATTTCCTTCTGAGAGCGGAACCGCTATTCGATGATGCGATAACGGTCGACCCCGACGCGCAGGCTCTGCGACTGCCCGTTGTCCCACTTGACCAGGATCTGGAGCTGGTCGGAGTAGTAGACGGTGCCGGTGAGACGGACGCCCATTCGGGTGCGGAGAAGCTGGATGCGGTCCCCTTTGCTGGGAATACCGCTCGACTCCTCGCCTTTGTGTACTGCATTTCGCACAGGAGATGGATCGGCCATGGCGGCCGTCACCTTGAGAGGTGCCTTTCCAGCCACTCAGAGGCCGTCGTGAGAAGCTGCTACCTTCGACCCTGGCGTGCAGCCCGAGCCCGTCAGCCCAGAGCTCGTCCTCATCGATCCTGAGCTCGCTCGACGCGAGCGGGCGCGTCTCGAAGAGAGAGCCTATCTCCGAAGCCTGCATGACGTGGCGCCGCTCAGGCGCGCAGTGGAGAGTCTGCCGCCGCCGGTCGAAGAGACCCTCCGCCGCACGCCGTGGCGTGACGCAGGAACTTTCTCCAGGCGGCGCCTCGTTCCGGCCGCGCTCATGTGCAGTCTCCTGGTCAACGGGTTCCTTGTCGCAGATCGCGTAGCGGGCAAGAGCGAGGAAGCTACGCAGGTTGCGATTCGAATGGTGACGCTGACGCAAACCGCCTCAAGTGTGACCGCATCGACTGTTCTGCCAACCGCCGCCGCGTCAACGCGGGCGCGGAAAGCCCCGCCTGCGCTGAAGTTGCCGACGAAAGCGTTGGCCGCGAAAGGTGCTGTCGAACGCAAAATCGTTTCGCTGATTCTCGTGGCGCCTGCCGGCAAGTTGCCGCGCGCCTTCCTCGATCCGACCACCGGACTCGTGAAGAACAACGTCCAGGTCGTCTGCAAAAAGAAGAAGCATCTTTCATTCCTCTGCGCCGTCCGACCTCCGTCGTCAAGCGCGCGCAAGGCGCTCTTCGTTCGCTACCGCAAGGGCAAGAATGGGCGCGACGTCTTCACGTGGTACGGGTATAGACGGAGCTAACAAGAAGCTTCGAAGTAGTCTTGCGCAGGATCGGGGCAGGATGCGTGCCATGTTTGCGCAGACTCTCTGACCTTTCTTCACGAATTGGACTTTGAGACGTCCGAAATGCATGCTTCCCTGCTTCTGTGCTCCGGCTTACTCAAGAGCATGTAGATCGTGCGTTGCGGATCGCGCACTGGTACGGGCGGGGCACACGGCGTGCGGAGCTTTCGGACCTTGAAAGCGCAGCTCTCGAAGGACTCGCCAAGGCCGCGCGCGACTGGGATCCCGACCGCGCCCTGCGTCGCAAACGCCTGGTGAGCCGAAAGCGCTCGTTCTGGAGCTTCGCATGCACGAAGATCCTCGGCGAGATGAGGGATGAGCTTCGCCGTCTCGACCATCTCACCCGCGATCAGCGTGCGCTGGTCGCCGAAGACGGGAACGGCGAGCTGACCGTCGAGCACGAAGACCTCCGCTGGATCAATCCACAGGAGCCGATGCCGCTCGACGCGGCGGTGCCGGGCGGAGACGGCGAGACGGCAGCCGCGATCGTCGACCTGATCGAGGAGCCGAACGACCCGATCGAAGGTTTGGCGCTGCGCGACGCGTTCTGTCGCGCAAGTGCTGCCCTCCCCGAGCGTGAGCGGCTCGTGTTGCTGATGCGAGACCTGGAGGGCTACTCGAACACGGAGCTCGCCGAGGCGTTCCAGGTCACCGAAGGGCGTGCCTCGCAGCTTCGCGGCGCCGCGCTCAACCGGATGCGCGACGAGATCGGCGATTCGTTCCTCGACGCCGCTTAGCGCGGCGAGTCCGAGAAGAAGGAGCGGATTGCGCCGCTGACGGCGTGGATCTGCTCGGCGGTCAACTCGGGGTACATCGGCAGAGAGAGGCTTCGCCCCGCCAGACGCTCCGCTTCGGGGAATGTGCCGACCGGCAGCGACAGGTCCGCGTATGCCTCCTGGAGGTGGATTGGAGTCGGATAGTGGATGCCTGTCTGGATGCCGCGCTCGGCGAGGTGCTCGCGCAGCGCATCTCGGTGGTCAGTCTCGATGACGAACAGGTGGTAGATGTGATTCGAGAAGTCGGCCCGCCGCTGCAAGGCGATGTCCCCGACTCCCTCGAGCTCGGCTGCGTACATGTCGGCATGTTCTCTGCGCGCCTCGTTCCAGGCGGGGAGGTGAGGCAGCTTGACGCTCAAGAAGGCTGCCTGCAATCCGTCAAGCCGCGAGTTCACGCCCTTGACGACGTGTTCGTACTTTCTCTTCTCGCCGTAGTTCCGCAGTCGGCGGATCCGCTCGAGCACGACGGGGTCACTCGTCGTCACCATGCCGCCGTCGCCGTATGCGCCGAGATTCTTGCCCGGGTAGAAGCTGAAGCAGGCGAGGTGTCCGAGCGAGCCGCACGGATCATCCTCGTACCGTGTTCCGTGCGCCTGCGCGGCATCCTCGACGACCTCGAGGCCGTTGCGCTGCGCAAGGTCGAGGAGCGGTTTCATCTCTGCAGACTGGCCCGTGAAGTGAACCGGCAAGAGCGCTCTCGTTCGCGGACCGACGCCGGCCTCGACGGCGGCCGGATCGACGTTGTAGGTCGTCGCGTCGCAGTCGACGAGCACGACGTCCGCCCCGACGTCGCTGACGGCGAGCGCGGTCGCGATGTAGGAGTTGGCCGGCAGGATCACCTCATCGCCCGGCCCGATCTCGAGCGCGAGGAGGCCGAGGCGCAGAGCGTCGAGGCCGCTGCCCACGCCCACGGCATGGGCGGAGTCGACGAAGTTCGCGAATTCGCGCTCGAAGCGCTCGACGCGCTGTCCGAGGATGTACTCGGCTGAAGCCGTCACCTCGTGGAAGGCATGGTCGATCTCGTCGGCAATCGTGCGGTACTGCGCGACGAGGTCGACGAACGGGACTATTCCCGCCACCTTGCCCGAGCCGGTACGCCGGCGACGACCTCGTTGGGCGGAACGTCGCGGGTCACGACCGCGCCGGCGCCCACCAGTGCTCCGGTGCCGATGCGGACGCCGCCGAGCACGACGGCGCCCGAGCCGAGCGACGCGCCACGCTCCACGACAGTGCGCAGCAAGGACCAGTCGTCATCACTCTTGGGCGTGCCCGCCTCCGTCGTCGCGCGCGGGAACTTGTCGTTCACAAACAGGACCCCGTGGCCGACGAACACCTCGTCTTCGATCTCGACGCCGTCGCAGATGAAAGTGTGGCTCGAGATCTTGCACGAGGACCCGATCACGGCTCCCCGCTGCACCTCGACGAAGGAGCCGATCCTTGTCCGGTCGCCGATCCTGCAGCCGTAGAGGTTCGTGAAGGACCAGACAGTGACCCCCTCGCCGAACTCGACGTCCTCGAAGATCCGAAACGGGGCGTCGTTGGCAGGCGCACCGGAGGCGGGACGATCGCTCATGGCTACAACCTAAGCATTGACCGCGGCGTGGCGCCCGCCGCACGGAGCGAGAGCGGGCGGTACCCCCTAGTTCAGGTAGGTCGCGACGGCGGCTCCGATGGCGAAAGCGAAGGCTACGGAAGCCGAGTAGAACGCGATCCGCGGGAGATAGCGCCGGGTCCGTCGTCGCAGCGGTCGCGCGGCAGCCGCAGCGGCGCCGGTGAGCTCGACCGCCTCGACGCCGACTCGGGCGGGCCGAGGGGGGACCTGCCACGCGCGGCGGAACAGGGCCGAGGCCGACGACAGCGCGGTCGTGACGGTGCGCGCGGCGGCCGTCGCTCCGATACCGAAGGCGAGGGTCGCGAGCAGCAACAGGGTCCACCAGGGCGCGCCGTGCCGGGAGGATGCACGTCCGTTGTCGGCTCCCTCCGACGACATCCCTGCCAACGAGTTGTATGAGGCGGGCGAGAAGGTCTTTGTGACACCTGGGTGCCGCGCCGACCAGCGCTCGTAGCTCGACCCGCGCGCTTCCAGCCACTGCCCGAGGTCCTGCCGGCTGGTGAAGACGCGGTCGGCCCACACCAGGCCGGTCGGCTGTGCGGCCGCGAGGGTCGGCGGGCCGACGAACCGGTCGGCGCCGAGGACCAGACCCAGAGCGAAGGCCGGAGCCACCAGAAGAGGGAGGAGGGAACGCATCGCCCCGCTCCATGTTGAACCTCCAGGGCCCTTTCCTCAAGCCACTTGGGAGCTCGGCCGCTCCTGCCGAAAAGGACGGTAAGGACTCCGTAAAGGGGCAGGGCACAGCCTCCGCCGGCTGGGCTACGATGAGCCTTCCCCGCCAGGAAAGGACGAGTTTTTGTTCGAACGCTTCACCGAACGGGCCCGCCAAGTCGTCGTTCTCGCCCAGGACGAGGCACGCGCTCTCAAGCACAACTACATCGGCACCGAGCACATCCTGCTGGGCCTGCTCCGTGAGGAGGAGGGCCTCGCCGCCCGCGTGCTCGAGTCGCTCGACATCACGGTCGAGGAGGTGCGCGCCCAGGTCGCGCGCATCGTCGGCCAGGGCGACGAGGTCACGACCGGCCAGATCCCGTTCACGCCGCGCGCCAAGAAGGTGCTGGAGCTGGCGCTGCGCGAAGCGCTCTCGCTGGGTCACAACTACATCGGCACCGAGCACATCCTCCTCGGCCTCGTGCGCGAGAACGAGGGCGTCGCCGCGCGCATCCTGCTCGACTTCGACGCCGACGCGGACAAGATCCGCAACGAGATCATCCGCATGCTCTCCGGTCCCGGCCGCCGTCAGCAGGGTGGCGCCGCTGCTCCCGGCGAGAAGGCGAAGAGCTCGAAGCTGCTCGACCAGTTCGGCCGCAACCTGACCAAGCAGGCCTCGGAGGGCAAGCTCGACCCGGTTGTCGGGCGCCAGACGGAAATCGAGCGCGTGATGCAGATCCTCTCGCGCCGGACGAAGAACAACCCCGTGCTGATCGGCGAGCCCGGCGTCGGCAAGACCGCCGTCGTCGAGGGTCTCGCGGCGCGCATCTCCTCGAACCAGGTTCCGGAGCTCTTGAAGAACAAGCAGATCTACACCCTCGACCTTGCCGCCCTGGTCGCAGGCTCGAAGTACCGCGGCGAGTTCGAGGAGCGCCTGAAGAAGGTGATGAAGGAGATCACCCAGCGCGGCGACATCATTCTGTTCATCGACGAGCTCCACAACCTCGTCGGCGCCGGCGCGGCGGAGGGCGCGATCGACGCAGCGTCGATCCTCAAGCCTGCGCTCGCGCGCGGCGAGCTGCAGACGATCGGCGCGACGACGCTCGACGAGTACCGCAAGTACCTCGAGCGCGACGCGGCACTCGAGCGCCGCTTCCAGCAGATCCGCGTCGACGAGCCGTCGGTCGACGACACCGTGCAGATCCTGCGCGGGCTGCGCGACCGCTACGAGGCGCATCACCGCTGCAAGATCTCCGACGAGGCGCTGCACGCAGCCGCCTCGCTCGCCGACCGCTACATCCAGGACCGTCACCTGCCCGACAAGGCGATCGACCTCATCGACGAGGCCGGGTCGCGCATGCGCATCCGCACGATGAGCGCGCCGCCTCGGTACCGCGAGCTCGAGGAAGAGATCGAGAAGGTTCGCAAGGACAAGGAAGACGCGATCGAGAACCAGGAGTTCGAGAAGGCAGCGTCGCTGCGCGACAAGGAGCGCAAGCTCTCGCAGAAGAAGCGCGAGCTCGAAGAGAACTGGCGCCAGAACGAGGCCGAAGCCGAGCAGCCCGAAGTCGGCGAGGAAGAGATCGCGGACATCGTCTCGATGTGGACGGGCATCCCGGTCTTCAAGCTGACCGAGGCCGAGTCCGCACGCCTCACACGCATGGAGGACGAGCTGCACAAGCGCGTCATCGGCCAGGAGGAGGCGATCGAGGCCGTGTCGCGCTCGATCCGCCGCGCCCGCGCCGGCATCAAGGATCCGAAGCGCCCGACCGGCTCGTTCATCTTCCTCGGCCCGTCAGGCGTCGGGAAGACCGAGCTGGCGCGCACGCTCGCCGAGTTCCTGTTCGGCGACGAGGACGCGATGATCCAGGTCGACATGTCGGAGTACATGGAGAAGCACTCCGTGTCCCGGCTCGTCGGCTCGCCGCCCGGTTACATCGGCTACGACGAAGGCGGCCAGCTGACCGAGGCCGTGCGTCGCAAGCCGTACTCCGTGCTGCTCCTCGACGAGATCGAGAAGGCCCACCCGGACGTGTTCAACATCCTGCTCCAGATCCTGGAGGAGGGGAAGCTGACGGACGCCCAGGGGCGCCGCGTCGACTTCCGGAACACGATCATCGTGATGACGTCGAACATCGGCGCCGGCCAGATCTCGAAGAACCAGTCCCTCGGCTTCACGATGGGCGACGACACCGGCATGACCTACGAGGACATGAAGAACAAGGTCATGGGCGAGCTGAAGAAGGTCTTCCGGCCCGAGCTTCTGAACCGCATCGACGAGGTCATCGTCTTCCACAAGCTGACGAAGGAAGAGATCCTCACGATCGTCGACATCCAGATGAAGCGCGTCCGCGAGCAGATGGCGATCCACGACGTGGCGATCGAGCTGACGGACGAGGCGAAGGAGCTGCTCGTCGAGAAGGGCTACGACCCGGCGATGGGTGCGAGGCCGCTGCGCCGTGCGATCCAACGTGTGATCGAGGATCCGCTCGCCGACTTCGTCCTGGGCCGTACGCTCGAGCCCGGCTCGACCATCCTGGTCGCGCGCAAGGGCGAGACCGAAGAGGTCGACATGACGGTCATCCCGGGCGAGGTCATGCCCGAGGACGTCGTCACCGTCCCGCCCGAGGAGCCTGTGGCTTCCGGTGCGGACGACGACGAGTCGGCCGCGGAATAGTCCGCCTGCGCCTCCGCTAGTCCGGCGCTAGTCGAGCCATGTCCGAGGGACTGTCCCTGGGACGCGTCGCGTTGCGGCATGTCCGGGGGTCAGACCCTTTGCCCGCTGTGTAGCTGCACCAGGTCGTCAGGGTCTGACCCTTGCAGCGCCTGCCCGTCCCGTTTCGACATGGCCGAGGGACTGTCCCTGGGACGCGTCGCGTTGCGGCATGTCCCGGGGGCAGCGCCCGGTCAGCCCAGCCAGGCCGAGCTGTAGCGGGTCGGCTCGCGACGCGGCTTGACGTCGGCGTACGCCTCTTCGGGGAGCGTCGTCTCCTGCTCGACGCCTGCGCCGTGCTTCAACGCGGTCTCGTCCACCGGATAGCCGCCCCAGTCAGGGTTGTCCACGGAGTTGATGCGCGCGCCGACCGCCAACACGACGCACGGGCCGTCGCCCGCGCCGATGATGACGTGGTTCGTGTTCGGCGGGCAGTGGACGAAGTCCCACTGCACGAGCGGCCGCTCCTCGCCCTCGACGATCAGCAGCCCTTCGCCGGCGATGACGAGGAAGTCCTCCTGGTCCGCCTCCCAGTGGTACATCGCCATCGGCTGGCCGGGGCCGAGCACCTGCATGTTGATCCCCAGCTGCGAGAACTCGGCCTCGCCTTCGAAGTCGCAGATCGCCGGACGACCTTCCGCGGCGTACCAGCGCGAGTCCTTGGCGTTCAGGACGTACCAGCCGCCGCCTTTCGCGACGAGGCCGGCGTCGCTCTGCTCGGGCCGTGCCTCCGGAACCATCGGCGCAAGCTTAACCACCAACCCTCTGGAGGGATGGGGACCCGCGGGCATCCGGCCGATTTTCCGTCCATGGCCGCCATCCTGTTCGTCGTCGCGATCCTCGGCTTGCTCGTGGCGGGTCGGACGCAGGCGCTCGCGACCTACGGCAGCAAGCCGCTGCTCAGCTTCCAGCTCTGGCAGCTCGCAGTCGCCCTCGCTCTGCCGCTCGTCTGCGCCGCCGCGATTCCGACGATCTCGAAGGTCATAGCCGTCGCCGCAACGGCTGCAGCGTTCAGCGTGTCCGCGCATCGGGCGCGTCACGCGCACGACGTGGACGACCTGGACTTCTAGCCGCGCCGCGGTGCGATATACCGTCGGGCGTGACTCCCGCCCGGCGGCTCGAGCCCGTCGTGTTCCTGGCCGGTGCCGGGACACTCGCCGTCGAGATCGCGGCCTCGCGCCTGCTCGCCCCCTACTTCGGGAGCTCGACCGTCGTCTGGGCGAACATCATCGGCCTCACGCTCGCGTATCTCGCGCTTGGCTACTGGCTCGGCGGGAAGGTCGCCGACCGCCGGCCCGAGCCGCAGCTGCTGGCGCGCATCCTGCTCCTCGCAGCAGCGTCTCTCGTGGTCACGCCGTTCGCCGCTCGGCCGATTCTCGAGCTCGCCCTGCGCGGTTTCGACGCGCTCTCCGTCGGCTCCGTCGTCGGCTCGTTCTTCGCGGCGCTCGCGCTCTTCGCCGTGCCGATGACGGCCCTCGGGGCGGCAGCGCCGTTTGCGGTGCGCCTCGCGCTCTCGAACGTCGAGGAGGCCGGCAAGGTCGCGGGCCGCCTGTACGCGTTCTCGACCGTCGGCAGTCTTGCGGGAACCTTCGTCACGGCGCTCGTCGCGATTCCGTTCGTCGGGACGCAGCGGACACTTGTCGGAACGGCCGCCTTCATCGCGCTCGGCGCCGCGCTGCTCGCCGGCCCGCGCTGGCTGGTCGCCCCGGTTGCGGCCGCGGCGCTCCTCGCCCTGCCCGCTGGCCACGTCAAGCGAAGCCTGTACGAGGCCGAGTCGCAATACCAGTTCATCCGGGTGACGGAGGACGACGGTGTACGCGGCCTGGAGCTGAACGAAGGTGTCGCGACGCACTCGGAATGGCGCCGCGGCTCCGTGCTGACGGGTGGTTACTGGGATCTCTTCCTGGTCGTGCCGCCGCTGCTCGGCCGGCCGCCGGAGCGCATGCTCGTGATCGGCAATGCCGGCGGCACGATCGCACGCGCGTACGGCCGCTACTACCCGAACGTGCAGATCGACGGAGTCGAAATCGACCCCAAGCTGAACGAGGTTGCACGCCGTTACTTCGGAGCCGCCGACAACCCTCGGCTTCGCCTCATCGCTGCCGACGGCAGGCCCTTCCTCCAGCGCTCCGAGACGAAGTACGACCTGATCGTCGTGGACGCCTACCGCCAGCCCTACGTTCCCTTTCAGCTGGCCACGCAGGAGTTCTTCGACCTCGCCGCGCACCGTCTCCGTCCGGGGGGAGCGATCGCCCTCAACGTCGCGGCCACGCCTCACGACCGGCGGCTGACGGACGCGATCGGCACGACGGCGCTGACGGCGTTCCCGCAGGTCTGGCGCTGGCGCGCGCTCCGCTTCACGGACGTGCTGATCGGGTTCGAGCGCCCGCTGGCACGCTCCGAGCTCCTCCGACGAGCGGATCAGGTGCGCGGCCGCCTGCGCCTGCTCCTGCCGCTGCTCTCCGGGCTTCGGCCCGTGACGCCTCGCGGGCGGCCCCTGACGGACGACCGCGCGCCCGTCGAATGGCTGACCGACCGGATGATCTTCGAGCAGATCGCGCGCGGCGGCGGCCTCGACGAGCACCCGCTGCCGACCGAGCCCTGACTCGGCACGAAGTCGGCACGGTCCCGTCAGGACCCGCTGCGAGACTGAGTGGATGGCCAAGCCTGCGGTCAACTACGCCTGCACCGATTGCGGCTACTCCGCGGGGCGCTGGTTCGGCAAGTGCCCCGGGTGCAACGCGTTCGGGACGCTCGTCGAGGACGTCGTCGGCAGGCACGCGGCGAAGGCGCCGCCGCAGCCGATCTTGCGGCTCGTCGACGTCAAGGCCGATGAGGCAAGGCGGATCCCGACCGGAGTCGAGGAGCTCGACCGCGTGCTCGGCGGCGGCCTCGTCCCGGCCTCGCTCGTGCTCGTCGGCGGCGAGCCCGGCGTCGGCAAGTCGACGCTCCTGCTCAGCGCGCTCGCCGCGATGTCGAGGGACCGGCGCGCGCTCCTCGTCACGGGTGAGGAGTCGGTCGCGCAGGTGAAGCTCCGTGCGGAGCGGCTCGGCGGCGCCGAACGGGTCGAGATCCTCGCGGAGACGGAGCTCGAGACCGTCTGCGCGACGCTCGAGGCCGAGCGGCCCGACGTCTGCGTGATCGATTCCGTCCAGACGCTCTACTCGGCCGAGGTCGGCTCTGCGCCGGGCTCGGTCGCGCAGGTGCGTGAAGCCGCGGCCCGGCTGCTGCGCGCCGCGAAGGAACTCGGAGTTGCGACGATCCTCGTCGGTCACGTGACGAAGGACGGCTCCGTCGCCGGCCCCCGCGTGCTCGAGCATCTCGTCGACTGTGTGCTGCAGTTCGAGGGAGACCGCTACCACGCACACCGCGTGCTGCGCGCCACGAAGAACCGCTTCGGCTCGACGAACGAGCTCGGCGTCTTCGAGATGACGGGAACCGGACTCGTCGGGGTCCCCGACCCCTCGGAGCTCTTCGGCCGCTCGGCCGGAAGCGAAGTCGGCTCGGCGGTCGCGTGCGCGCTCGAAGGTACGCGGCCGATCCTGCTCGAGATCCAGGCGCTCGTCGCGCCGACAGACCTCGCGATGCCGCGACGCGTCGCGACGGGTGTCGACCCGAAGCGCCTCGCGATGATCGTCGCCGTGCTCGGGCGGCATGCCCGCGTCGCGCTCGGCAGCGCCGACGTGTTCGTCAACGTCGCGGGCGGAGTGCGGATCGACGAGCCGGGCGCCGACCTCGCGGTCGCGCTCGCCATCGCCTCGGCCGCGAAGGGCCTGGCGACGAAGGAAGGGCTCGCCGCCTTCGGCGAGATCGGCTTGACCGGCCGGCTCCGTCCTGCCGCGCAGGCGGAGCGCAGGCTCGAGGAGTGCGCCAAGCTCGGTCTGACGACCGTCGTCGTCCCCTCCGACACCCCGGCGCGCGATCCGAAGGTCCAGGTGCTCGAGACGGAGACACTGCGACAGGCAATCGCCGGCGGCCTCGCGGCGCCCTCGCACTAGCGCAACTCGAGCACGAACGACGCGCCGTGCCAGCCGAAGTGCATGAACGGCACCCATGTCCAACGCTGGTCGGCCTCGACCAGATCGAGCCAGGCCCGTCGCTCGCCGGAGATTTGCGAGGCGGACCAGCAGAACCAGTCGTCGAAGGCGACGATCATCCCGTGCTTGAGTCGTGGCCGAAGGTATTCGAGAACGGTCTTCGTGCTCGAATAGAGGTCGCAGTCGACATATGCGAGCGCGATGTTCTCCGGCGGATCGTCCGGCGCCAGGCGGGTGAGCGTGTCCTCGTAGAAGCCGGGCACGGCCGTGTACGCGTCGCGCGGAATTCCCGCCGCCGCGCACAGGTCATGGAACTCTTCGAGCGTCGTTGCGAGCTTGCCTGCCGACCACTCGGGATGGGTGTCCCGTTCGTCCTTGGGGGCCGGTAGCCCCTGGAACGAGTCGAAGGCCCACAGCTTCGCCGGGTGTCCGTGGCGGCGCGATTCGCGATAGGCGAGCGAGAGCGTCAGTCCGCCCCAGCTGCCGAACTCGGTGTAGTCGCCGTCGATGCCGTTGAAGCGGAGTGCCTTGAACGCGTTGAAGAAGAACTGCTGCCGACCCAGTCGCTCGCGCACGTAGACGTCGGAGAAATAGATCTCCACGACGCGGTCGAGGATCGAATGGACGAGTCGTCTACGCAGTCGGGACATCCGAGCGAGCCGGACGCTACCTTCCCTTGGTGTTCCGCGCCGCCGGCCAGAGGCCGACCCTGGCCGTGCTGGTCGGCGCGGTCGCGATCGCGTTCTCCGGGATCCTCTTCCGCCTCTCGCACGTCTCCTCGTCGACCGGCGCGTTCTACCGCTGCGCGCTGGCCCTGCCGCCGCTCTTCGTGCTCGCGCGGATCGAGGACCGCCGTTACGGCAGGCGCGACCGCCGCGCCGTCCTCCTCGCGTGGCTCGCGGGTGCGTTCTTCGCCGCCGACCTGATTCTCTGGCACAACTCGATCGAACTGGTCGGCGCCGGGCTCGCGACCGTGCTCGGCAACGTCCAGGTCGTGCTCGTCGGCCTGCTCGCCTGGCTGCTGCTGCGCGAACGGCCGCACACCTCCTCGTTCGCTGCGATCCCGATCGTGGGCATCGGCGTCGTGCTCATCTCCGGCGTGCTCGAGCAGGGGGCGTACGGATCGAACCCGCGGCTCGGCGCCGTCTACGGAGTGTTGACCGGCATCGCGTACTCGGGCTTCCTGCTGACGCTGCGGCAGGGGAGCAAGGACCTGCGCCGGCCCGCAGGACCGCTGTTCACGGCGACGCTTTCAGCAGCAATCTTCTGCGCCGTGATCGGCGCCGTCGTCGGCGACCTCGATCTGACGCCGTCGCTCTCCGCAGCGGGCTGGCTCGTGCTCTACGCGCTGTCGTCTCAGGTGCTCGGCTGGCTGCTGATCTCATCGTCGCTGCCGCGCCTGCCGGCGGTGGTGACGTCGATCCTGCTCACCCTGCAGCCGGTGTGCTCGGTGATCTTCGCTGCGCTGATCCTCGACGAGTCGCCCTCAGCACTGCAGCTCGTCGGGGCCGCCTGCATCCTCGCCGGGCTGATCGTCGCCACCGTCGGCCGGCGGCAGGTTCAGGCGGCGGAGCCTGAGCTGGCTGGCTGAACTGGCACACTTTGCGCGTGCCGGAAGCGCAGCATGCCGCCCTGGGCTTCATGCGAACGCCGTCGGAGGACGATCCACGGCGTGATCCCGAGCTGCTCTCGGCGCTCGAGCGCATCGCGCCCGGCACCGACCTCCGGCAGGGCATGGACGACATCATCCGCTCGCGTGAGGGCGCGCTGATCGTGATCGGCGATCCCAGCGAGCTCTCCTTCCTCTTCTCCGGCGGGATTCGCCTCGACGTGCCGTTCACGGCCCAGCTGCTCTACGAGGTGGCGAAGATGGACGGCGCGATCATCGTCACCCAGCCGCTGACGAAGATCGCGTACGCGAACGTGCAGCTGATGCCGGACCCGACGATTCCGTCCATCGAGACGGGCACGAGGCACCGCACGGCCGAGCGAGTCGCGAAGCAGACCGGGGCGCTCGTGATCTCGATCTCGCAGCAGCGCGCGACGATCTCGGTCTACGTAGGCGCGACCCGCTACCAGCTCGACGCCGTGCCCGAGGTACTGGCCAAGACGAACCAGGCGCTCGCGACGCTCGAGACGTACGTGCAGCGCCTGCAGCAGGTGCTGACCCGGCTGACCGCGCTCGAGTTCCAGAACGCCGTCGTGCTCGACGACGTCCTCGTCGTCCTGCAACGCGCGGAGATGACCACGCGGATGGCGGCCGAGATCGAGCGCGACTGCGTCGAGCTCGGAGCCGAGGCGCGGCTGATCAGGATGCAGCTGCACGAGCTCGTCGGCGACATCCCGGCCGAGCGCTCGATGGTCGTGCACGACTACCACGCCGAGGGGTCCGGCCCTTTCGCCGAGCTCGCCCTCGAAGGCCTGCATGCGCTGCCGTACCGCCAGCTGCTCGAGTCGGAGCGGATCGCGGAGCTGCTTGCCTTCCCGCGCGACGTCAACCCGCTCGACTTCTCCGTTGCGCCGCGCGGGTACCGGATCCTCTCCCGCATCCCGCGGCTACCCGATGGTGTCGCCAAGAAGGTCGTGCGCGACATGGGTGACCTCGACTCGATCGTTCGCGCCTCGCAGCGAGACCTCGAGGCGATCAGCGGCGTCGGCACCGTGCGGGCGCGGGAAATTCGCGAGGGTCTCCGCCGCCTCCAAGAGCACAACCTCGTCGAGAGGTATCTGCAGCTATAGGAAAAGCCCGCGGTTTGGCGGCGGCGTTCGCCGTCTTCGGGCTGTTCTGGGGCGCGTGGGCCGCCTGCCTGCCCGCGATCCAGCGCGCCACCGATGCGACGGAGTCGCAGCTCGGGCTCGCGCTCCTGTGCGTCGCGCTCGCCGCCCTGCCCGCGATGCTCGCGGCCGGCCGGCTCGCGGACCTGTTCGGCGCGCGTCTCGTGCCGATCGGGCTCGTGCTCTTCGGCGGCGCCGCGATGCTGCCCGGCCTGGCTCGTTCCGTGCACGTCCTCGTGCTCTGCCTGCTGGTGGTCGGCCTGACCACGGGACTGCTCGACATCGCGATCAACGCGCATGCGTCGAGGCTCGAGGCCGCCCACGGCATCCGCATCATGGACGGCCTCCACGCCGCCTTCTCCGGCGGCGTCGTCGTGGGCGGGGTCGGCGCCGGCCTTCTGCGTCGCGCAGGCGCGCACCCGTCGTGGATCCTCGCCGCCGTCGGTCTCGTCATCGCGCTCACCGCGCTCGCGAACCGGGGGCCGGGACTGCCGGCTGTGCCCGCGCCACGCCGCGTCCGCGTCGCACGTCCGCTCCTCGTGGTCGGACTGGTGCTCGCGCTCGCGTTCGTGGTCGAGAGCGGGCTCGAAGGCTGGAGTGCGCTCTTCCTCGAGCGCGTCCTGCACACGAGCCCGGCGATCAGCGGTCTCGGCCCCGGCCTCTTCGCCGGCGCGATGCTGACGGGACGACTGCTCGCCCAGCGCACCGAGTACTCGTCGGTCGCCGGGCGCATGGCGTTCGCCGGCCTCGCAGCGGCAGGCGGGCTCGTGCTCGTCTCGACCGCCCGCCATCCGGCGGTCGCACTCGCGGGCCTCGCGGTGGCGGGCGGCGGCCTCGCGCTCTCCGCCCCGACGCTCTTCGCGCTCGCCGGACGGATCGGCGGGGAGGGGGGCGGCGGTTCGGCGCTCTCGACCGTGGCCATCCTGGGTTACCTCGGCTTTCTCACCGGCCCGCCCCTGATCGGGGCGGTCTCCGGTGCCGCCAGCCTGCGGGGCGGATTCGTCTTCCTCTGCGCCGTGGCGGTCCTTCTGGCGGCCTGCTCGCCGGTCCTGCGCCGGGTGGTGGACGAAACCCGCTCCTAGCAGGGATTTTCACCAAAAAGTGGCCATTTCCAGCGCCTTTTGGTACACTTCCAGCCCTCGGCCGGCGGAATGACCCGCCGGCTTCGCGGTCACATAAGGACGGAAAGGGGCGGGCTTGTACAAGGTCGGCGACAAAGTGGTGTATCCGCACCACGGAGCAGGGACCGTTGTAAAGAAGGAAAAGCGGGAGGTTCTCGGCGAGAAGCGCGAGTACCTGACGATCAAGATCCTTCACAACGACATGACGGTGAACGTTCCCTCCGAGAACGCCGAAGCCGTCGGGCTTCGCAAGGTGATCGGGGAGGACATGGTCAAGGTCGTCGTCAAGGCGCTGACCGGCGGCGGCACGCAGATGCCGAAGAACTGGAACCGACGCTTCAAGCACAACCGCGACAAGATGAAGACCGGCGACATCCTCGAACTGGCGGAAGTCGTCCGGAACCTCTCGTTGCGTGACCGCGAGAAGGGCCTGTCGACCGGCGAGAAGCAGATGTTCGTCAAGGCGAAGAAGATCCTGGCGAGCGAGCTGATGTACGCCAAGGACATGGACGAGGAAGAGGCTGCCGAGTGGCTCGACGGCGTCCTCGTCAGCGGCGGCAACGGCTCGAACGGCGCCCGGAAGAAGACGACCGCAGCGAAACCGGCGAAGGTCGCTTCGAAGACGGCGGCCAAGCCTGCCGCGCGGAAGACGGCCGCGAAGCCCGCCGCGGCGAAGGCGAAGCCGAAGACGAAGGCCCGCGCCACGAGGTGAGTGTCTGGGCCGTCCTCGCGGCAGCAGGTAGCGGGGAGCGGCTCGGTGCAGATCGGCCGAAGGCGTTCGTTCGCCTCGGCGACCAGCCGCTGCTCGGCGAGAGCCTCAAGCGTCTCGACGACTCCGACTGGGTCGATTTCATCGTCGTCGCCGCACCGCCCGGCTGGGAGGAGCCCGCGATCCTGCTCGCCGAAGAGCTCGGCTGCAGCAAGGTCAGCTCGTGCGTCACGGGCGGAGCGACGCGCGGCGAGTCCGTTGCGCGTGGGCTCGACGAGGTGCCCGAGGATGCTGCGGTCGTGCTCGTGCACGACGCGGCCCGGCCGCTCGTCTCCGACGAGGTGATCGAGCGCGTCCTGTCTGCGCTCAACGAGGGCTGGGACGGCGCCGTGCCGGGACTGCCCATCGCCGACACGGTGAAGCGCGTGGACGCGGAGGGTCGCGTGGTCGAGACCCTGAACCGCGACGAGCTGCGCGCGGTGCAGACCCCGCAGGCGTTCGTCGCCTCCGTGCTGCGCGAGGCCTACGCCGCCGGCGACGTGACCGCGGCGAGCGACTGCTCGTCTCTCGTCGAGGGGTGCGGCGGGCGCGTGAAAGTGGTCGAGGGGGACCCGAAGCTCGAGAAGGTGACGGAGTCCGCCGACCTCGGACGCGTCGCCGCCGGACTTTGATCGTCGACTACCACATGCACCTCCGCAACGAGCGCGGAGAGCTCGCGCACGAGACGGCGGCAGTCGAGCCGTTCGTCGAAACGGCCCGCGCCGCCGGGGTCGACGAGATCGGCTTCAGCGAGCACGTCTACTACTTCGCGCGCACGAGGTCGCTCTGGGAGATGCCGTATCAGACCGACCGCTGCGTCTACGAGCTCGAGCCGTACGTCGAGGCAGTCGTGGCCGCGAAGTCACGCGGCCTGCCGGTCAAGCTCGGGCTCGAGGTCGATTACGCAGTGGGCCGGGAGGACGAGACGCGCGAGTTGCTCGCGCCCTATCCGTGGGACTACCTGCTGGGCTCCGTGCACTTCATCGACGGTCGCGCGGTCGACGGCGAGCCTCGGCTGACCGACGCGGTCGGCGTCGACGAGGCGTGGCGCATCTACTTCGAGACGCTCGCCTCCGCAGCGCGCAGCGGCCTCTTCGACGCGCTCTCGCATCCGGACCTGGTGAAGATCTTCGGCGAACGCGCCTCGTCCTTCGACTACGGGCCGGTGGCGGACGCAATCGCCGCGTCGGCTGTCGCCGTCGAGGTGTCGACCGCCGGATTGCACAAGCCGGTGGGCGAGCTCTATCCACACCCCGAGCTCCTCGCGGCTTGCAAGGAGCGGCAGGTACCCGTCACGCTGGCGTCGGATGCGCACTCGCCACGTGATGTCGGCAGGGACTTCGACCGTGCGCTCGAGCTCTTGCGCTCGGCGGGCTACGAGACGGTGACGGTGTTCGAGCAGCGCCACGCACGGCAGGAGCCGCTCGGGTGAGCCTGCGCGTCGGACTCGGTGTCGACGCACACGCGTTCGCGGATGGGGTGCCGCTCGTGCTGGGCGGGGTAAGGTTCGAGTCGCCGCGCGGGCTTGCGGGCCACTCCGACGGAGACGTGATTACGCACGCGCTCATCGACGCCGTGCTCGGCGCCGCCGGTCTCGGGGACATCGGCTCGCTCTTTCCCTCCGACGCCTCGACACCGGCCGGCATCTCGTCGCTCGACCTGTTGCAAGACGCGGTCGCCCAGGTGCGCGGCGCAGGCTACGAAGTCGTCAACGCGGACTGCATCCTGATCGGAGAGGAGCCGCGCATCGCGGATCGCCGGGACGAGCTGGGCGAGGTGCTCGGCGCGATCGTCGGCGCGCCTGTGAGCGTCCGCGCCACGACGACGGACGGACTCGGCTTCACCGGCCGCCGGGAAGGCCTGGCCGCCCAGGCTGTCGCGCTGGTTTCCGGCTAGCGGCGCTTGCCCTTGCGGGCCCGCTCGAGCTGCCGGCGCATCTGCCGGTTCTGGGCGATGGTCTCGCTCTGGTCTGCGGTGGCCTCGAGGTAGGCCTGCCGCTCGGCCGCGCTCAGGCGGGAGAGCGCCTGCTGCGCGCGCATCGGGTCGCGAGCGACGCCCGAGCGCTCGAGCTTCTTGACGGCGCTCGCGAGCTCCGGGTTCTGCCGCTCGAGGGCCGCCTGAGAGGCCTTCTTCATCATCCGCCCGACCAGCGGCAGGCGCATCAGCCCGGTGATGATCGGCTTCAGGTACTTGCCGCCGGCGACCCGCCCGAGCAGGGCGAAAATCCCCAGGACCAGGGTCAGTCCGCCGAGGATGTAGAGCGGGAAGAGGTAGAGCCAGATCGAGGCGACCATGACGGGCGGATCGTAGCCGGTCGGCTGCGGCCTCAGTCGAGCGTGTAGCCGCCCGCGAGCATGGCGTCGGCGCGGGCGCCGAACTCCTCGAAGGCGGGCACGTCCCAGCCGAGCGAGTCGGCGAGGCGCACGATCATGTTGAAGAGGGCGGCGACGTGGATCGCGTCGACCAGCGCCTTCGCCGAGACACCGGCATCGCGCACCGCCTGGGCGTCCTCCGGCGTCAGCTCCTCGGGCCGGAGCGTGAGCTTCTCGACGAAGCCGAGCGTCGCGCGCAGGCGTTCGTCGACGGGCGCCGTGCGCCAGTCGCGCTCGACCGCTGGCCAGACCTCCTCACCGAGGGCGTACGACGCGACCGCGCCGTGGGCGTTCGTTCAGAAGGGACACTGGTTCAGCGACGAGACGAACGCCGCCAAGAGCTCGCGCTCCCCGGCCGACCAGTCGGACGGTCCGCGCATCGCGAGATCGAGTGCGTCGGAGAACGCTCTGCCGAAGAGCTCGGGTCGGTAATGCAGCGTCTTCAGTACCCCGAGCGGGCGCGGCACTGCCACCGCATCCACGCACGCGAGCCTCATCGCAGCACTCTCAGACCTGCGTCGAGCCGTTCGAGCCCCGCAGCAACCGCTGCGGAGACGGTGTGCTCGAAGATCTCGTCCTCCGTGAACCCCGCCCGTTTGAGTTCGTCGACGTCGCGGTCGGTGACCTTGTACGCGTGGAAGCGAACCTTCGTCAGGTAGGGCTGCATCATCTGCGCGGGAGCCGGGCGGTCCGGCTGCGCCGCGTCGGCGAGCTTACGGAAGTGTGACGAGCGTTCCATCGGCGGCGAGTCGGATCAGACCGTCGTGGCTCAGGGATTCCACGGCTTCACGGTCGAGCTCATCGATGTCTCGCTCCGCCTCGACGACGAGCCGCAGCGTGCGCGCGCGCCGCTGCCGGAACGAGCCCTGGAAGCGCGACTGCTTGCGCAGCGGCTCGTAGCGCTTCCCGCGCGACGGGCACGCCCCCGCGAGCGGGCAGACGCCACAGCGTGGGATGCGGGCTAGACAGACGGTCGCGCCGAGATCCATCAGGGCCTGGGCGGCGCGTGGCGAGAAGCGGTGTGCCGTCCGCTCCTGCACGCGCTGGACGTTCGTGTCGATGGGGAGGACGTCGCGGCCGAACGCGAAGTTCTGCACCGCGGCGGCCGTGTACGGGCCGACGCCCGGAAGCTCTGTCAGGTCGTCGGGCCAGCCGCAAGCTGCGATTCGCTGCGCGGCTCGGTGGAGGTTCAGGCCGCGCCGGTTATAGCCGAGGCCCTGCCAGCTCCGGATGACGTCGGCGGTCGCGGCCGCTGCGAGCGCCTCGGCCGTCGGCCAGCGCTCGAGCCAGTCGAGGTAGCGCGGCACGACGCGCTCGACCTGCGTCTGCTGCAGCATCACCTCGCTGACCAGGATCGCGTACGGGTCGCGCGTCCGCCGCCACGGCAGGTCGCGGCCGTTCCGCGCGAACCAGGCGAGGAGTAGACCTTCCACCGCGCCGAGCGTACCCTGGACGGCGGCCGATCTTGCAGAGAGGAAAGCGCCAGGCCGCCGGTCTCCCGTTCGAGGTGCTCCTCGTCTGGGCCGCGTTCGCCGTCGTCGCTGTCGAGGTCGTCGTCACCTACAGCCGCATCCCGGCGCGCGACCTCTACCACGTCTCCGGCGGCGGCATCGAGCTCGGGCTCGGACGCGCCGTCACGTTCCTCAACTTCCCGGTCGCGCTCGTCGCACTGGCAGTGCTGGCGCTGCTGTGGGAGCGACTGCCGGGTCGCGCCTACAGAGTCGCCGCCGCCGTGGCCGCGCTGCTCTGCGGCGTCGTCCTCTGGCCCGGCGTGGTGGACGAGGGCGACCTGGACGCGCGGTGGGTGAACGCCTTGCCGCTCGCAGGAGTCGCGCTCGCGCTGCTGCTCGCGGCGGTCGTTGCGCGGCGGGTCACGACGCGCCGCTGGCAGCGCGCGGACTGGTTCCGTCTGGGGATCGTCCTCGTCCTGCTCGTCGGCGCGCTGCCCTGGCTCGCGGCCGACCTCGGCTTCTACTCGAACGGCGTGCCGCTGCTCGGCGGGCTCTTCCAGAGCGGCGAGCTCCTGCCCAAGCGCCCGGGCCTGCCGGAGTTCGCGCCTGCCGTGCACCACGGCCACCACCACGGCATGGACGGGCTGCTCCTGGTCTCGACCGTGCTCCTCCTCTCGCGCCGGCCGGTACGAAGCCCGGTCCTCGCGGCCTACCTCTCGCTGATGCTCTGCTACGGGATCGGCAACTACGCGAACGACTTCTGGATCGAGCAGGTCGTCAAGCGGGGCTGGACGACGTGGGAGATCCCGAACGTCCTCCAGCCGCGGCCGACCATCGCCTGGAGCCTGATCGTCATCGGCGCCGTCGCCCTCTGGGCGCTGTGGGCCCGGCTCGTAGACTGGAGCACCGATGAAGAGAGTCCGCTTCGCCCCGAGCCCGACGGGATCCCTGCACGTCGGTAACGCGCTCAGCGCGGTCGCGAACCGCGGCCTGGGCGACTGGATGCTTCTGCGGATCGACGACACCGACACACAGCGGAACGTGCCCGGCGGGGAGGAGGAGATCATCCGCGACCTCGAGTGGCTCGGCCTGCAGTGGGACGAGGGCCCCGTCCGCCAGAGCGAGCGCCAGGAGCGCTACTCGGAGGCCGGCGCGCAGCTCGGCGAGCGCTTCGACGGCATCACACTCCTGCGCGAGGACGGCACCGCGACGTACCACCTCGCGAGCGTCGTCGACGACGTCGACTTCGGCGTCACACACATCGTGCGCGGCTTCGACCACCGTCCCAACGAGCAGCTGCACCGGCGCCTGTTCGAGGCGCTCGGCGCGACGCCGCCGGAGTTCGTCCACCACGGTCTGATCCTCGGCGAGGACGGCAAGAAGCTGGCGAAGCGCGCGCCGGGCGCAACGGTCGCGTCGCTGCGCGAGGCGGGGATTCCGGGCGAGGCGGTGCGCCGCTACCTCGAGGAGCTCGGCATCCCGCAGCACGACGTGCACTACGACCTGCCGCGCATCCGGCGGCTCGCGATCGAGGCGATCGAGGCGATGAGCGACGAGGAGCTCGCCGAGCGTGCAAACGCACCGGTCTCCGTCGTGCCCGCGCTGCGCGGCGCGCGCGACCTCAACGAGGCGCGCGAGTACGCGCAGGTGATCCTGACCGCGCCGGAACCCGTGCAGGTCGGCTCGCCCGAGACGCTGGAGCGCTTCCGCGAGCTCGTCGAGCGCGCGAACGGCGGCCTCGACCCGCGCGCAGTCGTGCGCGAGCTGAAGGCGGTCGGGGGGAACCTGAAGGCGTTGCGGCTCGCTCTCACCGGACGCGAGCGCGGGCCGGAGCTCTGGACCGTGATCGCGGCACTCCCCCCGGACGAGGCCCTGCGGAGGATCGATGCGGCTCTCTGACACGCTGACGCGCGCGAAGCGGGAGCTTCCGGACGCGCCCGGACCGGTCCGTATGTACACGTGCGGGCCGACGGTGTACCAGCGCATCCACATCGGCAACGCGCGCCCGTTCGTGCTCTCGATGTGGCTACGCCGCTGGCTCGCGCTACGCGGCTACGACGTGACGCTCGTCGAGAACATCACCGACATCAACGACAAGATCTACGACGCGGCGCCGGGCCGGAGCGCCGAGCTCGCGGCGCAGGCGTCACAGTGGTATCTGGAGGACACCGATGCGCTCGGGCTCGGCCGCCCCGACCACGAGCCGAAGGCGACCGAGACGGTCGACGAGATCGTCGCCCTGATCTCCGAGCTCGTCGAGGGCGGGCACGCGTACGTGTCGGGCGGCGACGTCTATTTCCGCGTCTCGAGCTTCCCCGACTACGGGCGCCTCTCGGGGCAGCGGCCCGACCAGCTGGAAGAGGAAGAGCCGGGTGACCTCAAGGAGGACCCGCGTGACTTCGCGCTCTGGAAGGCGACGAAGGAGGGTGAGGACACGTGGTGGGACTCGCCCTGGGGACGCGGACGGCCGGGCTGGCACATCGAGTGCTCGGCGATGGCCGAGAAGTTCCTCGGGCCGGTGTTCGAGATCCACCTCGGCGGCCTCGACCTCGTGTTCCCGCACCACGAGAACGAGCGCGCGCAGTCCCAGGCCGCCGGCCGCGAGTTCGCGCAGCTCTGGATGCACAACGGCATGCTCGAGCTCGTCGGCGAGAAGATGTCGAAGTCGGTCGGCAACGTCGCCTCGCTGCGCGAGGTCGTCGAACGGTGGGGCCGCGAAGCCGTGCTCGTCTACTTCCTCACCGGCCACTGGTCGAAGCCGATCGACTTCTCCGACGGGACGATGGCCGCGGCCGCGGCCCGCGTCGAGCGCTTCCAGGACGTCTTCCGCAGCGCCTCCGAGCCCGCGCCCGCAGGCGAGTGGGCGCGGTTCGAGGCTGCGCTCGACGACGACTTCAACACGCCGGAGGCGCTCGCGATCATGCACGGCTGGCGCGACCACGAGCTCCTGCGTCGCGCGCTCGACGTGTTCGGGCTCGCCTCGCTGGCCGAGCAGCAGGAAGCGCCGGCGGAAATCGTCGAGCTCGCGAAGCGGCGGCAGGAGGCGCGTGCCGCCCGCGACTTCGACCAGGCCGACCGCCTCCGGGCCGAGATCGAGGCAGCGGGCTGGGAGGCGCGCGACGTGGCGGACGGCTTCCAGCTCGTTCCGCGGTGACGCGAGAGCAGGTCTACGGCCGTCGCCCGGTGCGGGAAGCGCTGCGCGGGCGGCGCGAGGTGCTCGAGCTCTGGGCGACCGAGCGCGCGGTCAATGCCGAGCCGTCGCTGCAGGAGGTCGACAAGCCCCGCGTGCAGGTGAAGCCCGAGCGCGAGCTGAGCGACGCGGCCGGGACGCGCGACCACCAGGGCGTGCTCGCCTGGTGCGAGCCCTACCGCTATGCCGACGGCTGGGAGCTCGCCGCGGGCGAGCGGCCCCTGCTCGCCTGCCTCGACCAGGTCACCGACCCGCGCAACCTCGGTGCCGTCATCCGTAGCGCCGAGGGAGCGGGGGCGAGCGGCGTCGTCGTGCCGGCGCACCGCGCCGCGACCGTGACGCCCGCGGTCGCTCGGGCGTCGGCGGGCGCGGTCGAGCATCTGCCGGTCGCGGTCGTCCCGAATCTCGCGCGCTACCTCTCCGAGGTGAAGCGCGGCGACCTCTGGATCTACGCGGCCGCGGGTGATGCGCAGACCGCGATGTGGGATGCAGATCTGACCGGCGGCCTCGCGCTCGTGTTCGGCGCGGAGGGGAAGGGGCTGCGCCCGCTCGTACGGAAGACGTGCGACGACGCGATCTCCATCCCGCTTGCTGGCAACGTCGAGTCGCTGAACGTCAGCGTCGCCGCCGCACTGATGCTGTACGAGGCACGGCGGCAGCGTGGCTGAGCCGACGCTCTACCTCTTCGACGGGCACAACCTCTTTCACGCAGGCCCGTACGAGGACCTGCGCCAGTTGCGCGACGAGCTTGCCAGCTTCGTGGCGCTCAAGGGTGCCCGCGGCGTGCTCGTGTTCGACGGGGTCGGCGCGGACGAGTCGTACGGCCCGCTCGAGGTGCGCTACGCGAAGAGCGCCGACACGCTGCTCGAGCGCCTCGCCGCGGAGAACCGCGGCACCGAGGTCGTCTGTCTCGTCTCCTCGGACCTCGCCGTCCGGGGGACGTCCGGGCAGGAGGTGCAGAAGCGCTCCACGGTCAACTTCCTCCGCGACTTCGAGGCGGTGTCACACAGCGAGGAGCGGCCCCACCATCTGCGGGAGACGCTCGATCCCGAGACGAGGGAGAAGCTGGAGCGGATGCGGCGCGGACAGACTTAGTGGCTCAGAGCCACTAGGTCTCGGCGCTGCAGTCGCCGGCGTCCGCGCCGGCAGCGCCGGGCAGGCGGCCGAGCAAGCCGGCGAGCTGGTCGAGCTCCTCGTCGCTGAAGCGCCGGCCGAAGTACTCGCGTACGCCCGCGAGGTGCGCATCCGACGCAGCGCGCAGCTTCGCGCGGCCCGCGTCGGTGAGGACGGCGTAGGTCACGCGGCGGTCGCTCGCACAGGCGGCGCGCTCCACCAGGCCTGCCTGTTCGAGCCCGTCCAGGAGGCGGGTCACGCCCGAGGGCGTCAGCAGCAGGTTGCCGGCCAGGTCGACCCGGCGCATCCGGCCCTCGTCCGCGCGGGAGAGGTGGAGGAGCGCCTCGTAGTCGTTGATCGTCAGGCCGTGCTCCGCGACGAGCTGGGCGCTCAGCTCGCGGGTGGCCGCAGCGTGGCCCCGCAGCAGGCGGATCCAGGCGTCCAGAGCCGGATTTTGTTGTTGTGGAGTCAATACTTGACTAGACAAGGTTCCCTCGCTACTATTGCTTGTGTAGTCAACTATAGCGCACTCAAGGGAGGAGTGTAAATGAGCATTACGACGGACACCAGGCAGGCGCTGCCGGTCGGAACCTGGGAGCTGGACCCGGTCCACTCCTCGATCGGTTTCGAGGTCGGCTACCTCGCAGGGGCCTTCCGGGGCCAGTTCCGCGAGGTGGGCGCGAAGCTCGACGCCGAGGGCGGGACGCCGGTCCTCACCGGCTCGGCCAAGGTCGCGAGCGTTGACGTGAAGGACGAGAACCTTGCCGCACATCTCCAGTCCCCCGACTTCTTCGACGCCGAGCGCCATCCCGAGCTCAGCTTCGAGTCGAGTGACATCGAGCGCACGGGTGAGCAGGTGACGGTTCGCGGCGGTATCACGATCAAGGGCGTCGAGAGGCCCGTCGAGCTGACGGGCACGATCGCCGACCCGATCACCGATCCGTACGGGCGGGAGCGGGTCGCGCTGAAGCTCGAGACGACGGTCGACCGCACCGACTTCGGCGTCAACTGGAACGTGCCGCTTCCCGATGGGAAGCCCGCACTGGCCGACGAGGTGAGGCTCGCAGCCGAGCTCTACCTCGTGCGGGAGGCGTAAGACGCGATGAAGGTCCTTGCGATCTCGGGCAGCCTGCGCCCGGATTCGTACAACACGAAGCTCCTCCGCGAGGCGGAGGAGCTTCTCCCTGCAGAGGTCGACTTCGAGCTCTTCGAGGGGCTGAAGGCCGTGCCGGCGTACGACCAGGACGACGACGTCGAGCCGGCACCTGCGGCCGTGGCCGAGCTGCGCGAGGCGATCGCGGAGGCGGACGCGATCCTGTTCTCGACGCCGGAGTACAACTCGTCCGTCCCGGGGCAGCTGAAGAACGCGCTCGACTGGGCTTCGCGCCCGGTCGCCACGAACGTGCTCCGGAACAAGCCGGTCGCGGTCGTGGGCGCCAGCACCGGCGCCTTCGGCGCGGTCTGGTCTCAGGCCGAGCTGCGGAAGATCCTGTCCGCGATCGGTGCACGCGTCGTCGACGCGGAGGTCGCGGTCGGCCACGCGCCGTCTCGTTTCGACGACGCCGGACGCCTCACGGACGAGAGCCTGCAGGAGCAGCTGGAGGAGACCGTCGAGACGCTGCTCAGCGAAGCCGGGCAGCGAGAGCTCGTCGCGCTGACGGCGATTCGCGCTTAGCCACCGCGACGCCGGAATTCCATCCCGGCGCGCGTCCATCGGCCGGCGGCCTGACCGAGTCGACGTCGAGGCCGCTGCGGACGATCAGCCAGGAGACGAGCGAGTTGGAGTTCCACATCTCGCCGCCGCGCAGCTCGTCGCGTCCCCAGACCGGCGTCGGCACCGCCGGGACGAGCTCGAGGATGCGCTGTGCAACCTCTGGGTCGTCGGTCAGCCGCTGTGGGCTGTCCACCGCTTCGTCGACGTCCGGGATCACGCCGTCGCGCCAGCTGCGGATCTCGTAGCGGAAGAGCCGCAGCGACCGGAGCAAACGACTGCCCACAGGGCCTTCGGCGACGACGCCGCGCAGCAGCCCGCTCCCGTCCGGGATCGGCGCCATCTCGATCACGAACGTCCCGTCGGGGACGGTGACCGTCAGGGCCGAGTGGTAGAGGTCCTTGCTCGGCCGTCGTTCGAGCCGCGATGCGATCGCTTCGAAGACTCGCCCGTTCAGCCGCACCGAATGGCCACCCGCACCGACCGGGAGCCAGTAGAGGTCGACGTTTGCGCCCGGCATCCGATCAAGCGTGCGTCGGAGCGGCGGGCGCCGCATCCGAGAAACGCCGCGGCTTGCTGCGGCTAGCTACTGTCCGTCGCGGCCGGCCGTCTTGGCAGTAAGGGACTCTGCCGAACGTATGTTCGTAACATCCTGGGTCCACTGCAAACGTCTTGTAAAGACGTGCGGACCTTGCTATCTTCTCCCTCAACCTTAGGGTGAGGCTTCGCCGTCTCGCCCCTGACCCCCGGGGAGGCCAGGATGGCCGCACGGCCCGCAACCGCTGCGCAGAAGGCCCAGAGAGAGCTCGAAGACCTCCAGCTGGTGCTGCGCGCGCGGAACGGCGACGGCGGCGCGCTCGACGTCCTGATCCGCCGCTACACGGGGTTCGTCCGGCTCAAGGCGAGCTCCTACTTCCTCGCCGGCGGCGACTCCGAGGACCTCGTCCAGGAGGGACTGATCGGGCTCTACAAGGCGGTGCGCGACTTCCGCGCCGACAAGGAGACCTCGTTCCGCAGCTTCGCCGAGCTCTGCGTGACCCGCCAGATCATCACGGCGATCAAGACCGCGACCCGGTTCAAGCACGCCCCCCTGAACACCTACGTGTCCTTCAGCCATACCCCGGCCGGCCAGGACTCCGACAGCGAGTGCACGCTCGGAGACGCGCTGCCGGGGCCGAGCGTGGACGATCCCTCCGTTTGCGTCATCTCGACAGAGGAGCTCCAGAGCCTCGTCTTCACCCTGGGCAGCGGCCTCTCCCAGCTCGAGGCGGATGCCCTCAGGCTCTACCTGGAGGGCGAGTCCTACGAGGAGATGGCCGAGCACCTCGCCTGCGACACCAAGACGATCGATAATGCGCTCCAGCGGGTAAAGAGGAAGATCCTCACCCACCAGCAATCCCGGCAAGTTCTGCTCTAGACCGGGAATCCCAGGGCGCTCCAGGTCGTTGTAGATGGTGCGGGGCCGGGAGGCATCGTCCGGATTGGACCGCCGTCGCCTGGCTCCAGACCCGAAGAGAGGAGTGAAAGACCGCTTGACCAACCTTGCTGAACTTGATTTCCAGTCGTTTCTGCACGAGGCCGAGGAGCTCGGCTCCGTCGAGGAGGCGACCCTGGAGGCCTTCGCCGTCGCGAACGAACTCGAGGACGAGGATCTGATCGAGCTCCGGGCGGAGTTCGAGGGGAAGGGCATCGAGATCGTCCAGCACGAGGACGAGACCGACGCCGACGCTCCGGCCTCCCGTGTGCGAACCGCAGCGGAGATTTCCGGGACGACGGACAGCCTGACGCTGTTCATGAACGCCGCCGGGCGCTATCAGCTGCTCACCGCCGCCGAGGAGGTCGCACTGGCGAAGCGCATCGAGCGCGGCGACCGCGCGGCCAAGGAGCTGATGATCAACTCCAACCTCCGCCTCGTCGTCTCGATCGCGAAGCGCTATCAGGGCCGCGGCATGCAGCTGGGCGACCTGATCCAGGAAGGCGTGATCGGGCTGAACCGCGCGGTCGAGAAGTTCGATTGGCGGCGTGGCTACAAGTTCTCGACCTACGCCACGTGGTGGATCCGGCAGGCCTGCCAGCGTGCCGTCTCCAACCAGTCGGCGACGATCCGCATTCCGACGCACGTGCACGAGCGGCGCGTGAAGCTCGGCCGTGCCCGGGCACGGCTTCAGGCCGCGACCGGCGAGGAGCCGACGATGGAGGAGCTCGCGAAGGCGACCGGGCTCGACCTCGTCTACGTCCAGGAGGCGCTCGAGGCCGTCGAGGCGAACGTCTCGCTGAACCAGACGATCGGCTCGGACAGCGACGGCGAGTTCGGCGACCTGTTCGCCGACGAGAACGCCCAGGATCCGTCCGAGGAGGCAGGCGAGGCTCTGCGTCGCAAGTTCGTCCGCGACGCCCTGAGGCGTCTGCCGGATCGCGAGCGTCAGGTGCTCGAGCTGCGGTTCGGCTTCAAGGGCGAGTCCACCTCGCTCGAGCAGATCGGCCGCGAGCTGAGCATGAGCCGCGAGCGTGTCCGACAGGTGGAGCGCAGTGCGCTCAACAAGCTGGCGGGCGAGCTCGCCGGCGCCGTCGAGATCTCACCGGACGACCTCGTCGACGCTGCTTGAGGGGCCAGACCCCCATCGGGGTCTGACCCTCAAACGGCGCCTCGACGTTCCCCGCCCGCGTGCGGGCCTTGGCCCGGCGCGGGCGGGCTGTCGGTGTGAGCTTCGCCTACCATGGGCGCTGCGCCGGAGTAGCTCAGCTGGTAGAGCAAGCGCCTTGTAAGCGCTAGGCCGTGGGTTCGAGTCCCGCCTCCGGCTTTGCCGCAGAGACGAACACCGGAACCGACCGCGCTCCCACTGAGGGAGGAGCTGGCGGGGCTCGTCCACCCCGAGGAGGTGCGCGAGCAGCGGCGCGAGTGCATCGACGGCCACCGGTCGGAGCCGGACGAGCCGCAAGGCGTCGACCCGCTCGTCTTCCAGGGGCTGACGGACGCAGGCTCGATCGTGCAGATCCGTGGCAAGGCGGACGAGTACCAGGTCTGGGTGGACGGCTCGCTGCAGGATCGCATCGCTGCGCGCAAGAACCTCTCCATCGACACGGCCAGCCTCCGCTTCCGCTGGGACGGCAAGGAGCTCGTCGAAATATTCAACGCATCGGACGAGGCACTGAGGGCGCTCGCCGACTACCGCGACGACCCGGCCGCGTCGCCGCCGTGGGAGTACGCGTCTGAGCTGCTCGCCGACGGCCTCATCGACGTCCACTTCGACTTGACGCCGCGCGGCAGGCGCGCCGTCGCGCCCGTCTAGAGAAGACCGATCCGGCTGTCGCCGAAGTCGGCACACTTTTCTTACGGCGGCGACACGGTTTGGGGTCAGACCCGTTACGCAAACTCGGCGCACTTTCGTCACGCTTGCCGCACGGTTGGGGGTCAGACCCCTGAACCGAGAAGCGCCCCGCCGTCGACGGGGCGCCTCTCGTTCGTCCTAGGCGGCGGCCGGAACGGGCTCCGGCTCAGCTTCGCGCCTGATCTCGGGCTCGTGCTCCAGCCGGGGCAGCCAGTCGAGCCACTTCGGCAGGTACCAGTTCCAGTCGCCCAGGAGTCGCATCGTCGCGGGCAACAGGACCGCCCGCACGATCGTGGCGTCGATCAGCACGGCGGCGGCAAGGCCGATGCCCATCTCCTTCATGTCCAGGATCGGCATCGTCGCGAAGATCGCGAACGCCCCGACCATCACGACCGCGGCGCTCGTCACGACCCCTGCGGTCGTCTTGATCCCGTGCTCGACCGCAGCTTCCGTTTCGAGACCACGGTCGTATGCCTCGCGGATGCGGCTGAGGATGAAGACGTGGTAGTCCATCGACAGGCCGAAGAGGATCACGAACATGAACAGCGGCAGCCAGGAGGCGATCCCGCCGTTCGACTTGAAGTTCAGGATTCCCTCGCCCCAGCCGTCCTGGAAGACCAGGACGAGGACGCCGTAGGCGGCGGCCACCGAGAGCAGGTTGAGGACGATCGCCTTCGCCGCGATCACGACCGAGCGGAACGAGACGAGCAGCAGCAGGAATGCGAAGGCGAGCACGAAGCCGAACACGTAGGGCAGCGCACTCTTCATCTTGCTGTTGAAGTCGTACGACGCTGCCGTGATGCCCGTGACCGCGTACTCGGCGCCGTCCACCTTGCCGACGGTCGAGGGCAGGATCTTGTCCCTCAACGTCGCCAGAGCGGCGTTCGACGTGCCGTCCGTGCCCTTGCCGACGAGCGGGACCGTCACGCGGGCGACGGTGTTGTCGGCGTTCCGGTCGACCTCGATCGGCGTCAGCATCTGACGCGAGCCGAGAGCCTCACGGCGAAGCTCCGAGATCGCACTCGCGACCGGTGCGGAGCGGACGTCGTCTGCCCTGATCACGACGACGGCAGGCTGCGGGCCGCCGGGGAAGGCGTCCTGCACGGCATGGATGGCGCGGACTTCCTTGGTGCTGTCGGGCAGCGAGTCGAGTCCGGAGATCGCCGTGTGGACGCCGAGCACGGGGAATGCCAGTGCGGCGAGGGCTGTGGCGGCGAGCAGCGCAGACGCAAGCGGCCGCCGCATCGCCGGGGTCAGGATGGCACTCCACACGCGGTTCTCGCCGCCGTCGGAGCGGCGCAGGCGGTGGAGGTAGGGGATGCGGCCCTTCTCGACCCGGTCGCCGAGCTTCGAGAGCACGGCGGGGAGCACGGTCAGCGAGCCGAGCATGGCGATCGCTACCACCGTCATGGTTGCGACGGCGAACGACATGAAGCCCTTGTCGCCCGAAAAGAACATTCCGGCCATCGCGACCATCACGGTGAACCCGGAGATGAGCACCGACCGGCCGGAGGTGGCCGCTGCAGCTTCGAGCGCCGCTTCGGCACCGCGACCAGCGGCGCGTTCTTCGCGCTCACGCTTGAGATAGAAGAGCGAATAGTCGACGCCGACCGCGAGTCCGATCAGCAGGACGACGGCCGAGACGTTCTGGTCCATCGCGATCACCTGGCTCGGCAGCGCGAGCAGCCCGATCGTCGCGAACACGGCCGTCAACGCCAGCAAGAGAGGAATGCCCGCGGCGACGACGGCGCCGAACACGAGCACGAGGATGATCAGCGTCAGCGGGATCGACCGCTCGCCGGCGCTGGCGAGCTGCGAGTTGAACAACTTGTCGAGTGCCTTGCCGGTGGAGATCGAGCCGGCCTGCGACACGTAGAAGCCACGATGCTTCGCCTGGACGGCGTCGGTGGACTTGACGACGGGGTCGATGACCTTCGTCGCTTGCTCCTCCGTGCCCTTCATCGTGAACTCGACCAGTGCGGTGTGCCGGTCCTTCGAGACCTGGTCGGCGTGGGCGGGGTCGAGCGGGGACTTGAGATCGGTGAAGACCGCCCGGTGAGGCCGGACGGCGGCGATCGTGTCGCCGACGACCTGTCGGAACGCCGGGTCGTCGATCGTCTTCGCCTTGCTCTGGATGATCACGAACTCCGTCTGCGGGTCGATCTGGAAGCCGGCGTCGAGCAGCATCTGGTCGGCGCGGTGTGCCTCGCCCACGTTCGAGTTGTTGTGGTCGATCTGCTTCGTCCCGACGACCATGCCGATCGCGATCGAGAGGACGACGAACGCAAGCCACCCGAAGATCGCCTTCTTGCGGTGGGTTGCGCTCCAGCGGCCCATGCGGGCGGCGATGTTGTTCGAGCGCTTCAGGGGTGACATTGCCTTCTGCTCCTTCGCTTGGGGGTGAGCTCAGGTTCTCAACCGCAGCGAGGAGGAGAAATGGGGCCCACAGGCGTCTTGGCATGCGGGTAACCGCACTGCCGAAACGCGAAAGCCGCCCCGGGGCGGGGCGGCTTTCACTGGAGGGAGGAGTGTGCTTTTTTCGGGTCAGGCGACCCGGCTGGGCTGGGTGGGGCCAGCGGACGCGTACGACAGCCGACGCTGGAGACGAATCGTGTCGAGCTCGTTCCGCTCGATCAGATCCGCCGCGGCTCCACGCTTCTCGAGCGTCAGGCGCTCGAGGACGAGCCAGCGAAGCCTCTTGTTCAGCTGTTCGTGCGTCATGGGAGAGAGGATCGCAGCGGGCTACAGCGCGGGCCAGACGGCCCGCTGGCGTCTGATGGTGCGGTTAACCCTAGAGACGAGTCGTGGTCACGGCGGCTCTGTTTCCAGATGCGTACTGAAGACCGCCGCCCGGGCGCAGCCCGCGCGGCCTCTATGCGGCGTCGCCGAGTCGAGGCCTAAGTCGAAGATTGAAGATACGTGAGGACCGCGAGCACGCGCCGGTGGTCCTCCGCGGTCGCCGGCAGCCGGAGCTTCGAGAAGATGCTCGTCACGTGCTTCTCGACCGCGCGCAGCGTGATCACGAGCTTCTCCGCGATCGCCTGGTTCGAGCGGCCCTCGGCCATCAGCTCGAGCACCTCGCGCTCGCGCGGCGTCAGCTCGTCGACCGGGTCGTCCCGCCGCCGGCGCCCGACGAGCTGTGAGACGACCGCCGGGTCGAGCGCGGAGCCGCCCTCGCCGACGCGACGGACAGCGGCGGCGAACTCGTCCACGTCGGAGACGCGGTCCTTGAGCAGGTAGCCGACGCCCTCGGCGTTCTCGCCGAGCAGCTCCATCGCGTACGCCGGCTCGACGTACTGCGAGAGGACGAGCACGCCCGTGTCCGGCCAGCGCTCGCGGATCTGCTTGGCGGCGCGCAAACCTTCGTCCGTCTGCGTGGGAGGCATTCGGATGTCGACGAGCGCGACGTCCGGCTTGTGCATGCCGACATGGCGGAGCAGATCCTCGGCGGTGCCGCCCTGCGCGACGACGTCGAACCCCGCGTCCTCGAGCAGGCGCGCGATGCCCTCGCGTAGGAGGACCGAGTCGTCCGCCAGAACTACGCGCACGCCGCGAAAACCTCTGCGCGCGGTGCTGAGCGGGGGAAAGCGTGAAGGGAGACCGGCGACGTTGAGCTGGAAGAGCCGCTCGGCCTCGACCAGTCCGGGCAGGTCGTGCTCGCCGAGATCCTCCAGCTCGTGTGACGCCTCGAGCTCGTCGCGCGTGCGCTGCGAGAGCAGGATCTGGCCTCCGCTACCAGCCTGCGCGATGCGTGCGGCGCGGTGGACGTCCAGGCCGTAGTAGGCGCCGTCGCGTACCGTCGGCTCGCCGGTATGGAGGCCCATGCGCACGCGCAGCTCGACGCCTTCCGGCCACGGATGCCCGGCAAACGCACGTTGCGCCTGCGCGAGGGCTTGCACCGCATTGCGCGCGTCGTCGAAGACGATGAAGAACTCGTCGCCGCGGTGGTCGACGACGTGTCCGCCGCAGTCCTCGACTGCCTCGCGCATGAGCCGCCGGTGGTCGGCCAGGACGAGCGCGTAGCGGTCGCCGAGGTGGCGCACCAGCCTCGTCGAGCCTTCGACGTCGGTGAAGACGAGTGTGACGGTTCCATCTGGAAGGTCGGGTGTCAGAGGTTACTCCAGTGGGATCTCCGCGCGGACACGTGTGCCGGCGCCGGGTGGGCTGTCGATGGAGAGCTTGCCTCGTAGCGCCGAGACGCGGTCGGCCAACCCGCTCAGGCCCGAGCCCAGCGAGGGATCGGCGCCCCCGATCCCGTCGTCTTCGACCTCAACCAGGGCGCAGGCATCCTGCTGCTCGACCTTCACCCTGACCGACGTGGCCTGGGCGTACTTCGTGACGTTCGCGAGCGCCTCCGAGACGACGTAGTAGGCGGCGGCCTCCACCGGAGCGGGAAGCTCGCCGTTGCGGCACTCGATCTCGACCGGGAGCGGCGCGCGGTCGGCCAGGCCCTCGAGCGCCGCTGCGAGGCCACGGTCCGTGAGGATGGCCGGATGGATCCCGCGCGCGAGCTCGCGCAGCTCCTCCAGTGCCTGCATGAGCTCCTCGCGCGAGCGCTCCAGCAGCTCCTCGGCCGACTCGGGGCTCCTGGCCAGCTGGTTCTGCGCCAGGCGCAGGGAGAGCGACAGCGAGACGAGGCGCTGCTGCGCGCCGTCGTGGAGATTCCGTTCCAGCTTCCGGCGGGCGTCGTCCCCAGCCGCGACGATGCGCTGTCGCGATGCTTCGAGCTCCTCTTGCTGTCGCTTCCGCTCGGTGATCTCGCGGACGATCATCAGGAACTCGTCGTCGCCGCTCGCGGCGAAGCGTCCCTCGTAGTGGCGGGTGCCGTCTGGAAAGTCGAGGCGGTACTCGATCATCGTCCGCTCGCCCGCGAGTGCGCTGCGGCCCGCTGCGAGCACGCGGTCGGCGAGGTCGGCCGGTAGCCGGTCCCACAGTGTCAGCCCGACGACGTCCTCGCCGTAGAGGTCGCGTGGATTCGGCGCGTTGTACGAGATGTACCTGCCGTCGCGCGAGATGCGGAACATCAGGTCCGGCATCGCCTGAAGCACCGCGCGGTACCGCTGCGCGCGGGCGCGCACCTCGACGAGCAGCTTGTCGCGCTCGAGTGCGATGCGGGCGGCGTTTGCGACGCCCTCGAGCAGCTCCGGCTCGTCCCGCAGTGCCGCGTCGTGGACGATCGCCGCCACAGGCTCGTCGGCGTAGTCGAGGCGCGTCACGACCCGCCTGCGCGTGTCCGACGGCAGGTCGAAGCGCTCGCCCTCGACGTCGACGTAGTGCCCGCCTTCTTCGTACCAGTAGGCGACCTGGGCGGTCGGGTCGCGCAGCGCCCTGCGCAGCCCCTCCTGCACCTCGCCCGGACTCGCCCGCTCCGGCACGCCGCTGAAGATCGCGCCGATGCCTGCGCCTCGCGCAAGCGTCGTGCCGAGCAGCCCGGCAAGGAAGATGAAAGGCACGGCCGTCGCGGTCACGATCAGCGCGACCGTGATGACCGTGGCACCAACGCCGGCGAGGGGAGTGATGACGAAGCCGACTGCCAGCAACGCGACGGTCAGGCCGCCCGCGAGGTAGACGGGCCGCAGGATCCGGCGCAAGGCGGGCGTGCCGCGGCGCCACCGGCCGACCAGCAGCCAGATCGCGCCTGCGAAGAGCAGGACCGAGGCGGTGGTCCACACGGCGGTCGCGGCCACGTGCGCCGAGTGGTCCTGCGAGACGAGCACGAGGTTGTCGGGACAGGCCTGCGGCTTGCAGACCTGCGGGGCCGGGAACATCGAGTCGAGCAGCGGGGCGAGCAGCGCGAGCAGGTAGCCCGCGCCGACGAGGATCCGGGCGTGCCGGCTGATCAGCTCGCCGCCGGGGTAGGCCAGCAGCAGGTGCACGAATGCGGCGAGGAAGAGGCTGCCGAGGACGAGGCCGAGCGTGTACGGCACCGCATCGTTCGCATCGGTGAGGCTCCCGACGAGCACGCCGAACCCGACCGCCACCATCAGCATCCCGGTCCGGTTCTGGGGCCGCCGCGTCCAGCCGATCAGACCTGCGAAGACGAAGGACCAGCTGACGAACAGGAGGATCGCGGCCGTGTGGAGCGGATGCTCGTCGTGGTTGCTGGCGGCGACGAGGGCCGCGGCGAGTCCGCCTCCGACGAGCGCTGCGGGGCCGAACCTGAGCCAGGGGCGCCTGGTCAGGCTCACGCCACGAGAGCCGCGATAGCGGCTCCTGACAACTCTGCCTTCGGGACGAAGCCGCAGGCGCCGCAGTAGTTGATGCACGGCCCGTAGTCGGCACTGTCCCGGCTCGACGTCAGGACGACCTCGGGCGGGTCGTCGAGCTTGCGCAACTGCTCGGCGACCTGGAAACCGTCCATGTCGGGGAGTTGCACGTCGAGCAGAACGAGGTCCGGGTGCAGCTTCTGCACGGCCTGGATGGCCCCGGCCCCGCTCTCGGCTTCGCCGACGATCTGGTACCCCTCCGCCTCGAGCAGCGTCCGGGCGCTCGCCCGAAAGCTCGGGTGGTCGTCGACGATCAGCACTGTCATAGCCACAGTTTCGTCCGCGCGGGCAGGTTGCCGAATACGGTTAGCCACACTCTTTCACGGGGGCCTTCCTGCCCCGTTTGGGGGAGCCTCCCGCCGTGGCCGGTTCCGCTGCCACCGGGATCTCGACGTGGAAGACCGAGCCGCGTCTGCTGTTGGGCTCGACCCAGATCCGCCCGTTCACGCGGTGGACCAGCTCGCGGGAGATGTAGAGGCCCAGGCCCGTGCCGCCGATCCCGCCGGTCATGTCGGGGTCGAGGCGGTAGAACTTCTCGAAGATGCGGTTGCGTTCTGCCGGCGGAATGCCGAGGCCCTCGTCGGCGACCGTGAAGCGGACGTATCCGTTCACGCGCTCCAGGCGCATGTGGACGTCGCCGCCCTCGGGCGAGTACTTCATCGCGTTGTCGAGGATGTTGCCGAGCACCTGCCGGAGCTGCCCTTCGTCGGCGACCACCGGCGGGAGATCCTCGCCGACAGCAGCCAGCTCGACCCTCACGCCTTCCGGCAGATGCGTGCGCGCGGCGTCGACGACGCCCTCGGCAAGCGCCTGCGCGTCGCACTGCTCGACGTGGAGGTCGAGCCGGCCAGCATCGAGCTGGCTCACGAGCAACAGATCGTTGACGATGTCGCCCAGCCTGCTCGACTCCTCCACGATCACGTCGAGGAGCTTGCTCCGCATCGCCTCTTCGAGTGCGAGGTCCTGACGGGCGAGGGTGAGCGCGGAGCCGTAGATCGCGGCGAGCGGCGTGCGCAGCTCGTGCGACACGGTCGAGACGAGATCCTGGCGGATGCGCTCGAGGCCGCGCTCCTCCGTGACATCGCGGAACGCGTAGACGGTGCCCTCGTCGAAGCCGACGCCGGAGACCGACAGCCAGCGCTCGTCGCCGTCGAGCTCGATCGGCAGCGTGGGGGCGGACCCGGGCCCCGGAGCGCCGACGACGGGCACGCGTGCGACGAGATCGTCCCAGCCCGGCAGCACGTCGGCGGCGCGGCGGCCCACGACGTCCGCCCGCCGGAGGCGCGTGATCGCCTCGGCCGCCTTGTTCCAGAGCCGGACGACTCCGTCGAGGTCGACGAGGACGACACCGTCGCCGACCGTCTCGAGCACGCGTGCTGCCTGCGCGCGCTCCTCGACCTCACGGTAGAGCTGCGCGTTTTCGACCGCGGTGCCGGCCCGGCGGGCGAGCTCTTCGGCCAGGGCGAGGTCCTCGGGGCCGTACCGCCTGCCCGACTCCGCCGAGACGAAGGAGATGACGCCGAGCGTTCGCCCTCGCGCGACGAGCGGCACGCACATGTAGCTCTGGAAGCCGAGCTCTCGCACGAGGCCGAGGTGAAGGTCGTCGACTGCAAGCTCCGACAACCTCTCCTCGGAGATCTCCGTCGCGAGCTCGCTCTCGCCGGTGCGAATGACGCGCGGCGGGCCTTGGGCGGCCTCCGGGTCCTCGGGATAGCGCCGCGCGAGCTCGAGGGCCAGCTCGATCTTCTGCGGGTCGACGTGCTCGATCGCCAGCGTCCGCAGCCTGCCCCCCTCGAGGATGTCCACGCGTGACCAGTCGCAGATCCTCGGCACGGCCATCTTGGCGAGCGTGCCGAGCGTCGCGCGGTAGTCGAGCGAGCTGCCGAGGGTCTCGCCGGCCTCGACGATGAAGCGCTCGGCGTCCTCCGCCCGCTTGCGGTCGTCGATGTCCGTGTTGGAGCCGAACCACTTGACGATCTCTCCGCGACGGTTCCGCATCGGCAGCGCGCGCGTCAGGTGCCAGCGGTAGGAGTCGTCCGAGGCGCGGCGGAGCCGGAGCTCGTTCTCGTACGGCTTGCCGGTGTCGAGCGACGCCTGCCAGAGCTTCAGGGTGCGTGGAAGGTCGTCCGGGTGCACGACCTTCATCCAGCCGTCGGCGACCTGCTCGGAGAACGACGTGCCGAAGTAGTCGAGGACGCGTTGGTTCACGTAGTCGAGCTCGCCGCTTCGCAGCGCGGTCCAGATCTGGTCCGGCTGGGCCTCCGCCAGGAAGCGGTATCGCTCCTCGCTCTCGCGGCGGAGGTCGGCAAGCTCCTGCTCCTTCAAGAGCTCCGCCTGGCGCTGCAGCTGCTCGTTCTTCTCCTGCAGCTCGATGAAGACGGCGACCTTCGAGCGCATCACTTCGGGGCTGAATGGCTTGAAGACGTAGTCGACCGCGCCCGTCGAGTAGCCGCGGAAGACGTGCTCTTCGTCCTTCGAGATCGCGGTGACGAAGATGATCGGCACGTGCCGGGTGCGCTCGCGCTGCTTGATCAGCTTGGCGGTCTCGAAGCCGTCCAGAACCGGCATCTGCACGTCGAGGAGGATCACCGCCACGTCGTGGCGGAGCAGCTGGCGGAGTGCCTCCTCGCCCGAGTGGGCGAACAGGAGCTCCTGGTCGAGCGGCGCGAGGATCGCCTCCAGCGCGAGCAGATTCTCGGGCCGGTCGTCGACGAGGAGGATCTTGGCTATGTCGCCGCCTCCTCTCGCATCTCGGCGGGCGTCACCCACAGGCCGTAGACGAAGTTCCCGATCGCTTCCAGCGGGAGGACCGCGTCCGACACCGTGGCCGCGATCGCAGCGTCGGGCATCGTCCGCCGCGTGGCGCCGGTGGGATCCTGGATCAGCGCCACGCCCCCGCTCTCCTTGATGCGCGCGAGGCCCAGCGCTCCGTCCTCGTTCGCGCCCGTCAGGATGATCCCGATCACTCCGGCGCCGTAGGCGTCTGCGGCCGACTCGAAGAGCACGTCGATGGAGGGCCGCGCGAACTGGATCCGCTCGTCGACCGAGAGCGCGAACGAGCCACGCTCCACGAGCAGGTGGTAGTCGGCCGGCGCGACGTAGACGCGGGACGGCTCGATCGGCATCTTGTCCTCGACGTCGACGACGAGGCGGTCGCCCCGCGTGCTCAGCAGCTGAGCGAGCGCGCCTTCGACCGAGTCCGGCGAGCGATGCTGGGCGATCACGATGGGCAGGTCGACCTCGCCCGGAAGGTCGGCGAGCACACGGCCGACCGCCTGCAGGCCGCCCCACGATGCTCCGATGCACACGAGGTCGTACATCACCCGATCTTGCGGTAGAGCTTCTCGCCCGGATCGAGCTCTTCGTACGCCTCCTCGTGCGGGCTGAAGCGGATCGCTTCCTTGTGCCCGAGGCCGAGGACACCGAACGTGACGAGGCTGTCGTAGAAGAGCCGGTGCACGCGATCCTGCAGCGCGCGGTCGAAGTAGATCATCACGTTGCGGCAGATGATCACGTTGAACTCGTTGAACGAATGGTCCGAGACGAGATTGTGCTGCGCGAAGACGACGTTCTCGACCAGCGGGCGCTGGAACTGGGCCCCGTCGTACTTCGCGAGGTAGTACTCGGAGAAGGCGCGTTTCCCGCCGGCCTTGATGTAGTTCTGCGTGTACTCGCGCATCTTGTCGAGGGGGAAGACGCCGGCACGGGCTCGGTCGAGCACGGACTCGTTGATGTCGGTCGCGTAGATGCGAGCCCGGTCGTAGATTCCCTCCTCCTCCAGGAGGATGGCGAGCGAGTACACCTCTTCCCCCGTCGAGCACCCGGCGACCCAGATGCGCGTGAACGGATAGGTGCGCAGAGCCGGCACCACCTTCTCGCGAAACGCGACGTAAAAGGTCGGATCGCGGAACATCGAGGTGACGTTGATCGAGAGGTCGAGCAGGAGCCGTTCCATGCAGGCCGGGTCGTGGAGCAACCTGTCCTGCAGCGCCGAGATGGTCTCGAGGCCTTCCGCGTGGACGCGGCGCCAGACCCGTCGGCGCAGCGAGGCAGGCGCGTACTCGCGGAAGTCGAAGCCGTACTGCCGGAAGACGCCCTCCAACAGCAGCGAGAGCTCGATCTCCTCGAGCTCGCCGCGTGCCGGCGGCTGCCGGGCTACGCCCGCCTGCTCACGGGAAGCGCCGAGCGGGGTCCCCATGATCTACCTATAGAGCCAAACGCGCATGAGGGAAAGCAGCTGGTCGGTGTCGACCGGCTTCGTGATGTAGTCGGAGGCGCCCGAGGCGATCGACTTCTCGCGGTCGCCCTTCATCGCCTTCGCGGTCAGGGAGATGATCGGCAGGCTCTTGAAGGACTCCTCGGCTCGGATCGCCCGCATGGTCTCGTAGCCGTCCATGCCGGGCATCATGATGTCCATGAGGACGAGGTCGACCTCGGGATTGCTGCGCAGGAGCTCGATCCCGTCCTTGCCGTTCTCGGCGTAGAGCACCTCCATGCCGTGCGTCTCGAGCACGCTCGTGAGGGCGAACACGTTCCGCACGTCGTCGTCGACGATGAGGATCTTCTTCTGATTGAACACCTCTTCTGCGGAATGCAGCTGCTCGAGCATGCGCCGCTTTTCCTTGGGCAGCTTCCGCTCGACACGGTGGAGGAAGAGCGAGGTCTCGTCGAGGAGGCGCTCCGGCGAGCTCGCGTCCTTGACGATGATCGACTCGGCGAACTTCTTCAGCTTCGTCTCCTCTTTGCGCGTGAGTTCCTTGCCCGTGTAGACGATCACCGGGACGGACGAATGACGCGGGTCTTCGTTCAGCTTCTCGAGCAGGGCGAAGCCGCCCATCTCGGGCAGCTTCAGGTCGAGCACCATGCAGTCGAACGGCTGCAGCTCGAGCGCCTCGAGCGCCTCCTCGCCCGAGCCTACGGCCGTCACCTCGACGTCCTCGCCGCCGCCGATCAGCTCGACCACCGCCTCGCGCTGGTCTTCGTCGTCCTCGACGACGAGCAGCCGCCGCAGCCCGCGGTCGATGAACGACCGAATCGAGCCGAACGTCTCGTCGAGGCTCTCCTTCGAGATCGGCTTCTCGACGAAGGCGACCGCGCCCGCTTTGAGCGCGTCGTGGCGACCGTCTCCGGCCGAGACGATGTGGACGGGAATGTGCCGCGTCGCGGGGTGGTGCTTGAGGTGGTCGAGCACCGTCCAGCCGTCCATCACGGGCAGCTGCATGTCGAGGATGATCGCGTCAGGTGAGAACTCGTGGGCCAGCGCGACACCGGAGTCCCCGCGCAGCGCAACGAGGCCCTTGAAGCCGCGCTCACGGGCGACTTCGAGCTCCGTCCGCGCGAACTCCGCGTCGTCTTCGACGATCAGCACGACGCGGTCGCCCTGCTGGATGTCGTCGCGGTCGTCACGCACGTCGCTCGGCAGAAGCAGCGCGGGATCGAGCTCCGGCGACTCCGGCAGGGCGGGTTGTCCGCCGTTCGCCTCTGACTCTGGAGGGATGACCACGGTCTCGACCACCGTGCCGGTGGGCGGCGTGTGCGCGGCATGACGGAACCGCGCCGGCAGGTAGAGCGTGAACGTGCTGCCCTCGCTGACCACGCTCTCGACGTGGATCTCTCCGCCGAGCAGGCGCGCGATCTCGCGGCTGATCGAGAGGCCGAGGCCCGTCCCGCCGTAGCGGCGGCTCGTCGTGCCGTCCGCCTGCTGGAACGCCTCGAAGATGAGGTGCAGCTTGTCGTGCGGGATGCCGACACCGGTGTCCTCGACCGAGAAGCCGATCACCGCGTCTGCGTGCGACAGCGCCTCGCTCGCGAACTGCCGGTCCTCGGCAACCGAGACGCGCAGCTTGACCCGTCCCGTCTCGGTGAACTTGAACGCGTTCGAGAGCAGATTCTTGAGGATTTGCTGCAGCCGCTGCTCATCAGTCTCGATGGTCGGCGGGACGTTCGCGCCGTGCACCTCGATCTCGAAGTCCAGCTCCTTGTCCTCCGCGACGGGCCGGAAGGAGCGCTCGACGAAGTCGCGCAGGTCGGAGAGTGAGACCTCGCCGAGGTTGACGTCCATCCGCCCGGCCTCCACCTTCGAGAGGTCGAGGATGTCGTTGATCAGGTCGAGCAGGTCCGAGCCGGCGGCGTAGATGGTGTTTGCAAACTCGATCTGCTTGTCGTTCAGGTTCGAGTCGGGGTTCTCCGCGAGCAGCTTCGCGAGGATGAGCAGCGAGTTGAGCGGCGTGCGCAGCTCGTGCGACATGTTCGCGAGGAATTCGGACTTGTAGCGTGACGAAAGCGACAGCTGCTCCGCCTTCTCCTCGAGGGCTGCTCGCGCCAGCTCGATCTCCCGGTTCTTGATCTCGATGCGGCGGTTCTGCTCCTCGAGCAGCTCTGCCTTCTCCTCGAGCTCCTCGTTCGTCTGCTGCAGCTCCTCTTGCTGAGTCTGGAGCAGCTCCTCCGAGGCCTTGAGCGAGGCCGCCTGTTCCTCGAGCTCCTTGTTCGTCTGCTGCAGCTCCTCCTGCTGCGCCTGGAGCTCCTCCGACTGGCTCTGCAGCTCCTGCGTCAGCCCCTGCGACTGGACCAGCAGCTCCTCGGTGCGCATGTTGGCCTGGATCGTGTTCAGCACGACCCCGATCGTCTCCGCCAGCTGCTCGAGGAAGGTCTGCTGCACCGGCGCGAAGCGCTGGAACGAGGCCAGCTCCACGATCGCCAGCACCTGGTCCTCGAAGAGGACGGGGAGGACGATCACGTTCACGGGCGCCGCCTCGCCGAGGCCGGACGTGATGCGCACGTAGTCGTCCGGCGCCTGCGTGATCAGGATCGGCTTCAGCTCGAGCGCAGACTGGCCGACGATGCCCTCGCCGATCTTGAACTTCGTCGGGACGTTCTTGCGCTGCTTGTACCCGTACGAAGCGATCAGCCGGAGCTCGAAGTCGTCTCCCTCGCCCTCCGGCGACTCCATCATGAAGAACGCGCCGTGCTGAGCGCCCACGAGCGGCGTGAGCTCGGACATGATCAGGCGCGAGACCGTCTCGAGGTCGCGCTCGCCTTGCAGCATCCCGGTGAAGCGCGCCATGTTCGAGTTCAGCCAGTCCTGCTCGGAGTTCTTGCGCGTCGTCTCCGCGAGGTTCTCGATCATCTGGTTGATCGTGTCCTTCAGCTCGGCGACCTCGCCCTCCGCCTGGATCCCGATCGATCGCGTCAGGTCGCCCTGCGTCACGGCCGTCGAGACCTCGGAGATCGCGCGCAGCTGTGTCGTCAGCGTGGCCGCGAGCTGGTTCACGTTGTCCGTGAGTCCTTTCCACACGCCACTGACACCCTCGACCTGCGCCTGGACGCCGAGCTTGCCCTCGATGCCGACCTCGCGGGCGACGCGGGTCACCTCGGCGGCGAAGGTCGACAGCTGGTCGACCATGGTGTTGATCGTGTTCTTCAGCTCGAGGATCTCGCCGCGCGCGTCGACGGTGATCTTCTTCGACAGCTCACCGTTCGCGACCGCTGTCGTCACCTCGGCGATGTTGCGCACCTGGTTCGTCAGGTTGTCCGCGAGCGTATTGACGTTGTCCGTGAGGTCCTTCCACGTTCCGCTGACGCCCTTGACTTGCGCCTGGCCGCCGAGCTTCCCCTCGGTGCCGACCTCGCGGGCGACTCGGGTGACCTCGTCCGCGAACGAGGAGAGCTGGTCGACCATCGTGTTGATCGTCTTCTTCAGCTCGAGGATCTCGCCCTTGACGTCCACGGTGATCTTCTTCGAGAGGTCACCGGTGGCGACGGCAGTCGTGACCTCGGCGATGTTGCGCACCTGCGTCGTGAGGTTGTCCGCGAGCGTGTTGACGTTGTCGGTCAGGTCCTTCCACGTTCCGCTGACGCCCTCGACGTTCGCCTGGCCGCCGAGGCGGCCCTCGGTGCCCACTTCCTTCGCGACACGCGTCACCTCCGCCGCGAACGAGCGCAGCTGGTCGACCATCGTGTTGATCGTGTTCTTCAGCTCGAGCACCTCGCCGCGCGCGTCGACGGTGATCTTCCTCGACAGGTCGCCGGTCGCGACCGCCGTCGTCACGTCGGCGATGTTGCGCACCTGGTCGGTCAGGTTGTCGGCCATCGCGTTGACGTTGTCGGTCAGGTCCTTCCAGGTTCCGCTGACGCCCTTGACCTTCGCCTGGCCGCCGAGCCTTCCCTCGGTGCCGACCTCGCGGGCGACGCGGGTGACCTCGTCCGCGAAGGAGGAGAGCTGGTCGACCATCGTGTTGATCGTGTTCTTCAGCTCGAGGACCTCGCCCTCGACGTTGACGGTGATCTTCTTCGACAGGTCGCCGTTCGCGACCGCCGTCGTGACGTCGGCGATGTTGCGAACCTGGCTCGTGAGGTTGCCGGCGAGCGTGTTGACGTTGTCCGTCAGGTCCTTCCAGGTTCCGGAGACACCTCTGACCTGAGCCTGCCCGCCGAGCTTGCCTTCTGTGCCGACCTCGCGGGCGACGCGGGTGACCTCGTCCGCGAACGAGGAGAGCTGGTCGACCATCGTGTTGATCGTGTTCTTCAGCTCGAGGATCTCGCCTCGCGCCTCGACGGTGATCTTCTTCGACAGGTCGCCGTTCGCGACCGCCGTTGTGACGTCGGCGATGTTGCGCACCTGGTCGGTGAGGTTGGACGCCATCCCGTTCACGCTCTGCGTCAGCTGGCGCCACGTGCCAGAGACGCCCTCGACCTCGGCCTGGCCGCCCAGGCGACCCTCGGTCCCCACCTCGGTCGCGACCCGCGTGACCTCGTCGGCGAAGCTCGAGAGCTGGTCGACCATCGTGTTGATCGTGTTCTTGATCTCGAGCGGCTCGCCCTTGACGTCCACCGTGATCTTCTTGGAGAGGTCCCCGCTCGCGACCGCCGTCGTCACCTCGGCGATGTTTCGCACCTGCGTGGTGAGGTTGTTGGCCATGAAGTTCACGTTGTCCGTGAGCGCCTTCCACGTGCCCGAGACACCGGGCACGTCGGCCTGGCCGCCGAGGATGCCTTCGGTGCCGACCTCGCGGGCGACGCGTGTGACCTCGTCGGCGAAGGATGAGAGCTGGTCGACCATGGTGTTGATTGTGTTCTTCAGCTCGAGGATCTCGCCGCGTGCGTCGACCGTGATCTTCTTGGACAGGTCGCCCTTCGCGACCGCCGTCGTCACGTCTGCGATGTTGCGCACCTGATTCGTGAGGTTGTCGGCGAGCTGGTTGACGTTGTCGGTGAGCTCGCGCCAAGTTCCGCTGACGCCCTTCACCTGCGCCTGGCCGCCGAGGCGGCCCTCGGTGCCGACCTCCTTCGCGACCCGCGTCACCTCTGCGGCGAAACCCGACAGCTGGTCGACCATGGTGTTGATCGTGTTCTTGAGGCGCAGGACCTCGCCCTTCACCTCGACCGTGATCTTCCGTGACAGGTCGCCCTTCGCCACCGCGGTCGTGACGTCTGCGATGTTCCGCACCTGGTCGGTCAGGTTCGCGGCCATGCCGTTCACGCTGTCGGTGAGGGCCTTCCACGTACCCGAGACGCCGGGGACCTCGGCCTGGCCGCCGAGCTTCCCCTCGGTGCCGACCTGGCGCGCGACCGTCGTCACCTGCTCCGCGAACACGCGGAGCGTGTCGATCATCGAATTGATCGTGTCGGCGAGCGCCGCCACCTCGCCCTTGGCCTCGATCGTGAACTTCTGGTTCAGGTTGCCGTCCGCGACGGCGGTGACGACCTTGGCGATGCCGCGCACCTGCGTCGTTAGGTTCGTCGCCATGAAGTTGACGTTGTCGGTCAGGTCCTTCCACGTGCCGCTGACGCCCTTGACCTGCGCCTGGCCGCCGAGCTTGCCTTCGGTGCCGACCTCGCGCGCCACGCGCGTGACCTCGTCGGCGAACGAGCCGAGCTGGTCGACCATCGTGTTGATCGTGTTCTTGAGCTCGAGGACCTCGCCCTTGACGTCCACGGTGATCTTCTTCGAGAGGTCGCCGTTCGCGACCGCGGTCGTGACCTCGGCGATGTTCCGCACCTGCGTGGTGAGGTTCTCCGCCATGAAGTTGACGTTGTCCGTCAGGTCGCGCCAGATACCGGACACATCCTTGACGCGCGCCTGCCCGCCGAGGATGCCTTCCGTCCCGACCTCTCGTGCGACGCGTGTGACCTCGGCGGCGAACGAGCTCAGCTGGTCGAGCATCGTGTTGACGGTCGTGCCGATGCGCCGGAACTCGCCGCGCACGGGCCGGCCTTCGATCTTGAGCGACATCTTCTGCGAGAGGTCGCCTTCGGCGACCGCGTCGAGCACGCGCGAGACCTCGATCGTCGGGCGGACGAGGTCGTCGATCATGGAGTTGACCGAGGAGACCGACTCGGCCCATGAGCCCTTTGCGTTCTTCAGCTGCGCCCGCTCGTCCATCCGGCCCTCGCGCCCGATGACCTTGCTCACGCGCGTCAGCTCGCTGGTGAGGCCCTCGCGCCTCTCCGCCAAGCTGTTGAACGCCTTTGCCACGTCGCCCATGACACCGCTCTTCTGAGGAGCCAGCCGCACGCCGCCCTCGCCGTCCCTCGCGGCGCGGAGAGCGTCGAGCAGCTCCTGGAGGTCCTGCTTTCGGATCTCGACCGTGCCGTTTCCGGGCCGGACGTTCGAGGCGGGCGCGCGTCCTGCGGCCCGCCTTCTACGGGTTTGGGTCTCTCGTTCAGCCACAGCTGACTCCTTTGTGCGAGGGATTTGGTCCGCCGGTGGACCGGTTGGGCGACGCGTCTGCCGGCTATGTCGAAGGGCTTTCGCCTCCGGGGGCGGAAATCTTACTCGCGCGCGGGGAAATTGCCTGGAATTTCCAGGGCGCGGGCCAGGTCTTGCCAGAGCTCCTCCACGGGCTCCAGGCCGACGCTCAGGCGGAGGAGGCCCGGCGGCACGCGGTCGCCCTCCCAGCGGGCCCGGGACTCGAGCACCGAGTGGACGCCGCCGAGGCTGGTCGCGTTCCGGATCAGGCGCAGGGAGGTCTCGACGCGGCGTGCCTCCTTCGGCCCGGCGACGTCGAAGGACAGCAGCCCGCCGATGCCGGCGAAGCGAACCCTCTGGACGGCCGGGTGCCCTCGCAGCCGCTCGGCCAGCTCGGTGGCGGACGCCGTCTGGCGGACGACCCGGGTCTCCAGCGTCTCGAGACCGCGGAGGAGGAGCGCGCACGGATCGGGTGCGGCGACGATGCCCGTGCGCGTCCTCACCTCCTTCAGGCGCGCGGCGTCCTCGGCCCGCTTGCAGACCACGGCGCCGAGAAGGACGTCGTCGTGACCGCCGAGGTACTTCGTCGCGCTGTGCAGGACGAAGTCGGCGCCGTGCTCGAGCGGACGCAGGTACACCGGCGTCGCGGCGGTCGCGTCGACGACAACGGGTGCGGGGTGTGCGACCGCGGCCTCGAGGTCGGGCATGGTCAGGAACGGATTCGAAGGAGCCTCGAGCCACACGAGGTCGACCCCGGCGGGCGGTGCGCCGGTCTGGTCGAACTCGACGAGGCGCAAGCCCCAGCGCTCGAGCTCGCGAAAGAGGACACTCGTGCCGTAGTAGGCGCCCTCGGCGAGCGCGATCGTCGCCCCCGAGGACAGGAAGGTCAGGACGAGCGCCGTCGCCGCGCCGGTGCCGGAGGAGAAGAGCAGCGCGTCGCCACCGTCGAGCTCTCCGATTCGCCGCTCGGCCTCGACGCCGGTCGGGTGTCCGTAGCGTTGGTAGACGAACTCGCCCGGCTCACCGTCGCGGTACGGCCAGATCGTCGAGCGGTCGACGCTCATCGCTGCCCGACTCTAGTCGGTGGTGACGAGGGTCCGACCTCGAGCACGACGCCACCGCCGGCCCAAACACACGCAGGTCCTGGCGCCGCTCGCGGACATGTCCCAGGGACAGTCCCTCGGACATGTCCAGGCGGCAGCTGTCCCCGGGATGCCCACTGGTTAGGCTCTGCGGGATGGCGACGACCGACGATCCGCGGGCCGATTCCACCGAGTCCAAGCTCGACCGGCTTCAGGAGCTGCGTGACGAGACGGAGCACGCGGGCACCGAGCAGGCCGTCGAGCGGCAACGCCAGCAGGGCAAGCTGCTGGCGCGCGAGCGCCTCGTCGAGCTGCTCGATCCGGGCTCCTTCGTGGAGCTCGACCGTTACGTCCGCCACCGTGAGACGAACTTCGGCATGGCGGAGCGGCGCCCGTACGGCGACGCGGTCGTCACCGGGTACGGGACGATCTTCGGACGCAAGGTCTTCGTCTTCTCACAGGATTTCACCGTCTTCGGCGGCTCGCTCAGCGAGGTCTTCGCCGAGAAGATCTGCAAGGTGATGGACCTGGCGCTCAAGTTCGGCTGCCCCGTCGTCGGCATCAACGACTCCGGCGGCGCGCGCATCCAGGAAGGCGTCGTCTCGCTCGCGGGCTACGCGGAGATCTTCTGGCGCAACGTGCAGAGCTCGGGCGTGATTCCCCAGGTCTCGCTGGTGATGGGGCCGTCCGCAGGCGGTGCCGTGTACTCGCCCGCGATCACGGACTTCGTCTTCATGGTCGAGGGGACGTCGTACATGTTCATCACGGGGCCCGACGTGGTGAAGACGGTCACGGGCGAGGAGGTCACCTTCGAGGAGCTCGGCGGCGCGTCGACCCACGCGTCGAAGTCGGGTGTCGCCCACTTCATCGCGCCGGACGAGAAGGCGTGCCTCGAGGACGTCCGCTACCTCCTCTCCTTTCTGCCGCAGAACAACCTGGACCCGCCGCCGTTCACCGAGCCGTCGGACCCGGCCGAGCGGGAGGAGCCGGAGCTCGACACGCTGATCCCCGACAACCCGAACAAGCCGTACGACATGCACGACGTCGTCCGGCGGGTCGTCGACGACGGCGACTTCCTCGAGGTGCACGAGCACTGGGCGGAGAACGTCGTCTGCGGTCTGGCGCGCCTCGGCGGCCATCCGGTCGGCATCGTCGGGAACCAGCCGCGCTCGCTGGCGGGCGTGCTCGACATCGACTCGTCGGTGAAGGCGGCGAGGTTCGTGCGCTTCTGCGACGCGTTCAACATCCCGCTCGTGACGTTCGTGGACGTTCCCGGGTTCCTACCGGGAACGCAGCAGGAGTGGGGCGGGATCATCCGGCACGGGGCGAAGCTGCTCTACGCGTACGCGGAGGCGACCGTGCCGAAGCTGACCGTGATCACGCGGAAGGCCTACGGCGGCGCGTACGACGTCATGAGCTCGAAGCACATCCGGGCCGACTTCAACTTCGCCTGGCCGACGGCCGAGGTCGCCGTGATGGGACCCGAGGGCGCGGTCAACATCATCTTCCGCAAGGAGCTCGAGGCGGCAGACGATCAGGACTCGCGCCGGGACGAGTTGATCGAGGACTACCGGGAGCGGTTTGCGAACCCGTACAGCGCCGCCGAGCGCGGCTACGTCGACGAGGTGATCGAGCCGCGCCGTACGCGCCCCGTGCTCATCGACGCGCTCGAGACGTCGCTCACGAAGCAGGAGCCGCGCCCGCGCCGCAAGCACGGAAACATTCCGTTGTAAGCGGACTCACTGGTTCCACTTGGCGGCTGTCGAGCTCCGTTCCCGGAGCGGGGGCGAGCTAACTCGCGAGAGCCGGAGCCGCTTCCGCGGGGGAGGTCTCCTCGATCTCCTCGATGAAGGCCGCGACGATGCCGGGGTCGAACTGTGTGCCCGCGCAGCGTTCCAGCTCGGCGAGCGCCGCACGAGAGGAGCGCTTGGCCCGGTACACCCGGTCCGAGGTCATCGCGTCGTACGCGTCCGCGACGAAAATGATGCGCGCGCCGAGCGGAATCGTCTCGCCGTGGAGGCTGTCGGGATAGCCGGCGCCGTCCCAGCGTTCGTGGTGGTGCAGGACGAGGTCGGCGACCGGGTCGACGCCGAGGCTGTCGAGCATGCGGAAGCCGATCTGCGGATGGCGCTCGAGCACGAGTCGCTCCGAATCGGTGAGCGCGCCGGGCTTGCGCAGGATCTCCTCGGGAATCGCGAGCTTGCCGAGGTCGTGCAGGCTGCCGGCGAGGCGCGTCAGCTCGACCTGCTCGGGACTGAGCCCGAGGCGGAAGGCGACGCGCGCCGCCAGCTCGCTGACCTGCTCGGAATGACTGCCCGTATAGGTGTCCCGTGCGTCGACGGCCTTCGCGAGCGACGCCGCGGCGCGGTAACGCGCCGCCTTGTCCGGGCCGGCCGCGAGCCGCTTGAGCTCCGCGAGCTCGACGACGTCCGGCCGGTAGAGACGCACGCGATTCTTGCCGTGCTCCTTGGCCCAGTAGAGGGCGCTGTCGGCGAGCCTGATCAGCTCGTCGCGCCCGTGTCCCTGTACCGGGAACGTCGCGAGACCCGCGCTGACCGTGACGGGACCGATGTGGTCGAAGTCGACCGCGCCGATTCGCTCCACGACCGAGTTCGCCGCCGCGAGCGCGGTCGGTTCGTCGTGGTCGGCGAGCAGCAGTGCAAACTCGTCCCCGCCGAGGCGGAAGGCCTCGCCGCCCTGGCGCAGCCGCGCCGCGACCTGTGCGAGCACCCGGTCTCCGGAGGGATGACCGAAGCGGTCGTTGATCTTCTTGAAGTCGTCGATGTCGACGAAGCAGAGCGTCAGCGCCCGCGACTGCTCTTCGGCGTTCCGAAGCTCGCGCTGGAGTCGCTCGTGGAAGTGACGGTGGTTCCCGAGTCCGGTGAGAGGGTCCGTGAGTGCGAGTCGCATCGCACGCAGTGCCCGATGCGTCGAGCGCTGGTACAGGGAGATCGCGAGCAGCGGGCCGACGAGGGCGACCGAGAGCGCCGGTGAGCGCTCCCACAGCACGACGAGCATCACCGCAGCGGAAGCCATGAAGGCGAAGGGCATCATCGTCGCGCGCGCGTTCTTGCGAATCAGGTCGAGATACGGCTGGCTCGTGCTGACCGCGATCGCCGCGGAGATGAGGATGATGTTCACCCACGAGTCGGCAGCCGCCGCGACGATGACGCGCGCGACGAGTGCGCCGACGCTGTCGCCGTGGATCGGCGCGATCAGTGCGCCGGCCACCGCGGAGAGGATTGCCATCACGGCGACGTTGAACGCGATGCGCTGGAACGGGCGGTGGTCGAGCAGGTGGATTGCCGCCGTGGCGACGAGCAGCAGGATCGCGCCGGCCGCCCAGCCGTAGAGGACGATTGCCCCGACGGCGAAGACGAACGTCAGCGAGACGACTCCGCCGGCGCTCTCGGCGTTGATCGGAACCGGGAAGCGCTCTGCGAGCGTCGCGGCCGCGATCAGCGCTGCGAGCCCGATCAGCTCTCGCCCCGAGTGCGCCGTCGTCACGAACGAGTAGCCGGCCGCGATGAGAACACCGAGGCCCGCCAGACAGACGGGAAGGATGAGGGCGGTAAGCCGGCGGGGCGTGACCGCCTGAGAGCTCACGTCCGGCTTAGAACCAGGTGAATTGTGCGTAGGCGTCCCAGGTGAACTGCCCTGTGACGGCCGCGATGAGCGCCAGGACTGCGACAACCGCAATCAGCTTGGGCTTCCACTGCAACATCCGCTCGACCTCCCCAGATACCAAGACGCCAGACGTGTCGATTGTTCCCTGAGCGGCGGTGGAGGCGTATCCCCCCTAAGGGGGATTTCCCCAAATACCGGTTCTAAGTCGGAGAAACGAGGCCGGCTTCGGCGAGGGGGCGGCGTCCCCAGGCGAACCGTTTCTCGTACCAGCCGGTCAGCGTTGCGATCGCGACGCCGTAGCCCGAGGAGTGGATGAACCAGCCGTTGCCGAGGTACACGCCCATGTGGTCCACCTGGGTGGGCTTCGACTTCGGGCCCTTCGCTCCGAAAAAGATCAGGTCGGCGGGCTGGAGGTTGGCAAGCGAGATGCGCTTCGACGCGGGTACCTCACCGCTCATCGCGTAGGTGGTGCGACCCTTCAGGGTGTCGCCAAGGCTGCCGGAGTTGGCGTACCGCTGCATCTTGTAGACGCGCCAGACGAAGCCGGAACAATCGAAGCCGCCGTGAACCTGCGGGCCATACGGCGAGTCCGGCCGCTCGCTCTCACCGCCCCAGACGTACGGATAGCCGATGAGGCGCACGGCCGTGTTGAGGATTTGCTTCTGCCACGGCGTCAGCGCAGGGAGGACGAAGGTGGCGCTGAGCTCCTGCATCGGCAGCGGATCCCGCTCGCCGAGGCGCAGGATGCGGGCCGTCGAGTAGGCGGCCTCCGCGCGCGTCGCCGGCTCGCCCGGAGAGAGCTCGAGGGCGTCGAGCGGGGCGGGATGGTTCGTGCGCAGCCCGAGCAGGCGCGCGGCCGCTTCGGTTCCGAAGCGTGACGGAGGCTTCAGGCCCGCCGTCTTCGCTGCCTGCGTGAAGAGCTTCGCCGTGTCGGTCAGCCCGAGGGCGGCGACGAGCCTGGCGTCGAGTGCGGCCATCGTCACCTTGCCCTCCGGCGACGCAGGAACCGCGGCCCCTGCCTGCGTCAGCCCTTGGACGATCGTCGCCAGCTGCTGCTGCGTGAGGGGGTCGTTCGGGCGCGCCGCCGCCTCCTTGGCCATCAAGCCGGCGGCCACGACTGTCTTGAGCTCGGCCTGTGCCCACGAGGTCGTCGGGGTGGCGGCGGCGAACGCCGGCGACAACGTGAGGAGCGTGACAAGAGCGCAGACGTACGAAAGGCGGCGGCGGCGCATACCCGTCCTATCGGCGGCCTCTCATATCCCTTTAATGTCCTAATCTGCTCAAGCGTGGACGTGGAGATCACGCCCGAGCCCACCGAGGAAGAGCGCCGCGCGATCCTCGAGGCGCTCGAGCAGGAGCGGCTTGCGGGCGTCGTGCCGACGCCCTGGCGCCGCGCCGGGCTAGGCCCGGGCCCCGTGGAGGAGGCCGATCAGGCCGTTGCGCCGCCGCGCCACAGGCGGGGCGCCACGCGGGCGTAGTCGAGCCCGGAGATCCAGGTCAGCACGACGGCCACGAGGAGCGCCCACCAGGCGACGTCGTCCCGCCATGCACCTGCCGCTGCGAAGCCCCCGAGTGCCGCGGCGAGAGCCTGGGACCACGTCTTGAGCTTGCCGAGATCCCGTGCGTGCAGCACGACCCCTCGCTCGAGCGCCGCCAGACGCAGAGCGGTGACGAGAAACTCGCGGACGACGATCAACGCCACCATCCAGCCGGGCGCGACGCTCTGGTCGACGAGCATCACGAGCACCGCCAGCACCAGGATCTTGTCCGCGGCGGGATCGAGCAGCGAGCCGAGCGGCGAGATGCGACCCCGACGCCGGGCGATCCGGCCGTCGAACCAGTCGGTCGCCATTGCGGCGGCGAAGAGCGCGGTCGCCCAGTAGTTGTGCCCGTGGAAGTTCCAGGCATACAGCAGGATCACGAAGGGGACGGCGGCGGCACGCGCAACCGTCAGACCGTCCGGGAGGCTCACTCAAGGGAGAATACGAGGCGTCGTGGGGGTTTTCAGAAAAGTGCTCGTCGCGAACCGCGGCGAGATCGCGATCCGGATCTTCCGGACCGTCCGCGAGCTCGGGATCGGGACGGTCGCCGTCTATTCCGACGCGGACCGCAACTCGGCCCACGTCGCGTATGCCGACGAGGCGTATCTCGTCGGCGGCGGCGCGCCGGCGGAGAGCTACCTCGACCAGGAGCGTGTCCTGGAGGCGGCCCGGCGCTCCGGCACCGAAGCAATCCACCCGGGGTACGGCTTCCTCGCCGAGAACGCGGCGTTTGCGCGAGCGTGCATCGAGTCGGGGCTCGTGTGGATCGGTCCGCCACCCGAGGCGATCGAGGCGATGGGCTCGAAGATCGAGGCCCGCGAGCGGATGCGCGCGGCCGGCGTGCCGATCATTCCCGGAGTAACCGAGCAGGTCGGGTCGGCGGAGGAGGTGCGCCGGCTCGGAGGCGAGCTGGGCTGGCCGATCGCGATCAAAGCCTCGGCCGGCGGCGGCGGGAAGGGCCTGAAGGTGGTGCGTGACCCCGCCGAGGCCGAGCGCGCGTTCGAATCGGCGCGCCGGGAAGGCGAGGCCTACTTCTCGGATCCCGCGGTCTACGTCGAGCGCTACCTCGAGGATCCGCGTCACGTCGAGGTGCAGGTGCTCGCGGACTCGCACGGCAACGTCATCCACCTCGGCGAGCGGGACTGCACCATCCAGAGGCGTCACCAGAAGCTGGTCGAGGAGACGCCGTCCCCCGCAGTTGGTCCCGAGTTGCGAGAGCGCATCGGCAAGATCGCCGTCGACGCCGCGCAGGCTGTCGGCTACCAGAGCGCGGGGACGATCGAAGGGCTTCTCTCCCGCGACGGCGAGTACTTCTTCCTCGAGATGAACACGCGCATCCAGGTCGAGCACACCGTCACCGAGCTGGTGACCGGACTCGACCTCGTGCGCGAGCAGGTGCTGATCGCGGCCGGCGAGCCCCTGTCGCTACGCCAGGAAGACGTCCACCTGCACGGACACGCGCTCGAGTGCAGGATCAACGCGGAGGACGTCGCCAACGGCTTCCTGCCCGCGCCCGGGACGATCACGCTCTACCGGGAGCCGAGCGGCCCCGGCGTGCGAGTCGACTCGGGGGTCGTCGAGGGGAGCGAGATCTCTCCGCTCTACGACCCGATGATCGCGAAGCTTGTCGTGCACGGCGTCGACCGTGAGCATGCCCGGCGGCGGATGCTGCGTGCACTCGACGAGTTCGTCATCGACGGCGTCAAGACCTTGCTGGGATTCCACCGCGCCCTGCTGACACATCCGTGCTTCGTCGAGGGCGAGACGTGTCACGGGCTCGTCGAGTCCGAGCTGATGGCGGCACGCGCGGCCGAGCTCGAGAACGGACGCCCGGTTGCGTCCGCAGCAGAGCGCGGCGCTGCCGCCGTGCGCGAGGCCGTGCGCTTGATAGAAGTGGACGGCCGCCGTTTCGAGGTCCGCCTGCTGCAGCCCGAGCCTGCGTTCGCCGAGCTGGCGCGGCGCCGGCGGGAGCGCACGCGGGGTGGCGGGGCCGGCGCGCCCGGTCGTGACGCGGTCGTCTCACCGATGCAGGGGACCGTTCTGTCCGTTGCGGTCTCCCAGGGCGACGAGGTGGAGAACGGCCAGGTGCTGTGCATCGTCGAGGCGATGAAGATGGAGAACGAGGTGCGCGCGCACCGAGCCGGTCGTGTCACCGAGCTCTCGGTTGCCCCGGGCCAGCCGGTCACGATCGGGCAGGTCATCTGCGTCGTCGCGTCGGCCTAACAAAATTTTTACAAGTCGAGGCTCCGCGAACTTTCGGCAGCTTCTTCTCAGCAGACGTTTCCTGACTGAATAACCAGTCAATTCGGCCGTCAGACACACGCGCTTGCGGTTCATAAGAACGCGGGAAAAATGCGCGCTCTCTCCCCCGATTTCTTCAAGCGGAGGTCTCGATGCGCGGTCGTTTGGTGCTTCTCTGCGCCGCCCTGCTGGTTGCCGTGTTCGCGTTGCCGGGCTCCTTGGTGTCCGGTCCCGCGAACGCCGACACCGGCGGCGCAACGCTCTCTCCCGCCGTCCAGGGCTGGCTCAAGACGGCAGGCAGCAGTTCCAAGTTGAATGCGATCGTCACGTTCACCGACAGGGCAAGCCTCGCTCGCATCGACTCGCTGAACGTCGGCGCGACGAAGTTGACGACCCTGCCGATGGCTTTCGCGTCGCTCAGCGCGGCGCAGATCAGGACGATCGCGTCCTGGCCGGAGGTCGTCAGTGTCTGGCACGACCAGCAGAACAAGCCCGTGCTGGACGAAAGCGTCCCGCTGATCGGCGCCGACAAGGTCGCCGCGGGCACGGGCCTCAAGCGTCCCTACACGGGCGCAGGCGTCAACGTCGCCGTGATCGACACAGGCGTCGACGGTACGCATCCCGACCTTCCGTACGGGTCGAAGGTCGACCAGCTGGTCGTGACGGGGCATCCGTTCGACCGCGAGCCCTTCGTGTTCACGCCGGCGCCGACGGGCGACACGTACGGGCACGGCACGCACGTCTCGTCGATCATCGGCGGACTCGGCACGGCGAGCGGCGGCCGCTTCAAGGGCGTCGCCACCGGAGCCCACATCCTCATGTTCAAGACCGATGTCGGGCCGTTCTTGCTCGACAGCTACACGGTGGCCGCGTTCGACTGGATCCTGTCCCATCCGGAGGCCAACATCCGCGTCAACAGCAACTCCTGGGGTTGCTGTGCCGGCGCCGACTACAACGCGAGCGACCCGATCAGCGTCGCCACGAAAGCTCTCTACGACAAGAGCGTCACCGTGGTCTTCTCGGCCGGGAACGACGGCGGCCCGAACACCCTGAGCCCGTACTGCGAGTCACCGTGGGTGATGTGCGCGGCATCCGGGACGAAGGACATGAAGCTCTCCTCCTTCAGCTCACGCGGACGGCTCAGCGGCCCGTGGGATCGCCGGGCGGCGCAGAAGACGAACACGGGGCTCTACCGCCCGGGCATCACCGCACCCGGCGAGGACATCGAGGCGGCGAAGTCGAGCCAGGGCACGCTCGTCGCCGACGGCACCGACCCGGACAACCCGATGTACACGACGCTGTCAGGCACGAGCATGGCGGCGCCGCACATCGCCGGGACGATCGCGCTCATGCTGGAGGCGCGGCCGAAGCTGAGCACGCAGAACGTGATCGACATCCTCGAGAACACGACGACGAACATGCCGGCGTACGAGCTGTGGGAGACCGGCATCGGCTACCTCAACGCGTATGCGGCAGTCGTCGCGGCAGAGAAGGGCAAGGTCAACTTCCCGCCGGTCGTGAACGGCAAGACGCCTCAGTTCACACTCACGAGCAGCTCTCCGTTCAGCGGCACCGCGCTGACGGACACGTGGCAGCTCGCGTCGTGTCCGGACACCACGCCGGGCCAGATCCTGCAGCACCACCAGTTCACGATCGGCAGCGGTGTCGACGTCGTCTACAGCGAAGTGTCGTGGGGCGACGAGACGCAGCTGCTCTATCTGCGGCTCTACGACCCGAACTGCAACGTCGCCGGCGAGTCCGCTGCGCTGCTCGACATCGGCAACGTCAGCCACCGTGCGCTCGCGGTCACCGCGCCGGCGGCCGGCACCTGGACGGTCGGCGTCTACGGTCGGGTCAACGTCCCGACGAACTACACGGGGGTCTTCCAGACCTACGACAAGAACTAGTGGCTCGCGCCTCGGACGAAGGGCCCGCCTCGGCGGGCCCTTCTCCTGCTGGGGTCATTACACTCGCCTCCGCCCATGGACCTCTACGAGTACCAAGGCAAGCAGCTCTTCGCGCGCTTCGGCATCCCCGTCTCCGAGGGGAGGCTGGCAACGACGCCGGGCGAGGCGCGTGCCGCGGCGGAGGAGCTCGGCGGCCCGGTCGTGGTGAAGGCACAGGTCCTCACCGGGGGCCGCGGCAAGGCCGGCGGTATCAAGCTCGCCGACGACCCGGCGGACGCCGAGGCCAGGGCCGAGCAGATCCTGGGGCTCGACATCAACGGGCACGTCGTCCGCAAGCTCTGGATCGAGCGCGCGTCGGACATCGCGAAGGAGTACTACCTCTCGATCACCTTCGACCGCGGTGTGAAAAAGCCGCTCTTCATGCTCACGAGGGAGGGGGGCGTCGAGATCGAGCAGGTCGCGGAGGAGAACCCGGACGCGCTCGTCCGTCTGCACGTCGATCCGCTCGAGGGCTTCCAGCCCTACCAGGCGCGCCGACTCATCTACGGCGCGGGAATCGACGACCCGTCGGAGCAGAAGCAGCTCCTCGGCATCGTCGGGAAGCTCTACGCATGCTTCGTCGAGTCCGACGCGATGCTGACGGAGATCAACCCGTTGATCGTCACGCCGGACGGGGACGTGCGCGCCCTCGACTCGAAGTTCACGGTCGACGACAGTGCGCTCTTCCGCCACCCGGACATCGCCGAGATGCGGGACGTCGAGGCCGCGGATCCGCAGGAGCGTCTCGCCCGCGAGAAAGGGGTCACCTACGTGAAGCTCGACGGCGACGTGGGGATCCTCGGCAACGGCGCCGGCCTGACGATGTCAACCGTCGACGTCGTCGTCGTGGCCGGCGGACGGCCCGCCAACTTCTGCGATCTCGGCGGCGGCGGTGACGCAGAGGGAGTGGTCGACGCGCTCGAGGTGATCACGAGTGACGAGCAGGTGCGGGCCATCTTCTTCAACATCTTCGGCGGCATCACCCGCTGCGACGAGGTCGCCCGCGGGATTCTCACGGCGCTCGACCGGATGAAGATCGAGCTGCCGATCGTCGTCCGGCTCGACGGCACCAATGCGGAGGAGGCGCGCACGCTCCTCGCCGAGGCCGCTCCCGGGAACCTCCACGTCGAGCCGACCATGCTCGAGGCGGCGCAGCGCGTGGTGGAGCTGGCCGCGTGACCGACGTCGCTCGCGTTCCGCTCGCTCCCGTGAGGGAAACCGTGTTTTCCTCACGAGCTCCCTTCTTCAGGAGTCGCCTCAGCTCACGCGCCGCTGAGATCGCCGCGCGCGCTGAGGAGGAAGAGCGGGGAAACCTCACGGTTTCCCCCGAAGCCCCT
>DASTZS010000054.1:0-5230 GCA_035764165.1 Gaiellaceae bacterium | reverse complement strand
CATGCGCAGCCCGTGTACGTCTTGTCGCAGGCACCGGAGCCCGGTAAGTCGGGGGTTCGGAACGCGACGAAGGACGATCTCGACCTCCTCGTCCCTGCCTGCGCGCAGGCCCACTACGAGGAGCTCGGCGTCGATCCCCTGCGCCGCGATCCAAACGGGTTTCGCTGGCGGACGCGGGTCCAGATCGAGGAAGGGCGCTCCTGGATCTGGACGGACGGCGACGCGATCCTGTTCAAGGCCGAGGCGTCTGCATGGACCCCGGCCGCGGTGCAGCTACAGCAGGTCTGGGTCGACCCTCCCGCACGCCGGCAGGGGAATGCGACACGGGCCCTGCGCGACCTGATTCGCCTCCTGCTCGAGCGCGTGCCGTCGGTCTGCCTGTTCGTCCGCGCCGAGAACACGCCCGCGATCCGACTCTATGAGAGCGTCGGGATGCGGCACCTGCTCGACTACCGGAGCGTGCTCTTTTGAGGCAGCTACTGCTCGTGCGCCATGCGCACGCTCGCTCGAACGCCGACGACTGCATCAGCTCGACGCCACCAGGCGAGGGACTCTCCGAGGAGGGAGTGAGGGAGGCGCTGGCGCTGGGGGAGGCGCTCTCCGCGGAGCCCGTCGAGCTCGGCGTCGCCACGCAGCTCGCACGGACGCAGGAGACGCTCGCGGTCGCCCTCGGCAACCGCGACGTGCCTCGGATCGTGATGTCCGGGCTCGACGAGATCGGCTTCGGGTCGTTCGACGGCGGGCCGCTCGCCGACTACCGCGCGTGGGCGTGGACAAACGAGCCGGACGCTGTGTGCCCCGGCGGCGGCGAGAGCAGGGTGCACGTTGCCGAGCGGCTCGCTCGGGCGCTCGTCGAGCTCCTCGCGCGCCCGGAGGAGGTCGTCGTTGCAGTCTCGCACGCGCTACCCGTCCGCTACGTGGTCGACGCGTCCGACGGCAACTTCCCGGCGGCCAGGATCGGAAACGTGCCGCACGCGACGCCGTTCAGGCTCGACGCGGCGGCCGTCGAGCTCGCCGCCGAGACGTTGCGCGTCTGGGCCGCGGCGCCGCGCTTTGCGGACGCCGACGTCGGCTGACGAGCGGGATGGGCCTCAGCGCGCTGGGGCGTGCTGCCGCTCGGCGACCTGCTTGAGCCCGTCGAGCATCGCCTGCCAGTTCTTCGCTGCGTGCTCCGCCTCCTCGGCCGTGCCGTTGCCGTCCTGGCTCAGCTCGACGCTCGTCCCGCCGTTGCTCTCCGAGAGCTGGTAGCGGACGCGGTGGTAGTTCTCGGGACGGTCTTCCTTGCCGCTCATCGAGCTGAAGTGCGTCAGCTCGAGCAGCCGCCCAGGTTCGGCAGCGAGCACCTCGCCCTTGTCCTCGAACGGCTTTCCCTCCCACTCGCCTCTCCAGGTGATCGGGCTGCCCGGCCGGAAGTCGGAGTCGACCTCGGCGCCGAACATGTACTCCTTGACCTGCGGCGGGTCGGTAAGAGCCTCCCACACGCGCTCCGGGGCGGCCTCGATCTGAATGCGCGCGGTTGCGACGTGACCTGCCATCGCGCCTCCTTTCGGGTCGTCCCGATAGTCGTGCCCGTTGACTCGCAGCGCAAAACGGGGCGGGGTGCAGATCCGGCACACTGGTGTCGTGGACGTCGCGGCGCGCGTCGAGGAGCACATTCGACGCAACGACCTGCTTCCGATCGGCGGGGAGGTCACGTGCCTTGTTTCGGGCGGGGCGGACTCCACCTGCCTGTGGCATGTGTTGCGCCGGCTCGGCTACGCCGTCAGCGCCGTCCACGTCCACCACGGGCTTCGGGGGGCCGAGGGCGACGCAGATGCCGCCCACTGCGCCGCCGCGCTCGGCGCGGAGGTCGTGCATGCGCAGCCGGGCGCGACCGAGGCGGAGTTGCGGCGGCTCCGATACGAGCTGACTGCCGCGGCCGGTCTCCGGGCGACGGGTCACACGGCGTCGGATCAGCTCGAGACGGTCATCTACCGGCTCGTGTCGAGCGGTTCGACGCGCGGCATCCGCGCGCGACGCGCCGACGGGGTCGTCCGCCCCCTGCTCACGATCTGGCGCGAGGAGACCGAGGCGTACTGCCGTGCGCATGGCCTCGAGTGGCGCACGGACAGGACGAACCGGGCGACGAAGCGGGGCCTGATTCGCGAGCGGCTCCTACCCCTGCTCGAGGAGCTCGATCCACGCGCCCGTGCGAACCTGCTGGCCCTCGCCCGCGAGCGGCCACACCTGCCTCGCGCACTGGAGGCGTCGCTCGTCGAGCTCCTCTCATCGCGCGAGGGCACGCGCAGCGCCGACCTCGGCGAGGGCATTCGGGCGGTGCGGGCCTACGACACCCTGCGGCTCGAGGGGACGGTCACGTGGGGGCCGTGGCGGATCGAGAGCGACCTGCCAGGCCTCGTCGTCCGCACCCGCCGGCCGGGGGACCGTCTCGCGGGCAGGACGCGTAAGGTTCAGGACGTGCTCGTGGACGCGAAGGTGCCGAGGGACGAGCGGGACGGCTGGCCGCTCGTCGCAACCGAGGACGACGCAGTCGTCGCCGTCGCGGGCCTCGCCGAGGCGCCGGGCTGGGAAGGCGCGGTGCGCTTCACCCGGGAGGACGCAGCCTGCGCGTCCCTGGGGCGGCGCTCGCGGCGCGGGGCCGGAGGGCACAGTATGGGGAATACGGGCCCGGAGAGCACCGTGCCGCTAGCGGCGTCAGGCGACGGCGGAGCCGGGCTCCGCTCGGCGGGAGCCGACGCCGACCAGGGGCGCGCATGACCACCTCGGTGCATGCCGACGTTGGCGAGGTGCTGATCGACGAGGAGGTGCTCCGCAACCGAATCGTCGAGCTGGGCGCCGAGATCTCCGCCGACTACGAGGGGCGCGACCTGCTGCTCGTCGGGGTGCTGAAAGGCGCGATCTTCTTCATCTCCGACCTCATGCGGGAGCTAACCGTGCCGTGCGAGATCGACTTCATGGCGATCTCGAGCTACGGCGCCGGCACCGACTCCTCGGGGGTCGTACGGATCCTCAAGGACCTCGAGATCAACATCTCCGGCCGCGACGTCCTCGTCGTCGAGGACATCATCGACTCCGGCCTGACGCTCTCGTACCTGCGCCGCACGCTGGGAGCCAGGAAGCCCGCGTCGCTCGAGATCTGCGCGCTCCTGACGAAGCCCGAGCGCCGCGAGGTCGACGTTCCCGTCCGCTACGTCGGCTTCGAGATCCCGAACCGCTTCGTGATCGGCTACGGGCTCGATTTCGCCGAGCGCTACCGGAATCTGCCGTACATCGGGGTTCTCCACCCCGATCTCGTCCCTGACGTGTGATCCAGGGCTTTTTCGCCGCCGCGAGGCCGTTCGCGATCGGTTAAGGCCCGGTTCGGGGGGTCTGGCGGCGTGGAGGGACGCTGCTACGCTCCGAAGCACGTGAACCGTTTCTTCCGCAGCGCGCTGTTCCCGCTGGTCGTGATCGTCCTGCTCGTCTACCTGGCGAGCCAGACGCTGATGCCGCGCCGCGACAGCGGCGAGAAGATCACGTACTCGCAGCTCAAGGCGCAGGTCGTGCAGGGGAACGTCAGCGAGGTGACGTTCTCGCCGAACCGGCAGTCGATCACGGCCGTCCTCGACTCCTCCGGCAAGAAGGTGAAGGTCAACTACCCCTCGCCGCAGTCGCAGCTCGAGTTCGAGAAGATCCTCGACAAGGCGAACGTCACGTACGACTCGAAGGGGATCGGGACCAGCGCCTGGTGGGCGCTGCTGACGGGCTTCCTGCCGATCCTCCTGTTGATCGGCTTCTGGATCTTCCTCATGAACCAGATGCAGGGCGGCGGCTCGAAGGTGATGAGCTTCGGCAAGAGCCGCGCGAAGCGGATGTCGCCCGACTCGCCGAAGGTGACGTACAAGGACGTCGCGGGCGCGGACGAGGCGGTCGAAGAGCTGCAGGAGATCAAGGAGTTCCTCGAAAACCCGAAGAAGTTCCAGGCGCTCGGCGCCCGCATCCCGAAGGGCGTGCTGCTGTACGGGCCGCCCGGCACCGGTAAGACGCTGCTCGCGCGCGCCACGGCGGGCGAAGCGGGCGTGCCGTTCTTCTCGATCTCGGGCTCGGACTTCGTCGAGATGTTCGTCGGTGTCGGTGCCTCGCGCGTGCGCGACCTGTTCGAGCAGGCGAAGCAGGCGAGCCCGTGCATCATCTTCATCGACGAGATCGACGCCGTCGGCCGTCATCGCGGAGCGGGGCTCGGGGGCGGGCACGACGAGCGAGAGCAGACGCTCAACCAGCTCCTCGTCGAGATGGACGGCTTCGAGCTGAAGGACAACATCATCCTGATCGCGGCGACGAACCGCCCCGACATCCTCGACCCGGCGCTGCTCCGCCCCGGCCGCTTCGACCGGCAGATCGTCGTCGACCGGCCCGACCGCAAGGGCCGCCAGCAGATCCTCGAGGTGCACGCGAAGGGCAAGCCGCTCGACAAGGAGATCGACCTCGACGTGCTCGCGGCCGGGACGCCCGGCTTCACGGGCGCCGACCTGCAGAACGTGATCAACGAGGCGGCGCTGCTCGCGGCGCGCCGGGGCAAGAAGACCGTCGGCCAGCTGGAGCTCGAGGAAGGGATCATGCGGGTGATCGCCGGTCCCGAGAAGAAGTCGCGGCTCTTCTCGGAGAAGGAGCGCAAGATCACTGCCTATCACGAGATGGGGCACGCGCTCGTCGGCTACTACCTGGATGACACGGACGAGGTGCACAAGATCTCGATCGTCAGCCGCGGCCAGGCGCTCGGCTACACGATCTCGTTGCCGACCGAGGATCGCTACCTGACGACGAAGGCCTCGCTGATGGATCAGATGGCGATGACGCTCGGCGGTCGCGCCGCCGAGGAGCTCGTCTTCAACGAGGTGACGACCGGTGCGGCGAACGACATCGAGCGGATCACGGCGACGGCGAAGCAGATGATCATGCGCTTCGGGATGAGCGAGAAGCTCGGGCCGCGCGTGCTGGGCCGTAACCATGACATGCCGTTCTTGGGTCGTGAGATGGGTGCGGAGCCGGACTACTCGGAGGAGATCGCGAAGGAGATCGACGACGAGATCCGCCGCGTGATCGAGGAGGCGCACGACAAGGCGACGAACGTGCTGCGCGAGCACATGGAGGAGCTGCACAAGCTGTCGGCGATCCTGATCGAGCGCGAGACGATCGACAAGATCCAGTTCGAGCGCCTGCTGGCAGGCGAGTCCGAGGAGTCGGTGTTCGC
>DASTZS010000053.1:0-82330 GCA_035764165.1 Gaiellaceae bacterium | reverse complement strand
GATCGTCGGCGCAGTCGACGCCGTTTCCGTCATTGCAGGCGCCCCGCCCACAAAAGCGAAGAACGCCACAAAGGCGCTCAAAGAACAGAAGAGGAGGAAGGTCTTCCTCCAGGTCAGCTGAAAGTCTCTCGACGCCACAGTGGTTCCCATCTCCGCCCCAGTCTCTGCCTCGAGCTGCCGCATGACTTGACCCCTTACCTAGCTGTCTGAGTCGCGGCGAACTGGGAGGTCGGGTAAAACCAAACTGGCGTACAACCGACAATCCCGTACGCCAGTGTCATGTCCCCTCGCCCTCCCACATCGCCGCAGAAAAAACCGCATTGCCGCCAAGAACCGCAGTACTGCAAACGAATCCTCCGCCGACGACGGGAGTTCGTGCCTAGCCGCCCGTCGCGTTGGAGCCATCAGAACGTCTGGTTCGTGGCCTCCTTCCAGGCCCGAAGAGCCGGGCGGCCGCAGAGCCCGGCCCAACTCAGTGTGAGCCGACTCAGGTCCTATTGACAATCGGCCACAAGGCCCATCTTCCGTTCATGTCTATGAACGCCCGAGGGGCGCCGGTGGAGTGGGGCCGGAAGCCCGGTCGCTAGGGACCGGGCTTCCGGGGGCCCCGCATCAAACGCCTCTGCAGACGTGCCCAGGATGCGGGTCGAGGGTGGCGGCAACCGAAGCTGCCGCCTTTCTGGGGTCCCCAGTTAGGGCCCTTTAAGTGTTCTGCGATACCGAGCCGGAGACAACGGGCCAAGTGGCCCGTTCGCCGTTGAGCTTTCTCAACGTCCCAGCAACTCGACCGCGGCCTCGCGCGTGGATACGTGCAGCTTGCGCAGGATCGCCGAGACGTGCGTGCGCACGGTCACCGGGGAGATGAACAGGCGCGAGGCGATCTCGTCGGTCGAGCAGCCCTCGCGCATCAGTTCGAGCACCTCCCACTCGCGGTCGGTGAGCTCGACGCTGCGCCGCCCGAGCAACGGAACACGCCGGCGGCGGTGCCGCTCCCTGAACTCTTCGATTAGGAGCGCGACCAGGCGGCGCGGCAAAGCAGCCTCGCCGTCGAGGACACCGTGCAAGGCGAGCGGTAGCCGAGCCGGGTCGATGTCTTTCAGCAGGTAGCCGCATGCACCGACCCGCAGCGCATCGAAGAGATCCGCGTCGGAGCGCGAGACGGTGAGCATCACGACCGCGGTGTCGGGCAGCTCGCGCGCGATCGCCTCGGCCGCCTTGATGCCGTCGCCGGGCATGTTGATGTCGAGCAGGCAGACGCCGGGGCGATGCTCCCGCGCTGCGTCGATCGCCCCTTGGGCATCGGCCACTTCGGCGCACACCTCGAAGCCGCCCTTCTCGAGCGCCAGCCGCACGCCCCAGCGTGTCGGTGGATGGTCGTCGGCGACGACCACGGTGATCGGCGTGCTCAAGGGATCGTCACCTCGACCTCGGTGCCACGCGCCGAAGAAGAGAGCGCCAGCCGGCCGCCGAGCGAAGCCGCACGCTCACGCATCGTGACGAGACCGAAGCGGGACCCGTCCACGGCCAGCGGGTCGAAGCCGCTTCCGTCGTCTTCGACGCGCAGTCGGAAACCGTCCCCGTTGCGGAACGAAACCCGAATGTGCTCTGCATGACCGTGCCGCGCTGCATTCGTCACCGCCTCGCGCACGATCCGCAAGAGCTGCTCCTGCCAGTCGGCTTCGAGGCCCGGCGCCGGATCCGCCTCGACGTCCACGTGTGTGCCCAGCCGATGCGCCACTTCCTCGACGGTCTGCACGAGGGCAATGTCGAATGGCTCCGGCACCTGCTGTCGCGTCAACGTCGCAATTGCACGCCGCGACTCGTCCAGACCGCGCTCCGCAGCCGAAGACAGCTGCCGCAGCCGGCCGTCGTTCCCTTCCGATGCGGTCAGCTCGCGCGCCGTCGCCGCGAGGAACGCGAGCTCCTGCGCCACCCCGTCGTGCAGGTTCCGCGCGATGCGCCGGCGTTCGTCGAGCAGAAGCGCGCGCACGTGTGAACGCTGGTAGAGCTGGATCTCTCGAGCAGCGCCGATGAACAGCAAGATGTGCCACATCAGCCGCATCGCATCGCCGACGTAGACCCATTCGGAGTAAAGCGACGGGAAGATGAAGTAGTTGACACGCGCGAACGCTGCGAAGACGCCGCCGGCGCCGATCCAGAGCAAGAGCTCGTCACCGGTCCGTTCCGCGCGCTGTGTGAAGCCGACCGCCGCGACGATGAAGAAGACGGCGATCACCATCTGCGCGATCACGATCACCTCATTGCCGACGATCGGCGGCGCCACGTTCACCGGCGAGCGGGCCGGATCGATTCCGATCGGCAGGTGCTCCACCAGTGCCCCGACGACGATGCCGATGCCAAGGAGCGCGAGCGCGATTCCGACCACCGCAATCCGACCGGCTTTGACGTAATCGCGTAGCTGCAACGGGGGGGTGAGAGAGGCCGCTGCGAGGAGCGCCGCCCCGAGCCCTCCACCGACCAGGGTCGTCCAGGTCGAGAACGGATGAGGCTCGAGCCAGATCGCAGCCGGAATGGCGGCGAAGAGAAGGTTCGTCAGCGCAAAGACGGCGACTGCGCTCAAGAGGAGCAGGTCGTCGAGCCGGCGACGCTGCTCGAGGCGTCCCCACAACAGGATCATCGTGAGGAAAGCGATCAGCGTCGCCATCATCTCGAGCATCGCGTGGAGCGGAATGCTCCGGTACGCAAAGTGCAGCGACGGCACCATGAGCACGAGGTCCGTCAGCACCCCGGCGACCAGGGCTGCGAGCAGCGTGACCGAGCGGGCCCGAAGCCTCACGCCCGAATCGTCCCTCCTGCGAGAGCCTGCGTGACCTGGCGTTTCGGCTAGTCCGGCTCCCCGGCCGGTCAGGCGGGGCGGAGCAGCTCGAGCGCCTCGCGGCGGGTCTGGACCTCGAGCTTCTTCAGGATTGCGCCCACGTGGCGGCGGACAGTGACCTCCGCGATCACGAGCCTCAGGGCGATCTCACGCGTCGACAGGCCGGCGCGCATGCAGTCGAGGACCTCCCACTCGCGGCTCGTGAGGTTGACACCACGGCCGTTCGACACCATCAGATGACGCTGCGCGTCGCCGTGTCGCAAGCGGCTGAGCAGCACCGAGACGAGTGTCCGGGGGATTGCCGGCTCGCCCAGCAGGACGGCACGGACGATGACCGGGAGGCGATGCGGCGACATGCTCTTCGGCAGATAGCCCTGCACCCCCGAGCGCATCGCATTGAGAAACTCGTGCTCGTCCAGCGTCGGAGCCAGCATCACCACAATGGGCTTCGGCCGCCGGGTGTTGATCTCCGCGGCGGCGGCGACACCGCCGCCCGGGAGGTCGACGTCGATGAGGCAGAGGTCGGGCTGCAGTCGCCTGACTGCCACGAGCAGCTCCCTCGCGCTACCTACCCGCCCGCAGACGTCGATGCCGTCCTCCTCGAGAGCCATGCGGATCCCGTTTCCCGTTGCGGAGTCACGCCCGGCGATGAGCACCAGCGGGGCACGGATCGATTTACGCCCGGCCACGCCGACGCCCGTCAGGGCCGTAGCCACAGACGGGCTGTCCGCAGATGTTTCCAATTGCCGCACGTGATTGTTGGCCGCGAGTTGGATTGTTGCGCTCAAGGCGAGATCCTGCAATCCCCCACCTGAGCGAGAGACCTCTCCGGGCCGTGCTATACCGTGAGCGAGAGGCGAAGTATTCGGTTGAGAACCGGGAAGGGAGTGGCCGTGCGGGTTGTCATCGCGGACGACCACCGCCTGATGATCGAGGGAACGAAGCAGGCCCTGGAAAAGGCGGGCGGCTTCAGCGTGGTCGGCGAGGCGTCGAACGGTGCCCAGGTGCTGCCGCTGGTGCGTCGCCTGAAGCCCGATCTCGTGCTCCTCGACCTGCGGATGCCGCAGATGGACGGGCTGACGTGCCTGACGAAGATCCGGAAAGAGTTCCCGGAGATGAAGGTCGCCATCCTCTCCGTCTCCCAGGAGCCGGGGCTGATCCAGACGGCGCTGAAGCGCGGCGCGAATGCCTACATCGTCAAAACGGTCGATCCCGACGATCTCGCAGCTGCGCTGCGGCAGGCCGTCGACGGGACCGTGTTCACCACGGCGGGTGTCTCCGACGAGCCCGGCGAGCGCGCCGCGAAGGAGGCCGGGCTGACCGACCGTGAGCTGGTGATCGTGCGCGCCGTCGCGCGGGGGCTGTCGAACGAGGCGATCGCAAAGGAGCTCTGGGTCGCAGAGCAGACCGTCAAGTTCCACCTCACCAACATCTATCGCAAGCTCGAGGTGTCGAACCGGACCGAAGCAGCACGCTACGCGTTCGAGCAGGGACTCGTCGAGCACGGCGCCGACGGTCCGGGCGGCTAGGCGGGCACCGGCTCCTCCGCCGCGATCGGCTCCGGCCCTCGCGTGAGTAAGAAAGCGGCGCAGCCGCAGATGACGGCCGCCATCACCGCGACCAGCAGCCGGTAGTCGACGACGCTCACCAGCGCCGCGCCGAGGGCGATCGACACGGTCTGCGGCGTGCTGATCATCGTGTCGGCCGCCGAGGCGACGCGTCCCTGCAGGTGGTGCGGCGTGCGGAGTTGGATCGCCGTCATGAACCCGACGATCAGCCACGCCACGCCGAAGCCGGCAACGATGAAGCCCGCGCAGACGAGCGGGAGATTCGACGAGGCGAACGTCCCGTCGCCTGCCGCGAACGCGAGCATGCCGATGCCCACGAGCCTGAGGTCGCCGAAGCGGCGCAGAGCAGCGCCGGCCGTCACTCCGCCCAGAATCGCGCCCACTCCCTGCAGCGACTCGAGCACGCCGAGGAACGACGGCGGCCGGTGCAGGCCGTTGTCGACGACGGCGAAGATCAGCGTCTCCGCGAAGCCGATGACCAGCAGGCAGGTGCCCGTGGCCAGGACGATCTGACGCAGCGGCACGGTCGCGAACACGTGCTTCACCCCTGCCGCGAGCTCCGCGAGGAAGACGTTCTGCTCGCGCGAGGGCTTCGGCTCGGGCGTGCGGACGAACGCAAGCGCGACTGCGAAGGCAACGAACGTCACTGCATCCGCTACTGCGACGACCGCGCCGCCGAACGCGGCGTAGAGGCCGGCGCCGACGAGCGGCGAGAGGAGCCGCGTGCCTTCCCGGACAGTGGAGAAGATCGCGTTCGCGTCGCCGAGCAGCTCGCGGGGCAGCAGCACCGTCATGAATGCCGACCGGGCCGAGAACATGACCGTTCCCGACGCGCCGTAGAGGCCGGCGACGAGGTAGATGAGCCAGAGGTCGCTGCGATCGTGGACGAACAGGAGGAGCAGCAGCGCGAGTGACATCACGCAGTTCGTCCCGATCAGCAGCGGCCGTTTGCGCACGCGGTCGACGACGAGGCCCGCGAGCGGCGAGAAGAGCGACGGCAGCGCGAGGACGAAGAAGACGAGCCCGGCTGCTGAGTTGCTGCCGGTGAGCGCCTTCGCCCAAATGCCGAGCGCGAGAAACATGGCGGTGTCGCCGAGCATCGACACCGCGGAGCCGAGCAGGAAGACGCGCGCGTCCCGGATGCGAAGCAGCGCGCGCATCAGACACGCGGCGGCGGCACGGCCGCACCCTCGGCGTCGAGGAGCAGCTGATCGGTGACCGGCGCCTCCTCGAGCGGCTCGGGGAGATCACGCACCGACCGAACCGGCGAGAAGGCGATCGGCAGGAACGGCAGACAGCAGCCCAGCCCGCTGACGATCAGCGTCTGCTTGAGCCCGATCTGCGACGCGAGCCCGCCGCCGGCGAGCGAGCCGAGCGGGATCGCACCCCAGACGATGAAGCGCATGACGGAGTTCATCCGGCCCTGGATCCGCTCCGGCGTGATCGCCTGCCGAAGGCTGACCTGCGCGATGTTGTAGAGCACACCGGTGAAGCCGCCGACGAAGAACGCCGGCACGAGCAGGAGAAGCGCGGCGGTACCGTGCGGCGAGAAAGGAACGAGCAGGAACATCGGGCCGCCGACGACCGAAGCCGCGATGATCGTGTGGCCGATCCCGAGCCGTTTCGAGATGCGACCTGCGGTCAGAGCGGCAAGCAACGGGCCTAGGTTCCCGACCATGAACGCCAGGCCGATGAGCTGCGGGCTCAGGTGCAGCTCGCGGCGCGCGAAGACGAGCAGTACCGCGTACCCCAGCAATCCGAAGAAGTTGAAGAGCGCGGTGCACGCCGCGATGTTCTTCAGGTACGGGTGCCTGAAGACGTAGCTCAGGCCCTCGCGCAGCTCGTCACGCATCTTCCGCCGCGGCTCGCGCGCGGCGGCGCTCGCTTCCGTCTTGCGGATGCTGAAGATGAAGAGCGCGGACGCCAGGAAGCTGACGGCGTCGATGAGAATCGCGGCCGGCGCCTTCAGCCAGCCGACGAGGAGACCCGCGACTCCCGGCCCGCCGAACTGCGCCGCCGAGCGGCTGATCTCGAGCTTGGCGTTGCCGTCGACGATCTCGGTGCGCGCGACGAGGGCCGGCAGGTACGACTGGTAGGCGACGTCGAAGAACACCGTCGCGATGCCGACGAAGAAGCCGACGCCGTAGAGCTGCCAGATCGTCAACACGTCGAGGAAGTAGGCGATCGGGATCGAGCCCAGCAGGCCCGCACGTGCGAGATCGCCCATGACGAGGATCGGCCGCCGCGGCAGCCGGTCGACCCAGACGCCGGCAGGGAGGCTGACGAGGAGGAACGGCAGAAACTCGACCGTCGTCAGCGCCGCGACCTCGAAGGCGCTGGCGTGGAGCACGTCGATCGCGGCCAGGGGCAAGGCGAGCTGGCTCACCTGCGTGCCGAACTGGCTGACGGTCTCCGCCGACCAGAGCTTCAGGAAATCCGAGTGGCGCCAGAGACCCCCTTCTGGCCAGAGTCTCACGGCCGGTCGGTCAGCTCCACCGGCGCCGGGGCGCGCTCGATCCGCACGTCGCCCGACACCGTCTTGACGAGGATCTCGACGAGCCGGCCGGTGTCGGGGACATCCTCGCCCGGCGCGTCCCCGAGCTCGAGCTCCGACTCCGTCGAGCCGCTCACGGTGTTCGCGTCGACGTAGACCTGCGCACCGCGACGGACGCCAACCGTGACGTTGCCGGAGATCGCCTTGAGCTGGACGCGACCGTTCTGGACGGCCTCGAAGCGCTGGTCGCCGGAGACGGTGTTGGCGTTGACGGACCCGCCTGCGTCCCGCACGGCCACGTCGCCCGAGACGAGCTGCGCGCGGACGTCACCTCGAACCGAGCCGGCGTCGACGTCGCCCGAGACGCTCTGCACGTCGAGCGCATCGCCGACGCGCTCGATCTGCACGTCGCCGCTCGCGGTCTTGATGCGAGCCGAGCCCGTCGTCTCGTCGATCTCCAGGTCGCCCGACGCGGTCTTCATCTCCACCGCGCCGTACTCGCCGCGCGCCTCGACGTCGGCCGACTTCGTGCGAATGTCGAGCGCCGCTCCGCGCGGGCACGTGACGCGCAGACGCAGCTCCGGTGTGCCGAAGCGCACATCCGGGCCACGGCTGAACGAGATCGAGATTCCGGAGCGTGTGGGCACCTCGACGACGACCTCGTGCCCGTCGCCGCGCTTGAGGAGCTCGATGCGTGCGCTCTGGACGATCTCGAGGGCGCTCTCGCTGTCGGAGCCGGGTGCGAGCTCGACACGCGTCTCGTCGGTGTCGGCCGTCTGGATCGCGATCTCCCCGGCGGGGATGTCGAGATTCAGCAGGACGGAGCCCGGTGTGGAGTACGTCTCGCTGCGCATCAGTGCACCTGGCGACCCGGGACGAAGTAGTCGAGGAGCAGCTGCTCCCTGACGTGCACCGTCTTCTCGTACGGGACGCGCACGGGCTTGCGCGTTCGAAGCTTGTCGGCCTCGCGGCGCGGGCCGAGCGCGAGAGCCAGTCCGAATGGGAGGGGAAGGACGTGCATCGTCGCTCCTTTCAACTGCGGCCGTAGCCGGTCATGCGGCGGCCGCCGGGGCGGGATCGCCGGGTGGGATCAGCACTGCGGGTGATCTGCTGGAGCAGCCAGGTGTTTGCGGAGACTCCGGCCTCCTGGGCCGCCGTGTCCACGATCGCCTTGAGCGTCTCGGGCAGTCGCAGTGTGATGCGGGCGGAAAGGTCCTCGAGGCTCGACGGCGGTGGGCTGCCGGGATCGGGGACGTAGACGAGCTCGGGCTCCCCGCCGGAGACGCGCAGTTCGACGTGCCCGTCGGGCAGCTGGTTCGTGAGCTCCGCGGCGGCCTCGCCGAGGGCGTCCATCAGCCGGAGTCGGAGGGTGGACTCCAGCGCTGCAGCCATCCGGCGGGCCGCTTCGGCCACCTGCTCGTCGCCGATGCCGGCGACGTTGGCCAGATCCTGCTGGAGCGCCTCGACGTAAGCCGCCACGTTCATGAGGCCACTATGACATCACTGTGATGTCACGTCAAGCAGTGCATGGTGTCACACCGGCATCAGAACGACGCAAAGACCGCATTTTGCGGCAATTTTGTTCGTAACGGGGTCTGACCCCGAAACGTGGCGAATGTGTGCCGAAAGCGGGCCTAAAGGGGTGCGTCGAAGACGCCGAACCAGCGGCTCAGGTCCTGTTCCACCGGCAGCTCCCGCTCGAGCTTCGCCTTCAGCTCCAGCTCCTCGGCGTTGTCACGCTTCTGGTCCTCCCCACTCGGGACGAAGGGCCAGAATGCGCCGCGCTTGTAGCCGTAGATCCAGTAGACAGGCCGTTCGCCGCGCCCCTCGAACTTGAAGACCGCCGCGAGCAGCTGCGGCCCGAAGCCTTGCTCTTCCAGGCCCTGGGCGACGGCGTGCACGGCGGTGACCTGATCTTCGAGGTCCGGGTCACGGACGATGATCCACGTGTAGCCGAAGGAGTCCTCGCGCCGCTCGATCTTCGAGCCCGATTCGGCCCCGACCCGCTCGAGCAGCTGCTGCAGGTCGGTCTCCGCCCGGACGAACTCCGCCGCCGAGAGCGGCTTGAAGACGACGGCCCCGGCGCCCGCCGGCTTGAGCCCCAGCTCCGTGGCCATCGTCACCGCAGCCGTCGTCAGAGCAAACAGCCGCTCCCGTGCAGGCCCGGCGAGCTTCTTCTTGCCGAAGAGGACGTCCCGAAGCCCCACGAGCCGCGCTAGGCGACCGGCCGGCCCATCTCGCGCGCGATCTCCCCGAGGGCCTCGAGCCGCTTCTCGAGCGGCGGGTGCGTCATGAAGAGCGTGCGCGCCGCGCTCTTGACCGACGTCGGGACGATGAAGAAGGCGTTCATCGACTCGACCTCGCGCAGGTCGCGCTGCGGGATGCGGAACATCTCGCTCGCGATCTTCTGCAGCGCGCTCATCAGATGCTCGGGTGCACCGGTGATCAGCGCGGAGCCACGATCCGCGGCGAACTCGCGGTAGCGCGAGATCGCGAGGATGAGGATCTGGCTGAGGAAGTACGTCACGACGGAGACGAGGAGGACGATCAGCCAGACGGGCACGGCGTTGTTGTCGCGACCCCGCCCGCCGCCGAACATGCCGCCGTAGAGGCCGAACCTGGTCAGCAGGCCCGCCAGCATCGCGAAGAAGCTCGCGACGGTCATGATCAGGACGTCGCGGTTGGCGATGTGCGACAGCTCGTGCGCGATCACGCCCTCGACCTCGCGCGGCTCGAGCCGCTGCCAGAGCCCGCGGGTCACCGCCACGGCGGCGTGCTTCGGGCTCCGACCGGTCGCGAACGCGTTCGGCACGTCGGTGTCGATCACCGCCACACGCGGCTTGGGCAGGTCGGCCAGCGCGCACAACCGCTCCACCATGTCGTGCAGCTCGGGCGCCTGGTCGCGCTCGACGACCTTCGCGCCCGAGGCGGCGAGCGCCAGCTTGTCGGAGGTGAAGTACTGGAAGAACGCGATCCCGACGACGATGAGGATCATCGGGACGAGCCCGACGCTGAGCACGTTGAAGAGGACGACCGCAAAGACGACGTAGAGCAGCCCGAGCAATGAGCCCGTGAGCAGCATCCGGAGCGTCAGACCGGCGTCGCGACCGTAAGACCGGCGTTTCATCGAGAATCGCTCTCCTTGAAGAGGCGGAGTGGGACACGAATCGTAGCCGCGGGACTCGTCTCTGCGGGGGCTCTTGCCGCCGCGGCGACCGCACAGGCGCGCCCGACGATCTACGTCGTGCCGCCCGGCACGATCCCGGCTCAGATCGGGTTTCCGGCGGCGCTCGGCCTCTACGTCCCCGGCGCGGGCGGCGCGATCAGCCGGGCGGGGGCCATCGCCTCCCTCGAGCGAGGCAAGGTCGAGAACGCGCTGCTCGGCGGCAAGCCGAGCGGGAGGATCCTCGCCGACCTCCGCTTCGGACTGCCCGCGGGGGCTCCGGCGGGACCTGCCGTCTACGTCGAGCTGCCGCCGCCCGGCCGCCGCCCCAACACGAAGCGCTACTGGGTCGCGTTCGCGGGTCACGGCTATCGCGGCATCCTGACCGACGAGGCGACACGCGTTCGCGGCCTCGTCGCCGTCGCCGACATCGCTCCGTCGCTCGTCGCACTCGGGCAGGACCGCTCACCGCGGATCCGCGCCGAGCCGGATCGCGACGCCGTCGAGCACCTCCGTGATCTCGACACCCGGCTCGCCCACATCCACCACGCGCGTGGCTGGGTGCTCGCCACGGTCATCTTCAGCGTCTTGCTGCTCGTTGCGGCGGCGCCGCGCGCCGGCGTGCTCGGTGGTGCGGGGGCGGTGACGACGTCGCTGCTGCTCTCGCAGGCCGGCGTCACGCGCTTCTGGGTCCTGGTTGCAGGCATGGCAGTCGGCACGATCGCCCTCGCGCTCGCCGCCGCCGTTCGACGGCGCCTCGTCCCGCCCGTCGTCGCGCTCTTCCTGGCGGCTTTGACTGTCGCCCTCGCCGCCGACCCGGAGCTCAACTCGCTCGCGGTCCTCGGTGCGCACCCGGACGGTGGCGGACGGTTCTACGGGCTGACGAATCAGGTCGAGACTCTGCTCCTGCCGGCGGTCCTCGCCGCGGCGGCGATCGCGGGGATGCGCTGGCTCGTCCCGCTCGGCGGGCTGGCGCTGGTCACGATCGGTTGGAGCAAGGCAGGCGCGGACGGCGGTGGGGTCCTCGTCTACGCCGTGGCGCTCGGCGTGCTCGGCGTGCGTCTGCGCGGACTCGCCTTCACGCCGCGGCGGATCGCGCTCCTGTCGGGCGGGGTCGTCCTGCTCGGGCTCGCACTCATCGGTCTCGACGCGTTGCTCGGCGGGTCGAGCCATGTCACGCACGCGGTCGACATGGGGCCGGGCTCGCTGCTCGGCGATCTCGGACATCGTCTCCATCTCTCCTGGAAGTCCGCGACGAAGACCTGGTACACGATCGTGCAGTTCGTCGGTTCGGCCGCCGCGCTTGTGGTGATGGGCACGATGCGTCCCCGGCATGCCACCGTCGACGCGCTCCTCGCGGGCCTCGGGGTGTCGCTGCTCGTGAACGACACGCCCGTGGACGTGATCGGCCTCGGCGCGCTTGGCTGCGCGGCTCTCGTCCGCTTCGAGTCAGTAGACTCGCGCCCGATGCGCCGCGGAGCCTTGACTGCTGTGTTCGCGCTGTCCGTGCTCGGCCTTGCAGGCTGCGGCAGCGAGGGGGTCGTCAAACCGCTTCCCGACACGGTGGTCGGCACGGTGCAGGCGGCTGCGCCGGGGAAGGCAATCTTCCTCAGTCAGGGCTGCGGCGCCTGTCACACGTACCAGCCCGCGGGCCCGGAGGCGAACGGGATGATCGGACCTGATCTCGACAAGCTGCCCGAGTACGCGAAGAAGGCGACCCAGCCGCTCGAGCAGTTCGCGCGCGAGGCGGTGGTCGATCCGGACAAGTACGTCGAGAAGGGATATCCGAAGGGCGTGATGCCGAAGTCGTACAAGTCGCTGCCGCCCGACGACCTCAACGCCCTGGTCGACTTCCTGACGAAGCCGCAAGGCTGAACCTTCCGCAGGAGTTTCCGCGCGAGCTCGACGCGGTCGCGTGCGACCTCGATCGCACGCTGATCGGGGAAGACACCGTCCTGCGTCCACGCACGCGCGCGGCGATCGAGACGACGCTCGCCGCGGGCATCCACGTCGTGCTCGTGACCGGCCGCATGTTCCAGTCGGTCAGGCGCTACGCCTTGGAGGTCGGGATCCGCGACCCTGTCGTCTGTTACCAGGGCGCGGTCGTGGCCGAACCCGAGAGCGGGCGCTGGCTGCGCCACGTTCCCATCCCCCTGGAGCTCGCGCGCGAGACGATCGCTGCGCTGAACGAGGAGGGCTTCGGTCTCAACTGCTACGTGGGCGACGAGCTCTATGTCGCCGAGGTGACACCCGAGGCGAAGCGCTACGCGGACTTCCAAGATCTCACGCTCCATCCCGTCGGCGACCTGCTCGAGTGGCTGGACTCGCCGCCGACGAAGCTCGTGGTCATCGACGACCCTGAAGTGCTCGACGGCCTGAAGCAGCGCATGATCGACCGGTTCGGGGACCGCCTCTACATCTCGAAGTCGCTGCCCTACTTCCTCGAATTCGCCTCGCCCGAGGTGACGAAAGCGTCGGGCCTCGAGTTCGTCGCCGAGCACCTGGGCTTCGCGCGCGCGCACACGGTCGCCTTCGGCGACGGGGAGAACGACATCGAGCTCGTCGACTGGGCCGGCTACGGGGTCGCGGTCGAGAACGCCCACGACGAGGTGAAGAAGATCGCGGACTTCGTCTGTCCATCCGTGGACGACGAGGGCGTCGCCCAGGTGCTGGAGACGTACCTAGACTCCCGCGCATGATCGATCTTCGCGCCGCCCGTGCCGACCCCGACGCCTTCCGCACCGCGCTCGCGCGCAAAGGCGCGGCGGAGATCTTCGACGCGCTGCTGGCGGCCGACCGCGCGGTGAGGGAGGTCCAGCCGCGCGTGGAGGAGCTGCGCGGTGCGCGAAAGCTCAAGGGCAAGCCGACGCCGGAGCAGCTCGCCGAACTCGAGCGGATCAAGGAGGAGCTGCAGTCGCTCGAGCACGAGCTCGCCGCCGCCGAGACGAGGCGCAAAGAGCTGCTCGAGCGCGTCCCCAATCCGCCGGACGAGGCGACGCCCGACGGCTCCAGCGAGGAGGACGCCGTCGAGATCCGTCGCGTCGGCGAGCCGCCCTCTTTCGACTTCCCCGTCAAGGACCACGTCGAGCTGGCGGCCGGCGGCATCGAGCTGGAGCGCGCTGCGAAGGTCTCCGGCTCGCGCTTCGCGTATCGCATCGGCGACGTCGCGCTGCTGGAGCTCGCGCTCTACCGCTTCGCGCTCGACCGGCTCGTCACGCGCGGGTTCTCGCCGGTGCTGCCGCCGGTGCTCGTCCGTGAGGAGTCGATGTACGGGACCGGTTTCTTCCCCACGGACGAGGTGAACATCTACGCCGTCGAGCGCGACGAGCTCTACCTCGTCGGGACTTCGGAGGTGCCGCTCGCGGCGATGCACGGCGCCGAGATCCTCGAGGCACACGACCTGCCGCTCCGTTACGCCGGCTACTCGACGTGCTTCAGACGCGAGGCGGGTGCTGCGGGCAAGGACACGCGCGGCATGTTCCGTGTCCACCAGTTCGACAAGGTGGAGATGTTCGCGTTCACGAAACCGGAGTGGTCGCGCGACGAACACGACCGGCTGCTCGAGGTCGAGGAGGAACTCGTGCAGGAGCTCGGGCTCCCGTATCGCGTCGTCAACATCGCGGCGGGCGACCTCGGCGCGTCCGCGACGAAGAAGTACGACATCGAGGCGTGGTTCCCGTCCCAGCAGCGCTATCGCGAGGTCACGTCCACGTCGAACACGACCGACTACCAAGCACGCCGGCTCGAGATTCGCTGGCGCCGCGACGACAAGCAGCTGGAGCCCGTGCACACGTTGAACGGGACCGCCGTGACGGGCCGCGCGATGCTCGCCATGATGGAGAACTTCCAGGAGGACGACGGCTCCGTCGCCATCCCGGAGGTACTGCACGGGTTCGGCGCGCCGGGGCGACTCGCCGGCGACCGCACGCAGGCCTGACCGCCACGGCGCGCGCGTGCGTGCCTCCGCCGCCTCACCGCGGACATGTCCTAGGGACAGTCCCTCAGACATGTCGTCGCAGGGCCTGTCTGAGGGTCTGACCCCAGGCTCCCGCGATGTGGCGCCCGCCTGCGGCCGGGCTACCCTGTCGCGCACGGCGGGGTGCCGGAGCGGTCGAACGGGGCGGTCTTGAAAACCGCTGACCGCCGCAAGGCGGTCCGTGGGTTCAAATCCCACCCCCGCCGCTCGCCTCGTTGACTCAACCCGTGGTCAGGCGGCCAACGTCGCGAGCTCGTCGTGGATGCGGCGCAGGCGAGTCTCGCGGATACAGAACGCGCGCACGACTCTCGGGTCGAACTGCGAGCCGTCCTGGGTGATGATCTCCTCCGTCGCCTCCTCCCAGCTGAGCGCGGCGCGATACGGGCGGTCGCTCGTCATCGCGTCGAGCGCGTCCGCGACCGCGAAGATGCGCGCGCCGATCGGGATCTCCTCACGCGCGAGACCGTTGGGATACCCGGCGCCGTCCCAGCGCTCGTGGTGCGAGTGCACGACGGCGACTCCCTCGCCCTGCAGCAGCGCGACGTTCGCGAGGATCTCGGCGCCGATCATCGGGTGCAACTCGATCAGCCGGCGCTCGTGCTCGTCGAGCGGCCCCGGCTTGTTCAACACCTGGTCGGGGATGCCGATCTTCCCGACGTCGTGGAGGAGGAAGCCGTACTCGAGGCTGGGATCGTCGAGCAGGCTCGGCTCCACGACCCCGGCGAGCGTCAGCGCATAGTGCTGCACGCGCTGCGCGTGCAAGCCGGTACCTGGATCCTTCGCCTCCAACGCATCTGCGAGCGCGGCCACCGTCTGCCGATACGCCTGCTGCAGCAGTCGCCGCTGCGCCCGTTCCGTCTCGACCACCCGGCCGAGGTCGCGCGCATAGATCAACAGCTGCTCGGCATCGCCCTCGCTGCTGCCGACGAGCAGGTCCGGCGACGGTTCGCTGACACGGTCGAGCAACGCGATCAGCTCGAGCGGGCTGAACGGCTTGCGCAGGATGGCACGCGCTCCCGCAGCCTGCGCTTCGGCTTCCGTCGTCCTGCTGCCGGTGAGCATGATCACGATCGGCTCATCCTTGCCGTTCCGCATGAGCTCTTTGCAGAACGAGATGCCGTCCAGGCCCGGAAGGTTCACGTCGAGAAGCACGATCGCCGGCCGGAAGAACCGCACGATGTCGCGCGCCTCTTCGGCCGAAGAAACCTCCTCGAGCTCGAACTCGACCGCCGCGAGGGTTTCCCGCAGCAGCAACCGCAGCGAGGGATCGTCGTCGACGACGAGGATCCGGCGTCGACCGATTGAAAGGAGATCGGTGTATGGCTGCGGCGTTCCCATGAGTGGTGGAACAACGGCCGCAGCGCTGCCCGTTCTCCTCGAAGTGTAGAGCGAACCTGCCGCAGCCGGTGAGAAATCCCTCGACCGAGGGCCTGCTAGCGCACGAGGTAGAGGACGAGCGTGGCGATCGCGACGAGCAGGAGGAGGAGCGCCGCGAAGCGCACCGCCTTCGGATCGCGCGGCGGCGGGAGCACCTTGACCCGCACGAGGAGGTCACCGGGGATCGAGCCTGCACCGGCGTCGTGGCCGTCGCCGCCCACACGGAGCTGGGTGCCGTCTTGCACGCCGGCCGGGACGAGCAGCCGGATGCGCCGTTCCGCCGACACGGTGCCGTCGCCACCGCACTGGGAGCAGGGCTCGGCGACGCAGGCGGGGCAGGGCTCGATCTGGAGCAGGTTGGCGACCTCGAGGCTCGCCATGGTCCGCTTGCGGCCGGTACCGCCGCAGGACTCGCACTCCGGATCGGGCAGGCCGACCGAGCCGCGTCCCATGCATGCCTTGCAGCGCGCGGCCGCCTCGTACTCCAGGACGCGCCGGGTCCCCTCGGCCGCCTCGAAGCTCCGCAGCTCGATCGAGGCGTGGACGTTCTCTCCCCGGGCGGCGGCCGGGGGCCGGCTTTCCCAGAGCGCCTCGTCGAAGCCCTGGTTGCCGCGGCCGCGGTAGCCGTAACGGTCGTAGAGGAGCCGTGCCTCCCGCCTGGAGAGCACCGAGTACGCCTCCGCCAGCTCCCGGAAGCGCGCCTCGGCGTCCGGGGCGTCGGCAACGTCGGGATGCCAGTCACGCGCGAGCGAGTGGAAGGCCCGCTTGATCTCGTCCCCGTCCGCGTCGCGCGGGAGGCCGAGCACCTCGTAGTAGTCCCTCTTGACCGCCGCCATCCCGGAGATTGTTTCTTACCACGCAGACGCCGCACCGGCCGCGCGCCGCACCCTTCGGCTCACGGGTCAAGAGCCCCACCAGAAGCTGGCCGCGACGACGACGTAGAAGCCGACGAGGATCACTCCTTCCTCCCACGTGCTCTCGCCGTCGTAGACGACGATCGCGACGATCCAGGCAGCCAGCAAGAGGCAGATCGCCAGGAGCGTCGGGAACACGAGCGTGAGCGACGTCGCGAAGAAGAGGCTCGAGAAGACGAGCACCGGCGTCAGCAGGAGCGCGACCTGCAGCGCCGAGTTGACGATGACGGAGATCGCGAAGTCGGGCCGGTTGCGCGCGGCGAGCTGCACGCCGACGACGTTCTCGACAGCATTGCCGGCGATCGCGACCACGACGAGCCCCGCGAAGGCCTCGCTCATGCCGAGCGACGCCGTCGCAGGCCGCAGCGCACTGACGAACCAGTCGCTGACGAACGCTGCCGCGACGCCGGTACCGCCGAGCACGGTGATGGTCGTCGGCAACGTCCAGCGAGGCGGCTCGACAGCGGCGTGATCGGCAACGGCGAGCAGGCCCGGCAGCGTGACGACGAAGACGACGATCAGCACTCCTGCGCAGATGAGGCTGAGCGTCTGCTCGTGCGCAGCCGCCGGAGTGTGCACGGCGTGTGCGAGCGAAGGCACGGCGAGGATGGCCGCCGCGAGCACCGTCAGCGTCGCGATCAGCCGTGCCCGCGGCGAGTCGAACGTCTGCCTGCCGTTGCGCAGACCGCCGGCGACGAACGCCAGACCGAGCACGAGGATGCCGTTCGCGATCACCGACCCGACGAGCGCCGACTGCACGACAGCCGTCAGGCCCTCGTGCAGCGCGAAGAGCGCGATGAAGAGCTCAGGCAGGTTGCCGAGCGCCGACTGGATCGCTCCGGCGGCGGACGAGCCGACCCGGCCGCCCAGCTGCTCCGTCGCGCTTCCGACCAGGCGCGCGAGCACGGCGATGGCGACCGCGGCCAGCACGAAGGTCAGCACCGGCGTGGCGTCGGCGAAGTTGGCGACCGCTGCGACCGCAACCAGGACGGCCGCCAGCGACAGCTCGATCAGGTCCCGCCTCGTCACGTCCCTATCATCGGGCCGATGACGGGCGAGGAGCTCCGGGAAGTGATGAGGCGCTTTCCCGCGCCCGTCGCGGTCGTGACGACCGAGCTCGAAGGCGAGCGCTTCGGCCTGACGGTCGGCTCCCTCGTCTCGCTGTCGCTCGAGCCGCCGCTCGTCGGGATCTCGATTGGGCGTGACTCCTCCTCGCTCGAGCCGCTGCGCCGCGCCGGCGGCTGGGCGGCGACCCTGCTGTCAGGGGACCAGGCGAGCCTCGCGCAGCACTTCGCGCGCAGCGGCATCCCGCCCGTTGCGCTCTGGAAGGGCGTCGACGTCCGTGACGGGACGCGCGGCCCGCTGGTCGAAGGAGCCCGCGCATGGCTCGAGTGCCGGACAGTCGCCGAGCACGAGGCCGGCGACCACACCGTCTTCGTGGGCGAGGTGGAGCGGAGCGAGCTGGGCTCGTCCGGCCCGGGCCTCGTGTACCGGGACAGCCGGTTCCTGCCTGCGTGATCCGGGCCGTCGTCTTCGACCTCGACGGCGTCGTCCTCGACACGGAGGAGCTGTGGGACGAGGTGCGCGAGGGACTCGCGCGCGAACGGGGCGGGCGCTGGAGCGAGCAGGCGCAGTCGGACATGATGGGGATGAGCTCGACCGAGTGGTCGCGCTACATGCACGACGTCGTCGGCCTGGCCGAGCCACCCGAGGAGATCAACCGCGAAGTCGTCAGACGGATGCTCGAGCGCTACACGCGCGAGCTGCCGCTGATCGAGGGCGCCGCCGACGCCGTGAACCGTCTCGCGGCGCAGTGGCTGCTCGGCATCGCGTCCTCCTCGAACCGCGAGCTGATCGACCGCGTGCTCGACGTCTCGGGCCTCGCGCCACGCTTCCGGGCCACGGTGTCGTCCGAGGAGGTCGAGCGCGGCAAGCCGGCCCCCGACGTCTATCTCGAGGCTGCGCGCAGGCTCGGCGTCGAGCCCGCGCAGGCGGTCGCGATCGAGGACTCCACCAGCGGGATCAGGTCGGCCCATGCCGCAGGTATGCGCGTCGTCGCGATTCCCAACCGCGCCTTTCCGCCGCAGCGCGAGGTGCTTGCGCTGGCGGACATCGTGCTCGACTCGATCCGGAACCTCGACCCGGAGACGATCAGGGAGGCGGAGCGCCCTTCGACTGCCAGTAGCGGTTGAGCGCGCCCTGCACTTTGACGAACCACACGATCGAGCCCACGAGCGGAAGCAGGATCCAGAGGCCGGTCGTGCCTCGCACGGGACCGTGCTGCCCGTCGAGGTCCTCGTACATGTAGCGGACCTCGGAGGGAACGACGAAGTACGTCACCGGCGAAAGGAGGATGTAGATCACGAGCCCGATCACGCCGCCCACGCCGTTGCCCGAGTAGCGCTTGATCTCCTCCTGCGTCTTGTAGGTCCACACGAGCGTGTAGATGCCGAGCGTGAGGACGGCCCACAGGATCGAGAGCCCGATCGAGCGCGTGTTGCCGACCGGTCCGCGCTGCTGCTCCGTCGCCGTCATGGGCAGATGATCTCAGGCGCGCCAGACGAGATTCATGCCGTCGCGGACGGTGAGCAGGACGTTCTCCACGCGCGGGTCCGCGAGGACGTGGTCGTTCAGAGCCCGGATCGCCCGCGTGTTCTCGTCGTCCTCGTTCTCGTCGGCGACCTTGCCCGACCAGAGCGTGTTGTCGACCACCATCACGCCGCCGTCGGCGAGCAGCGGGAGCGTCGCCTCGTAGTAGTTCACGTAGTTCGGCTTGTCCGCGTCGATGAAGACGAGCTCGAACGGACCGTCGAGTTGCGCGATCGTCTCCAGCCCGGCGCCGAGCCGGTAGTCGATCCTGTCGGCAACGCCGGCCTCCTCCGCATATCGGCGAGCGATCGCCGTCGTCTCCTCGTCGACGTCACAAGTGATCACGCGTCCCCCGGCGGGCAGTGCGAGCGCCATCGAGATGGACGAGTAGCCGGTGAACGTCCCGAGCTCGAGGACGCGGCGCGCACGGAGCATGCGCACGAGGCTGCCGAGGAAACGGCCCTCGAGACGTCCGACCATCATCTGCGGCGCGGTCGTCTTCTCACGCGTCTCCGCGGCGAGGCGCTCGAACAGCTCGCCGTCGGGAGACGTGTGCTCCTCGGCGTACTGCTCGACCTGCGACTCGACGATGAAGCTCATTCGACTTTACCCAGCAGTACACAGCCGTTGTGGCCGCCCAGCCCCATCGCGTTCGAGAGCGCGACGTCGACCTGCACGTGACGAGCTTCGTTCGGCACGTAGTCGAGGTCGCAAGCCGGGTCCGGGTGGCGGTAGTTGATCGTAGGCGGCAGCACGCCGTCGTGCAGGGCGAGCACGCACATCATGGCCTCGATCGCGCCCGCCGCGCCGAACGTGTGGCCCATCATCGACTTGGTCGAGGAGACGGCGAGGTCGTAGGCGTGCCCACCGAACACGTCCTTGATCGCCTTCGTCTCGGCCAGGTCGCCGAGGGGCGTCGACGTGCCGTGCGCGTTGATGTAACCGACGCGCTCAGGCTCCACACCCGCCCGCTGCAGCGCGGCGCGCATCATGTCGGCGACGCCGGTCGCCTCCGGCTCGGGCTGAGCCATGTGATGCGCGTCGTTCGACGCGCCGTAGCCGAGCACCTCCGCGTACACGTGCGCGCCGCGGGCCCGCGCGGCTTCGAGCTCCTCGAGCACGAAGACGCAGGCACCCTCCCCCATGACGAACCCGGCGCGCGTGGCGTCGAAGGGGCGCGAGGCGCGAGGCGGGTCCTCGTTCTCGACCGCGAGCCCGCGCATCGCGGTGAAGCCCGCGAGGATGAGCGGGTGCATGCAGGCCTCCCCCCCGCCCGCGAGCACGGCGTCGGCGTCTCCTCGCTTGATCAGCTCGGCCGCCTCGCCGATCGCGTGTGAGCCCGTCGCACACGCCGAGACGACGGCGTAGTTCGGGCCCTTGATGCCGAGGGAGATCGCCAGCTGCCCGCTCGCCGAGTCGACGAGGACGTTCGGCAGGAAGTTCGGCGAGACGCGGCCGGCGCCGCGCTCGCGGCGGATCTCCTCCTGCTCGAGGATGCCGTTCACGCCTCCGATCGCGGTGCCGAAGATAATCCCGACGCGCATCGGGTCGAAGCCGTTCAGCTCGGCGTCGCCCATCGCCTCGCGGGCGGCGCCGAGGGCGAGCAAGACGTTCCGCTCCAGCTTGCGGACATCCTTCGGCGAGGCCACCTGACCGGCGTCGAAGTCCTTGACCTCCGCCGCCACGCGCACCGGGGCGTCGCCTGGATCGAAGGAGCGGATCCAGTCGATGCCGCTCTCCCCCGCCAGCGCCGCACGCCACGTCGACTGGGCGTCGTTGCCGAGGGGCGTGACCGCGCCGAGACCCGTGACTGCAACTCGTCTCATCGCGTGAGCTTAGACAGGCGCCGCCGGCCCGAGGTTACGAAACGACAGATTCCGGGGAGAAATCCGCTCGTTCCTAGCAAAGGGCCAAGTCCTCGCCCTTCGAGCTCCAACGGAGGTGCGACATGGCAGTGGCTATCCCCTCACTGGCCGAGCAACCACGGCTGGTCTTCTTCCACTCGACCCTTTCGGGTCATTGCCGCCGCGTCGAGGGATTCCTCGCGCAGGTGCTGCAGCGACGCCGGAATCACGGCACGTTCAACGTCGTGCGGGTAGCGGAGGAGGAGCGGCCCGACTTGCTCGAGCGCTTCAAGATCGAGACGGTGCCGACGCTCGTGGTGGTGGAGAACAAGACCGTCGCCGCGAGGCTCGAGCGGCCGCGAGGCTGCCGGGACATCGAGGGCTTCCTCGCCCCCTGGCTGACGTAGACGCACCTGGACAGGTCCGAGGGACTGTCCCTCGGACCTGTCCCGTGCGACCGATCAGACCGCGATGCCCTCCTCCTGCAGGGAGAGCTCGGCGAAGCGGTCCCAGTGCTGCTCGATCAGCTTCGCCATCGCACGCTCCTCCTCGATGATCTCGCTGGCCGCGGTGGCGGTCTCCTCGTCGCCCGCCTTCTGGGCGATGCGCCGCAGCAGCTCGTAGCTCGCGATCTCTAGGTGCTCGGTGGCGTAGCCGTCACGCGCGTTGCGGCCGGCCTTCTCGCCGCGCACGAAGTCGAGCGGCATCTTCGCGAGCGCACCGAGCACGCCGCCCAGCTGCCTCACGGTCGACGGCGACGCGTCGTGCGCCTCGAGCCGCCGCGCCATCCGGTCTGCATGGCCCTGCGTCTGCATCTTGTGGTGCTCGAGCGCGTCGAGAATCTCAGGATCGTCCGTGTTCGAGATCATCCCGTCGAGCATGCGCAGCACGTTCTGCTCCATCGCGTGCGCCTCGTCGATGTGCTTGATCAACTGCTCCTTCAGCTGTCCCATGTCATGAACCTCCCTCGTCCGGAATCACGTCAGTAGGGTTCCGCCCGGTGCCTGGACCAAACGTTCCCTTCCCACCCATGGAGGCGCAGCTCGTCAAGGAGCTGCCCGAGACGGACGGCTGGCAGTTCGAGCCGAAATGGGACGGCTTCCGCGGCGTGCTCGAGAACGACGGCGAGGAGCTCGCGCTCTGGTCGCGGAACGGGCGACCGCTGCTGCGCTACTTCCCAGAGCTGCGGCCGCTCGGCGAGCTGCTCCCACCCCACTCGGCGCTCGACGGAGAGATCGTGATCGCGCGCGACGGTGTGCTCGACTTCGACTCGATGCAGATGCGGCTTCATCCTGCAGAGTCGCGAATCCGCAAGCTGTCGGCCGAGATCCCGGCGGAGTTCATCGTCTTCGACCTGCTGCTCTGGAACGGCGAGCCGGTGCACGAGCGTCCGCTCGAGAAGCGTCGTGCCGAGCTCGAGCGTGTCGCCGAGGGCTTCCGGCTCTCGCCGACGACCGGCGACGCCGAGGCGGCGCAGAAGTGGCTCGAGAGCTTCGAAGCCGCGGGCCTCGACGGTGTGATCGCAAAGAAGCTTGGCCTTCCCTACCTGCCCGGCTCGCGCGAGGGCGTGCTCAAGGTCAAGCCCTACAAGACGGCCGACTGCGTGATCGTCGGGGTCCGCTGGAAGGAAAAGCCGTCACGCATCGCCACGCTGCTGCTCGGCCTCCATGCCGACGACGGAAAGATGGATTACGTCGGCTCTGCCGCCGTGGCCGCGAGCCGGCACAAGGAGATCTTCGACCGGATCGAGCCCTTGCTCGAAGGTGCGCCCGACCGCGGCTTCTCGGAACCGAACCGCTGGGGAACGGGCGAGCTTGCAGAGTCGGCGGTCCGCCCCGAGCTCGTGGCGGAGGTGCGGTACGACAAGGTCCAGGGGAACCGCTTCCGGCACGGGTCGAAGTTCATCCGCTTCCGCGACGACAAGGACCCGGACCAGTGCACGTGGCGCGAGGTCCGGCCGGCGCGCCACGCCGACGATCCCACCTTCGAGAGCCTGCTCGCAGGCTAGTGCCCTTCCAGTAATGCCGTGCCGCTTTGTAGTGCTGGATGGGGCACTAGGGGAGCCCTACCCCCAGCTGCTCGAAGCGCGGCAGGAGCGAGACCTCGTGCTCCCACATGCCGGCCATCGGATCTCCCACCTCCGCGATGCGATCGCGCATCGTCCCGACGGTGAAGTCGGCAGGATCGACGTCGGCGACCTCCTCCCAGCGCAGGGGCGCCGAGACGCGCGCGTCCGGCGTCGGCCGCACGGAGTAGGCGGTTGCGATCGTGCGGTCGCGGGTGTTCTGGCCGAAGTCGACGAACACGCCGCGCCGGTCGGCGACACGCCACGTCGTTGTTGCGATCTCCTGGTCGCCGACCCGGCGCTCGACCTCTTCCGCCAGCGCCTTCGCGAAGCGGCGCACGTCAGGGAACAGAACCTCTGGCTTGATCGGCGCCATCACGTGCAGCCCGGTGGCCCCCGACGTCTTCGGGTACGAGGCGAGGCCGAGCTCCTCCATCACCTCTCGCACCACCAGCGCGATCTCGCGCACGTGCGGCCACTGGCCGTCGGTGGTCGGGTCGAGGTCGATGAGCAGGTAGTCGGGGCGCTCGATGTCGGCCACGCGGGAGTGCCAGGTGTGCAGCTCGATGCAGCCGAGGTTGATCACCCACGCGAGCGCCGCGGGGTCGTCGATCACCGCGAAAACGGTCGAGTGCCCGCTCGGGAACTCGACGTACTGCTCGCCGACGAAGTCGGGGTGCGGCGGCACCCGCTTCTGATGGAAGAAGTCACCGTCCACTCCATTCGGGTAGCGCACCATGTGGAAGGGGCGGCCCTGCAGGTGGGGCAGCGCCCGGTCGGCGACGTCGACGTAGTAGGAGACGAGGTCGCCCTTCGTCAGGCCGGGCTCCGGAAAGAAGATCTTGTCCGGGTTCGAGATCGGAACGTCGTGGCTGGCTATGCGCATGTGCCCAAGTATCCGCGTGGTAGGGTCGCGGCCGTGCGGAGGATCCTCGCTCTTCTGGCCGTCACCGCGCTGTCGATCGCAGCAACGGGCTGCGGCGGCTCGTCGAACAAGTCGGCCGAGGGCACGACCACGGCGGCATCCTGCTCGAAGGGCGACCTCAACCTCGTCAACGCGGGGACGCTGACCGTCGGCACGGACAACCCGGCGTACCCGCCCTGGTTCGGCGGCAGCGAGAAGGCGCCGTGGAAGATCAGCGACCCGTATTCAGGCCAGGGCTACGAGAGCGCCGTGGCATACGCGGTCGCGAAGCAGCTCGGCTTCGCGAAGAGCGAGGTGAAGTGGATCGTCGTCCCCTTCAACACCTCGTTCGCGCCGGGCCCCAAGAAGTTCGACTTCGACATCAACCAGATCTCCTTCAAGCCTGCGCGCGCGAAGGCCGTCGACTTCAGTGACTCGTACTACGACGTCAACCAGGCCCTCGTCGTCCTGAAGGGAACGCCGATTGCCTCCGCGACCTCCGTCGACGCGCTGAAGCCGTACAAGTTCGGCGCCCAGCTCGGCACGACGAGCTACGACTACATCAAGAGCAACATCAAGCCCTCAAAGCAGCCCGCCGTCTTCGACACCAACGACGCTGCGGTCCAGTCCTTGAAGAACAAGCAGATCGACGGCCTCGTCGTCGACCTGCCGACCGCTTTCTACGTGACGGCGGCACAGATCGAGAACAGCAAGATCCTGGGACAGTTTCCGAACGCGGGTGCGGCGCCCGAGCACTTCGGCATGGTGTTCGAGAAGGGCAACTCGCTGGTCGGCTGCGTCAACGACGCGCTCTCGAAGCTGCGCAGCGACGGCACCCTGCAGCGCCTGCGGGATCAGTGGCTCGCCAAGGCCGCCGGCGCGCCCGTGCTGAAATAGCCGCCTGAACGAGAACCGCGGCTCGAAGATCCTCGGCAGCGTGACTGCGGGCGTCGAAGGACGCCGTGCCGTCGTCGTCGCCCTGCTCAGCACCGTCGTCTTCTTCACCTTGCTCGGTGTCGCGATCACGCACGCACCCGGGTGGCCGGAGGTGCGGCGCACGTTCTTCGACTGGGGCCAGTTCAAGGACTCGTTCCCCGAGATCGCCGACGCCTTCCTGCTGAACGTGAAGATGTTCTGCATCGCGGAGGCGTTCATCCTCGTCTTCGCCCTCCTACTCGCGATTGTACGCAGCCTCCCAGGGCCTGTCTTCTTCCCGCTGCGTGCGCTCGGGATCGCGTACGCGGACTTCTTCCGCGGCGTGCCGACGATCCTCGTGATCGCGCTGCTCGGCTTCGGCGCGCCGGCCTTGCAGTTGAAGCACGTGCCGCTGTCGACGACCTTCTGGGGCATCGTCGCGCTCATCCTCGTCTACACGGCGTACGTCTCCGAGGTCTACCGCGCGGGAATCGAGTCGGTCCACCCCAGCCAGGACGCCGCGGCGCGCTCGCTTGGACTGACCCACTTCCAGTCGCTGCGCAAGGTCGTGCTTCCACAAGCTGTTCGCCGCGTGATCCCGCCGCTGCTCAACGACTTCATCGGCCTGCAGAAGGACACGGCGCTCGTCGGGTTCCTCGGCTCGGTCGAGGCGTTCAAGCAGTCGCAGATCGACGCCGCCGCAACGTTCAACTACACGCCGTTCGTGGCCGCCGCGGTGCTTTTCGTCGCGCTCACGATTCCGCTCGCGCGCTTCACGGACTGGCTCGTGTTGCGCGACCGGCGCCGGCGGCAGGCGGTAGGTGCCTGATGCCCGAGGCGCTCTCCCTCGAGCAGGTGCGAAAGTCGTTCGGGAAGCTGGAGGTCCTGCGCGGCATCGACCTCGACGTTGCGGAGCACGAGGTCGTCTGCCTGATCGGGGCCTCCGGCTCGGGCAAGTCGACCCTGCTTCGCTGCGTCAACCTGCTCGAGCCGATCGACGGCGGGCGCATCGTCGTCGAAGGCGAGGAGATCACGCGCTCCGGCGTCGACGTCAACCGCGTGCGCCGGCGGATCGGCATCGTCTTCCAGGCCTTCAACCTCTTTCCGCACATGAGCGTCCTCGCCAACGTCACGCTGGCGCCGACGCTCGCCCTGCGCACCCCGCGCTCGCGTGCCGAGCAGGAGGCCACCACGCTGCTCGCGCGGTTCGGACTCGCGGACAAGCGCAACGACTATCCCGACAGCCTCTCGGGCGGCCAGCAGCAGCGCGTCGCGATCGTGCGCGCGCTCGCGATGCGCCCCGACCTGATGCTGCTCGACGAGGTGACGAGCGCGCTCGACCCCGAGCTCGTGGCCGAGGTGCTGGAGGTCATCCGCGAGCTCGCCGCCGGCGGGATGACGATGCTGATCGCCACCCACGAGATGGGCTTCGCCCGGGACATCGCCGATCGCGTCTGCTTCCTCGACGACGGCGTCATCCTCGAGCAGGGCCCGCCCGAGCGGATCCTCACCTCGCCTGCCGAGCCCCGCACGCAGCAGTTCCTCCAGCGCATCATCGAGGCCGGGCGGCTGTAGCGTTAGCGGCATGCGAGAGCCGGACACGAGGAGGATCGACCTGTCGCTGGAGCCGCTCGACGACTACGTCGTGATCCAGCCATCGGACGAGGAGTCGGAGACGAACCTCGGGCTGATCATCCCCGCCTCGACCGAGACGGATTGCCGCACCGGCGTCGTCACGGCGGTCGGCAACGAGGCCGGCGGTATCGAGCCCGGCGACAAGGTGCTCTTCCCGAGCACGGCGGGCTACGAGGTTCGTCTCGCGGGGACCGCCGTCAAGGTGCTGCGACGCGGCGACCTCATTGCACGTGTGCACGACTGACGTCGGCAGGTGACGTGCAGCCGAGGAGCGCGAGCCCGAGCTCGATCTCCGTTCGGAGCAGCTCCAGCACATGGCTCACGCCCTCCTCGCCGCCGACTGTGAGCCCCCACACCATCGCCCGCCCGATCATCACCGCGCGCGCGCCGAGCGCGAGCGCCTTGAGCACGTCAGTTCCGCGCCGCACGCCGCCGTCGAGCAGCACCTCCGCGCGGCCGTCGACCACCTTGACGACTTCTTCGAGCACCTCGAGCGACGCCGGCACGCCGTCGAGCTGGCGGCCGCCGTGGTTCGAGACGACGACCGCGGCCGCTCCGTGCTCGCAGGCGAGCTGCGCGTCCTCGGCGGTGAGGAGTCCCTTCACGACCACCGGAAGGCCGTAGCCGGCGAGCCACTCGAGGTCCCGCCAGCTGAGGCCGGCTTCGAAGCCCTGCCCGAACAGGTCTCCCTGCACGGTCAGGTGCTCCGGCACCTTGAAGTCGACCCGGACGTCGCGCTCGCGGCGACCGATGTAGGGCACGTCGACGGTGAGCACGAGTGCCGAGTAGCCGTTCGCGACGGCCTCTTCGATCGCGGCCTCCGTCTTCGAGCGCGGCCGCCACACGTAGACCTGGAACCAGCGGTGTCCCTCGGTCAGCTCGGCCGGAGCGCACGTCGCCGCGGACGAGAGGCACATGATCGTGCCCGCGGCCGCCGCGGCGCGTGCCGTCGCCACCTCGCCGTCGGGGTGCGCCATGCGCTGCATCGCGACCGGCGCGATCAGAACCGGCAGCGCGATGTTGCTGCCCAGCACGGTCGTCGCGGTCGAGACCGACGTGACGTCGACGAGCACGCGCGGCCTGAGCTTGAGCCGCTCGAAGGCGGCCAGGTTCTCGCGCAGCGTGACCTCGTCGCCGGAGCCGCCCGCGAAGTAGGCGTGCGCGTTCGCGTCGAGCTTCTCCTCGGCGAGATGCTCGTAGTCCCAGACGTTGATCGGGTCCGCCACTGCGCGAGCGTAACGCGGCGGCCGCCCGGGGTGGGCGCTACCCTTCCCGTTCCCGCGGAGGGGTGGCAGAGCGGTCGAATGCGGCGGTCTCGAAAACCGTTATCCGTCGTTAGGCGGATCGAGGGTTCAAATCCCTCCCCCTCCGCTTACTCGGCCGAATCCCGCTTGTGCAGCAGGATCTCGGCCATGTTCCAGACGCTCGCGGCTGTCCGCTCACGACCGCCTGAATCCGCTCGTGCGCGGTGGCGAGTGGCGCACAACTGGCGCGCACGCAGCAGTCACAATGTCGACCGGGATGTCCGCATAACGAGCTATCTCGGGCGGCGCACCCAGATCTGATCGAGTAGGGGGCCGCTGCCCGTGGCCTGGTAGTTCCCGACGCGCGCCGAGCTCGTCCGCCCGCTCCCCGGAAGACACTCTGAACCAGATCGGCAGTGCGTTCGTTGTGCTGCATCCCGGCATCTGGGCGTACCGTGTCCGCGGTGATCTCCCGCAGCTGAACGTCAGCGCAGCCTGTCGCGTGGGATGTCGTTCTGCCTGCAAACCGCCGGATCAGGTGACTATTGCGACGGCGGCACCGCTGCCCAGACGAGGCCGTGGTTGACGATGATCCCGTCGACGGCGCGCGTGCCTAGCGGGATCCGGGCGATGATGCGATTCGTCGCGGGGTCGATCCGGAATACCGTTGCATCGACGCTCGCGCCGCTGGTTGCGAGTACGCGGAGCGCCGTTACCCAGACGGAGCCGGCGCCGAGGGCGACTCGGATCGGGGTCAGCGGCAGCGGGATTCGTTTTATTGCTCTGTTCGTTTTTGGATCGATTCGCCAGAGGGCAGGTGTCGTCCCGCGCGTTGGGCGCCATTCGCCTGACCCGTTCTGATCGCGGGTGATCACCCACACTGCTTGCTCGTTGGCCGCGAGCCTCGTTGGTTCTCCAGGGATAGCGATGCGCTGGGTGATTCGTGTCGCGCTGGCGTCGATTCGAACGACGAGGTTTCGGGTCGGGTCGCTGGCCCAGATCGTGTCGCTCGGACCCGGGCCGGCGACGACTACGAGCCCTCCGGGAGTGATGCCGTGGATCTTCGCCATTGTCGGCGGTTCGACTTCCGTGATGGTTTGACTGTCCTGGTTGCCTGCCCAGATTTCCGCTCCGTTGAGGTCGACCGCGATGGTCGTCTGTTCCTCGTTGTCGCCTTCGATGGTCGGACCCACGCGGATCGTCCGCAAGGCGGCCGACCCGAGGTCGTAGTCGAGTACGGTGCCTGGCGGCACCGGGGTGTTCCCTGGCACGCCCCCGTTCGCAGCCCACAGGTGACCCTTGACTGCGGCGAGGTCGATGGCGCGCGAGAGGCTGGAGGTGTCGAACACTTTTCGTGTCGTCGGGAAGATCCGAGAGAACGTGGCGGCGCCGACGTTGCCGACGTAGACGAACCGCCGGTCGGCAGCGAGCGGCCCCGGATAGGCGCCGACCGGGATGTCTTTGACGAGTGTGTTTTTTGATGGATCGATGACTGCGACGGAGTGCGGCTTCACGAGCACGGGCCGCCCGCCGCCGGACGGGCTCAGCAGTAGAGCGGTCGCGAGGGCCGCGGCGGCGAGCGCGCCTGCCGCCACAAGCAGCGGTCCTCGGAGTCGTGCCCGCGTTGCGAGTGGGACTGGCGGCGGCGTCGGCGTGCCGAGCTTCGGGTCCTGTTGCAGGATTGCCTGCTCGAGCTCGCGCAGTGCGGGGCCGGGTTCGATTCCCAGCTCGTCGGTCAGTGCGGTTCGACCGTCGCGGTAGACCTCGAGCGCGTCGGCCTGCCGTCCGCAGCGGTAAAGGGCGGCCATCAGCTGGCCGCGGAGTCGTTCGCGGAGTGGGTAGCGGTCGACCAGCTCGCGAAGCTCGCTGACCACATCGTCGTGGTGGCCGAGGACCAGGTCTGCGTCGATGCGATCCTCGAGTGCCTGCAGGTGCAGCTCTTCGAGCCGCTCGATTTCCGCCCTCGCGAATGGCTCGAACGCCAGGTCGGCGAGCGCCGGTCCTCGCCAAAGCCCGAGCGCTGTACGGAGTTGCTCTGCTGCCAGCTCCGCGTTTTCTTCCGCAAGCGACCGCTTTCCCTCACGCACCAGTTGCTCGAAGCGCCCGGCGTCGAGTTGCTCGGGGCTGACCTCCAAAACGTAGCCGGGCGTTCGAGAGACGAGCAGCTGATGTTGACCGCGCGGACGTCCCGGTTCGAGCGTCTTGCGAAGGTGCGAGACGTATCCCTGCAGCATGTTTGCCGCCGACTCCGGTGGCGAGTCGCCCCACAGTTCGTCGATCAACCGGTCTGTGGAGACGACCTCGTTCGCGTGCAAGAGGAGCAGCGCGAGGACGGCCCGCTGCTTCGCGCCGCCGAGCGGGAGGAACGTCCCGTTTGCGGCGACCTCAAGCGGGCCGAGAACGTGGAAATCGAGCCCGTTCGTTCCTCGAACGTACCGCTGCGACCCGCCCCTGGCAAGAGGGCGAGGTGCGAGGGTAGGTCCCGGCCGGCCCCGCACCTCATGTCTGCCTCAAGAGGTCGAGTGCCCGTTAAGGGCGTTCGACCGCAGCGAGAGTGGGTGTGTGCTTACTTCGGCCGTGGTCCCCAGTCGGTGGCGCTCTCCCAAAGCCGCGTATGCATGACGGGCCGTATGTTCGATCCGTCCGCGGTCATGACGTACAGGTCGGCCGCGCCCTCGGGACCTGCGCCTGGTGTGCGAGCGGTCGCGATCTCCGTTCCGTCGGGTGAGAACGAGGCCGACAGGTACTGGTAGCCGTGCGGGCCTTGGTTGGTGAGGTTGGTGAGTCCAGTGCCGTCGGGATGCACCTTGTAGAGGTTCGAGGCGCCGTCGTGGCTTTGGACGCGGAACAGAATCCAGCGTCCGTCCGGCGACCAGTCGGTGCGATCCCCGCCGCCAAGCTCCCAGGGAGTTAGCTGGCGCTCCTCGCTGCCGTCGACGTTGATGGTGAAGATCGCGTCCGCGTCGCCCGCCAGGTCGGAGCGGACGAACGCGAGCTGTTGATCGTCCGGCGACCAGGAGACGCCGGAGTCCCAGGACGTCCCCGGCGTCCGTTGCGTCACCTGGTGGAGGCCGGCCCCGTTCGAACCGACGATCCAAATCCCCACGTCGACGCCGAGGCTCCCCGAATAGCGCCCATTGACGAGGTTGTACTGGAACGCGATATGCGCGCCGGAGCGAGACCAGGCTGGGTCGTCGACGCCGACACAGTCCGCGCCGGGCGTGCCCGTGCCGGCACCGACCTTGAACCGGCACGGAACGAGCCGCCTCAATGTGCCGCCGCTCGCGCGCACCCTGAAGACGAGGTCGCAGGTGTTTTGCAGGCCGTCCTTCGGCCCGCCGGCCGGACAGGGCAGCTTGCGCTCGAAGGCGATCTTGGCGCCGTTCGCCGACCAGTCCGGCCGGCGGTCGTCCACACCAGGTTGAGGACGGGTGACCTGCCGCAGCTTCGTCCCGTCGGGATTGACGGTGAAAATCGCAGACGTCGTCTTCGCGACGTCCAAATAGCGGCGGAAGGCGATCCGCCCGTTCTGACCGTGCCCGGTCTGCTCGGGAATCTTCGCCGACGCCGATGTAGCAGCGGTGCAGATCGTGGCAAGAACCGCAAGCACCGCCAACGCGACCGCACGCGTTCGCCCACACATGAGAAACCTCTCCTTCATGGAGCAAGCGCGTCACACACCGCTGACACGTCGCCATCGACCTCGAACGGGAACTGGCCGTGATCGACGACGATGTTGCCGTCCGGGAAGAGCGTGACGAGATAGCCGGCGTCGAGCAGCACGATCCCAGTCCCCGGGGCCTGAATGTGAAATGCCGCGCCCCGCTGCGTGAACACTCCCTGCTCCTCGGCGGGACTCGTCGGCGGTGTCGTCGTCACGTTCCAGTGGTCGTCGACCAGCAGCGTCTTGCCGTTTGCGGTGATCGTCCCTTGCTCGTCGTAGTGCTGGATGTTGCGGGGTGGGTTGTCGTAGATCGCGAAGCTGCCGGTTCCGTCGATGTCGACGTTCACGTCGAAACCACAAAACGCGCCGGCCGGAAATGTGGCGTGCAGCCCGATCGGGAACGTGCCACGAAGTGGCGCGTCTGCGGTGGCGATCGTGGCGAGCGCAAGAGCCGCCGCCACGGCAGCCGCAATCGCCGCCAGCTTGGTAACAGATTTCATTGCTGACCTCCTGTCTTTGGATCCGGTCGCGGCCGAGCCGACCCGAGCCGCCGAAGTGCACGAGAGGGGTTTTGTGCTCGCCGCGGGCTTGGCGAAAGGAGTGCAGGCTTGCGCCCTCGCATGAGGCACCTCCAAGAGTGAGACCCGGGCCTCGGAGCGCGGGCTCCTAGGCCGGGACGACCGTAGGTATGCCAAACGCAACTGGAAGAACGCTTGAAAGCGCTGGGAAGCGACTGAATTTGAAGATGGAGCCCTCGTCCGTGGTGGGTCTTGACCGACGCAAGAATCGGGAAACCCGTAAGACGTGGGTTGAGGCAGGGCCGCGGCAGGTGCGAGTGCGATGCCTGTATTCAGCACCGAAGTAAGTACCGCTGAGTGAAGCGCTGTTGAGGAGTAGCTTCGGGCGAAGGGGCTGACCCCCGCTCCTTTCCGCGGCGGCGTTTGCCCGCGAACGCCCAGCGCGGAACGGCCACGCGAGGGCCAACCTCCCGCGCTTGGGTCCCTGTGTGCTCGACGTCGTCGCGACGGGTACGGGGTAGGGAAGCCGGCGTCAAAGTCGTCCGTTAAAGGGATGTGTTGCGGATTGGGTCGTTTCCGCAACAGCCATCTAGTCGGCTCGAGCTCGAGCCAACTCGTTAGGCGCCCGCTTGCTGCCCATGATCCGGGCGGCGAACTCGGGGGTGCAGTTTGACCCGCCCGGGCGTCGAAACACACAACAAACCTAGATGCGCCTCGCCTGATTATCACTGCCAGCACGCCCCGGATTTGGGTCCCGCGCGGCGAGGCCGCGGAATCGGATGAAGGCAGTTGATGATCAGCTTTCGACCGACCTAGGCGCTCTCGGGACGAACCGCCAACGCTGCGATCGCCTCATTGCCGAGATTCCTGCGGAACGCCCGCTAACCGGCCTCTCAAAGTCGGACGTTGCCGCGGTTCACAGAATCGGGCGCCTGCTTGGAAGTCCTGGGGATGTCTTGCGGGAAATCCAAAGCCATGCCAAGGAGTCCTTGCGCCGCCTTTACCGCCAACGGAACCTGGTTCTGCATGGCGGCTTCACACAAGGAATTGGGCTGAGCGCAACCCTTCGCACCGCCGCGCCCCTTGTTGGGGCAGGCGTCGACAGGATCGTCCATGCGCAACTTACGGCTGGGTTCGAGCCGCTGGAAACCGCCTCGCGCGCCGAATTCGAATTGCTGCGAGCTGGAATGCCGGGGGCCAGCGGTCACCGCTCTTCTTGAGTAGTTGGCGGCCGCAAAGACGCACTGCTGGCGCGCGGACTGGCGCGCGGGTCTAAGAAAAGGCCTGTGCAAGCGGAACGGGCGTCGTCTCGAAAACCGTTTCGGGCTCTTGGGTCCGACGAGAGTTCAAATCCCTCCCCCTCCGCCTACTCAGCGAGAACCTGCTCGAGCGCGTTCGACGCCTGACCGATCATCCCGGGGTTCGTGTCCCAGTAGTACGGCAGGGCCACCACGGCCTGGAAGAGCGCCCAGCCACGGCCGCGCAACCATGATGCGTCGTCGATCTGCAGCTCGGCTCGATACCGCGCGCGACTGTCGCCTCTGAAGACGTTCCAGGCCGGCTGGAGGTCGCAAGCGGGATCGCCGACGTTCAGGCAGCCCCAGTCGATGACCGCAGAGAGGCGCCCCTCGACGACGAGCAGGTTGCCCGGCAGCAGGTCGCCGTGAACCCACACCTCGTCTCCATTCCATTCCGGGGCCTCGAGCGACTCCTCCCAGGAGTGGAGGGCGGCATCGCCGTCGATCCGATCCCCAAGTTCGGCGATTGACCGACGAACCGCTTCGTCCAGCTCGGCGAGCGGTGCGCCTCGTGTCCCACCCGGACGCGGGTACGCATTGCTCGTGTCGACCTTGCGCAACGCCTGCACGAACGCGGCCAGGTCGACGGCTGCTCTATCGAGGTCGTCGATCGTGCCGTTCGCGTTTTCCCCCGGCAGCCACTCGTAGACGGACCACTCGAAGGGGTAGCCCTCGTCCGGTTGCGCCATCGCCACCTGCACGGGGATCGCGAGCGGCAGCTGCGGTGCGAGCCTCGGCAGCCACTCCGCCTCCTTCGTCGCCTGATCGATCGCCCAGCCGATACGCGGCAGCCGCACGGCGAGGTCGTCACCCAGCCTGTAGATGTCGTGATCGGTGCCGTACGACACGACAGGCTCGATCGCGAGATCGGCCCAGTGCGGAAACTGTCGGGCCAGCAGGCGGCGGACGAGCCCGACGTCCGTGTCAATCTCGTCCGGATGCATCTTCGGTGTGGCCATCGGCCGCATGCTACGCAGCGAACAACGTGAGGCTCCCGCAGCTCCCCGGGAACCTGGGACAATGACTCCGCGATGCACGTCAGCCTCACACGCGTGAACACCGGCGACCAGCCGATCGAGAATGCGGCCGTCGTCGCCGAGGAGATGCTGCGCTGGTTTCGGGAGACGGAAGGATTCGAGGGACTGCTCTTCCTCTCGAAACCCGGGACGACGATCGGGATCACCTTCTGGGAGAGTGAGGAGCTCGCGGAGCGGCATCGGGTCTCGCGCATGCAGTTCCGCGACCGCATGACCTCGGCCGCCGGCGTCGAGGTCGAGGAGACGGTCGACTACGAGGTCACCTTCGCGCAGCTCGGCCCCTTGCGCACGTAGCTTCGGGGGCACGGCGCACGCGGCTCCGAGGCTCCCACGACAGCACCGCACTTCCGATGCAGTAACCGGAGCCGACTTCCTCAACAGTCGCGAGGACGCGATCCGACGAAGTAGCCGACATCCTCGCGGTGGATTCGTGCGTGAGCGCGCGCCGCTCGAGGCCCCGCAGACGCGTTCTCAGCGCGTCGATCTCAGCCGGTCAAGCACGAAATCGGCCCCGACCTGTCCGGTCAGCCCCCGCGACGCATCTCGAGCCGCCGCCTCCCAACCCCCAGAGAGGCGCTCTCAGGGCCGCGCCGGCCACCGGCCTACGGCTGGTGACCGACAGTTTCTGTCGTGATCACAGCCCCACGCTCGTACCAGTTTCCGCCTGGAACCTCGGCAATCAGCACCTCCGTCTCGGTGCGAAAGGACTCTCCCTTCACCGCAACGACTGCGTCAATCAGGCCTTCTGCCAGTTGCTGACGCTCGTCCCGTGAAAAAACGCCCTCCAGCAATCTGACGTCGATCAGCGGCATTTTCACCTCCTCTTGTGGCGGACGCGAGCATGACATGTGCAGTGCCGGAGGGCGCGGATGTATCTGCACGCTAACGCCAAGCTCGGAGTGGCTGGTCGTCTCGCGCTGGTGCGCGCCGCGGAGCATGGTTGTTCGCTGAAGGCGGTCGCGGCCGCTTTTTGCGTCTCGGCGGCGACGGCGTATCGCTGGCTCGATGGCGGCCGCCAGGCGAGCGCGCTTGTGGATCGCTCGAGCCGGCCGCACCGCTCGCCGCGGCTTTTGGCGGCGGAGCTGCAGGCGCGGATCTGCGATTTCCGTCGCCAGACGGGCTGGGGCCGCGCAGGTTGCGGGATACTCTTTGCGCCTGGATGTTGCTTGCGGGCCTCATCGGAATGGTCTCGCTCATCTCACCAGGCGCGATGCCGAACACGCCTCCCGCGCCTCCGCCAGCGGCTGACGTGCTTCGCCGCCCGCTTCATCTGCGGAAGGTCAAGCGAGGCGCGCGGTGCCCGGTGAGTCCGAGCCGATTATGGTCGCCGACGACGGGTCAGAGGTTGAACGGTCGCGGGCCTGTGTTCTTGGTCGCTACTGAGGCGGCAACGGTCAGGATGAACTTCGCGTATCCCGACGAGCAGGGGTGGTACGGGCAGAAGACGCCGTGGCTGATCAGCAGGGAGTACGACGGGGCGCTTCTCCTTCGTGGTGCCCGGATCGACCGTCGCGGGCAAGTCCGTTTCGCGCTCGGTTACGGCGATCACCTGCGGGAGCTGTTCTGGGAGGCGGGCGCAGATCAGAGCCTTAAGCCCGATCCCGACTACCGCTTCCTCGCCTCGTCCACGCTCGTTCGGGCACGGGGCTGCTACGCCTTCCAGGTTGACGGTACGTCGTTCAGCCGGGTGATCGTGGTGCGCGTTCGCGGCTGAGCACGCACGCTCGCTGGGCCAGGTTCCTCCGGCCTGTCCAAAGTCGGGCCGAGCCTCACCCGCGATTCGTCGCGAGTGAGGCGGTAAGCCCTTCGTCAAGCGGAGAGGGCGGGATTTGAACCCGCGACGCACCTTTCAGCACGTACGCGATTTCCAGTCGCGCTCCTTAGGCCACTCGGACACCTCTCCGTGCTGCGAAGCGGAGAAGGAGGGATTCGAACCCTCGATGGAGGCATTCACCCCCATAACGCCTTAGCAGGGCGCCGCCTTCAGCCACTCGGCCACTTCTCCGCGCTGCGCGCAGGATAGCCGACCCCTTTTCGACCGGACGCACGGGCAAAGACCGCGCGTCCTCCAAAGCGGCGCCGACGAGTCGGCGCCTCAGAGGGCGCCGCCTTCAGCCACTCGGCCACTTCTCCGCGCTGCGCGCAGGATAGCCGACCCCTCTTGGCGGATCCCCCTCCCGGGGGAGGAAAGCGGGCACCCCAGCACGAAAATGAGCGTGCCGGCTCCCCCCTCATACCCCCGGCAATCTGAAACCCGTCTGCGGCTATCGGAGGCGGGTTTCTTCCTTTTAGGAGACGGTCACGACGAGCTTCATCCCGGCTGCCTCGTGGCCGGGGATCGAGCAGTACAGCTCGTACTTCCCGGGCTTCAGCGTCACCTTCAGCTCGGCTGTGCCACTCGCGGGGATTTCCTTCGTCTTGTCGCCGGTCTCCTTGATCGCAAGGTCGTGGGGAATCTTGCCCGCGTTCTTGACCTGGAACGTGACCGGTCCGGCCGTGAGTGTGGTCGGCGCGGCGATCTTGAACTCGCTCTCGGTGACGGCGACCGGCCGAGCGGACACCTTGACCGTGGTCGACGGAGTCTCGGCAGCGGTCGTCGTCTGTGCTGTCGTCGTCGTCTCGGGCGCAGTCGTCGTCTCGGGCGCGGTGGTCGTCTCCGCGGGGGCCGACTCGGCGTGGTGCGTCTCCTCGGCGCCGAAGACCTCGACCGCGGTCATCATCCCGAAGAAGAAGACGAACGCGACGACGATGAACGCGAGCAGGCCACGGCCGGGGTAGTCCGGCCGGAAGCGCGGGAAGAGGAACGCCGACGCGAGCGCGAAGACGATGAAGGCGAGCGCGGTGACCCCGAGCCCGACCTGGTGTCCCGTTGAGAGGGCGAGCGGCACGCGCGCATCCTACGGGTGCGCGAGCAGCCGACGCTCCTCTCTCCGACGGTAGGCGCGCGAGCCCCAGAGGGCTGTGACGGCGAGCACGATCACCGGGCTGAGGACGATCAGCAGGAAGAGCAGCACGGCGCCGGCGCCAAGCAGGAAGGAGCCCGCGTCGCGCGCGGCGCGCTCGATCCGGCTCGTGCCGGCTTTCGTCGCCGCCGCCTTCGCCGGCGCCGTCAGCGACAGCGAGATCCGCGAGAGGCTCGCCTCGCGGAGCGTCGCCTTGTTCGAGCCCGTCACGCGCGCCAGCTCCTGCTTCGCGGCGTCGCGCCGCAGCTGAAGCCGGAGACGCACGTCGGCGGGCAGCGACGAGCTCTTGAGCGTCTCGCCGATGCGCGCGATCACCACCTTCAGCTCGACGATCCGTCGCCGCTGAGCCTGGACGACCTGGTCGAGGTCGCGGATGGAGAGGTGCTGCTCGGTCACCGTGCCGAGCCGGGCGAGCCTGAAGTAGGCGTCCTGGACCCGGGCCACCGGGATGCGCAGCACGAGATCCGATCGGCCGCTCCCTGCGCTCGTGGACTCGTCGACCGAGGCGACGTACCCTCCGTACGCGCGCGCGAGGTGGGTGGCCTCTGCAGTGCGATCGTGCAGCGTGTCGACGTCCTTGACGCGAACCGCCAGCCAGGCCTGGTAGTCCTGATACCGACCCGCAGTCGGCGGCGCGATGGCTGCCCCGGCGTGCCCGCTGGTCGCTGAATCCACCGGGGCGAGCTGCTGCCGTTGGGGATTCGACTTCACGAAGCTCTCGGCGACCGGCCGCGGGCTCGAGTTGAGCACGCCGTGCACGACCGCCGCCACGAGCACGGCGAAGACGCACGCCGGCGCCAGCACGAGCAGCGAGCGGCGCCACTGCAGCATCAGCATGAGATCGCTCAGCGTGCGCGGACCGGCAGGCTCGCCGAGCGCGCGCACGCGCTCACGCAGGTCAGCGGGTGCGGCAGTCGGAAGTGCCCTCAGGTCACGAGCGAGCTGCTCGAACTCGCGCTCGAAGTCTCTGGTGTCAGTCGCGGGCATCACTCATCATCTCCTCGAGTCGTTTCAGAGCCCTGCTCAGCCGGGTCGAGCAGGCGGTGGTGCTGATCCCGAGCAGTCGGGCCGTCGTCGGGCCGTCGAGCTCGAGCAGCACACGCAGAGCGACGACCTCTCGCTCGGCGGGCGAGAGACGTGTCAGGGCGGCCTCGAGCGGGCCGGGGCCGAGCGGCGCCTCCTCCGCCTCCGGCAGGTCGCGCGCGTAGCGCTCCTCGCGGCGGCGGCGACGCTCCTCCGAGCGGAAGTGATCGAGGGCGGTCGTGCGCGCGATCCCGCAGAGCCAGGCGCGCACCGTTCCCCTGCGCGGATCAAAGCGTCGCCAGACGCGGAACGCCTTCTCGAACGTCTCGCCGGTCAGGTCTTCTGCCAACGAGCGGTTGCCGGTCAGGAACACCAGATAGCGATGAACGGCATCCAGCTCCGCCTCCGCGACCGACGCAAAGGTCGGGCGGTCGACCCGCAGGCCGGGCCACGACGTCGTCACCGCGTTCACGGCCTTCATACGCCGCCGCTCGGCCGATCTGTCACACGAGGAGTCTGACTAGCAGGGACCCGAGGCGGGGGTGCCGCCGGGCCCGACGAAGTGCTGCACGGTGCCGCCGACTCCGGCCTGGAGGCAGTAGGACGCAGCATCAGCGCGGATGACCGTGACGCCGAACGAGGCCGGCAGGACCGCACCTGCATAGGTCGCATGCTCGGCCTTGTAGGCCTCGAGCTCGGTCGCTGCGCCCGTGAAGTTCAGCGAGCCCACGGCGGCGGTCGCCTCCGCCTCGGCCTTCCTGGTGCTCGCGGACGTCGGTCCGTTGTGGCTCACGCTCAAAGCCATCAGGACGGCGACGATCGCCAGGGAGCAGACCATCGCGACAACGCCGAACGCACGCATGCGCGCGTTATCGGGTTCGGGCTGCTCTCGCTTGAGCAAAAAAACGCCGGGCGCGCGAGGCGCCCGGCGTTCAGATCAGGCTTCGGCCCAGCTCGCCTCGGCCCAGCTCGCGTCGACGATCGGCGTGAAGCCGAGCGCCGGAGCGCTTGCATAGACCGGGGACGACGTCTCGCTCGTTGTCGCCCCCGCAGTGGACGGGCTCGCCGCGATCGCCGCGACCACCATCAGGACGATGATCGCCGATCCGCGCTTCCCAGATGTCTTTCTCGCCATGTCCCCTTCCCTCTCGCGCCGAAGACTCCATTGCGGCGCACCGCAGTACGTAGGTCGTTCCGTTGGACTCTGCGCCTGCGAGGTGCGCGCGGCGTCCCCCTTCAGGGGGAGGGGGCGGCCCAGTTCACTCGATCGAGGGATCGGCAGGTCACGAGTACCTGTCCCCAAAGGAGGTGAACCGTGATCGTCTGCAAGAAACGCGGCGCCATGGCATCTCAGATGACGTTGCACCTTCCATGGCAGAGCCCCGGTGACAGGCCGCAAGCCACCGGGGCTTTCTTCTTTCAGATCTAGGAGGGGGACAACGCGCGTTCGAGGGCTGCCAGGTCGGTCGGGCCGCCGTGCGTGGCGAGCACGTGCTCGACCGGCAGTTCGAGCAGCGGCCGTAATCCCGCCGCTATCTCCTCGCGCGTTACGCCAGGGCGGAGCCATCTCTCGTTGATCTCGAGGCCCCGGCCGAAGTCCACGAGCGTGTCGCCGGAGATGACTGCACGCTGGCTCTCGATCCAGAGGACGGTGTCGTTCGGCTTATGCCCCTGGAACACGTCGGCACCGAAAGGCAGCCGGTCGCCAGCCGTGTACGGGCGAGCCTCGCCTTTCTTCTCGCGGAGCAACCAGACGACGTCGGGACTGCCGTCGCCGGCCTGCTCTGCGGTGATGCCGTACGTGTCCATGAGGTACTGCGCGGTGTCGGGCAGCGGCGTGTAGACCGGCACGCCGAGCCGCTCGACGAGGCGCTCTGCGTCACGCTCGTGCCACGGCGCGGTGAGCACGATCGCCGTTTCGCGCTCCGCGGCGAGCGCCTCGATCTCGCTCGGCACGCCCAGCGGGTCGAACAGCAGGAGGCGTTCGTCGTCGTCGATCGCGTAGGAGGAGACGTTCGGGTCCCACGGCTCGCTCGGCCTCCACTCCGGATGGGGTGCCTGCCAGTGCCACAGTCCCGGTCGCAACTCCCGCACGGCGCGATGCTACTCAAACGTTTCGATTACGGGCGCTACTTCTCAGGGCTCGTCACGAACGCGATCCGCTTATCGTCGTGTGACCCGCGACCGGGACGGCTACCGGTGAGGACCCGCTGCCAGCTGTCTGCTCACTTAGCGTACGCATGCGATCCGTCAGCTGCCCTCGCTTCGGGCTCCCACTGAAAACGTCGCACAGCTTTCCCGTCGCTGTTGATGATGTAGTAGTCCACCTGATCGGTGCCGTCCCAGCCGTCGACCCCGTCCCGGTTGCTGGCAAAGAAGATCCGGCCGTCGGGTAGCCACGAAGGGAAGCGGTCGCCCGCCGCGTTGCGCGTCAGACGTCGGACACCACCGGTGCCGTCGGCGCGCACGACGTACAACTCCTCGAGCGTCCAGAAGGTGTTGACCCCGAACTTGTATGGCTTCGGGTCACCCGCGATTCGCTCCCTTAGTGCCTCGAAGACGAGTTGTGTGCCGTCGGGAGACCAGGAGGGCGCCGACGCGTCGTGTGAGTCGGACGCAGTTGACAGTGCGCGCCGGTGTCCGGTTGCGAGGTCGAGCAACTCGATCGTGCCGACCACGATCGCGACCGTCGACCCGTCGGGCGAGCAGGCAGGCTGGCCGCCTGCGGCCAGCCGCTGCGCGCGTCCGCCGCCGGCGGGGACGGAGTAGACAGCGCCGGCGTCGCTGCGCTCGAACACGATTGTACGGCCGCCCTGTGCCCAGCAGGGCCAGAAATCGTCGCCCGACGTCAGCTGCCTAATCCCAGTCCCGTCACGGTTGACGACGAACAAGCCGCGGAAGGTCGGCTCCGGCCACTCCTCTCCCGTGAAACGCGAGAAGACGAGCCTCGACCCGTCGGGGGACCACACATAGTGGCCTTCGTCGTCCTTTGAATCGGTGATCCGTCTCGCGACGCCACCGATACGAGCCGCGTACAACGCGTAGCTCCCGCCACGGTCGCTCGTGAAGGCAACCCATCTCCCATCACGCGAATAGTTAGGCGCCCCTTCGTCCGGCGCGGGCTGCGACCTGAACCCGCAGCCCGCCGCGACGACGAGAAGGACGACCGGCGCGAGCCTCGCGAACCGCGACAACAACGACGTCATCAATCTCACGGTGGCACGAGCGGCAAGCGTCGTCATCCGCGCGAACCCGTAAGGACCAGAGTATTCGCCCGCAGGCGCGAGAAGGGGATCTCCCCTCGCGAAAGTTCAGCCCGCTAGCCGATCTGCTCGGCCAGCCCGATGAGGATCCCCTCAGGGCCTCGAACGTAACAGAGCCGATACTTATCGTCGTACTGCGCCAGTTCACCAACCAACTCGGCTCCGTGCGGGCGGAGGCGGGCGAGCGTATCGTCGATGTCCTCGACGGCGAACATGATGCGTAGGTATCCGAGAGCGTTCACCGGGGCGTTGCGGTGATCGGCGACCACAGGCGGCGTGAGAAATCGCGAGATCTCGAGCCGACTGTGGCCGTCCGGCGTGCGCATCGTGGCGATCTCGACGCGCATGTGGCGCAGGCCAGTGACGCGCTCCGCCCAGTCTCCTTCGCTCGTCGCTCGCCCCTCGAGCTCGAGGCCGAGCTCGGCGAAGAAAGAGATAGCGGCATCGAGGGACTCCACCACGATGCCGACGTTGTCCATCCGTTGAAGCGTCACGCGGCCCCACTCTAGTCCTGTTGTCGCTTCGACACGCCCACCGGACGAGCGCATCGGCTGACGGTTGCGCCGTCGGCACAACGGCTTCGTGCTTCGTGTTCGTTCCTCTCCCGCTGACGTGGGCGAGTGTTCGGCGATGTCGCCCAAGAGTAGGTCAGAGGCAACCCCAAACGAGAGGAACCACCGTGAGTGTGCTAGTCCGGTTCGCCCCTGCGTCGCTGACTGCCGAGCAGTACGACAATGTCGTCGCCAAGCTCGACGCCGCCGGCATCTCTCCCGCCGAAGGCCTGGATTACGAGATCTGCTTCCCCCCAGCGTCACAGGCTCTATCGATCAACCTTCAGCCTCTTGACGTTCAGCGCGTGCCAGTTATCGAGCTGCGCCTGTGCTGCTTCGAGTCCGGGCCCTTGAAGAAGGCTGAGAATATGTTCGAGGTCCGCGAGGAGGTCGTCGTTTCTGTACTCCCCGGACTCGTTCTCGGAGGCAATCGCTTTTTCGAGTAGTTCGGCGGCTCGGTCATTGTTCCCGCGCAGGATCGCCGCGTATGCGAGGTCCTCAAGGACAACGGGGTCGTCCAACGAGTTGTGCTGCATGATCCTGCGCGGCTGCTCCTTTTCCCACTCCGGGATGAGCGCGCAAAACCGGTCGAGATCGGGAACCCCTTCGAAGAACGGAAGCGCGTGGATGCGCACCTCCTCTGCGATGGCCGCGAACGTGCGGTCAGGATCCGCTTCGTCGATGTCCCAGAAATCGTCACCGAGCCGAAACCCGTACGTGAATGTGAGGTAGTCGTACGAGTGGTAGTGGGGTTGCACGAACGCTTCGACGAAGAGTCGACTGCTCGTGAAGCTGGACGTGCCGAACGAGACGGCGTGGAGCAGGTAGTCGAACGGCGGTTGGTAGACGAGCGAGCCGCGTACTACGAACCCCGGCATCACGGGGAGAAGGTGTTTCCGTGCCAACGGCTCGATCTGGCGGCCTTTCACTCCGGGACGATCTTTCCCGAAGGACGCGACTCGCTCACGTGGGCCAGCGTTCCGGAATGATTCAGTCGAGGCGCAGGATCGTTTCCTCTCTTCACCGCGGCCGGGTGCGAAGTCGCGGTTGACGCCAACGCGTCGGAACCCAGCTCTCTCCAGTACTCGAAGCGAACCGACGTTGTCCGAGGCCGCCCGACATCGGCCGCGGCCTCGACCTCGCCCGCGAACACGGCGACGCAATCCGCGACAACAACGGCTGGACCCCCCGGGGGAAAGGCCAACGACGTGATTTCCGACGACGCCCGGACACCCCGCGCTCTGTCCATTTCCCCCGAAGGGGTTCAGGCCGCTGCTCTTTAGCGGATTCGAAGCGTCATCGTCTGTGTCGCCTGCATCCCCTGGAAGGTCGCTCTCATTGTCACGACGAGTCTCTTCCCCTTCGCCGCCTTCGGGATCTTCCAGGCAAGCCCGCCGACACGTGGTTTCAGCGCCTTCCCGGCGATCGTCGCCTTCGCTGTCAGCGTGTCTGGCTTGAAGAGCTCGTCGGTCGATAGCTTCACCGCGGCATTGCGGACGGAGAACACCGATCCCGCCTTCATCGCGATCAGGGTCTGCGGTGGCAGCCAGATCGCGACGATCTCGGTAGCCAGTGAGTAGGTGAACCACGGTTGCCCAAGGTGCGGTACCAGCTCGGTGTTTTGGAATTTCATCGCGCCTCCGGTGTGGCTGACCAATCCGAAGTCGAAGGCGCTCGTCGGGTTGCCTATCAGGCGCTTGTCGACGACCACCAGCATTGTTTGATCCGACCACTCGATCGGGACTACCGCATCGGGCAGGTCGTGGTCCCAGCGAGTGATCAACCCGACCGTCGGTTCATCTCCCCCGACGAACAGCTCCCAGTCGATGCCGTCACTTCGACCCGCTCCGGTATAGCCGGTCGACTTGTTCTGGTCACTGTCGATCCCCAGCACGATCAGGTCCTCGCCGGACAAGATCGGGCGATTCGCGAACGACACACCGAAAATGACCTTTCCTGCAAACGTGTGCGAGACGCCGACCGCCGTGACATCCGGGGCGCCACCAGGCGCATCGCCCGCGCTGTCGTCGTAGACCTCGAGGGCCGCTCCCGCCGGAACGAACACCAACACCGACACCATCAAGGCCACGAGCATTCCGAGCCCGCGGGAAAGGTGTTTGGGCACGCGCATCACACATCCCTCCCTTCCGCCCGAGTATGCGTTCAGCAGCGCCCAGCTCGCATCGGTGGCTGCCCGGTTGAAGATGCGGCGAAGTACGGAAGCCGATTGGAGAGTCGGCAAGGCGTCTTAGGCTGAACTGGATCTCCGTGACCCGACCGTCTAGTTCAGGGAGTGCTCACGGGGATCGAGCTCGACCTCCTCGACCCGAAGGCGCCCGCGCAACTGGGGCTCATCCCTGAGACAGTCCTCGAGCGCATGCTGAGCGTCCTCTTCGGCGAGGTAGACGTCGATCGCCTCGGGATCCCCGGCCTCGACGAGCGCGTACAGACGCATCGCCTCAACCCGTATTCGGCTAGCCGCGCCGGAGCAAGCGTTTCAAGGTCTCGACCCCAACGTTCCGGTTGCCCTGGAGCAGCAGCAGCTCCACCAGCTGTGCACGACCTCGACCAGCAACGACGAGAGGGGAGAACGATGACGAGAGAAGCAGCAGAACGATGCCGCTACTGCGGCGGTCCGATCACCGCACCACGCTTCCGTCGGTTCTGCTCGCGCGACTGCCGGTGACGCAGTTGCCCGGCTGTCGCCCGAAGGCCGCGTGTATCTGATGTCGCAACGGCAGTAGCCGATGAGCCGCGTAGCGGACGGTTTCACCACCGTCTCACCGCCCGGGCTCGACGCGGGCGTTTATCAGCGTCCTTCCAGGGACTTCGTCGATGGGCGCACCTGGGATCGAACCAGGGACCTCCCGCGTGTGAAGCGGGCGCTCTCCCGCTGAGCTATGCGCCCGGGAGATAGACCGCGGCGCCTGGAAGGAGTGCTTAGCGCTGCTGCCTCCCGGCCCTGACGCGGTTCACACACTTCCACCGCCGCGGCGCGACGATGGTACCAGCGCGTTTGCCGAACGCCGGCCCCGGCAAGAGTGGCGCCTGTGCGCTTCCGCCGCAATGCACCCCTCGATACCGGCCAGGTCACCGACCGCCGGGGCCGCGGAATGGGACCAGTCGCGGTTGGCGGAGGCGGGCTCGGCCTGGTCGGGCTCGTCATCTACCTGCTGATTGCACTGCTGTCGAACGGCGGTGGTGGCCTCGGCCAACTCGCACCCCTCGATGATCAGCAAGTCGGCCCGGGCGACACGCCGAGCGAGATCTCGCAGGAGTGCCGGACGGGGCAGGACGCAAACGAGCGTCAGGACTGCCGTATCGTCGCGGTCGTCAACAGCGTGCAGAAATTCTGGAACGGCGTCTTCCAGCGCAGCAAACGGCAGTACCGGTACTCCGACACCGTCTTCTTCACGGGCCAGACCGACACCGGCTGCGGCTTCGCGGATGCACGGGTCGGGCCGTTCTACTGTCCTCGCGACAAGCTCGTGTACATCGACCTCGGGTTCTTCGACGAGCTGTCACGATTCGGCGCCAAGGACACGCCGTTCGTCGAGTCCTACGTCCTCGCCCACGAATACGGCCACCACGTGCAGGACCTGCTCGGCGTCCTCGACCGGATCGGCGGCGACCGTCAGGGCCCGGAGAGCCTGGCGGTCCGCTCGGAGCTGCAGGCCGACTGCTACGCAGGCGTCTGGGCGGCGCACGCGGTCGAGACGGGCCTCGTCGAGCAGCTGACCCAGGCTGACATCAACGACGGCCTCGACGCGGCCGCGGCAATCGGGGACGACCGGATCCAGGAGACGACGCAGGGTCAGGTGAATCCGGAGACGTGGACGCACGGCTCGTCCGAGCAGCGCCGGCGCTGGTTCTCGCAGGGCTACGAGAAGGGCCGTCCCGCAGTTTGCGACACCTTCACGGGCTCGATCTAGCGCCCGCACCGCCCCCCTTGGTCTGGAGCGCCCCCGACGGCAGCCTGCCCTCACATCCAGCCTCTAGTATCGCCTGGTGGCCGCCCTCTACCGGAAATACCGCCCCCAGGACTTCGACGAGGTGGTGGGCCAGGAGGCGATCGTCCGGACGCTCAAGAACGCGATCTCCTCCGAGCAGGTGCGCCAGGCCTACCTCTTCGCCGGCCCGCGCGGAACCGGGAAGACCTCGCTGGCGCGCATCCTCGCCAAGGGCCTGAACTGCGTCCAGGGCCCGACGCCGACGCCGGACAAGGTCTGCAACCCGTGCGTCACGATCGCGAACGGCACCTCGCTCGACGTGATCGAGATGGACGCCGCTTCGCAGCGAGGCATCGACGACATCAGGGAGATCCGCGAGCGCGTCGTCCTCCAGCCGGCCGAGGGCCGCTACAAGGTCTACATCCTCGACGAGGCGCACCAGCTCACCGATGCGGCCTGGAATGCGTTGCTGAAGCTGATCGAGGAGCCTCCGCCCCACCTCGTCTTCGTCTTCTGCACGACGGATCTATCCAAGGTCTTGCCGACCGTGCGCTCGCGCTGTCAGACGTTCGTGTTCGCGCGTCCGCGGCTCCCGGAGCTCGTGCGCTTGCTGCGTCGCGTCGCGGACGGTGAGGGGATCCACGTTCCCGACCAGGCGCTCGCGCTCGTCGCGCGCGGCGCGCGCGGCTCGTTCCGCGACGCCGTCTCGACGCTCGACCAGCTCGCGTCCGCCACGGAGAACGAGATCACGGTGCAGTCTGTGCTGCAGCTGCTCGGGGCAGTCGAGGAGGAGGCGCTCTTCAGATTGTGCGACCTCGTCGTCGACAAGGACACTGCCGGCGCGCTCACCTTCGTCGAGGAGCTCTCCGAGCAGGGACAGGATCTCGGCCGTCTCGTGGTCGACCTGCTCGAGCACCTGCGCCACCTGATGCTCGTCCAGCACATGGGTGAGGTGCCTGACACGCTGCCGGTGACCGAGGAGACGCGAGAGCGGTTGCGCGCGCAAGCGAACCAGCTCGGCGAGGCGACCGTGATCCGGCTCGTCGACCTGCTCGCCGTCGCGGTCGAGGACATGCGCCAGGGTGGCGATCCGCGGCTGCCGCTCGAGCTCGCGCTCGTCAAGGTGACGCGGCCCGGCTCCGACCTCTCGCGCGAGTCGATCGCCTACCGCCTCGAGCAGCTCGAGACGCGCGGACACGTCCCGACGAGCGCACCTTCGGTGCCAGGCACAGAAACAGAAGTGTCACCAAACCGTGACGAGAGTGTGACGCCCGTGGAGGAGGCGGCGGCGCCTTCGCCGCCCTCACTCGAGCTGGAGCAACTGCAGGAGGCGTGGCAGCGGACGATCCTGCCCGCCGTCGAGGAGCGGTCCATCCCCGCAGCCTCCGTGCTCCGTGAGGCGCACCCGGCCGACCTCGCCGGCGACACGCTGACCGTCGAGTTCCCGTCCAGCGCGACGTTCCACCGCCAGCTGGCCGAAGAACCCAAGAATGCAACCCTCCTCGCCGAGGCGCTGTACGAGGTGACCGGCCGGCACCTGGGCCTCGCCTTCGCCGAGGGTGAGGCCAGGGCTGTCGCCGAAGAAGACGACGAACCGGCGGGCGAAGAGCACATCCTCGAGCTCGTGAAGGAGACCTTCGACGCGCGAGAACGGGAGGATTGAGCGATGGAAGGCATGGACATGAGCAAGCTCTTCCAGCAGGTCGGGCAGATGCAGCAGCAGATGGAGCAGGCGCAGCAGGAGCTGGCAAACGAAACGGTCGAAGCGACAGCGGGCGGCGGCATGGTCACCGTCGTCGCGAACGGCGCCGGTGAGATCAAGCAGATCAAGATCGATCCGAAAGCGATCGACCCGAACGACCCGGACATGCTCGAGGACATGATCCTCGCCGCGGTGAACGAGGCGATCCGCTCGGCACACAGCCTGATGGAGTCGAAGCTCGGCGGGCTCGCAGGCGGGGCGCTGGGCGGCCTCGGCCTTCCGGGTCTCGGCGACTGATGCGCGAGCGACTCGCCGCGCTGGCCCTCTTCGCGGATCTCGACGACGAGCAGCTCGACCGGCTCGCCTCGGCGACGTCCGAGTTCGAGGCGCCGGCAGGCCAGGCACTGATCGAGCGCGGCCGGCCCGGCTCGGGCATGTTCGTGCTCGAGGAGGGCCAGGCCATCGTCGAGGCGCCCGAGGGCACGCGCGAGATCGGCCCCGGGGACGTCTTCGGCGAACGCTCGCTGCTCGGGGAGGCCCTCGAACGGACGGCACGCGTGCGGGCGCAGACCGACGTGCGCTGTCTCGCCATCTCGCGACCCGAGCTCGAGCGGCTCCTCGCCGAGGATGCACGCGTCGCCGATCGCCTGCGCCGGCTTTCGGCCTGACGACCCGGTTCCCGGAGGAGTCCTTCCGGGTCGGCACAATAGGACTCCATGCTCAGCCCGGCGGTGGAGAATCTCGTGGCGCAGCTTTCGCGGCTTCCCGGAGTCGGGACGCGGACTGCGCACCGGCTTGCCTTCCATCTGCTGCAGCGGCCGAAGGACGAGGCGCTCGCGCTCTCCTCGGCGATCGAGGAGGTCAAGGAGCGCGTGCGCTTCTGCAACGAGTGCGGCAACCTCACCGAAGAGGAGGTCTGCACGATCTGCCGTGACGCGCGCCGCGACCACAGCGTCATCTGCGTGGTCGAGCAGCCGGTCGACCTGATCTCCGTCGAGCGCACGAGCGAGTTCCGGGGCCTCTACCACGTGCTCGGCGGGGCCCTCTCGCCGCTCGATGGGGTCGAGCCCGAGCATCTGCGCATCGACGAGCTGCTCGGACGCGTCGAGCGAAACGGCGTCCAGGAGGTCGTGCTCGCGACGAACCCGAACATGACCGGCGAGGCGACGGCGGCGTACCTCGCCGATCGCTTGCGGGGGCGCGTTCGCGTGACGCGGCTCGCGAGCGGGCTGCCGGTCGGCGGCGACCTCGAGTACGCCGACGAGGTCACGCTCGGACGCGCACTGGTGGGCCGCAGGGAGATGGAATGACGACGACCGACTACGAAGCCGTTCCGACCGTCGAGCGCGACGCCGAGGTCGGGCACCTCGGTACGGTCGTGATGAAGTTCGGCGGCACGTCGGTCGCGGATCCCGAGAAGCTGAAGAGCGTGGCGCGGCGGCTCGTCGCAGCACGCGAGAGCGGAGCACGCGTCGTCGCCGTCCTCTCTGCGATGGGGAGCACCACCGACGAGCTGCTCGACCTGGCGCGGCAGGTGTCCGAGCAGCCGGTCCCGCGCGAGCTCGACATGCTCATCTCCGTCGGCGAGCGCATCTCCTGCGCCCTGGCGGCGATGGCGATCCACGACCTCGGCCACGAGGCGATCTCGCTGACGGGCTCGCAGGCGGGGATCGTCACCGACACCGTGCACGGCAAGGCGAAGATCGTCGACGTCCGCGCGCGGAGGATCCACGAGGCACTCGACCAGGACCGGATCGTGCTGGTGGCGGGCTTCCAGGGTGTGTCCGCCGACTCGTTCGACGTCACGACGCTCGGGCGCGGCGGCTCCGACACGACCGCGGTCGCGCTCGCGGCCGCCCTCGGCGCGCGCGTCTGCGAGGTCTACACCGACGTCGAGGGCGTCTACTCGGCTGATCCCCGTCTCGTGCCCGACGCCCGCAAGCTCGACCTGCTCAGCTTCGAGGAGATGCTGGAAATGGCGTCGTCCGGGGCGCGCGTGATGGCAACGCGCTCGATCGAGGTCGCGCGCAGCCACAATGTGACGCTCCACGTCCGCTCGACGTTCAGCGACGCCGAGGGGACCTGGATCCGCGAGGAGGATGAGACGATGCTCGAAAAGGCGCTGATCTCCGGAGTCGTGCACCAGCGCGAGGAGACCATCTACCGCGTCGAGGGCGCCACGCCCGCCCGGCTGTTCGGCGCACTCGCCGACGCGAGCATCAACGTGGACACGATCGTGCAGACGGGGCCTGAGATCGTGTTCTCGGCGCCGGTCGAGGACCGCCCGGACGCCGAGCGCGTGCTCGAGGGACTCGACGTCACCTGGTCCGCGCGAGACGATCTCGGCAAGGTCGCGCTCGTCGGCGCCGGCATGAAGAGCCATCCCGGCGTCGCCGCCAAGACCTTCGCCGCGCTCGAGGCCGCCGGTATCGACGCACCCGTGGTCTCGACCTCCCCGATCAAGATCGCCTGTCACGTGCCGAGCGCAGACGTCGACCGCGCCGTGCGCGCACTCCACGAGGCGTTCGAGCTTGGCTAGCCGGGCCCGCATCGGCGTCGTCGGGGCAACCGGCGCCGTGGGGACGGTGGCGCTCGAGTTGCTCCGCGAGCGCGGCTACGAGAACGTCCGCGCGTTCGCGTCCGCGAGGTCTGCCGGCACGAGGATCGGCGGCCTCGAGGTCGAGGAGGCGACACCCGAGACGCTGGGCGCCGGCGATCTGGACGTCTGCCTCTTCTCGGTCGGGACCGCGACCTCACGCGAGCTCGTGCCTCATGCCGTCGAAGGCGGTGCCACCGTCGTCGACAAGTCCTCGGCCTACCGGCTCGCCGACGGAGTGCCACTCGTCGTGCCCGAGGTCAACGGCGCCCGGACAGGCGAGCACGACGGCATCGTCGCGAACCCGAACTGCTGCACGATTCCGCTCACGATGACCCTCAAGCCGTTGCACGACGCGGCCGGTCTGGCACGCGTGCGCGTGAGCACCTACCAGGCGATGTCGGGGGCAGGGTTGGAGCGCATGGAGGAGCTGCGCGCGACGCCGGCGGCCGAAGGGCAGCTCTCGATGGATTGGGACTTCGACGGCGAGGAGTTCGACGAGGAGGCGAAGCTCCAGGCCGAGACGCGCAAGATCCTCGAGCTGCCGGACCTCCCCATCTCGGTCACCTGCGTGCGCGTGCCCGTGCTGGTGGGTCATGCCGAGGCGATCTGGGTCGAGACGGAGCGGCCGCTTGCGGTGGAAGACGCGCGGGCCTTGCTGCGGGACGCGCCCGGTATCCGCTACGAGCCGGTGCCGGAGCCGCGCGAGGCCACGGGCAGCGACGACGTTCTCGTCGGCCGCGTGCGGCGGGACCGGACCGTCGAGAGCGGTCTCGTCCTGTTCGTCGTCTGCGACAACCTGCGCAAGGGCGCAGCATTGAACGCCATCCAGATCGCCGAGCTCATCCTCGAGCCCCGCGCGGTCGCCGCCTGAACCGCCGCACCCGCGCGAGAGAGGTCGCGGCCTTCGTGCCGGATTGCGCCGTGCTCTTCAAGCGGCTGCTGAGGGACCCGCGTGTGCCGCGCTCGGCGAAGTTCACCCTGGCGCTCGTGATTCCCTATCTCGCGAGCCCGATCGACCTCATTCCGGACTTCATCCCCGTGCTGGGGCAGCTCGACGATGCGCTGCTGGTGGTTGCGGTCTTCGGGTACGTCGCGCGGCGGGCCGGCCGCGAGGTGATCGAGGAGCTCTGGCCCGGCTCCGAGGGAGGTCTGCGCGTGGTACTCGCGCTCTCTTGAGGAGAACGGCGACGATCCTGGCTGGATCGCCGCCGTCTCTTTCCGTTAGCTGGTTAGCAGGCTGTGCCCGTAGCCGGTCCGCCCAGCGTGTAGTTGCGGCAGAAGATCGTGCTGCCGCCCTGGGTGATGACGAGGTTGGCGCTTGTGGCGATCAGCGTGTTGAGAACGACCGTCCATTGAGTGCTCCCCTGCCCCCCGCATCCAACTGTCTGCGCCGAGGGAGTTGGGCTCGGAGCCGTTACCGAAGCCGTCATGTTCGTGATCGTGCCACGGCCATTGTGATCACTATTCCCGAGGTCCTGGTCCGCGGTCCCGGACTGCGCCGGCACCGGATTCTGCCCGGGGGACGCATGTCCTTGCGGGTTCAGACATGTATAGGTCGCCGACCCGTTGACGGTCAGGGTGGCGATCGCGGGTACGTTCCCGAGACCACTGAAGTTGCCGCCCGTGAGCGTCACCGACGCTCCGCTGAACGTCGCGGTAGGAAGCGACTTCACGTTGACCGCCGCCACGGCGGCCGTTGTCATGACTGCCGCGACCAGAGCGACCACGCCGATTGAGATTCGCCGCATGTTCGATCCTTTCTCTCATCTTTTGGGGTCGAGGAGATTCATCCGATCCTGAGCCAGCCCTCAGGGCTCGTTGTCAAGCCCTCGGAGCTCTCTGCCGGACGCAGTTACGATGAGCCTTAAGCACCACCTTCTCTCGCTGATCGTCTGCACGGCGTCGGCAGGAAGGAGTCGGTGCGCGGCCCCGTTCCACGCGTGACAAGGCGTCGTGGAGCGGGGCTTTTCGACGTTCGAGGAGTGAGGAACCCAGAGCTCCTCATAGCTCCGGTCGCCGTTGAGACAAGCGTCGGCGAATTCCGCTTGCCGGGGAAACCCGCTCTCGCGGCCGCCTGTGGATGCCGCAACAAGCCCGGCCAAGAGGCCCCCACTTCTTCCGTGGTATTTCGAACTTCAAAGCTCTCCCTCCCTTGTTGCCGCCCCACTCCGAGGAAGTGGAGGCCGCGACGCCGCAGGTCATCGCAGGCAACTACACAGCTTGGAACTGCGGTGCCCGACCCACAAGGGCCCTCCGACCCATGAGACGTTGAGTTAGCTCAACGGGTCAATCAGAACCCGGGAGGCACAGGCTCGGGCGCCGGGGCAAACGCCTCCTTGACCACGCGCATGACCTTCTCGCGCTTGCCTTCGACGACCGGGAGCAGCCCGCCGAACTCGAGCCGGGCGAGCTCGACGTGGCCGGAGCGGCGCAATGTGCGGAAGCCGAAGTCGGCGAGGAAATCCGCGGGGAAGATCGTCTTGTGCACGTGGAAGCGCTCGTACTGCGACTCGCCCTCCCGGTAGCGATAGGCAAACGTCTCCAGAGCCTTCGCACCCCGGTCGCGCGCGTCCCCGATCGCCGCGAGGAAGAGCGACTGCACGACCCACGGGCTCGAGGTCTCGACGAGGTACGCGCAGGTAACCAACACGGCGTCCGCCGAGGGGGGACCGGCGGGGAGCTCGGCGGCGCGCGGGAACAGCTCGGCCGGCCCGTACTGCATCGAGCCGAGGACGCGGCCGTCGGCGTCGTAGTAGACGGTGCCCCATGGGCCCCACTCCGTCTCCGCCTTCTCGATCCACTTTCGCTTGTCGACCGCACGGCCGCTCCGTGACTGCCACCAGACGCACTCGTGGCAGACCGAAGGCGCATCCTGGAGCGTGATGCCGGTCAGGCCGACGACCTGCGGCCCGCTCACGCCGGCCCGATCTCGTCGACGATCACGTCGACCGCGGCGGGCTCGACCTTGGCCATGTGCTCGAGGTACGCCGCGACCCGCCGCTGCACCTCACGCCCGACCTGGGGAATGGACGCGCCCCATTCGACCTCGAGGTGGAGCTCGACCCGGACGCGCCCCTCGTCTTCCGAGATCCGCACACCCTTGTGACGGTGCAGCGAGCTCTCGACCAGGGAGCGGACGCCCTCGACTTCGCGGGCGGCGTCGGCGGCATAGCTCGCGAGGATGTCACTCGAGATCGTCACTATGTGAGGCGTTGTAGCACCAGTTCCGTCGCCTCGGGCCGGGCGAAGAAGCGGAACGGGACAAACGTCGTCCCCAGGCCGGGTGAGACGTGCATGACGCCGCCCGGTCGCCGGTAGAGGCCCGTCGCGTAGCGCGTGCGCGGATGCGCGAAGCGGTACTTGCGGTTCCTGCCGAGCGGAAGAGCGATCTGACCGTCGTGCATGTGCCCTGTGAGCACGAGGTCGAAGGCGCCCGGCGGCAGGAGGCTGAGGACGTACGGGAAGTGACAGAGCAGGATGCGCAGATCGGCGGCTTCGTCGGCGAGCTCCCACGGCCTCGCTCGCTCCTCGCGATACGCACGCGGGTCGACGCCGACGATCTGAATCCGGCGGCCGCGCAGCTCCACCGTCTCGCTCTCGTCCACGAGCAACCGCGCCGGCCTCAGATCCGTCAGGCCCGCGGTGCGCGAGAACGGATCGCGGCTGTGCTCGACGTCGTGATTCCCCAGCACGACATAGGGCTCGCCGAGCCGGCGAAGCTGCTCGCGCAGCATCGGCTCTCCCCGGGGCCGGGAAACGAGGTCGCCGGTGACGGTGACGAGGTCGGGCCGGCGCGACACAACCCACTCCACCGCGTGCTCGACGGCGACGGAGCCGCGCGAGGGCAGTCCAAGGTGAAAGTCCGACAGGTGGGAGATGCGCAGCCCGACGAGCTCCTCCGGCAACCGCGGCAATGCCACGTCGAGGGAGCGCAACCTGACCCAGCCCGCCTCGAACCAGCCCCAGCCGACCGCCGCTCCGGCGGCGCCGCCGACGGCGCCGAAAAATGTTCCGGCGCGTGACCTCAGAGAGATCATCGCGCCGGAAACCGCCCCTCCAAGAGTAGGAAGATGCCGCGCCCCGCTGTTTCTTGCTTGGAGGTCAGACCTCGAGCTTCTGCAGCACAGGAGTGACCGACACGACGTGGCGCCGGAACTTGAGCTCCGACTCCTCGAGCCCTGCGGCGACGCCGACGAGCTGCGAGAGGTGGAGGATCGGCATCGCGTAATCCTTGCCGGTCGCCGCCTTGAGCTTCGACTGCCAGGCGTCGAGCGAGAGGTGACACAGAGGACACGGCGTGACGATCGCATCCGCGCCTGCCTCCTTTGCCTGCTCGATCGGCTGGATCAGCTCGCCGAGCGCCGTCTCCTCCCGCGCCTGGATGATCGGAAAGCCGCAACACTTGATCTTCGCCGGATAGTCGATGGCCGTGCCGCCGCAAGCCTCGATGATCCGCTCGAGCGACCACGGCCGGTCCGGGTCCTCGAAGCCGAGGATCTTCGAGGGGCGCAGGATCTGGCAGCCGTAGAACGGCGCGATCTTGAGGCCTTTCAAACCCCTGTGCGCGGCCGCCTTCAACAGCTCGTAGCCCTCGCCCTCGGCGATCTCCCAGAGCAGGTGCCGCACCTCGACGGTGCCGTTGTACGGCGGCGCCCCGACCCGCTGGAGGTTGACGCTGACGCGCTCGCGCAGCGCCTCGTCCTTCCGCAGCTGCCAGTTCGCCTGCCTGAGGTTCAACGTGCAGACGTTGCAGACCGTCAGCAGCGTGTCGCACTCCGCCGCTTCCGCGTACGCGAGGATGCGCGCGTTCAGGTGGAGGTAGTAGTCGGGCTCCGCCTCGTGGATGTCGCCGGCTCCGCAGCACGTCACCGTCTCGAGCTCGATCAGCTCGAGCCCGACCTTCGGCGCAAGCGCTTGCGTCGACGTGTCGAGCTCCTTCGCTGAGAGCGACGCGAGACAGCCCTTGTAGTAGGCCACCTTGCGCGGGGGCTTGCCGTTGGTGCTCACGTGCCGTCTCCGTGCTCGACGCCGGCCGGGACCTCGCCGAGCGGCATCGTCTCGAGGTCGCGCGGCGCCGTGTGGTGCTCGATGCGTCCGAGCGCTTTTTCACCCTGGACGATGCCGAGTGCGCCCCGGCGCCCCTGCTCCTGTACCAGGTGGTAGAGCTTCCGCGCCTCCTCCACGCGTTCCGCGACGTGCGGCGGAAACGGCAGCGGCACCTTGCCGTGCCGGGCGAGGTTGAGCGCGAACTTGGTCTGCTTGATCGCCGAGACGACGCCCTGCGTCTTCGGCACGAGCTCGGTCTCGCGCAGCCAGCCCGTCGTCATCGCGGACTTCACGAACCACTTCGCGTGCTTGGCGCCCATGTCGCGGGTGATCCCCTCTGCGACCGACTCTGCCCCGAGCTTCGCGATCGCGTCGCGCGGGTCGACTCCCTTGGGGCAGCGCTCGTTGCAGAAGTAGCAGCGCGTGCAGTCCCAGATGCCGTGCTCCGAGTTGTAGTCCTCGAGACGCTGCACCTTCGCGCCGTCCCGCGGATCGCCGACGAAGCGCATGCCCTTGGCGAGAGCCTGCGGCCCGAGGAACTCCGGGTCCGACTCCATCGCGTTGCATTCCGAGACACAGCAACCGCAGTTGATGCAGAGCGACTCCTTGTGGATCACGCTCAGCCGCTCGGGCGGGATGCGGTACTCCCTGCCGTCCGGCGGTTCCTCGTAGCCCGGCTGCAGGTAGGGCTTCATCGCCCAGAACTTGTCCCAGAACGGCGTCATGTCCACGACGAGGTCCTTCAGGATCGGGAGGTTGCCCATCGCCGAGATGACGGGGACCTTCCCCGCCTCGGCAAGCGGCTGCATCCGCGTCTGGCACGCCAGCACCGCGGCGCCGTCCATGCGCATGCCGCACGAGCCACAGATCATCATGCGGCAGCTCTTGCGATACGCGAGCGTGCCGTCGAGCCTGTCCTTGACGATGTCGAGGCAGTCGAGCAGCGTCGCCTCCTCGGGGGCGTCGAACTCGTACTCCCGCAGCGCACGATCGCCGGCGTGCGCGTCGTAGCGCCAGATCTTCAGTGCAACTTGCATCGGCTCAGTATTTCCTCTCTTCCGGCTGCCACTTCGTCATGCGCACCTCTCTGTACGTGAGCTGGGGTGCACCGTCGACCCACCGCGTGATCGAGTGCTTGAGGAAATTCTCGTCGTCGCGTGTCGGGTAATCGTGCGGCCGCGCATGCGCGCCGCGGCTCTCCTTGCGCGCGACACCGGCCGTGAGCATGCAGGCGGCGATGTCGAGCAGGTAGCCCAGCTCGATCGCCTGCGTCAGATCGGTGTTGAAGATGTCGCCCTTGTCCTCGACGATGACGCGCGGGTAGCGCTCGCGCAGCTCCTCGATGATCTCGAGCTGCCGCTCCATCTTCTCCCCGCGGCGGAAGACGCCGAAGTTCTCGAGCATCGACGTCCCGAGCTCGTCACGGATCTTCCACGGCCGCTCGCCTTCGCTGCGGTCGAGGATCTCCTTCAGCTCGCGCTCGGCGTCACGCTCGACGGCTTCGGGCACGGTGACGGTCGTGTTCGCAAGCGCCCACTCGGCTGCGGCGCGCCCGGCGCGGCGGCCGAAGGTGATCGTCTCCATCAGCGAGTTGCCGCCGAGGCGGTTGGCGCCGTGCACCGAGACGCACGCCGCCTCGCCGGCTGCGTAGAGGCCGGTCAACTCCGTCAGCCCGTCGTTGTCGGTGTCGACCCCGCCCATGTGGTAGTGGGCGCCGGGCCGCACCGGCACCGGCTCGTGGATGGGGTCGATACCCGCAAAGGTCATCGCCAGCTCGCGCGAGCTCGGCAGTCGCTCGAGGATCCGCTCGGCTCCGATCGGGCGCATGTCGAGCAGGATCGAGCCGTTGACACCGCGGCCCTCGTCGATCTCCGTCTGTTCGGAGCGCGACACGACGTCGCGCGAAGCGAGCTCCATCGCGTTCGGCGCGTACCTCTTCATGAAGCGCTCGCCTTCGCTGTTGATCAGATGTCCGCCCTCGCCACGGATTCCCTCTGTGAGCAGGATCCCGCTCGGGTACATCGTGGTCGGGTGGAACTGCATGAACTCCATGTCCTTCAGCGGCAGGCCGGCGCGCAGCGCCATCGCCATGCCGTCGCCCGTGCAGGCGTAGGCGTTCGTCGTCGTGCGATAGAGGCGGCCGGCGCCGCCGGTCGCGATCACGACCGTCTTGGCGCCGACCGTCTTCAGCCCGCCGTTGAGGAGATCCCACGCGATCACACCCTGGCAGCGGTCGTCGTTCACGACCAGCTGCCAGGCGAAGTACTCGTCGTAGACGTGGATCTCGCGCTTGACGAGCTGCTCGTAGAGGACCTGGATCAGCACGTGGCCGGTGATATCCGCGGCGAACACCGTTCGCGGCGAGCCGGCGGCGCCGAAGGGCCGCTGCGCGAGCCGGCCGTCCTCGGCCCGCGAGAAGAGCGCTCCCCAGTGCTCGAGCTGGTAGATGTCGCCGGGCGCCTCCCGCGTGAACAGCTCGATCGAGTCCTGGTCGCCGAGATAGTCCGAGCCTTTGACAGTGTCGAACGCGTGTGTTTCGGGGTTGTCGTCTCCCGCGTTCCCGAGCGCCGCGTTGATTCCGCCTTCTGCGGCGCCGGAGTGGCTTCGGGTCGGGTGGAGCTTCGAGACGACGGCGACGTCGGCGCCCGCATCGTGTGCCTCGATGGCCGCGCGCATCCCCGCGCAGCCGGCCCCGACGATCACGACGTCGTGCTTGGCCTCCACTACGGAAGGACGCTATCGGATGGGCGACGCTCCCCGACTTCGCTACGGCCGTTGCGAGAAGACGGCGGGCGCTCCGGGAGCGCCCGCCTCTCCCCTTCGCCTACGGAACCTGCATCTGGAGGGTGAAGCGCGCGACCGCGGCACGCCGGGTGACGCGCACCCTGACGGAACGCGCCCCGCAGACCCGGTACTCGGCCGACCTGCCCCCGGAGCTCGTCCAGGTGCCGGTCGCGAGCTCGGTCCGCCCGTCGCCCGTCAGGAGCGTTACGTCATCCGCCCCGCCGCCCGGGACCGTCACCCGGACGCGGATGTCCCCGTCAAGGGGCGTCGCGACCTGCGTCGACCAGATACGTCTTCGGCGAAGGAACGTGCCCCGGATCGTCTTCGTCGTGGGCAGGAGCCACGGATGGAGGACGTCCTCGCGAAGAGCGGCGAGGGACGCCGGGGTCGGGTTGAAGCTGGGGTCGACGATCGGCCAGTCGTAGCCGACCGCCGTGCCTTTCGTCTCGATCAGCACGCGGTACGACTCCGCGAAGGCCTCACCGGGGTTCAGCGAATAGTTGTCGTCCTCGGCGCCCGGAAAGGCGGTCCCCGCAGCGGCGCGCGCACAGACCCCGACGACGCTGGCCCACCGCTTCGTCCCCCAGTGGATCGCCGGCCACGGAGGGCTGACACGGTTCGCCGCGATGTGGTGGCCGTACTCGTGGGTCGCCACCGCCTGCGGCGTTACGCCGAAGTTGGTCTCACCCATGCTGACCAGGTGGTTCCCGCCGTAGCAGCCGAGAGCTTCGCCGTTGCAGATGAGCTCCACCTCCTCCAGCGGTGCGATGTAGGCGTCGAGCCGGGCAAGCTCCTCGTCGTGGAGGAGAGAGGCGAAGAACTCCGCCCACCGCTGGCCGGCCTGCACGTCCGAGGCGTAGGCCGGCGAGATCGAGACTTTCACGCTCTCGCCGGTGCTCGTGACGTAGCTCCCCGACAACCACCGCCGGCGTTCGAGACGGCGCAGACCGGCTTGTGAGAGCGTGCTGGTCCGCACTCCCGGCGGGCCGGCCCGAGTGAGAGCGAGCGGCCTCGTCGAGCCTCCTGGCGCCGCCGATGTGCTCGCCGCAGCCACGAAGGCCGCGGCGAGCACCAGGACGAGCCGTCCCCTGGCTCGTACTCTCATTCAGCGCACCCGAAAGGTGTAGTCGAACGCCTTCGTGGCGCCCTGATACGTGACCGTCACCGTGACCTTCAGCTGCTTGCCGCGGCTCTTCTTCTTCGGTATGGACAGGGTGCAACCGCCGGTCCCCGTACCGGCGACGGCACGCTTGCCCAGCACGGCCTGGCAGCTGTAGCTCTCCGGGACCGTCGTCGCGGAACTCGCTGCCCCGCTCGGCGGCAGGTGCAGCCCGACCGCCGTGACGACGAACTTCTTGCCCGCCTTCGGTCCGGCGGTAGGTGCCGTCTGCAGGTCGACCGACTGGATATCCGGGCCGTTCGCGTCGATCGAGTAGTTGAACGTGCCCTCATCGGGTGCGTCGTCCCACTTCTTGTTGACCGAGTCGTAGGACTCGACCCAGAAGTTGAACGCAGCGGTGTTGCCGAGCTCGCTGCGATTGACGGAGATGATGAGACTGCCCCCGCCCCCGACGATCCGCACCGTCGCGTAGGTGGTGTCGACCCAGTCGGATCCGCTCCAGTGCTGGAAGAAGTAGCTGTCGTTGTCGACGCCGAACACGTAGTCGGCTCCGACGCTCATCACGTCGCCGGTCAGGGGATTCGCATCCGAGTCGACGAGCAGGAACGTCGGTGTCGTCGCCACCGTCGAGAGATTCGACCCGGTGATGCGAAAGATGATCTGACCGCTCGTCTTGTCCGCGGCGATCTCGACGCCGGTGATGTCGCCCGCGGAGGCGTTGTCGCCCGACTTGTCGGCATACGTCCCCGAGGACGCAGCCGGGACGAGGACAAGGGCTGCCACGAGCACCGCGGCGATCGGCCCGGCGCGCTTCAGGCGCGTGGCCGCCGCGGGGCGCGCAAGGCGGTACTTGATGAACATGCCTGTTCCCTCCTTTCGATTGCCGGCCCACGCTTGCGGAGCGCTCTAACCCGCCTCTAACCGCGATTCCCTAGGCGTTCGAAGGGGGCAGTGCTACAAACGGCACATTCCCGTCGAATTTCGCGTGCTCGGCCCCCTGGCGGTCGTCGAGGACGGCCGCGTCGTTCCCCTGGACCGGCAGCGGTTGCGGGCTCTCCTTGCCTTCCTGCTCCTGCACGCCAACGACGTCGTCTCCAGTGACCGCCTGATCGACGAGATCTGGGGTCCCGAGCCGCCCAAGACGGCGGCCGCGTCACTCCAGAACTACGTCTCGCGCCTGCGGAAGGCGATCGGCTCCGAGCTGCTCGTCTCCCAGCCTCCCGGCTATGTCCTGCGCGTGGATCCGGAGCGGTTCGACCTCGCACGCTTCGAGCGGCTGACCGCCGAGGCGCGCGGCACGGACCCGCGGGAGCGGGTCGAGAAGCTTCGCGCCGCGCTCGCGCTCTGGCGAGGCCCTGTACTCGAGGATCTGGCGTTCGAGCCGTTCGCCCAGGACGAAGCCCGCCGTCTGGAAGACGCGCGCCTCGCGGCACTCGAAGAACGGATCGAGGCAGAGCTCGAGCTCGGCCTCGACGGCGACCTCGTCGGCGAGCTCGAGGAGCTCGTCGAAGGCCATCCCTTACGGGAGCGCTTCCACGCTCAACTCATGCGCGCGCTCTATCGTGCAGGGCGGCAGGCGGACGCCCTCGAGGCATTCCAGAGCGCACGGCGAGTGCTGATGGACGAGCTCGGGCTCGAGCCGGGCGTGGAGCTGCGAGGGCTGCAGCAGGCGATCTTGCAGCAGGACCCGGCGCTCGGTGCAGGCGGGGCCGCCGAAGTCGAGCGGGGAGCGGATCGTCGGACGGTCACCGTCCTTCTCTGCGACCTCGTCGATTCGACGCGGCTCGCGTCGGATCTGGATCCGGAGGTCTACCGACAGCTGATCTCCCGCTACTTCGAGCTGGTGCGAGAGCCCATCTCGCGCCACGGTGGAACGATCGAGAAGTTCATCGGCGACGCCGTGATGGCGGTCTTCGGCGTGCCGCAGTTGCACGAAGACGATGCGTTGCGCGCCGTTCGGGCCGCGGCGGAGATGCAAGCCGCCTTGCGAGGCGAGGAGTGGGCCGTCCCTGTCGGCGTGCGCATCGGGCTCAGCACGGGCGAGGTGCACGTTCTGTCCGCCGCGGGCGAAGACCTGCACGTGTCCGGCGCCGTCGCGAGTGCCGCTTCGCAGCTGGAACAGAATGCCCCGCCCGGCGGCATCCTGATCGGCGGCGAGACGCATCGTCTGGTCCGCGACGCGGTGAAGGCCGAACGCATCGGAGACGCCTGGCTCCTCGAAGAGGTGATCGAGAACTCTGCGGCGTATGCGCGTCGGTTCGATGCACCCCTGGTCGGGCGCGAGCAGGAGCTCGAGCGGCTGCTGAGCGCGTATGCGAACGCTGTGGACGAGAAACAGTGTCGCGTTGTCACCGTCGTCGGCGAGGCCGGGATCGGCAAGACGCGGCTCGCCCGCGAGCTCGTCGCAGCGATACGCGATCAGGCGCGCGTGCTCGTCGGTCGCTGCGTCTCCTACGGCGAAGGTGCGACATACCTCCCGATCCGCGACATCGTGCGCCAGGCGGCCGACGAGCACTCGCTCGCGGGGATCCGCGAGCTCCTCGGGGCAGAGCAAGACGCCGACGCCGTCGCGCAACGCGTCGCCGAGCTGACGGGGATCGCGGAATCGCCCGCCGCGCCCGGCGAGGCGTTCTGGGCCGTGCGCCGCCTGCTGGAGGCGATGGCGCACGAACGGCAGATCGTCGTCGTGCTCGACGACATCCACTGGGCAGAACCGACGCTGCTCGATCTCGTCGAGTACCTGGGCGGCTGGGCACAGGGGCCGATCCTCATGCTCTGTCTCGCGCGGCGGGAGCTGCTCGAGGAGCGCCCCGGGTGGGGCGGCCCGGCTTCCACCGGATTCCTCGTTCAGCTCGATCCGCTTCCGGACGATCAGCTCGGCACACTCGTCGGCCGGCTCGCCGCCGAGCCTGTCGATCCGCAGGTTCAGGACCACATCGTCGAGCACGCCGGCGGAAACCCGCTCTTCGCCGAGCAGCTGCTGGCGCTGGCTTACGAGGCGCCGGATCTCGCGCTCGAGCGGCCGCCGGCTTCGGTGGACGCATTGCTCGCCAGCAGGCTCGACCGCCTCCACAGCCGCGAGCTCGAGGTGCTCCGTCGCGCAGCAGTCGTCGGCCGGCGCTTCACCGCTCTCGAGCTCGGCGACTTGGCACCGAAGGAAGATGCGACGCGAGCGCTCTTCGCCCTTGCCGAGCGAGGCTTGATCCACTCCGTCGAACCCGACCTCTTCCGTTTCCATCACGTCCTCGTCCGCGACGTCGCGTATCGCGGCATGCCAAAGTCACAACGCGCCGAGTTGCACGAGAGCGCGGCGAGGGGACTCGACCGCAGGGAGGCCGCGGACGAGCTCGTCGGTTACCACTTCGAGCAGGCCTTCGCCTACCACACCGAGCTGGCGCGCGACGACGAGCACGCAGCGGAGCTGGCACTCGAAGGAGGACAGCGACTGGGGCGTGCAGGGATCCGCGCCTGGAAACGGGCGGACGCGCCCGCCGCGGTCAATCTGCTCACTCGAGCCGTCGCGTTGTTGCCCGAGGCAGACGAGTTCGCCTGCGAGCTCGGTGCCGCTTTGCGGGCAAGCAACGACATCGCGCGCGCGAGGGAGGTTCTCGTTCCGGCGACAGAAGCAGCTGACGAACGAGTGGCCCTGCGGGCCCGCATCGAGCTGGCCTTGGTTCGCTCGGTCGTCGAGTCCGATCGGGCCGACGAGCTGCTCGACATAGCCACGGCCTCGATCCCCGTCCTCGAGGCGGCTCAGGACGATCGCGCGCTTGGCAGGGCCTGGCTCTGCGTCGCCCACGTGAGAGGCTCGTTCTATTGCGAGTACGAGCGGATGGAGGAGTCCGCCCGGCTCGCGGCAAGCTATTACCGGCGCGCAGGCTGGTCTCCTTCGAGTGCCCTGGAACTGGTCGGGACCGCCCTCTACCACGGACCGAAGGCTGTTGCGGAGGCAATCGACCAGTGCGAAGGATTGCGCCGCGAGCACGACGGCGACCGGGCGAGCGAGGCGAACATCATCGTGTGGCTTGGAGCCCTCGAAGCGATGCGAAAGAACTTCGCGGACGCACGCGCACACGTCTCGCGCGCGAGGGCCATCTACGAGGAGTTCGGTCTGACCATGGCGGTCGCCGATACGTGCGGCCGGCTGTTCGCTGCGATCGACATGATGGCCGACCGGCCCAGGGACGCCGAGCAGACGTTGCTCGAGTGCTGCGAGGTTCTCCAGCAGCGAGGGCTGACGGCAATCCTCGCGACCCGAGCGGGCGAGCTGGCACAGGCGATCTACTGGCAAGGCCGTTACGAGGAGGCCGAGCTCTGGACGCGCCTGGCGCGCGAGTCCGCCGGCAGAGACGACCTGGACGCCGCGCTCTCCTGGCAGCCCGTCCAGGCAAAGATCCTCGCCCGGCAGGGAAACATCGACGAGGCCGAACGCCTGGCACGGGAGACACTCGCGCTCGTGGGCCCCACGGATTCGATCTCCCGCCAGGCGGACTCGCTGATGGCGCTGGCGGAGATCCTCGATCTCGCCGATCGCCGGCCCGACGCGGAGCTCACGATCAGGCATGCACTCGAGCTCTACGAAAAGAAGGGGAACCTCGCGTCGCTGGAGCGAGCCAGAGCATTGCTCCCCGATGCAGCGATCGCCGAATGAGCGGAGAGCCCCTGTCCGGGGGCTCCCCGCGTCACGTCCACCATGGTCAGCCGGTGCATCCGCCGCCCGCACCACCGCCGCACGCGAGCTGCACGCTCTCCGCGGAGCCGCTGAGGGCGATGCTCGTCGACGGGACCGCCGCGAACGCCACGATCGCCAGTGCTGCGGCGATCAGCCTCTTCGTCTTCGACATCTGAGTCACCTCCCTTCGCTTCGAGCCGTTGCGCACTCGGCTCCGAGCGTCGGGGGGCGCACTCGCGGCGAACTACCGCGGCGCCAACGGGCGACTAACGAGCTGTGTTCATGCCGGCCACGCTATGGCGGCGACGGGCGCGTGCCATCGGGGCGGGCCTGCGTTCTCGCTCCGCGCGGCCCTCGAGCTTCGAGTCGGTGCAGCGGAGGTGGACCTCAGGGTTTTCCCCAACGAGCGCCCCGCCGAAGTCCAGGGCCTGCCCCGTAGAGATCGGCGAGCAGGTGTGTGACGATTCGTACGTGTCCCGAACCGCGCTGATCGTGGACGACCACGCGGGCTTCCGCGCCTCCGCACGGATCCTGCTCGAGGACGAGGGATTCGACGTCGTCGGCGAAGCCGCCGACGGACGGAGCGGCATCGACCTGGCGCGCGCGCTGGCGCCAGATCTCGTGCTCCTCGACATCGCCCTCCCAGACGTCAGCGGGCTCGACGTCGCCGACACGCTCGCCGGTGGTGATTCGCTCGTCGTCCTGATCTCCAGCCGGCAGCCGGTCGACTTCGGCGCGCGCCTACGCGAGACCGAGGCCGCCGGGTTCATCTCGAAGGACGATCTCTCCGCGGAGACCCTCGAGGAGTTGCTCCGGGGGCGCACATGAGAATCCTCCGGCTCGCACTGCTGGCTGCCGGGGCCTTCCTCGGCTACGCGGCGTATCGGGTCCAGGTCGACAATCTCGGCTCGTTCACGAGCCCGGCTCGCGCGTCCGCGATCGTGATCGGCGCCTGGCTGTTTCTGCTCGCGGGACTCATCGCGTGGGGACGGAGACCCTCGAATCGGCTCGGACCGCTGCTCGCAACCGCAGGAATCGCGCTCCTGCTCAGGCAGTTGCGGTACAGCCACGACGCTGCGCTCTTCACCGTGTTCTTCGTCGTCGGCGAGCTGAGCTACTGGGTCGTCGCACACGCGGTCTTCGCGTATCCCAGCGGTCGCATCACCGACCGGTGGGAGCGGAGGCTGGTCGCGACTGGATACAGCGTCACGCTCGTCTTCACCACGGCGATCCTGGTCGTCTACAACCCGGCGAAACCGCTTCGCTTCTTCGACCCGACGTTCAGAAAGAGCCTACTTGCCGTCGGCGGATTCGGTGACGCGGCGATCTCTCTGCAGAAGGTGTTCGTGGTCGTCGTGTGGGGCTTTCTCGCCACCTCGGCGATCGCCCTGTTGATCCGCAGGCTCGTCACTGCCTCACCGCGCGCCCGACGTCTTCTGGCGCCGCTGCTCGTCGCGGCGATCGCGGTCGGACTGCGCGCGATCTTCGAGAGCGTCTTCACGTTCGTCGAGCGGCCGTCGGTGATCCTCTACGACTATCTCTTCTGGTGGCAGATCGGCGCCTTCATCGCGCTGCCGCTCGCTCTCCTGGCAGGGTTCCTGCGCGCGCGCCTCGCGCGCGCAAACCTCGGTGAGCTCATCCTCGAGCTGGAGCGGACCCAGCCGCACGAGATCGGCAACGTGCTGAGAAAGGCTCTGCGCGACCCAACGCTCGACGTCCTCTTTCCGCTGCCGGAGCGTGAGGGATTCGTCGATGCCACAGGCCAGGCAGTCGAACTACCGACCGACGGCAGCCGTGCGGTCACGCACCTGAAGCACGATGACGAGCCCCTGGCAGCTCTCGTTCACGACCGGTCGCTCCTCGACGAGCCCAAGCTCATCGACGCGGCAGGTGCGGCTGCCCGGCTCGCGCTCGAGAACGCGCGGCTGCACGCGGAGACGCGCGCCCAACTGGACGAGGTGCGTCAGTCGAGAACCCGCATCGTCACCACGGCAGACGAGGAGCGCAGGCGGATCGAGCGTGACATCCACGACGGCGCGCAGCAGCGACTCGTCGCACTCGCGCTGCAGCTTCGTCTGGCGCAACGCCGGCTACGCGATGGGACCGATCCCGAGATCGAGCGACTGCTCGCCGCAACTGTCGACGAGCTGCAGTTCGCCGTCGACGAGCTGAGGGAGCTCGCCCGCGGCGTGCACCCGGCGATCCTCACCGAGGACGGCCTCGCCGCCGCGCTCGAGTCCCTGGTCAGCAGGACCCCGCTCCCGGTCGAGCTCGAGGCCGAGGAAGGACGGCTCGCTGCTCCGATCGAGGCAACGGCGTACTTCGTCGCCTGCGAGGCGCTCGCGAACATCGTCAAGCATGCACATGCCTCGGGCGCAAGCATCCGCGTGCAGCGGCGGAACGGCATGCTCGTCGTCGAGGTCGAGGACGACGGCGTCGGCGGGGCGGCCGCCGAGAACGGATCCGGCCTCAGCGGGCTGGGCGACCGCGTCGAGGCGCTCGGCGGGCGGCTGCGCGTCGAGAGCCGCCCAGCGGGCGGCACGCGCATCGTCGGGGAGATTCCGTGCGCGTCGTAGTTGCGGAGGACTCCGTGCTGTTCCGGGAAGGACTGGTTCGCGTCCTCGCCGACGGCGGTCTCGACGTCGTCGCCCAGGCAGGCGATGCGTCGGCGCTCCATCACGCCGTGCTGCGCGAGAGGCCGGACATCGCGATCGTGGACGTCCGGATGCCCCCGACCCAGACGAACGAGGGCACGCGAGCTGCTCTGCAGATCAGAGAGCGTCATCCTGAGGTCGCGCTGCTCGTCCTGTCGCAGATCGTGGAGGCGAAGCACGCGCTCGAGCTCTTCAGCGACCGGCCCGAAGGCTTCGGCTACCTCCTGAAGGACCGCGTCATCGAGATCGACGACTTTCTCGACTCCGTTCGGCGGGTCGCCCGGGGCGGCACCGCAATCGATCCTGAGGTCATCTCGCAGCTCTTCGGCCGCAGGCGAACGAGCAGCCCGCTGGAGGAGCTGACGCCGCGCGAGCGCGAGGTTCTGAGCCTGATGGCCGAGGGACGATCCAACCGCGGTATCTGCGACAAGCTGGTGCTCAGCCCGAAGACGGTGGAGTCACACGTCAACAGCATCTTCGCGAAGCTTCGACTTGCACCTGCGCCGGACGACCATCGGCGCGTGCTCGCCGTGCTCGCATTCCTCCGTGCGTAGCCGGCGGGGCGGGCGCCGCTAAGATCCCCCAGTCCAGCCGTCCAGCGAGGGAGAGAGCAGACGTGGCGAAGATGCTGTTCCGACTGCCGCAGGCGAAGCGGGTGATCGAAAACCCGAACCCGGCGGAGGTCAAGAAGCTCGCCGCGAAGATGCCGACCGCGCGCCCCACGAGGTACGGGAACCTGAACGTGCAGACGAAGGTGCTCGCGCGCTCGAAGCGCTCGACGTTCCTCGTCACCGACGAGCCTGACGGCCAGAACCAGGCGATCTCAAGCGAGGACGCTGCCAAGTGGGCCGAGCGGCAGGACGAGTACATCGCGGTCCAGGAGATGGTCGTGATCGACGGCTACATCGGGAACGACCCCGACTTCCGAACTCCCGCCCGCCTCTATGTCGAGGCAGCGAACGCGAACATCGCCGGCATGCAGCAGCAGCTCTACTTCGGTCCGCCCCAGGACGACTTCGAGCCGGAGCTGACCGTGATCTACACGCCGAACCTCGCCGCCGACGGTTTCCCGGACGACCGCCTGATCATGGTCGACCTCGAGCAGGGCGTGACTCGGGTCTTCAACTCGGACTACTTCGGCGAGTCGAAGAAGGGCGGCCTGCGCATGTGGAACAAGCTCGTCTACGAGCGCGGCGGGCTGCCGCTGCACGCCGGCTGCAAGATCATCCCGACGGAGGACGGCGACAAGGTGTGCCTCACCGTCGGCCTCTCCGGCACCGGCAAGACGACGACGACCTTCACGAAGCAGAACGGCTCGCTCCCCGTGCAGGACGACTTCGTCGCCTGGATGCCCGACGGACGCGTCTACGTGACCGAGAACGGCTGCTTCGCGAAGACCTACGGGCTGAATCCGGAGGACGAACCGACTATCTACTCGGCCGTAACACAGCCCGACTCCTACCTCGAGAACGTCTCGCAACACGGCGACGGCGTCGATTTCTACGACGAGAGCTACACGCAGAACGGGCGCGCCACCTTCCCGTTCGGCGTGATCGAGTCGGCGGCCGAGGGCGAGATCGAGCAGGCGCACTTCCTGCTCGTGCTCAACCGCAACGAGAACGTCATCCCCGCAGTCGCGAAGCTCGAAGGGCCGCAGGCAGCGGCCTATTTCATGCTCGGGGAGACGAAAGGAACGGCCGCTGGTGGCGCCGAGGAAGCGGGCAAGTCGCTGCGCGTGCCGGGGACGAACCCCTTCTTCCCGATGCTGCACGACCTGCAGGGCAACCGCTTCCTCGAGTTGCTGGCGGAGCATCCGCTCCAGGTCTTCCTGCTCAACACCGGACGCGTCGGCGGACCCGAGGAGGACGAACGCTCGAAGAAGGTGCGGATCAAGCACTCCTCCGCGATCGTCAAGGGCATCGCCGAGGGCAAGATCGAGTGGGAGCGCGACCCGGACTTCGGCTACCTCGTCGCCGTAGACGTTCCGGGGATCGAAGACGAAGAGATCCTGCAGCCGCGCAAGCTGTACGAACGGACCGGACGCGGGGACGAATACCGAGCACAGGTTGAACGCCTGAAGGCGGAACGCGCCGAGTTCCTCGGCGACTTCCCCAGCCTCTCGGGCGAGATCGTCGCTGCCGTTAGGTAACGATCCCTCGGAGGAGGGTCATAGGCCGTCCGGCCTACCCCGATAAGGGGACGGAGATGGGTCTCGCAGCGCACATCCCTGGCGACCGGACACGGTTCGGCCTCTCCGCCACGGCGGCCTCCGCGACCCTCTACACCGCGGTCGTCCTGTTCGGCGTCGGGTCTGCCGTGCCCTCGGCTCTCGACGCTCCAGAGGATCGCGGCTCAGCGGTCGTGCCGGTTCCGCCGCACGACTCTGCCGTGCCCGGCCCCGCGCGAAGGCTGCCGCAGGTCTCGCCGGGGCCCCCACGGCACCGCTCCGTCGCGCAGGCACCGGGCCTGAAGCGCCTCGGCACTGCAGCGGGCACGAGTGCACCGCGGACGGTCACGCCCGCCGAGGCGCCGCCGCCACCTTCGAAGACGCCTGCGCCTGCGGCACCGTCGCGGACGCCGCCGCCTCCGCCTGCCGACGAGCCTACGGTCGAGGTGACGACGACGCTTCCTGCCGCGCCGGATGTCACCGCCGAGCTTCCCGAGGCGCCGGCGCTCCCGCTGCCCTTGCCGTTGCCTGCGGTACCGGCCTTGCCGGCGCTGCCTGCTCCGTCAGATCTGCCAGGTTGAGTCGCGCAGCACCGGGACGCGCTCGCCGTCGCGCGTGATGCCGGTGACGTCGACCTCGGACGAGCCGACCATGAAGTCGACGTGGACCGACGAGCGGTTCAGCCGCTCGTAGTCCTCCTCGTCGACCGCGGACTCGTACGCCGAGCCGAGTGCGAGGTGACTCGCCGCGTTCTCGTCCAGCAGGGTGTCGTAGAAGACGGTGTCCAGCGGGCCGATGCGTCCCTCGCGATCGACGAGCGCGAGCTCGCCCAGGCGGGAGCCGCCTTCGTCCTGCGCCAGCAGCGCGCGCAGCGTCTCCACACCCGAGTCGGCATCGACGTCGACCGCGCGACCGCCTTCGAAGCGAATGGTCAAGCCCTCGACGATCTTTCCCTGCGTGTAGAGCGGCTTCGTCGCGCGCACGACGCCCTCCGCACGCTGCGGATCCGGCGACGTGAAGGTCTCCTCCGTCGGCAGGTTCGCCATGTGCTGGATGCCGTCGGCAGTCTCGTCGCCACCGCCGATCCAATGCGAGGTCGGCAGCAGTCCGATCGTGAGGTCGGTACCCGGGCCTTCGAGGTGAATGGCGTCGAAGCGACGTTCGCCGAGGCGCTGCGCCGCTCCCTTCAGCACCTGGATGCGCTCCTGCCAGGCCGCGACGGGGTCCTCTTCGTCGAGGCGGCAGATGTGGACGACCTGCTCCCACAGCTTCGCGAGGGCAGCGTCCGGTTCGAGGTCGGGATGGACAAGCCGGGCCCACTGCTCCGACGGGCCGGGTGCGACGCACCAGTTCACCGTCCGCTGGTTGATCACCGTCGTCCACTCCTTCACGCGCGGGAAGACGTCACGTCCGAGCCGCTCGGGGTCGAGATCGTCGAAGAGGTGGGGTGCGATCGGGCCGCTCAGCGAGATCGTCGCGCCTCGCTCCTCGCCCAGCTGCAACGTGCGCTCGCCGTACCACGGCGGCACGTACTCCAGAAACTCGTCGGCGACGTACCGGACACGCTCGCGCTTGAGATGGGGGTCCCAGTAGTGGACGTCCACGAACTTCGCTCCGCGCTTGTACGCGCTCGCGGTGATCGCGCGCGTGAGCTCCTCCTTGCCCAGTCCGGTGCCGATGTCGAGGATCTGGCCCGGCTGGACGTTGGCGCCGAAGGTGACGAGCAGCTCGGCGAGTCGTTCGAGATCCGACGGCATGGGAAGGCGATGCTAGCTTCGCCGCGAAAGCCGTCGCGTGGACACCGCGCGCGCGATCGACCGCTTCCTGGCCTCACCGGCTCTCAGCGAGGGGACGCGGCGTTCCTACCGCCACGACCTGGAGCAGTTCGGGGACTGGCTCGAGCGGAGGCGCGTGGGGCTGCAGGACGTGGACGTCCGGGTGCTGATGGAGTACGCCGCCGAGCTCGGCCGCGCCCGGCCGCGGAAGCTTGCACCCGCGACGATCGCGCGCAAGCTCGCGGCCGTCCGCAGCTTTCTTCGCTTCACGCTCGGGCCCGCCAACGTGCCTGATGCCTCGCTGGCCCCGCGACGGCCCCGGCGTCTCCCCGAGACGCCGAAGCCGGCCGAGGTCGAGGCGGCCCTCGAGGGGCTCGCCGGCGAAGGTCCGCTGGCGCTCCGCAACGTCGCGCTTGTCGAGCTCGTGTACTCGGCGGGCCTGCGCAGCGCGGAAGCGGTCGGCCTCGACCTCGCCGACGTGGACTTCGACCGCGAGCAGCTTCACGTGCGCGGCAAGGGCGGCAAGGAGCGGATCGTGCCGCTGGGCGAAGAGGCGGGGCATCTGCTCGCCCGCTACCTGCACGAGGCACGGCCGCAGCTCGCAGCGGGAGCGCAGAACGCACTCTTCCTCTCGGCCCGAGGCAAGCGGCTCGACACGTCGACGCTCCGCCGCGTGTTCGCGAACCCGCATCGCCTGCGCCATGCGTTCGCGACGCATCTGCTCGAAGGCGGTGCCGATCTGCGCACGATTCAGGACCTGCTCGGCCACAGCTCGCTCTCGACGACGCAGCTCTACAGCCACGTGGACGGCCGCCGCCTCCGCCGCGTTTACGACCGCGCGCACCCCCGCTCCTGAGAGAAATGTCCTAGGGACAGTCCCTAAGACATGTCTCGGCGGCGGCAGGCGAACTGCGCCCCGCCGCGAAAGGCACCGTCGTGGACGGACCCGCACCCGACCCCGAGGTCGAGGGCTTTCTCGCCCTGCTCGCCACGCGGCGCGCACCGAAGACGGTGGATGCGTATCGTCGCGACCTCGCCGCGCTCGCTGGGTGGCTCGACGGGCCGATCGGCCGGATCACGACGGAGCAGCTCGAGCACTACCTCGCCGAGCTCCGCGCCGCCGGCCGCTCGCCCTCGACGATTGCTCGCCGCGTCGCCGCGTTTCGCTCCTTCTTCCGCCACCAGGCACTCCTCGGCATGCGCAGCGACAACCCTGCTGCTGAGCTTGACCTGCCGCGGCGGCGGCGGACGTTGCCACGCACGCTTTCGCCGGCCGAGGCCGAGCGGCTCGTCGAAGCCGCCAACGGAGTGACACCGAGAGACCTGCGCGACCGGGCGCTCGTCGAGCTGCTGTACGGGTCGGGGCTTCGCGTGAGCGAGGCGGTCGGCCTGCACAAGTCGAGCGTCGACCTCGACGGCCGGCTCGTCCGCTGCCTCGGCAAGGGATCGAAGGAGCGCATCGTCCCGATCGGGCGCCAGGCCACCCAGGCACTCCGCCGGTACCTTGGCCGCGGGCGACCCTTTCTGGACTCGCGCCACCGCCCTGACCTCTTCCTCAATGCGAAGGGCGGCGCCCTCACCCGGGCGGGTGTGTTCCTGATCCTGAGACGTCTCGCCGGCAAGGCAGGAATCGAGCCGGAAAGAGTCCACCCGCACTTGCTGCGCCACTCGTTCGCCACTCATCTCCTCGAGGGCGGCGCGGATCTGCGTTCAGTCCAGGAGATGCTCGGGCATGCGGATCTTGCGACGACGGAGCTCTACACCCACGTATCCGATCGGCGCCGTCGCGAGTTGTACTTTCAAGCGCATCCGCATGCGCGGAAGAAGACGAGTTGACCAAGGAACGGAGATGCACTTCGACGCGAACATCGCCGTCCTCGCAGCGACAACCTGCGCTGTCGGCTATCTCATGACCGTCGCGGGGCTGGGCAAGAGCGCGCTCGAGCTTCGACGGCGCGACCGGATCTGTCCGAGCTGCGGCCGGCAGATCCAGGCGCGGGTCTGCCGCGCCTGCTCGGCCGGCTAGCCGCTAGCCCGCCTTCGGACCGGCGCGCTTCTTCAGATCGGCGGCGACCGTACGGGCGGCGTTGCGCAGCTCGCCTTCCTGGTCGTCGTCCTGGGCGAGGCCGCTCAGCAACACGATCGTCTCACGCTGCGGCGAGCCGTTCCGGAGCGCGATCACGGCCAGGCGCCGGACGGCCTGGTTCGCGTCGGTGGACGCGATCGTGTGGAGGACCGAGCGGACCGAGTTGACGACTCCCGGACTGTCCTTCGACAGCAGCTGAACCGAGAGCAGGGCGGATCCCCGCGCGGCGGGGCTCTCGTCGTCGAGGCCGCGACGAAGCAGCTCGAGCTTCTGCCGGAAGCGAAACTGGCCGATCGCCCGGTAGGCGACCGCGCGCTCCCGATAGTCGCCGCTTCGTGCCGCCGATTCGAGCTCGTCGTCCCAAAGCTGTCGCAGCGCGGCCAGCTCGCGCTCGGCACCGGCCTGCGCGAGCTCGTCCGCTTTGGCTGCTGCCTCCGGCAAGGACATGCGGCGCGGGACTCTAGCGCGCATGGAGACGCCGAGCGGGATCCTGTCCGTAGCGACCCCAGACGGGGGGTTATTCGCGGGCGCGGGCAAAGCCCACGCCCCCTCGATGCGGCATCGCAAGCGATGCCGTGGATAGAGTCCTGCGCCGTGGCGCACAGAGTTGTTCTCATCCCCGGGGACGGCACCGGGCCCGAGCTGACTGAGGCGACCCGCCGGGTCCTCGAGGCCACCGGCGTCGAGTTCGACTGGGATCTGCGCGAGGCCGGCGCCGACGTGATGGACAAGCACGGCGGCAACCCGCTTCCCGAGGACGTGCTGGACGCTGTCCGCGACACCGGCGTCGCGCTCAAAGGTCCGATCACGACTCCGATCGGCGGCGGCTTCCGCTCGGTCAACGTCGCCCTGCGCAAGAGCCTCGACCTCTACGGGCAGGTCCGCCCGTGCAAGACGTACCCGGGGGTGCGCACGCGCTTCGAGGAAGTCGACCTCATCGTCGTGCGCGAGAACACGGAGGATCTCTACGCCGGGATCGAGTATGAGCAGGGCTCGGACGAGGCGGAGGAGCTGATCGGCTGGATCAAGAAGCAGGGCGGGAAGCTCGCGCACGACGACGCGGGTATCTCGATCAAGCCGATCTCCGTGACCGGCACCCGCCGGATCGTGCAGTTCGCCTTCGACTACGCGCGCCGCAACGGCCGCCGCAAGGTCACCGCCGTGCACAAGGCGAACATCATGAAGTTCACGGACGGACTCTTCCTGCGCGTGGCGCGTGAGGTGGCGGAGGAGAACTCCGACATCGAGTTCGACGACCGGATCGTCGACAACATGTGCATGCAGCTCGTGCAGCGGCCGGAGGAGTACGACGTCCTCGTACTGCCGAACCTCTACGGCGACGTGCTGTCGGATCTCTGCGCCGGCATGATCGGCGGGCTTGGGCTGGCGCCCGGCGCCAACTTCGGCGAAGGCATCGCGATCTTCGAGCCGACGCACGGCTCTGCTCCGAAGTACGCGGGCCAGAACAAGGTCAACCCGATGGCCCAGATGCTCTCGGGCATGCTGATGTTGCGACATCTCGAGGAGCACGACGCGGCCGACAATCTCGAGCAGGCGATCGCGGCCGTGATCAAGGAGGGCAAGAGCGTCACCTACGACATGAAGCCGACCAGAAACGACCCGACTGCCGTCGGGACGAGCGAGGTCGCGGACGCCATCATCGAGAAGCTCGGGGTGCGGGTGTGAGACGCAAGATCACCGTCGTCGGAGCCGGAAACGTCGGCGCCACCTGCGCGCAGGTCCTCGCCTCGCGCGACTACGCAGACGTCGTACTCGTCGACATCAAGGAAGGGCTGCCGCAGGGCAAGGCGCTCGACATCGACCAGATGGGCGCCGTGCTCGGCTACGAGCCCCGCGTGAGCGGCTCGAACGGCTACGAGGAGACGGCCGGATCCGACGTCGTCGTGATCACCGCCGGCCTCCCGCGCTCGCCCGGCATGAGCCGCGACGACCTCGTGACGACCAACGAGAAGATCGTCGGCTCGGTCACGCGAGAGGCGATCGCTCAGAGCCCGGACGCCGTCCTGATCGTCGTCTCGAACCCGCTCGACGCGATGTGCCACGTCGCGAAGAACAGCTCGGGCTGGCCGAAGGAGCGTGTCTTCGGGATGGCCGGCATTCTCGACACCGCCCGTTTCTCGACCTTCATCGCGTGGGAGACCGGGGCGTCGGTGAAAGACGTTCAGGCGATGGTGCTCGGCGGCCACGGCGACCAGATGGTTCCGGTCGTCTCCGCGACCACGGTCGGCGGCATCCCGCTGAGCGAGCTCGTCTCCCAGGAGCGCATCGACGCGATGGTGCAGCGGACGGCAAAGGGCGGCGGCGAGCTCGTGGAGCTGCTCGGCACGTCCGCGTGGTACGCGCCCGGCGCCGCAGCCGCGCAGATCGTCGACTCGATCATGCTCGACGAGAAGCGCGTGCTGCCCTGCACCGCGTACCTCGAGGGTGAGTACGGCATCGACGGCCTCTACATGGGCGTGCCCGTGAAGCTCGGCGCCGCCGGCATCGAGCAGGTCTTCGAGCTGGACCTCACGGACCAAGAGCAAGCGATGCTGGCCGCGTCGGCCGAAGCCGTGCGCGACGTCGTCGGCGTCCTCAGCTCGTAGCATGGACCTCGGTCTCAAAGGCCGGACGGCGATCGTGAGCGGCGCGTCGGCCGGCCTCGGCCTGGCCACGGCGGAGGCGCTTGCCGCCGAGGGCGCGAACGTGACCATGTTCGCACGGCGACGCGACCTGCTCGAGCGGGAGGCCGACCGGATCGGCGCCCTGGCGGTGCGGGGCGACGTCACCAATCCCCGCGATCTCCACACCGTCGTCAGGCGGACGGTCGATGCCTTCGGCGGCATCGACATCCTCGTCTGGAACGCCGGCGGGCCTCCGCCCGGCCCCGCCATCGAGGTCACGCCCGAGTCGCTCGAGGAGGCGGTCGAGCTGCTGTTCGCGCCGGTGGTCCGTCTCGTGCAGCTCTGCCTGCCACACCTCGTGCAGAGCGAGGGCGGCCGCATCCTCATCTTCAGCTCGGTCGCCGCAAAGGAGCCGACCGAGCATCTCGCGCTCTCGAACGCGGTGCGACCGGGCGTCGTCGGCTGGGCGAAGACGCTGTCACGCGAGCTCGGGCCCCGTGGCGTGACCGTGAACTGCATCGCGCCGGGGCGCATCGAGACGGCACGACTCGCGCAGCTCTACCCGGAAGGCCCGAGCGAAGCGGACCTGAAGGCGATTCCGCTCGGCCGCTGGGGCACTCCGCAGGAGTTCGGCGACATCGCCTGCTTCCTCGCCTCGGATCGGGCGCGCTACGTGACCGGCACGACCGTCGTCGTCGACGGTGGGCTCTCCAGGGGCCTCTTCTAGTCGGTGAACACCCGGCTGTTCTCGCCGCTGCGGCTCGCCTCCGCCGGGTTGATCGTCCTCGTCGCAGCCGTTGCCCTGCTGGTCACGCAAGGCAGCGACCACTACCTCGAGATCCCCGACAAGGCGCATCCGCTCGCCGGGCTGGTCAAGGTGCCGGGCGCGACGCGGCAGCGGGACGGCGGCGGGATCTACTACGTCGACGTCCTGCTCAAGCGTGCGTCCTTGCTCGAATCCCTCGTTCCCGCGGTGCGTCCCGACGGAGCGGATCTGATCCCTCGCCGTGCGGTCGTCGAGCCGGGCATCTCCGAGCGGGAGCGGTTCAAGCTCGAGCTCGCCGACATGAAGGTGTCACAGGTGATCGCGTCCGCAGTCGCGCTGCGCCAGCTCGGGTACCGCGTCCCGGTGAAAGCGGGAGGGCTTCGCGTCGTGGCCGTCACATCGAGCTCGCACGTCGTCGGACTCCTTCACCCCGGCGACGTGATCGTCTCCGCCGAGGGCAAGCCTGTGCGCACGCGGGAGGACCTGCGGATCATCCTCGCACGGCACCGCCCCGGCGACGTGATCAAGCTCGGTCTCCGGCGCGGCAAGCAGCTCCTCGCGCTACGGGTGAGGACGACCAGCGACCGCGTGGAGCCGAAGCGGCCGATCATCGGCGTCCTGCCCGCCCAAGCGCTCGAAGTCCACTTTCCGTTCCCGATCAAGTTCAACCTCGGCGAGGTCGGCGGCCCGTCCGCCGGGCTCGCGTTCGCGCTCGAGCTCCTCGAGCAGCGCGGCCGGGACGTCGACCAGGGCTACAAGGTCGCGGCCACCGGCCAGATCGAGCTCGACGGGTCGGTGACGCGCATCGGCGGCATCAAGCAGAAGACGATCGGCGCACGCGAATCGCAGATCGACGTCTTCCTCGTGCCGGTGGATGGGGACAACGCACGGGAGGCGAAGCGCTACGCGCATGGCCTGAAGATCATCCCTGTGAAGAGTTTTCAACAGGCGTTGCACGCACTGGCAACGCTGCCGCCGAAGGCCTAGTAGACGCATTTTTCGGCAGGTTCGAAACTGCCGGAAAATGCTTAGTTTTCAGCGACGGCAACTCTTGTCTCGCCGACAGCTGTTCGTAGTATCCCCGCTTGTCCCTGCGGGCCCCGACCCCTAGGCCAGACGAGGATATTGAGCAAGCGGAACCTGACCTGCGAAGACTGCTACTTCCGCCGCGCGGGACTCTGCGCGCTCCCGACGGAGACGCCGTGTCCAACCTTCCGCCTGCACAGCCGCGGCTGCCTCGTGCCTCCGCGCCAGCCGCGTCTCGTGCCGCGGCGTCTCGCGGACTTCGTCCAGGCCGCCGCGTCCTAGACGGAGACCGCTGCCAGCGCAAGCTCGGTCGCACCGTCGAGATCGAGCTCGGCCGCCCCGCCCGCTCGCGGTCCGGCCGCCTTCTGTGCGGCCTCCCGAACCTCGTCTAGCCAAGGCTCCACCGCCGGGGCGAATCCATAGACGTCGCACAGCGCTTCGTGCGCATCCCAGAGTCGTGCACTCACATCGACCTCGCTGCGGGCAAACGCCGCCGCAGCTGCCAGAACGAGCGTCGACGCGAGACTCTGCCGGTCGTCGATCGACCGGCTCAGGTGAATGCTCTCGCGGACGTAGGCGCAGGCTTCGTCGGCGTGACCGCGCCTGAGCGCAACGTGGCCCAGGAGCTCGAGGGCACTCGCGACGCCGTACGGATCGGCGATCGAGCGAAGCCCTTCGAGCGCCTCTTCGCACGAGGTCTTGATCTCGTCGAGGTCGCCGTCTCCGTCGAGGCATAGTCGTGCTTGGTTCAGCGTGATCAGCGAAGCGGCTCTAACGTCGCCGGTTTGTTCCGCCAGCTCACGCGCCTCCTGGGTGAGCTGCTCTGCTCGATCGGGGTCGTCGAAGTCACGGCTGAGACCGACGAGGTGGATCAGAGAGACGATCAGCCAGCGGGTCTCCCCGATCGACCTGAAGAGACCCGCAGCCTCCTCGAACCGTCGGCGTGCGGAGGCGAGGTCCGCACGGGACTCGTCGACGTGTGCCATGCCGACGATCGCCCTTGCACGCGCCGTTACCGAGGCACGCTCGCCGATCGCGAAGGCGCGGGCATACCAGTAGTCCGCCTCGTGCGTGTCGCCGCGGTTCCACCAGAAACGCCAGATCGTCCCGGCCAGCATCAGGGCACGCTCGCCGTCCCTTGCATCGCACGCATAGCCGAGAGCCTCGCGGATGTTGTCCTGCTCGGTTCGCAGGCGGCCGTACCATTCACGTTGATCCGGACCGGTCAGCCGCGGCTCGGCCTCCTTCGCCAGGCCGAGGAAGAAGTCGAGGTGCCGATCGCGGACCGCGGCCGTCTCTCCGCTCGCGTCGAGTAACTCGAGGCCGTATTCACGAATCGTCTCGAGCATGAGAAAACGGCCGTCGCCGACCGGCTTGAGCAGGTTCCAATCCACGAGCCCGGCGAGGTCGTCGAGATCGGCGCCGCCGACGCGCTCTGCGGCTTCCAACGAGAACGTCCCGCGAAAGACGGCCAGTCGTCGCAACGCCTGCTGCAGTCGCGCGTCGAGCAGCGCATAGCTCCATTCGAGGGTCGCGCGCAGCGTTTGCTGGCGCTCCGGCGCATCACGCGGACCCCCGGTCAGCATCGGCAGGATGTTGCCGAGTCGCTCGAGCAGGATGAGGGGATCGAGGACTTTCACCCGTGACGCCGCGAGCTCGAGTGCAAGCGGGAGACCGTCGAGTCGACGGCAGATGTCAGCCACGGCCGGTTCGAAGCGAACCTCCCGTCGGGCCGCTCTCGCGCGCTCGAGGAAGAACTTCACTGCATCCGCCTCCCCGAACGGCTCGAGCACGAATTCCCGTTCGCCGGTCACCCGCAGTCGGGCCCGGCTCGTGACCAGAAGCTTCAACTGCGGCGCTCGCGCGAGCAGCAGGACGAGCTCGTCCGCCGCAGCAAGCAGGTGCTCGAAGTTGTCGAGCAGGATCAGCGCCTCCGCACCCCCAAGGTCGTCGAGCGTGCGAACAGCGGTGTGCTCGGCGATCGTGGGGCCGAGGAGCGCAGCATCCTGGACCGGTGCAAGCGGGACGAAGAAGGCCCCGTCGCGGAAGTCGTCGACGAGCTCGGCGGCGACTTGCATCGCGAGCCGCGTCTTTCCGCTTCCGCCGGCACCGGTGATCGTCACGAGGCGCGCCCCGCGGACCATCTCCTTGAGCTCGGACAGCTCCGAGAGGCGACCGATCAAAGGAGTCGCCGCGACGGGCAGGTTGCTGCGACTCAAGCTCTTGAGCGGTGGAAAGTCGTAGTCCCCGAGCTGGTAGATCCTCTCGGGCGCGGTCAGGTCCTTCAGACGATGCACGCCGAGATCGCGAAGCCCGTCACCCCCGACGAGGTCGCGCGTCGACTGCGACACGAGGATCTGCCCACCGTGGCCGACGGCGGCGATCCGTGCCGCGCGGTGGACGTCGATACCGACGTACCCCTGCGACGTCAACAGCGGCTCTCCGGTGTGCAGGCCCATACGAACGCGAACAGGTCCCGTAGCCAGCGCCTCACGGACATCTGCCGCCGCAGCGAGCGCATCCTTCGCACGAGGAAACGCTCCGAAGAAGGCATCGCCCTGCGTATCGACCTCGACGCCGTTGTGATGCGAGAACGCGTCCCGGACGAGCGCCCGGTGGTCTTCGAGCAAGCCGCCGTACGCGTCCCCGAGCTCCTGCAGGAGCTTCGTGGACCCTTCGACGTCTGTGAACAAGAACGTCACCGTTCCGGCTGGGAACTCCGGCATCGCGCCACATCATGCGACGCCGGCCCGCCGGGGTCTAGCGGCCGGCGAACCTCAGCCGTTCCCCACCTCTGGCGGCGGTCGCCTAGATCGCGACGGGCACGAGCGCAGCGAGACGGCGCACACCCTCGTGGATCTCGTCCGGCGAGACGAAGCTGAAGGCGAGGCGCGCGGTGTTCGGCGCCGCGCCGAAGTCGGTGCCGGGGACGAAGGTCACGCCCGCCTCGCTTGCCTGCTCGAGCAGCTGCGTGGTGTCGGCTCCTCCCGGCAGCTCGAGCCAGATGAAGTAACCGCCTTCCGGCCGGCTCCAGCGTGCGCCGTCGAGATCACGCTCGAGCGCCTCGAGCATCGCGTCGCGCCTCGTGCCGAGGAGTGACCTCACGCGCTCGAGGTTCGGCTCGAAGTTGCCTCGGCGCAGAAACTCGAAGACGGTCGCCTGACCCAGCAGCACCGGCGTGATGTAGGTGGAGACCGCAAGTGCCTCCAGCTCGCGTTCGAGCGGCTCCGGCAGGACGAAGTAACCCACCCGCAGGCCGGGGCCGATCGTCTTCGAGAACGACGACGAGTAGATGACGTTGGTGCCGCCCTCGAGCTCGAAGAGCGTCGGCGGCGCCTCGCCGTCGAACCGGACGAGCCCGTACGGGTCGTCTTCGAGAACGAGCAGGTCATGCGCCTGCGCGAGCTCCACGAGCCGATGCCGTCGTGCCACCGAGAGCGTCCGGCCGCTCGGGTTCTGAAAGGTCGGGATCGTGTAGAGGAGCGCCGGCTTCCTGCCGGTGGCGAGCGCCTGCTCGAGCGCGTCGGGATCGAGCCCTTCGTCGTCCATCGCAACCGCAGTGGTCTCGATTCCGCGCGCGGCGAGGATCTTCAGCGGCCGGTCGTACGTGGGCGTCTCGACGAGGACGCGTTCGCCGGCGAATCGCTCCGCCAGGAAGACGAGGCCCTGCAGTGACCCGTTCGTGACGAGCACGCGTGCCGGCTCGACGCCGTGCCGGTCCGCGATCCATTCCCGCAGGGGCGCGTACCCGCCGACCGGGCCGTAGGAGAGCACCGTCGCGCCGTCACGCTCGAGTGCCGCCCGGGCACAGTCTGCAAGCTCCGAGACCGGTATGCACTCGGGCGCCGGAACGCCGCGGGCGAAGGAGATCGTCTGCACCCGAGCGAGTCTAGAGCGCGGCTCGGCGCTCCTCACCGACCGCGTTAAGCCCGGGCGCCGAAGCGGCCGGCGACGAGCTGCGCCACCTCGGTCGGCGTCGTGCCGACCCGGATGCCGGCGGCCTCGAGCGCCTCCTTCTTCGCCTGAGCCGTGCCCGAGGAGCCCGAGATGATCGCGCCCGCGTGCCCCATCGTCTTGCCGGGAGGTGCGGAGAAGCCCGCAATGTACGCGAGTACCGGCTTCGTCACGTGCTGCTCGACGTAGCGCGCCGCCTTCTCCTCCTCGTCACCTCCGATCTCACCGACGAGCACGATCAGCTCCGTCTCGGGATCGGCTTCGAAGCGCTCGAGGATGTCGATGAACGACGACCCGACGACCGGATCGCCGCCGATGCCGACGATGGTCGAATTTCCGAGCCCGAGCTGCGTCAACTCGTGTCCGATCTGGTAGGTCAGCGTGCCCGAGCGCGACACGAGCCCGATCGAGCCGGGGGCGAAGATCTCCGCGGGGATGATCCCGACGTTTGCCCTGCCGGGTGAGAGCACGCCGGGGCAATTGGGGCCGATCATCGCTGCGCCCCTGCCGCGGATGTAGGTGTAGACGCGCAGCATCTCGTGTGCCGGAATGTGCTCGGTGATGCAGATGACCGTCCCGATGCCGGAGTCGACCGCCTCGTAGACGGCGTCCGTCGCAAATCGAGCCGGGACGAAGATGAGAGTCGTGTTCGCGCCGGTCTCCGCAACGGCGTCGGCAACCGTGTTGAAGACGGGGATGCCTTCGACGTCCTGCCCGGCCTTGCCGGGCGTGACACCGGCGACGACCTGCGTTCCGTAGTTGCGGTTGCGCAAACCGTGGAAGCGTCCCTCGCTGCCGGTCAGACCCTGGACGACGAGCCGCGTGTCGTTGTCGACGATGATGGCCATTACTTCTGCGACCTCCGCGCCTTGACCACGATCGACCGCAGGGTCAGGACGCCGTCCTCCATGTGGTCGCCCAGCAGCTCGCGCACACGGGCTGCATCGCCGGGCGGAGTCTCGACCCGCGCCAGCCAGTCGTCGACGACCGGGCGACGCTCGAAGTGCTCGACCTGCTCGACCTCGAGCCCGACCTCGGTCAACATCTCCTTCCACTCCTCCTCGGAGTAGCAGCGCACGTGCGTCGGGTCGCGCAGGCGCTCGGCCTCTTCGACGCGGTCGTCGACGAAGACGTTGTCCTCGATCACGACCAGGCGCTGCGCCACCCGCGCCATCTCGGCGACCGCCGCCCGGACATCCTCGAAGTGATGCGCGGCGATCCGGCACGTCACGACGTCGAAGCTGCCGTCCTCGAAGGGGAGCTCTTCCGCACGCGAGACGACGTCGGGCCGCATTCCGGGCGCGGGATCGACGGTGACCACCGTGCAACCGGCCTCCCTGAGGCGCCGGGCGACGTGACCGCCGCCGGTCGCCACGTCGAGCACCTTCACGTCTGCGCCAGGCTCGCACCATTCGACGAGCAGGTCGAGGTCGGGCCCCTCGCGGTGCGTCGGGCTCTCGCGAAAGGCGTCCGCGCGCTGAGACCAGACGTCGGTCATCGGCTGACCTCCGGCCGAGGACCGGTGAGGGAAGGGGCTTCGGGGGAAACCGTGAGGTTTCCCCGC
>DASTZS010000052.1:0-5029 GCA_035764165.1 Gaiellaceae bacterium | reverse complement strand
TGAGACTTGCAGCGACCGAGGAAGGAGCACCATGAGCCTGGACGCACGCACCCGCTGGCTGGCACTCGTCATCGTCTGCCTCGGCGACCTGATGATCGTGCTCGACGTGACGATCGTCGGCGTCGCGCTGCCGTCGATCCGAGAGGATCTCGGATTCTCGGAGACATCGCTCGCATGGGTCGTGAACGCGTACCTGCTGACGTTCGGCGGCTTCCTGCTCCTCGGCGGACGGCTCGGCGACCTGTTCGGGCACCGGCGCCTGTTCCTCGCAGGTATCGGCGTGTTCACGCTTGCCTCGCTTGCCTGCGGCCTCGCGAACTCCCAGGGCTTGCTGGTCGCCGCCCGTGCCGTGCAAGGGCTCGGCGGCGCCGTCGTCTCGGCGGTCGCGCTGTCGCTGATCGTCACGCTCTTCACCGAGCCGGCCGATCGGGCGAAGGCGATGGGCGTCTTCGGCTTCGTTGCCTCGGGCGGCGGCTCGATCGGCGTGCTGCTCGGCGGAATCCTCACCGACGCGCTCGACTGGCATTGGATCTTCCTCGTCAACGTGCCGATCGGGATCGCCGTCGTTGCGCTGTCGCTCAAGGTGCTGCCCGCCGCCCGCATGCAGATGGCGTCGCAGCGGCTCGACTTCGTAGGTGCCGTCACGGTCACCGCGTCGCTGATGGTCGCGGTGTTTGCGATCGTCAAGGGGAACGAGGTCGGGTGGATCACGCTGCGGACGCTCGGGCTGCTCGGCGTCGCCGTCGTGCTCCTCGCAGGCTTCCTCGCGATCGAGTCGCGCGTCGAGTCGCCGTTGATGCCGTTGCGGCTGTTCCGGCTGCGCAACCTCGCGATCTCGAACGTGATCGGCGTGCTGTGGGCCGCGGCGATGTTCGCCTGGTTCTTCCTCTCGGCCCTCTATCTCCAGCTGGTGCTGGGGTACAGCCCGCTCGAGGTCGGCCTCGCGTTCCTGCCCGGCAACCTGATCATGGGGATCCTCTCGCTCGGCCTCTCCGCGAAGCTCGTAATGCGCTTCGGGATCCGGGCACCGCTCGCGACCGGGCTGCTACTGGCCGCGCTCGGGTCGGTGCTGTTCGCGCGGGCACCGGTCGACGGGAACTTCGTCGTCGACGTGCTGCCGCCGATGATCCTGCTCGGTCTCGGGGCGGGTATGGCGTTCAACCCCTTGCTGCTCGCCGCGATGGGCGACGTCGAGCAGAGCGAGGCCGGCCTCGCCTCCGGCGTCGTCAACACCGCGTTCATGATGGGCGGCGCGCTCGGGCTGGCCGTGCTTGCAAGCCTCGCCGCCTCGCGCACGGAGACGCTGCGCGACGCGGGCGACGGCGAGGCGGTCGCGCTGACGGGCGGCTACCACGCCGCCTTCCTCGTCGGCGCACTGTTCGCGCTCGGTGCGGCGGTGATGGGTGCCGTTCTGCTGCGACCGTCCCAGGCGATGCACGCGGGTGAGGCGGAAGGAGAGCCCGCGCCGGAGGCTGCGTGAGCGAGCGCCGCGACGGCGCGTCAGCCGCGGCGCTATAAGAGGTCGCGTGCATGCCACCGTGACGACCACAACGGCGCCGCCGGATCTGCCGCTCGACGTCGCGACGATGTCGGGAGAAGAGATGTTGCCGTGGCTCCGTGGGATCGAAGGCTTCCACGGGCTCGTGATGCTCACCAACGAGATGGACAAGACGACCCTCGTGGTCACCTTCTGGGAGAGCCGCGAGGTAGCCGAGGAGCACCGCGCCGCACGCGCGCGGTTCCGCGAGCGGATTACGGAGACGGTCGAGGTTCAGGTCGAGGGGGCGACGGACTACGCCGTCACGTTCGCGGCGCTCGATCCGTTCCGGGTCCCTCCGACGGCGTAGCCCGCGCCGCGCGAGCCCGCTCCGCCCAGATCTCCTCCGCACGGGCGAACTCGGCCACCGAGCGCGGCCCGTTTCGCTCCAGGCCACGGTAGAACGCCTCCTGGTCGCGGGCGCGGATCTCGATCTGCTCCGTGTGGAACGGCGCGTGCCGAAGATCAGCCGGCCCGGCGGCCGCGCGCTCGAGGAACTCGCCGACCCGTGCCGCCGACGTCCACATCGCCTTGTAGAGGATCTGCCCGCCCCGGCCGAGCACCCAGGACATGTTCGGCAGGCAGCCGTAGGCGCGGTGGACGGTGCCGGCCAGATCGTCGACGAGGATCGTGCGGGTGATTCCGATCTCGTCGCGCAGACGCGCCGCTGCGGCGAGCTTGTCGTCGAGCGACGCGTGTGGGCCGAGGAGCTCGCCCGGGTGCGCCTCGCGCGTGTAGACGAAGTACCAACCCCATCCGGTATCACGCTCCGCGAGCTGATCGAGCAGAGGACCCTCTGCTGCGCAGTACGGTCAGGTGAACGAGCCGAACTCGAGTACGACGCCCGTGTTCGCCCACAGGTCCGCGAGGCGGACGCGCTCGCCGTCCAGCGTTGTCAGCTCTCCGTCCGGAGCCCGCTCACCCGCGTGGAGCGCGTTCGGAAACGCGCCGAACTCGCGCACGTCCTCGCCGGACTCGACGTACAGGTCGAAGCGTGCGTAGTTGTACGTGGGCACCCGCGCAGCTTACGGAGCCGACGGAGGGCAGCTACGAGGAGTGCGCTCCTTCGCGGTCGTCGCCACGTCGGTCTTGCCGATCGCCCCAACGCCTCCGATGCGTAAGCTCGCGCTGACGCGGCTTCGTCTCGACGACGAAGGTCGATCTCGGGGCGGTCCGTTCGTCGTCATGACGACATCCGAGAAGAGGAGACGGGAGATGAGCGACGCCGCAGCAGCATCCGACCGGAGATGGTTCGCGCTCGGACTTCTCTGCGTCGTTCAGTTCATGGTGATTCTCGACATCGCGATCGTGAACGTCGCGCTGCCGTCGATCCAGATCGACCTGGGCTTTTCGCAGGAGAACCTCCAATGGGTGATCAGCGCGTACGCGCTCGTCTTCGGCGGGTTCCTGCTGCTCGGCGGCCGACTGGCCGACATCCTCGGCCGGCGAGGCGTCTTCATGGCCGGTCTCGTCATCTTCTCTGTCGGCTCGCTCCTGTGCGGCCTCGCGTGGAGCGACGAGGCGTTGATCGGCGCCCGCGCGCTTCAGGGTCTTGGTGCGGCCACGATCACGCCGTCGGCGCTCTCGATCCTGACCACGATGTTCAGCGAGGGCCGCGAGCGCAACATCGCGCTCGGCGTCTGGGGGGCCGTCGGCGGCTTCGGAGCTGCGGCGGGCGTCCTCATGGGCGGCATCCTCACCGACCTCCTGTCCTGGGAATGGATCTTCTTCGTCAACGTCCCCGTCGGCGTCGCAGCGCTCGCGCTTTCACCGCTCCTGCTCGTCGAGAGCCGCGACGCGCACGGGCAGAGCCACGACGTGCTCGGCGCGGTGCTCGTGACGTCCGGGCTCGTGCTCCTCGTGCTCGGCATCACCCAGGGCCGTCAGTGGGCGTGGCTGTCAGCGGAGACACTCGGCGTCTTCGCGGCCTCGGCCGTCCTCCTCGTCGCGTTTGCCCTCTGGGAGCAGCGCCAGGACGAGCCGCTCGTGCCCTTCTCGATCTTCCGCCTGCAGACGCTGACGGCCGCGAACATCGCCGGCTTCATCATGGGCACGGCGCTGTTCGCGATGTTCCTGATGCTGACGCTGTACATGCAGCAGGTGCTCGGGATGTCGGCGCTGCGGACCGGGGTCGGCTACCTCGCGGTCGCGGGCACGGCCGTCATCTGGGCCAACGTTGCGGCGCAAGCCGTCAACCGAATCGGCGTCAAGCCGGCGCTGATCTTCGGGATGAGCATGCTGACGATCGGCCTGCTCTATTTCACCCAGGTCTCCGCCGACGGCTCGTACTGGGCCGATCTCTTCCCCGGCTTCCTGGTGCTCGGCGTTGCGATCCCGTTCGCGTTCGTGCCGATCACGATCGCCGCTCTCGCGAGGACGAAGCCCCAAGAGGCAGGGCTCGCCTCCGGGCTGATCAACACGTCTCAGCAGATCGGCGGCGCCGTCGGCATCGCTCTCCTCTCGACGATCGCGACCTCGACGACCGACGACGCGGTTGCGGACGGAACGGCGCTGCCCAAAGCGCTGACGGACGGGTTCGTGAACGCCTTCTGGGTGGGGGCAGCAATCGCCTTCGCGGGCGTCCTTGTCTCGATCTTCGTCGTCCGTGGTCGCGACCTCGAGACCGCGCCCGTCGGCGAGCCGCTCACCGAGAGCACGTAGCCCACGGCCCAACACCTATTCGAGCCAGCGCCCGCGACGCATCAACTGTCGCCCGGCGAGCTCGTTGGCCTCGCGCCACGCCTGAATCGACTGCGGCGTGATCCGCAGATAGACGTAGTCCTCGGGCTCCGTCCGCGGATCGAACCCCGTCGCACGCGCGTGCGCGTCCTCGAGGGATGTGTCGGTACCGAGCGACAGCTCCTCGACGTGGCCTTCGACCATCACCACGTCGCGCGTCGGACCGAGCGCGATGCGGGCGACCCGGCGCGGAGCAGGTTCACGGCGGTGCGACTCGTGCGCGGCGTGGCGATCGTCACCGCCGCCTCGTCCCAGTAGAACGAGAGCGGCACGAGGTAGGCACCCCCGCGCTCGTCGGCTGACGCAACCCACAGGTCGACGTCGTTGCGCAGCTTGGCAAGCGTGTCGAGGATCCGCTGCGGCCTCGATCTGGCGGGTGGCGGGCTCGACGATGGACCGGGCATCGGCATCTCCTCACTCGGGAACCTCAGCATCCTCTCTGGACGAGCGGCGCATCCGAGATGGACCGCGCGACGGCCCGATCCGAGCGTGTCAGCGTCGAGCGGCTGTGGAACGGCGCCTGCCGCGCCCGCTCTTCGAGCTCGTTCGTGTGCGCGTGCCGCGCTTGCCGTCCTTGCGACTGCGGCGCGCCTGCTCCTCGACGCTCGCCCGGAGCGCGGCCAGCAGGTCGGCCGGCTCCTCCTGCTCGGGGCCAACCGCCTCGACGTGGATCTCCTCACCCTGGCGCTTCCGCTTGATCACGTCGAGGAGGGCGGCACGGTATGTGTCCTCGTACTGCTTCGGCTCGAAGTG
>DASTZS010000051.1:0-35629 GCA_035764165.1 Gaiellaceae bacterium | reverse complement strand
GGCCGCCTCGCCGGCGCTAGGCGGGCGCAGGAGCTCCACGCCGCTCCTTCTCGCGCTCGCGCGCTTCGCGTAGCGCGCGCAACATCTCTTCCCGGGTGATCGGCAGCGAGCGCACGTCGGCGCCGGTCGCGTCGCGAATCGCGTTCGCGATCGCCGCCGCGGTCGGGATGATCGGCGGCTCGCCGAGCCCCTTCGCGCCGAGGTTCGTCAGGTGCGCGTCCGGCACGTCGACGAGGTCGGTCACGATCTCGGGCACGTCGGCGATCGTGGGCAGCTTGTACGCGTCGAGCGTCTGCGTCAGCGTGCGCCCGCTCTGCGGGTCGACGAGGCGCAGCTCCGACAGCGTGTGGCCGAGGCCCTGGATGATCCCGCCCTCGACCTGCGACTCGGCACCGAGCGGGTTGATGACGCGGCCGACGTCGTGGATCGCGACGATCTTGTCCACGCGAATCTCGCCGGTCTCGACGTCGACGGCGACCTCCGCCACCTGCACGCCGAAGGTCAGCACCTGCATGCCGGCCGGATTCGGGCCGCGCGCGCCCTTGCCGAGGATCTGCCCGCTCTCGAGCAGCCCGGTGATCTCGGTCAGCGGCCACGAGCCGCCGTCGGCGGAGACGATCCGGCCGTCACGCACGTCGAGTACGCGCTGCTCGAGATGGAAGCGCTGCGCGGCGATCTCCAGGATCTGCCGCTTCGCGTCGGCAGCGGCCGAGCGCACCGCCGGCCCCATCGACGGGACTGTGGACGAGCCGGCTGAGATGGACGCGAAGGGACCGCGGGCAGAGTCGCCGAGCGAGACCTGGACGTGCTCGACGGGAATGCCGAGCTCCTCCGCGGCGATCTGCGCCATTGCGGTGCGCGTCCCCGTGCCGATGTCCTGCATCGCGGTGACGATCTGCGCGCGCCCGTCCGAGCCGACGCGGATCCAGGCGTACGACGGCGGGCCGCCGCCGCCGTACCAGATCTGCGACGCGAGGCCGACGCCGTGCTTCCAGGGACCGTCGCTGCGCGCCCGCACGTCGTCCCGTTTCGCCCAGTGCGGTTCCGCGCGGCGGTAGCACTCGGCCAGGTTCTTCGACGAGAACGGGCGGTCCTGGGTCAGGTCGGAGGCGGCGTAGTTGCGCCGCCGCAGCTCGAGCGGGTCCATGTTCAGCTTGACCGCGAGCTCGTCGAGCAGGCACTCGAGCGCGAACGTCCCCTCGACGAATCCGGGAGCGCGGAATGCCGCCATGGGTGGCAGGTTCAGCTTTGCCGGATACTGCGTCGTGCGGACGTTGTCGCACGCGTAGAGCATCTTCATCGGGCCCTCGGTCGTCGCAGACCAGCCGTTGAAGCCGACCGCGTTCACGAACTCGCCGCCGAGCGCGACCAGCGTCCCGTCCGAGGTCGCGCCGACGGTGAGGCGCTGGATCGTCGCGTTGCGGTTTCCGGCCGCGACGTTCTCCTCGCGCCGGGTCAACGCGCACTTGACGGGCCGCGCGGTTCGTTTCGCGAGCTCCGCTGCGATCGGGGTGTAGTCGCCCGGGCTGTTCTTCGCGCCGAAGCCGCCGCCCATCGCATGGCAGACGACCCGCACCTTGTCGGGCGGCAGGCCGAGCTGGTCGGCCATCGCGGAGCGGATGCCCCAGATGTACTGGGTGGAGATGTAGATCGTGATCCCGTCGTCCTCCCAGTGGCAGACAGCCTGGTGCGTCTCCATCGAGTTGTGCAGCACAACCTGGGTGCGGTAGTCGGCCTCGACCACGACGTCCGCAGCGGCGAGGCCGCGCTCGAAGTCGCCGCGCTCGTAGCGGTCGACCTCCGACACGAAGGACTTCTGCCGAACCGCCTCGTCGGGATCGAGCAGCGGCTCGAGCACCTCCCACTGCACCTCGATCGCGTCGACGGCGGCGTGCGCCTGCCCGAACGTGTCGGCGGCGACGGCTGCGACCGCCTGCCCGACGTAGCCGGGCTCGTCGGTGAGCTGGTCGAGGTCCTGCGGGCCGATGACCGCCCGAACGCCGCGCGCTCTCCGCGCCGGCTCGAGGTCGATCGATGTCACGCGCGCACGCGCATAGGGGCTGCGCAGCACCGCAGTGTGGAGCATCCCGGGCAGCTGCAGGTCGGCGGTGAACTGCGCCTGACCGCGAGCGCGCTGGTGGCCGTCCACCCGCGGCACCTTCCGGCCGACGGTCGTCAGCGGACCCTCGGGCCACTGGTCGAGCGCGTCCTCCTCCACCACGATCCAGACCTCTTCGTAGCGGCCTTCGACCTCTTTCTCGGTGCGAATCAGTCTTGCCACGTGCTGATGGCCTCCTCGATCTTGGGATAGGTGCCGCAGCGGCAGATGTTCCCGGACATGGCGTGCCGGATCTCGTCCTTCGACGGCTGCGGGTTCGCGGCGACGAGCGCGGCCGCCGAGACGATCTGACCCGGTGTGCAGAAACCGCACTGCAGCGCATCCGTGCGCACGAACGCATCCACCAGCGCGTGGTCGCGCAGCCCTTCGATCGTGGTCACCTCGCGGTTGCCGACGGTGTGGACGAGCGTGATGCACGAGAGCACGGGTACGCCGTCGAGCTGGACGGTGCACGCGCCGCAGTGACCTTCACCGCAGGCGAGCTTCGTCCCGGTCAGCCCCAGATCCTCGCGCAGGACAGCGGCGAGGGAACGTCCGACCGGCGCCTCGAACGAATGCATCTCTCCGTTGACGCGCAGTTCAGGCAGGTGTCGTCACCGCCACGATGTCGGCCAGGTGGATCAGCCGGAAGGTTGCGCGCGTGTGCGCCATGCGGTCTCTCTCGTCCCCGTCTTCGGGCAGTGTCAACCACATCGCCTGGGCGGCGGTCAGCAGCTCCCTGATCTGGTCGAGCTCCTCGCGGTGCCCGTTCGCGCGGTCGTCGCAGGCGTTCAGCGCGAGCCCGAGGACGCCGATCCGGTCCTGCTGCCTCGTCCAGAGCAGGGGCGTCGCCATGGAGAGGTACTGGTGGATCCGGGCGAAGGACATCGGCTGCTGGAAGGTCTCGATCCCCTTCGGCGCCGTGGGTGAGAGCGGCGGCTCGCCGTCCGCGATCCGGTTGGCGTTGCCCGCGAGCACACCGCGCACCTCTTCGTCCGTCAGCTGCGCGAGCCGTGCCGTGCGCAGTGCGATCAGGAGCGAGGCGGGCTGCTGTCCGTAGGGATAGTCCGAGGCGTAGACGACCTGCTCCGGCCCGACGAGCCGGTAGAGGCCGAGCAGGTCGAGCGGGCTCCAGACGGAGGTGTCGAAGAAGACGCCCGCCTTGCCGCCGAGGCGGTCGGCGAGCGCGGCGAGGTCGGCGATGCCGGCGTGGGCGACGATCAGCTGGGCGCTCGGGAAACGGTCGACGACGCGGGCGAGGTCGTCCGCGATCGGGGGCAGGCCCCGGCCGCCGTGGATGAGAATCGGCACCTTGCGGTCGGCGGCGAGCTCGAAGATCGGGGAGAGGCGCTCGTCGTTCAGGAGGAACTTCTGCGCGCGCGGGTGGAGCTTGATCCCGCGGGCACCGCGATCGAGCACGCGGGTCGCCTCTCCGATCGGGTCCTCGCCCAGGTCGAGGCGGACGAAGGGGATCATGCGCCCGTTCGACCGTTCTGCGAACCCGAGCGTGCGGTCGTTGCCGGCCCGGAAGCCGGGATGCCGGTCCGGCTCGTCGAGGCAGAACATGAAGCAGCGGGAGATCCCGTAGGTGTCCATCCCGCGCTCGAGGTCCTCGTAGACCCCGACCATCCCGTCGATGTCGGTCCCGAGGTGCGTGTGAGCGTCGAAGATCTCGGCGTCGCGGGGCAGCTCGCTGCGCAGCTCCTCGTCCCACTGCGCCATCAGCCGTTGGGCACGCTGCAGCGGTTCGTCCACGCTTCGGAGTCTATGCAGCCGCCTGTTGCCACTGCGGACAAGGGCGGTGCGGACGTGTCCTAGGGACAGTCCCTTGGACGTGGCTGGTTAGGATCTGCCCGTGCCCGACGTTCTCATGTACGGCGACACGATGCGCTCACCCGAGCTCCGCCACGAGGTGCCGGTCGCGATTCCGGACCCCTTCCTCTACGCCGAGCGCGAGGGCCGCCGCGTCGTGGTACTCCATTCGCTCGAGATTCCGCGGGTGAGGGAGGAGGCGCCCGAGCTCGAGATCGTGCCCCTCGAGCAGCTCGGCTCCGACGAGTTGTTCTCGCAGGGACTGAAGGGCTGGGAGATCACGCTGGAACTGGCGCTTCGCGCCTGCCGCGAGCTCGGCCTCGAGAGCGCCGCGGTCCCGGAGTCCTTTCCCGTCGGCCACGCCGATCATCTCCGCGCGAACGGCATCGAGCTCACGATCGAGCGTGACCTCTTCGAGAATCGCAGGCGCGCGAAGAACGAGACGGAGCTGCGGGGAATCCGGAACGCGCAGAAGGCCTGCGAGGCCGCGCTCGACGCGTCGCGCGAGCTGCTGCGGCGCGCGCAGGCGAACGGAGGCGAGCTCGAGGTCGACGGCAAGCCCCTCACCTCCGAGCGCCTCAAGCGGGTGATCGAGGAGGTCTTCGCCGATCACGACGTCGAGGGCGGGGACATGATCGTCTCGCACGGTCCTCAGACCGCGGTCGGTCACGAGATGGGCTCCGGCCAGATCGCGCCGAACGAGCCGATCGTCTTCGACCTCTTTCCCAGGGACAAGGCGACCGGCTGCTACGCGGACATGACGCGCACCTACGTCGTGGGCGAGCCCTCGGACGAGGTGAAGGAGTGGCACCGGCTCGTCAAAGAGGCGCTCGACACGTCGACCGCCGGCGTCAAGCCGGGCGTCAACGGCCGCAAGCTGTACGAGCAGGTGTGCGACATCTTCCAGCAGGCGGGCTACAAGACGCAGCTGAACAAGGAACCGGGCGAGGTGCTCGAGGACGGCTTCTTCCACGGGCTCGGACACGGCGTCGGGCTCGAGGTGCACGAGCTGCCTACGATGGGCCGCGTCGGCCACGACCTCGTAGCGGGCGACGTCGTCACCGTGGAGCCCGGCCTCTACCGGTCGGGGTACGGCGGCCTCAGGCTCGAGGACCTCGTGCTCGTGACGGAGAACGGCTATGAGGTCATCACGGACTATCCGTACGACTTGACTCCGTGACCAACACGATCGACACGATGCTCCTCGAGGAGCGTCGCTACGAGCCCGATCCCGACTTCGCGCGGCAGGCGAACGCCCAGCCCGAGATCTATGAGCGCGACTGGGAGGAGTTCTGGGAGACGGAGGGGCGCAACCGGGTCACCTGGTTCGAGCCGTTCTCGAAGCTGTACGAGTGGAACCCGCCGTATGCGAAGTGGTACCTCGGCGGCAAGCTCAACGTCTGCTTCAACTGCGTCGACCGCCACGTCGAGGGCGGCAAGGGCGACAAGGTCGCGTATTACTGGGAAGGCGAGCCCGAGGGCGAGCGGCGCACGATCACCTTCGCCGACCTCCAGCGAGAGGTGGTGCGCCTCGCGAACGGACTGAAGGAGCTCGGCGTGAAGAAGGGCACCCCGGTCGGGATCTACATGGGCATGGTTCCCGAGCTGGCGATCGCGATGCTCGCGTGCGCGCGTCTTGGCGCGCCGCACACGGTCGTCTTCGGCGGCTTCTCCGCGGAGGCGCTGTCGGACCGCCTGCACGACATGGAGTGTGAGGTGCTGATCACCCAGGACGAGGGCTGGCGGGCCGGCAAGAAGGTTCCGCTCAAGCGCAACGCCGACGAGGCCGTCGCCGACTCGCCCACGGTCTCCAAGGTCGTCGTGCATCGCCGCACCGGCGACGAGGTCGCGTTCGACGATTCACGCGACGTCTGGTGGGACGAGCTCACGGACGGGAAACCGGAGGAGGCCGACTCCTGCCCGCCCGAGCCGATGGACGCCGAGGATCTCCTCTACCTCCTCTACACGTCCGGCACGACCGCGAAGCCGAAGGGGATCGTGCACACGACCGCCGGCTACCTCGTCGGCGTCGCGGTGACGCACCACTACATCTTCGACGTCAAGCCCGACTCCGTGTACTGGTGCGCGGCCGACGTCGGCTGGGTGACCGGCCACAGCTACATCGTCTACGGGCCGCTGGCGAACGCGACGACCGGTGTCCTCTACGAGGGCGTTCCGAACCATCCGAATCCCGAGCGCTGGTGGGAGCTGATCGAGCGCTACAAGGTCGACATTCTCTACACGGCGCCGACGGCGATCCGCTCGCACATGAAGTGGGGGCCGGAGCACGCGCAGAAGCACGACCTCTCCTCGCTGCGCCTGCTCGGCTCGGTCGGCGAGCCGATCAACCCGGAAGCCTGGGTCTGGTACCGCGAGCACATCGGCGCTGACCGCACGCCGGTCGTCGACACGTGGTGGCAGACGGAGACCGGCATGATCCTGATCACACCGCTGCCGGGGGTCACGACGACGAAGCCCGGCTCCGCGACGAAACCGTTTCCGGGGGTCGAGGCCGCCGTGTACAACGAGAGCGGTGAGGAGGTCGGTCCGGGCGGAGGCGGCTACCTCGTGCTGAAGCGCCCGTGGCCGGCGATGCTGCGCGGGATCTACAAGGACGAGGAGCGCTTCCGTGAGACGTACTGGTCGAAGTACGACGACGTCTATTTCGCCGGCGACGGTGCACGGATCGACGAGGACGCCGACTTCTGGCTGCTTGGGCGCGTCGACGACGTCATGAACGTGTCGGGTCATCGCATCTCGACGATCGAGGTCGAGAGCGCACTCGTCGACCACCAGAAGGTCGCCGAGGCTGCGGTGTGCGGGCGCGCCGACGACCGGACCGGGCAGGCGATCGTGGCCTACGTGACTCTCAAGGGCGGCGAGGAGGGCTCGATCGAGATGCTCGAGGAGCTGCGGAACCACGTCGGGAAGAAGATCGGCCCGATCGCGAAACCAGCGAACATCGTCTTCACGCCGGAGCTGCCCAAGACGCGCAGCGGCAAGATCATGCGCCGTCTCCTCCGCGACGTGGCCGACAACCGCGCGCTCGGGGACACGACCACGCTCGCCGATCCGGCGGTCGTGGAAGAGATCCGCGACCGCGCGACGGCCGACGCGGCGGAGGAGTAGGAACGGCTAGAGCTTGTCGGCGCAGGCGACGGCCGCACGCCGGATGAGCCGCCGGATGCGCGGCGGCACCTTGCCACCGGACAGGCCGATGCGCGCGAAGTCCTGGGTCGAGACGTAGTCGGAGAGCTTGTCCAGCGTGCAGGCGCAGTAGGCCTGCTTGCCCTTGCTGCTGCGCGTACAGCTGCTCATGAAGTTGTTCACGAGCACCGGCGGGTAGCGGAAGCGGCCGTGCGTCGTCACCGACGCCGTGCCGGTGGGATTGGTTGTCGTGACGGTCGTGGCCGCGGACTTGCTGTCGCCGCCGCCTCCGCAGCCGGCGGCCGCGAGCACGAGGAACGCCGCCGGCACCGCGAGCTTCACCCGGAGAGGAGCTGCTCGAAGCGCGAGGGATCGTCGAAGGGGCCGATCACCGCGAGGTTCGGGCCCTGCTGCGCGATGACGTCCTTTGCGACCCGGCTGACGTCCTCTGCTGTGACCTTGTCCAGCTCGGCGAGGATCTCTTGGGGATCCGGGGTACGGCTCTCCAGCACCTCGCGGCGGAGGCCGAACATGATCAGGCCTTGCGAGGTCTCGAGCTGGAGCACGAACCGGCCCTTGGAGAAGCTCTTCGCCTTCTCGAGCTCGTCCCCCGGGACGGGCTCGTCCGCGATCTTGCGCAGCTCGGCCGCGATGGTCGAGACGGCGTCGTCGATGCGGTTGATGTCGACACCCGCCTGCGCGTAGAGCGACCCGGCATCCGTGTAGCTGTGGTTCAGCCCGTAGACGTAGTACGCGAGCCCACGCCGCTCGCGCACCTCGGTGAAGAGGCGCGAGGACATGCCCCCGCCGAGAATCGTGGCCAGTACCTGCAGCGCGTAGCGGTCGGGATGCTCGAGCGGGTAGCTATGCACGCCGAGACAGATGTGCGCCTGGTCGGATGCCTTCGTGTGGACTTTCACGCGCGCGCCGCCGTTCGGCTCGACGCGCACGGGCTCCGGCTGGCCCGTGGACGCCTCCTCCATGTCGCCGAGGAGCTCCTGCACGCGCTCGTGCAGTCCGTCGCCGATCTTGCCGCCGACGCCGACGACCATGCGCGAAGGCTTGTACCAGTGGCCGACGTAACCGTCGAACGTCTCGCGCTTCGCATTCCGGATCGTCTCCTTGCGGCCGATGATGTCCCAGCCGAGCGGCTGGTCACCGTAGAGGAGCTCCTCGTACACGCCGCCGATGAAGTCGCGGGGCGTGTCGTAGTACATGTTCATCTCCTCGATGATCACGCCCTTCTCGCGCTCGATCTCCTCCGAGTTGAACTTCGAGTGGCGGAGCATGTCGACGAGCACGTCGAGCGCGACGTCACGCGAGTCCGCCGCGCACTTGACGTAGTAGCCCGTGTACTCCTTGCCGGTGAACGCGTTGAACTCGCCGCCGATCGCATCGATCTCCATCGAGATGTCGCGGGCCGTCGGGCGCCGTTCGGTGCCCTTGAAGAACATGTGCTCGGCGAAGTGCGCGATCCCGTTCGTGTCGGGCGTCTCGTAGCGAGATCCGGCGGCGAGCATGATCGCGCAGGTCACCGACTGGGCCGAGTCGATCGGCGCGGTCAGGATGCGCAGGCCGTTGTCGAGGCGCTCGAGGTTGTACGTCGACACGAGGGGTCGGATGCTACCGAGGGCGGTCTTCCCGCCGGTAGACGAAGCGGACCGCCTGCCAGTCGTCGTCGATCGCGGCGCTCTTGTTGTCGACGAGGCCGGCCTCGAGCCCGATCCGCTGCACCGTCGCGAAATCGAGGTCGGTCTCGATCTTCGCCGCCTTCTTCGGCCAGGCAATCCAGAGGCCGTCGGCCGGGGCGAGCGTCTGCTTGAGGGCGGCGAACCGATGCTCGAGCTCCGACCGGCTGGTGGTGAAGAAGACGAGGACCTCGGCGCCGGGTCTGGCGCCGAGCTTCTTGCCGAGGGGGGTGGAGTACGTCTTCTCGGGCACTCGATCCGTTAGCGCGACGTAAGGATGTGGTGGACGGCTTGTGACACCCTCAAGCCTCTCGGTACCTTGGACAAAGGAGAAGGTTGTAACAGATGCTCACCGCGCTCACCATCGCTCTCGTCTTCGCGGCCGCCTGGGCCGTGACCCGCCTCAGCGCGCTCGTGGCGCGCTGGGTCCTCACCTGGTACGACCGCGGCCACCACGCCCCGAGCGGCGACCTGCGGGCGAAGATCATCGAGGTCAAGCGGCGCGAGACGACCGTGGCCGTGATCCGGACCGGGATCGGCTACATCGCCATCGCCGCGGCCCTCGTGATCGCCGCCGGCCAGCTGACGGGAGGCCTCGACCGCCTCAGCGCGGTCGCCGGTGCCTCGTTCCTGCTGATCGTCGTCGGGTTCTCGGCGCAGCGCGTCCTCGTCGACATCATCGCCGGTTTCAACATGTTCGCGGAGCGCTGGTACTCCGTCGGCGACACGATCGCGATTCCGATGATGGAGGTCCAGGGCGTCGTCGAGGATCTCTCGCTGCGGCGGACGAAGCTGCGCTCGCTCGACGGCGAGGTGATCAACATCCACAACTCGCAGATCGCGGCCGTCAGGGTACTGCCCGGCGGGGTCAAGGAGTTCGACGTCGAGCTCGTGGCCAGCGACCGCGAGGCGGCCGAGCGCCTCGTCGCCCACGTCGGCTCGATCCTGCCGGTCGGCCCGACGACGTTCGCGAAGCGCCCTGCCGTCCACCAGATCGACGAGCTCGCGCCGGGCCTCGTCCGGCTGCGCATGCGCGCGGAGGTCACCCCGGGCCGCGAGTGGCTCGTGCACGGCTTCTACGCCGACCTGCTCAAGGAGCGGGCAGAGAGGCACCTGATCGTCCACGGGCCCGTCGTGCTGACGGTGGACGAGAAGGCGACGCGAAGCTTCGCCCGCGCGAGTGCCGCGACGCGCTGGGCCGGCGCCCGCTAGAGGGATTCAATCGCGGCCAACAGGCCGTCGACTTCGTCGGCCGTGTTGTAGTGGACGATGCCCGCGCGCACCGCGCCGCCGTCCTCGAGGCCGAGCCGCTTCATCACCTCGACCGCGTAGTAGTTGCCCTGCCACACGGCGAAGCCCGCGTCGCCGAGCCGTGTGGCGGCATCGCGCGTCGGCACGCCGTCGACGTTGAAGGCGAACGTGGCGACGCGGCCGTCCATCGTCGGCAACCCGTACAGCGTCACGTTCTCGGGGAGCCCGGCGAGGAAGCGCTCCCCGAGCGTCCGCTCGTGCGCCTGGATCGCCTCCCACCCGATCGACTGGATGTAGTCGACCGCGGCGACGAAACCGGCGAGCAGCTCGTGCGCCATCGTCCCGGTTTCGAAGCGGTGCCCGAGCGGCGTGCTCGATGCGGGCCGCACCTTGTACGGGCGCCAGCTCTCGAGCAGCTCCGCCCGCCCGCACGCGATGCCGAGATGCGGGCCGAAGAACTTGTAGGGCGAGCAGATCAGCACGTCGACGCCCCACTCGCCGACGTCGATCGGACCGTGAGGCCCGAAGTGGACGGCATCGGCCCACGCGAGCGCTCCGGCTTCGTGGGCGAGCTCGACCACCCGTCGCACGTCGGTCAGGGTTCCCACTGCGTTCGAGGCGACGGGGAACGCGACCACGCGCGTCCGGTCGGAGAGGAGGCGCTCGAGGTCGTCGAGGTCGAGCGTCGTGTCGTCGTTGATCTCCACGAAGCGGACCTCGAGTCCCTTGTCGTGTGCGAGCTCGAGCCACGGCGAGACGTTGGCGTCGTGGTCGAGCTTCGTGACGATGATCTCGTCGCCCTCGCGCCACTGCCGTCCCGCCGTGCGCGTCAGCGCGAACGCGAGCGTCGTCATGTTCGCGCCGAAGATCGCCTCTTCGGGCGAGCAGCCGAGGAACTCGCCTGCGGTCAGCCGCGCCTGGGTGACGAGCGCCTCGGTCCGGCGGCTCGTCGCGTAGGGGCCGCTGACGTTCGCGTTCGACTCGCGGTAGTAGCGGGAGACCGCGTCGATCACCTCGTCCGGGACCTGGGTGCCGCCGGGGCCGTCGAAGAACGCCAACGGCTGGCGCAGGGCGGAGAAGCGGGCGCGGACCGCCTCGACGTCGAGTGCGACAGTGGACACCGCGGGAGACGTTACTACGATGGATGCATGTCTCCGGCGACCAAGGAGCGGATCGACCGCGGCACGGGCACCGGTCTCGGCGCACCGTGGAACGTGATCGTCCTCAACGACAACCACAACACCTTCCAGGGCGTCGCAGCCGCGCTCGCGTCGACGCTGCCGGACGTCAGCTACGAGCAGGGCCTCCGCGTCGCCGACCGCATCCACAACACCGGCCGCGCCGTCGTCTGGTCCGGGCACAAGGAAGTCGCGGAGCACTACTGGCAGCAGCTGCACGGCTACGGCCTGACGATGTCGCCACTCGAGCGGTCGTGAAGGTCAGGGTTTGTGGCTCTGAGCCACTAGCCCTGTTTCGTTCCGGGTTCGACACGAAGGGCTGACACGCTCTTCGCCATCGTGGCCCTGTGGTCGCGATCGCTCCGCGGTATGACCCGCGCATCCTGGCGGCGGTCTGCGCGCTGGACGATCGCGCGGAGCCGATGGCCGAGGTCGCGCGCCGCGTGGGACTCGTCGCAGCGGAGCTTGGTCTAGCGAAGCCTAGCTACGTCCATCTTCGTCGTTACATCCGCGCGCACCGTGCACAGGAAGACGCGGAGCGGAAACGCGCCTCCGACCTCAAGGAGATCGTGGCGGACGTCTATCTCGACGCCATGCGCGGGAGGGTGGTGAATGCCTACGACGTCGCGGAACGGATCCGGCAAGCGGGTCAGTGACAACGCTTGTGGCTCAGAGCCACAAGCTAGGGAGCCCGCCCGTTCACGCGCCACCGGTATGCCGGAGCGACGGTCAGCGACGCGCCGACGAAGCAATCCCGTTCGGCCTTCGCGAGCAGGGCGGCAAGCTCGTCCGCGGCCGGCTCCGGCTCGAGCTCCAACTCCAGCTCGGCGGCGATCGCGACGAACGCGTAGCGCCCGTCTTCCGGCCGACGCGCCACCGTGCCGGACGCCCTCGCGTTCGCGACGAAGTCGATGCCCTCCCGCTCCGCGTGGAAGCGCAGGCTCTGGAGCGTGCAGCGAAGGAGGCCGGCGAGCACGAGATGCTCCGGTGTCCAGGCGGGGTCGAGGTCGAGCGGCGACTCGCCCTCAGCGGTCAGCCGGCCGGTGCGGTCGAGCCCGATCGCGTACGCGAATTCCTTCGCCTTCACGGCCATGTTCCTATCCTGCCAGCGTGGCAGGAACCGTCCGGAGTGCGGCGTAGTGTGTGGCCATGCGACGGCTCCGGCCGCTCAGCGAGGCTGAGTGTTACGCGAGGTGCTACGGCGGTTGGGACGACACCGTCCGGATCGTGCGGCTCGAGCCCCGGCGCGCACGTCGCGAGCTCGCAGCCGAGGGAGAAGCGCTCCGCGTGCGCTTCGAGGAGTTCCTCGACTCCCGTGACCCGCACGAGCTCGCCGAGCCCGAAGCAGCCTGAATCTTCCATTCCGGATGTGCTCGGGCCCGGTCTGCGGGTGCTCTTCTGCGGCATCAACCCCGGCCGCGTGTCGGCGGCGGCCGGCGCGCACTTCGCGAATCCGCGCAACGACTTCTGGCGGCTGCTGCGCGCAGCCGGCTTCACGCCCCGCCTGCTCGAGCCCGCGGAGCAGTTCGAGCTGCTCGCGTACGGCGTCGGCGTCACCAACGCTGCAGCGCGCACGACGCCGGGCTCCGGCGACCTGCGCAAGGCCGACTTCGCCGGTGCCGCGACGCGGCTCGAGCGGATCGCGACGGAGCTGAAGCCGGCGTGGATCGCCTTCGTCGGCAAGGAGGCCTACCGCGGCACGTTCGGCGAGCGGCCAGAGCTGGGCGAGCAGGAGCGGCGACTCGCTGACTCGCGCTTGTTCGTCCTCCCGTCGACCTCGCCGGCGAACGCCGCGGTCCCCTGGGACGAACGCCTGCGCTGGTTCGAAGAGCTCAGCCGCGCCAGCGGTTCGTGATCGGTGTACGGCGGTCACGGCCGAAAGCCTTTGGACGGAGCTTCACGCCGGGCGGCGCCTGACGGCGCTTGTATTCCGCCCGGTCGATCATTGCGACTGCCCGCTCGACGACGTCCCGGTCGAAGCCGTCCTGTGACAGCTCCTCGAGCGTCCGGTCGTGCTCGACATACTGCTCGAGCACCTCGTCGAGCTTCGGATAGGGCGGGAGCGAGTCCTCGTCGAGCTGGTTGTCGCGTAGCTCGGCACTCGGCGCCCGCTCGATGATGGACTCTGGGATGAGCTCGCGTCCGGCACGCTCGTTGAGGTAGCGAGCAAGCCGGAAGACGTCGGTCTTGTACACATCCTTCAAGAGCGCGAAGCCGCCCGCCATGTCGCCGTAGAGCGTCGCGTAGCCAACCGACAGCTCCGACTTGTTCCCCGTCGCGACGACGAGCCAGCCGAACTTGTTCGAGAGCGCCATCAGCAGCACGCCGCGCGCCCGGGCCTGGATGTTCTCTTCGGTCAGATCGGGATCGCGGCCCTCGAAGACGTCCGCAAGTGCTGCGGCGAAGGAGTCGACGATCTTGCCGATCGGGATCTCGAGGAACGCGCAGCCGAGGTCCTCGGCGAGCCGGCGGGCGTCCGTGCGTGTTTCTTCGGACGAGTACCGGGACGGCATCGACACGCAGTGCACGCGCTCGGCCCCGAGCGCTTCCGCGGCGAGAGCGGCCGTCACCGCGGAGTCGATTCCTCCGGAGACGCCGATGACGACGTCGGCGAACCCGTTCTTGCCCACGTAGTCACGCAGGCCCAGCTCGAGTGCGAGCCTCATTTGCTCGAGCTCGTCCTCGAACGGGGCCACGTCGGCCGTCGCCTTGCTGCCGTTACGCGAGGGCTCGGGCGAACCGACGTGAACGATCTCGACGGCGGGGGTCTGCTCGCGCTCGCGGGCGAGCGCGCGACGGCGTACGTCGCGCAGGCGACGTCCGATCACCTCCTGCGGCTCGATGTCCACGACGAGAAGCGTCTCTTCGAAGCCGGGCGCACGTGCGAGCACGGTGCCCTCGTCGTCGATCACGCACGAGTGGCCGTCGAAGATCAGCTCGTCCTGCCCACCGACCATGTTGCAGAACGCCACGAAGCTCGAGTTGTCCCGCGCGCGCGTGACGAACATCTCCTCGCGCTCGTGGGGACGCCCGACGTAGAACGGTGACGCCGAGATGTTCACGATCAGCTCCGCGCCCGCGAGCGCCAGGTCGGTCGCCGGCGGGCCCGGCTGCCAGAGGTCCTCGCAGACGGTGGGCCCGACAAGCGTCTTCCCGCGCTCCAGCAGGATCAGGTCTTTGCCGGATGCGAAGTACCGGTCCTCGTCGAACACGCCGTAGTTCGGGAGGAAGCGCTTCCGGTAGACGGCCCTGATCTCGCTGCCTGCGAGCACGTAGCACGCGTTGTAGAGATCGCGGTCGAAGTAGGGCGCGCCCACGAGCACGGCCACGCCTCGGACCTCGCGTGCGATCTGCTCGACCGACTCCTGCGCGGCGCGGATGAAGCCGGGGCGCAGGAGGAGGTCCTCCGGCGGGTAGCCGGTGACGGCGAGCTCCGGGAAGAGGACGAGGTCGGCGGCGCCGTCCTTCGCCTCGGCGAGCCCGTCGAGGATGAGCCGGCGGTTTCCCGCGAGGTCGCCGACGACCGGGTTGATCTGGGCGAGTGCGAGGCGCACGCCCTCAGTCTAGCCGTTTGCGACTGTCAGGCGAAAACCGGGACGGTCAGCGCCGACGGCCGAACTGCATCACCCAGAGGGCGACGCCGTCGTAGCCGAACATGCGGCCGCGTTCGAACGCGATCCCGAGGTCGCGCCACGTGCGTGCGAGGAGGTTCCTACGGTGTGGCGGCGAGTTGAGCCAGAGCTGCAACGTGTGCACCGGCGAGCCGAGCTCCCCCTGCCCCCACGCGAGGTTCTCGCCGAAGGCTTTCGCCGGGAGGTAGCCCGCGCTCCGGAACGTACGGGTGAACGCCATCCCGCACGGCGTGTGCGAGAAGCCGCAGCGGCGGACGGCGTTTGCCTTCAGCACCGAGGAGCGGTTGAGAGGAGTGTTGCCCCGCACGAGCGGGAGGCCGTAGGCGCGGCGGACGACGTTGATCCCGCAGTACATCGCCTCGAGGCGCGAGTGTCCGTCCCCGGCAGCGGTTGCGGCTCCTGCGCACGACGACGTCACGGCTGCCAGCGCGGACGAATCGGAGGTGTGGGGCGCGACCCCCGTCTGCGCAGCTAGGCCAACAACGATCGCGGTGAGGTGGGCGAGAACTCCCATCGCGTCGCTGACAAGATGCCCATCGCGTCGGAAAGCATGCGTTTTCCTGTCTTCTTCTTTACATTCATAACTTCAAAACTTTCTCGGATGGTCTCAAACCTGTAATTCGGGTCTTTCTACTGCCTGGGCGATCTCGTCGAGCGCCTCGGGATTCTCCAGCGAAGAGAGATCTCCTGGCTCGCGGCCGAGGACGCGCGCACGCACGGCCCGCCGGACGATCTTGGCGCTGCGTGTCTTCGGCAGCGCCGAGACGAAGACGACGCGTTCCGGCCTGAACGCCTTGCCGAGCTCGTCGGTCACGGTCGTCGTGATCTCCAGCGCCTGCGCCGGTGTCGGCTCGGTGCCGGGCTTGAGCACGCAGAAGATCCACGCCACCTCGCCCTTCACGTCGTGGGGCACGCCGATCGCGGCCGCTTCCGCGACCGCGCTGTGCGCAACGGCGGCGGACTCGAGCTCTGCAGGGCCGATGCGCTTGCCGGCGATGTTCAGCGTGTCGTCGGAGCGGCCGTGCAGGAACCAGTAGCCGTCTTCGTCGATCGACGCCCAGTCGCCGTGCGTCCACACGCCCGGGAAGCGGCGCCAGTACGCGTCGAGGTAGCGCTCGTCGTCCCCCCAGATGCCGCGGGTCATGCCGGGCCAGGGGCGCCGGCAGACGAGCTCGCCGACCTCGCCGCGCACCGGCTCGCCGTCCGGCCCGAGCACGTCCATGTCCTGGCCCAGGGCAGGGAAGCCGAGCGCCACCTCCTTCACCGGCTCCGTCAGGCAGGTGGCGAGGAAGCATGCGCCCACCTCCGTTCCGCCCGAGCAGTTCATGATCGGCGCCTGACCGCCTCCGACGTGCTCGAACAGCCAGCGGTACGGATCGCGGTTCCACGGCTCGCCCGTCGTGCAGATCACCTTGAGCGACGACATGTCGGCCGTCGGCCGGCCGTTCGGGATCAGTGCGCGCACGAGCGTCGGCGAGACGCCGAGCATCGTCACGCCCTCCGCCTCGACGAGCTTCCAGATGCGGTCGGCGGGAAAGTCGGGTGCGCCTTCGGCGTAGACGACGGTGGCGCCGCAGGCGCCGCCGCCGACGACCGTCCACGGTCCCATGATCCAGCCCATGTCCGTGGCGAAGTGAATGCGGTCGCCGGGCTTGACGTTCGTCTGGTACGCGACCTCGCGCGCGATCGAGACGAGGAAGCCGGCCTGCACGTGCAGCGCGCCTTTCGGCTTGCCGGTCGTTCCGGACGTGTACGCAAGGAGGTAGGGATGCTCCGAGTCCACCTGCTTCGGTGCCAGGCACCCAGACGAGTTAGCGACGAGTTCGTCCCAAAAGCGGTCGCGGCCGAGCGTCATGGGCACGTCGTCGAGGCCGAGGCGGCGCCAGACGACCGTGTGCGTCACCGTCGGTGCGGACTCGATCGCCTCGTCGGCGATCTGCTTCATCGGCACGAGCTGTCCCCGCCGCAGCGAGCCGTCCGCAGTGATGAGCGCCTTCGCCTTCGCGTCGCCGAGCCGCGCGGCGATCGCAGGCGGCGCGAACCCGGAGAAGATCGGCACCTGCACCGCGCCGAGATGTGCGCAGGCATGTGACGCGATCGCGGCCTGGGGTGACATCGGCAAGAAGATCCCGACCGCGTCGCCCGGGCCGATCCCGATCGACGCCAGGCCTTCGGCGAGGCGGAACACCGCGTCTGACAGCTCGCTCCAGGTGAGCGACAGGCGCGTGCCGTCCTCACCCTGCCAGATCGCCGCCTCCTGGTCGGCGAGCTCGCCGGCCGCCCAGCGGTGCACGCAATTCCAGGCCAGGTTCAGCTTGCCGCCCGTGAACCACGTCGCCCACTCGTTCCCTCGAGAGGTGTCCACCACCTGATCCCACGGTTCCGAGAACTCGAGGCCGAGGTCCTCGACCACCGCCGGCCAGAACCGCTCCGGCTCGGCGACCGAGATGCGGTGCAGATCCTCGTAGCGCTCGACGCCCAGCCGCCGGGCGAGCCTGGTGAGGTTCGAGCTCTCCACCTGCTCCGCCGTCGGCTCCCAGATGAACTCCGCCACGGCGGAAGCGTACGGGTAGCTGTGCGGCAGAGAGCAGGAACCGTCCTCTAACCTCTTTGGGATGCGCGCTCGACTCTTCGCGCCGGAGAACCGCAAGTGGTGGACGCTCGCGGCTGTCGCGGTCGGCCTCTTCATGATCATGCTGGACAACACGGTCGTGAACGTCGCACTGCCGTCGATCCAGCAGGACCTGGGCATCAGCATCTCCGAGCTCGAGTGGGTCGTGAATGCCTACGCGCTCACCTTCGGCGTGCTGCTGCTGACCGGCGGCAAGCTCGCGGACATGATCGGCCGCCGGACGATCTTCATCACCGGCCTCGTCATCTTCACCGGCGCGTCGCTGTGGTGCGGTCTGGCCGGGGATGCGACCTCGCTGATCGCGGCACGCACCGTGCAAGGTATCGGCGCGGCCCTGATGAACCCCGCGACGCTCTCGATCATCACGGCGACCTTCCCGCCCCGCCAGCGCGGCACCGCGATCGGGATCTGGGCCGGCGTGTCGGCGCTGGCGCTCGCGATCGGCCCCATCGTCGGCGGGGTCTTGACCGAGAAGATCGACTGGAGCTGGATCTTCTTCGTCAACCTGCCCGTCGGCGTGCTCGGCGTCCTCGCGGCGCTGATCTTCATCGACGAGACGAAAGACACCTCGCACGAGCAGCGGCTCGACCTTCCGGGTCTGCTCACCTCGGGGATCGGTTTGTTCGCATTGACGTACGGGCTGATCGAGACGAACGATCACGCGTGGACATCCACGCGCGTGATGACGCTCTTCGCGATTGCCTTCGTCGCGCTGACGGCGTTCGTCCTGCTCGAGCTGCACCAGCGCCTGCCGATGTTCGATCTCATGCTGTTCAAGAACCCGACCTTCGCCGGCGCGAACGCGGCGATGCTCCTCGTCGGCCTCGCGATGTTCGGGATCTTCCTCTACAACTCGCTCTTCCTGCAGCGTGTCATGGGGTACACCGCGATCGAGACCGGCGCGACGTTTCTGCCGATGACCGTCCTCATCATCCTCGTCGCACCCCTCGCCGGCCGGCTCGCCGACCACGTCGGGCCCCGCTGGCTCATGGGTGCGGGGATGACGCTCCTCGCCGTGGCGCTGGTGATCTTCGGGACGCTCGACGCGAAGTCGACCTTCTGGGACATCCTTCCGGGCCTGCTCGTGGGCGGCGTCGGCATGGCGATGACGATGGCGCCGACGACCGCGGCCGCGATGGGCGCGGTCCCGGTCGACAAGGCGGGGGTGGGCTCGGCGGTGATCAACGCGATGCGGCAGGTCGGTGGCTCGCTCGGGATTGCGATCATGGGCGCCCTCGTGGCGACGCGGGTCAGCGTCCCGCCGACGAATCCGCTCTGGCGGGTCGAGTTCGTCGGCGGCTACCACCGCGCTGTCCACGTCGGCGCTGCGATCGTCCTCTGCGGTGCCTTGATCGCGGTCGCCATGGTCCGGCAGGTGCGGCATGAGCCGGCAGTCGAGCCCGTGGTCGGCGCCTGACCTCAAAAAGAGGAAGACCCCCGGCTGCGGCTCCGGGGGTCGATTCCAGTTAGGCGACTCCGCCTTCTGTGGCGGTCTCCCCAGGACTTGGCTCTGCGGCCCAGCCACGCCCCGGTCGGGTTCCACCTGGTGAAGCGCCTCCTGCAGCCGACCCTGGCGTCTGGCTCGGTTGCAAGTTGGCCTCACTCTAGGAGCGTTCTTCCGACCTGTCAAGTAGCTCGGTCAAGTGATTTGAGTTAGGCTTGCTTGACCCGTTTTCGGCCCAAACATGACCTTTTCGGGGGATGCCAGGAAAGACAGGTTGAAGTTTTGTGAAGCATGTCGTCTACTACGCCGTACATGTCTGACTCGACCGCCACCCGTCAGCAGCAACGGGCTCTCGCAGCTCAGGTCGGGCTTCGACTCGGAGAGCGCCTGCGCCAGCTTCGCGTTGCCGCCGGCCTGACGCAGACCGAGCTCGCCGGTGACCGCTTCTCGAAGGAGTACGTCAGCCAGATCGAGCGCGGCAAGACGCGCCCGACACGGGAGACGATCGACTGGATCGCCGCGCGGCTCGGCGTCGACGCAAGCTTCCTCGCGAACGGCGTCTCGGCTGACGAGCGCGGACGCGTCGATGCTGCTCTCGCCCGGGCCGACGCGCTGCTCGAAGCGCGCCGGAACGACGAGGCCCTCGCAGAGTTCGAGCAGGTCCGCTCGGCCGTCCTCGCCACCGGTTTGCCGGAGCTGGAGGCGCGAGCGCTCTCCGGTGAGGCGACGGTGCGCATGCGCGGCGGCGACGTCCGCGAGGCGATCACACTGCTCGAGCGGGCGCGCGTCCTCAGTGAGGGGACGTCCTTCTCCGACGTCGAGCGCGCAGACGTGCTCTTCCGGCTCGGCGTCGCCCGGTACAAGCTGAACAGCATCCAGACGGCGATCGGCCTCTTCGACGAGGCGCTCAAGCTCGCGGAGCGGTCGGAGATCCCGTCGGATCAGCTGCGTTCGAACGTCCTCGCCTGGCGCTCCCGGTGCTACCGGCGCCGTCGCGATCTCGAAGCGGCACGCGAAGACGTCGAGCGGGCGCTCGAGCTCGCAGAGGGAGTGAACGACAAGCGCACCGCCGCGGACGTGTACTTCCAGGCCTCGATCATCGCCGACCGCGAAGGCCACTGGGTGCTGGCGCGTTCGTACGCCGAGCGTGCCAAGGCTGCGTACGAGGAGCTGTCGGACCGAGGCAACCTCGGGCGCCTGCTGAACAACCTCGGCGGCATCAACTTCCTCCTCGGGCATCCCGAGGAGGCCGTGGAGTTCCTGAAGGACGCTGTCCGCATCGCCCTCGAAGTCGGCAACGACGCCGAGGCCGCGCACGCCGTGAACGGCATCGCCCAGGTTCATCTCCGCACCGGTGACGTGACCCGCGCGGAGGAGCAGGCGCGTTATGCGCTCGAGCTACTCGACGGGCGGGTCGACGAGGTCGCCGAAATCGGCAACGCCCAGCTCGTGCTGGGCCGCGCCCTGCTCGAGCAGGACCGGCTCGACGAGGCGGAGGAGGCGTTCCGGGTCGGCGAGCAGGCGTACGAGCAGCTCTCCTCCGGGAGCCATCGTGCCTCGGCCTGGGTCGCCCAGGGAGATCTCGCGGCGCGGCGAGGAGACGACCGCACCGCCGCGCGGTTGTACCGTCAGGCCGCCGACGCCCTGCAAGACGTCCGCTTCTAACCGACGCTCCGAAAGGAGGTGACCACGTGTCCAAAGCTCGCCTGATCTATCTCGCGGTTCTCGCGATCCTGATCGTTTCCGCTCTTCTGCCGGCGCTCAGCTTGTGGCCGCTCGGGCCGCACGACGGCGCGGAGATCTAGAGTGGTGGCGTGCGCGCTTTGCTCGTCGTCCTTGCGCTCGCTGCGCTGACGGCAGGCTGCTCTGCAAAGAGCGATTCGGAGCGGGGCGCGCCCAGGGCGGGATCGCTCGGGGCACTCTGGAAGAATTCGGGGCAGAGCGTCGCGCTGATCCCGGGGACGCACGACTACTCGACCGGCGACCTGCGGATCTCCTTCCTCGTCGTCGACAACAGCGGTCGCCTGGTCGCTCCGCCGACGGCGCGTGTCTGGATCGCCCGGTCCCTGGAGGCGAGGCCGTTCCAGCAGACGCTGGCCCGGCTCGAGCCGATCGGCATTCCCGGTGTCTCGACCGATGCCGACGCGCCGGCGCTCTACGTCGCGCGCCTGCGCGTGCCGGAGCCTGGCAAGTACTACGTGCTCGCGCGTCCGGTAGGCGACGTGAGGATCGGTGGCATCCGCGACGTGCTCGTGAAGACCCGCTCGGCGACGCCCGCGGTCGGAGCCCGCGCGTTTCCGTCGCAGACGCCGACGCTCGCAACGACGCACGGCGACCTGCGCAAGCTGACGACGAGCACGCCGCCCGATCGTGCGCTCCTGCGCTACTCGATTGCCGAGTCGCTCGCGGCCGGCGTGCCGTTCGTGGTCACGTTCGCGACGCCGCGCTACTGCACGAGCCGTACGTGCGGCCCGGTCGTCGACGTGGTCGAACATGCGCGTCGCCGCTTCGAGCGCCGAGGCGTTCGCTTCATCCACGTCGAGATCTACGCGGACAACGATCCGCGGAAGGGGAGGAACCGCTGGGTCGCGGAATGGCACCTGCCCTCCGAGCCGTGGACGTTCGTCGTCGGGCGAGACGGCAGGATCAAGGCGAAGTTCGAGGGATCGGTCTCACTCAGGGAGCTCGACGCCGCGATCCGGCGTGTCTCCTAGGTCCCGTGAGCGCCCAAACTGATCCGGGCGGCCCATGCGCAGGGCCGGAGGACCTGCGAGGGTTCGGGAGGATCGTGTCTTCGATGGGTGAAGAACCGGCAGGGCTCGTCAGCGTCCGAGAGGTCGCCGACCAGCTCGGCGTCCATCCCGAGACGATCAGACGCCTGATTCACGACGGGCGGCTCGACGCCGTCCGTGTCGGCCGCGTCCTGCGCGTGCATCGGAAAGCGGTCGATGGCTTTCTTGCGCGCCAGCGCGTCAAGCCGACGCGTTTCCAGGCCTAAGCCCGCGGAGATATCGGCCTGATGGGCGTCCGGACGGAGCGGCTCAAGCGTGCGCTGTACGTCGGCAAGGTCGCGCGGCGGGCCGGCCTGCTCACCGTGCTGCGTGAGCTCGGCGTCTGGGGCCATCGGCCGGCGACGCGCGAGGGCGCGCAGGAGTTCCGGCGTGCGCTCGAAGAGCTCGGGACGACGTACATCAAGCTGGGCCAGCTCCTCTCCTCCCGGCCGGACCTGCTTCCCGACGTCTACATCGAGGAGCTCGAGAAGCTGGTCGACCAGATCCCGCCCGTGCCCTTCGACCACATCCGGCGCGTCATCGACGAGGACCTGCCGCCGGACACGTTCGTCCGGATCGACTCCGAGCCGCTCGCGACGGCCTCGATCGCCCAGGTGCACACGGCGTTGCTGCAGAGCGGCCGTGAAGTGATCGTGAAGGTGCGCCGGCCGGGCATCGAGCAGCAGATCGAGCTCGACCTCGCGCTCCTGCGCCGGACGGCAGAGCTGCTCGAGCGCCGCTCGGAGCGCGCCCAGCTGCTGCAGGCGCGCAGCCTCGCCGACGAGCTCGAGGCGCATCTTCGCGACGAGCTCGACTTCGTCGAGGAGGGGAACAACACCGAGACGATCGCCCACGTGCTCGAGGACTACGAGGACCTCGTCGTCCCGCAGGTGATCCGCCCATACGTCACCGAGCGCGTGCTCGTGCTCGAGCGGATCCAGGGCCGCAAGGTCGACCACGATCACGGTCTCGCGCGCGAGCGTGCCCAAGAGCTCGCCAGGCAGTTCTTCCGTGCCTACGTCTACCAGGTGACGGTGCACGGCATCTACCACGCCGACCCGCACCGCGGCAACGTGCTGCTGACGACGGACGGGCGGCTTGCGCTCGTCGACTTCGGGCTGCTCGGCCGGCTCGACGAGGACACCCGGCGGAGCCTGTCGCTGCTGCTGCTCGCCGTCGCGCAGAACCGCGCGGACGACGCCGCGGACATCGTCCTCGCGCTCTCGCGCACGACGCTCGGCTCCGACGAGTCGGCGTTCCTGCAGGAGGTTCGCCGCAAGCTTCCCCGCTACCACGGCCGTCCACTGGTGAAGATCCGGGCCGGGGAGGCGCTCGCCGACCTGCAGCGGATCTCATTCGAGCAGGGCATCGGGCTGCCGACGACGTTCGCGCTCGTGGGCAAGACGCTGGCCCAGGCGGACTCGATCGCGCGGGTGCTCTACCCCGAGCTGGACCCGGTGGGGCTGCTGGAGGAGGACGCGCTCGAAGTGATGCTGCGCGAAACCGAGCGGCAGCTCGAGCCCGATTCGCTCCTGGCCTGGCTGTACACGCAGCTCGAGCCGCTCAGCCGTCTGCCGCGACGAGTCGGGCATCTGGTCGACAAGCTCGACACCGGGAACCTTCGAGTCGGAATCGCTCCGACCGACCTGGCGGAGTTCGAGTATGCGATTCGCTCGACGGCGAATCGCATCGGCGGCGCAGTGATCGTCGCTGCGCTCTTGACTTCGTCGGCCCTGCTCGCGCGGGTCCACGATCTTCGCTGGATGGCGTTTGCCGGCTTTTGCCTGGCCTTCGCTCTCGGCATCTACCTGCTCTGGAAGATCATCCGCACACCCGGCGAATTGTGACGGGAAGGGGCACTAGGTGCCGAAGCCCTCGGCCGAGACGCGCTCGATCACGATGTGCGGCATCCGTGCGTACGGACTGACGCGCAACAGCGTGCGCACGACCTCGGCGCAGTCCTCGGGCCGGATCATCTGCTCGCGCGGAATCGGCGCCCACTCGGTCATCGGAGTGTCGACGAAGCCGGGGCTGAGCGCAGTGGCGCGGACGCCGTGTTCCTCCTCGGCTCGATTGAGTGTGCTCGTGAACTGGATCACACCTGCCTTGGCGGCCCCGTACACCGGCAACCGTGGCGAGGGAATCGTCCCGGCAATCGACGCGATATTGACGATCAGCCCTCGCGACTCGCGCAGCAGCGGCAACGCGGCTGCGGTGACGAGCATCGTGCCCCGCAGGTTGACGGCCAGCTGCAAGTCGAGGTGCTTAGTGTCGAGCTCGTCGATGGAGCCGGCGACGCCGACGCCGGCGGCGTTCACGAGCACGTCGAGACGGGACCAACGCTCGCGATGCTCCTCGACCATGCGGAGGCAGTCCTCCTCCCGAGAGACGTCTGCGGTGACGGCATGCGCACCGATCGCGTCGGCCGCCACCTCCACCTTCGTCCGGGTCCGGGCGGCGAGGGTTACCTGGAGACCTTCCTCTCGCAGCATCGACGCGATCGCGAGCCCGATTCCGGAGGAGCCGCCGGTCACGAGAGCAGCGGTGTCCATCGAGCCATCTTTACAAGTCGGAAGGTGCCCTGTGCGGCGCGAAGAACTGGGCGCGGGGGGACCGAAAGGCTCCTCCTCTCCCCTGAACGGCGGCGGCGCTTGCGCCGCCGCCGGCCCTTCGGCAGGCGGGAATAGCGGCGGTCACCTCTTCGTAACAAGGAAGAACGATCAACGTCCCTAGACGAAAGGGCGAGAGACCCCTACATTTCGCGGTTCAACCTCGGGGAGGGCCTTTGGACATCGAAGCCGGACGCGTCAAGCTGACAGATCTCGCCTCCTGTGGCGGCTGCGCCGCGAAGTACTCTGCGGCGCGACTCGAGCAGTTGCTTGCCGGTTTCGTTCCCGTCGAGGCCGAGAACCTCCTCGTCGGGCTCGCGCCCGCGGACGATGCGGCCGTGTACCGACTCGACGACGAGCGTGCCCTGATCTTCACGCTCGACTTCTTTCCGCCGGTTGTGGACGACGCGGCGGACTACGGCGCGATCGCGGCGACGAATGCGCTGAACGACGTCTTCGCGATGGGCGGAGTTCCGTTGCTCGCCCTGTCGATCGCGGCGTTTCCGGAGGAGCTGCCGATGGACCTGCTCGCGTCGATCTTCGCTGCCGCCGACGCGCAGGTGCGTGCGGCCGGCGGGCTGCTCGCGGGCGGTCATACGATCCGCGACGCGGAGCCGAAGTACGGCCTCGCGGTCGTGGGCACAGTCCACCCCGACGGGATCTGGCCGAAGAACGGCGCGAAGCCGGGAGACGCCGTCTTCCTGACGAAGCCGCTCGGCACTGGGCTGATCATGACCGGCTACAAGAAGGGATTCGCAGGAGAGATGCAGCTCGAGCGCGCGATCCGCTGGATGCGCATGCTGAACAAGGACGCCGCCGAGATCCTGCGCGGCTTGGAGCCGAGCGCCGTCACCGACGTGACCGGCTTCGGTCTCTTCGGTCACGCGTACGAGGTCGCCGACCGCAGTGCCGTTCGCCTGATTCTCGAGTCCGAGCGCTTCCCCGCCATCGACGGTGCGCTCGACATCGCGCGCAACGGCATCCGAACGAGCGGCGACCCACGCAACCGCGACTTCGCCGCGAAACATCTCTCCACGAACGACCTGCCCGCGGCGCTGGACGCACTCGGCTTCGACCCGCAGACCGCAGGCGGGCTGCTGGTCTCGCTGCCGGCTGAACGTGCTGCGGCGCTCGAGGCGGAGTTCGCCGCGCGCCGGCTCTTCATCCGCAGGATCGGCCGCGTCGAGGAGGGCGCCGGAGTCCTGGTGGAGTGAGACGTCGCTTGCGATGTCTCCCACAGGACGCGTGGGCCGTGCCCGCGCGTCCGTCGGCGCCGTCGGCCGATTCGCCCGGATCGACGGCTTCCGCGTGAGCCGTCTCGGGATGATTCACGGGCGTTTTCAGCCCTTCCACAACGGCCATCTGGAATACCTGCGCGGAGCGGCGGCGCAGTCCGACGTCGTCTTCGTCGGCATCACGAACCCCGACCCAACGCGGATCAAGGAAGAGGCGAGCGATCCACTGCGGCACCTTCCCGAATCGAATCCGTTCACCTACGTCGAGCGTCTGTTGATGGTGAGCGAGGTCGCGCACGACGAAGGCATCCGTGCCCACGTCATCCCGTTCCCGGTCAACGAGCCCGAGCTCTGGGCCGCATACGTGCCGGCGGGAGTAACGCAGTACCTGAGGCTGTTCTCGGAGTGGGGCGACACGAAGCTCGGGCGCATGCACGCCGCCGGCTACGACGTCGTGATTCTCGACGAGGGCAGCGAGAAGGAGATCTCGGGGCTCGAGGTGCGTGAAGCGCTCCGTTCCGGCGACGACTGGGAGGCGCTCGTTCCACCCGGCGTTGCACGTGTGATCAACTCGCTCGAGCGGGCCACCGTCTGAGTGCATCCGATCGTCGTCTTCCTGCTCGACGGGCTGGCGGACCGCGCGCACGCGTCGCTCGGCGGGCGCAGCGCGCTCGAGGCGGCGGTCACGCCGAATCTCGACCGGCTCTGCACGTCGGGATCGAACGGCGTGCTGTACGCGATCGGCCCCGGCCGCGCACCGTCGAGCGAGGTTGCGCACTGGTCGATGCTCGGCTACAGGCCCGACGAGTTTCCCGGCCGGGCGGTGTTCGAGGCGCTCGGCCGAGGGCAGGAGGTCAGCGAGGAGCACGTCTTCGCCTACGCCGCACTGCGTCCCGCCGAGCGCCGCGACGAGGGTTGGTGGCTCACCGGGCGGCCCGACCCGGATCGTGACGCCGCGGTGGCGGAGCGGCTCGTCGCCGCCTGCGACGGCATCACCATCGATGGCTTGACGTTCTCGCTCACGCACGTCTGGCGCGGCGAGGCGGTCTTGCGCATCTCGGGCGGCGCGGACGAGCGGGTCACCGACACCGATGCGTTCTTCCGCGACCGCCATCCCGTCCTACGGCCGCAGGCTCTCGTGCCCGACGCCGAGCGGACGGCGCGCGCGGCAGAGGAGTGGACGCGCGAGGTGATGCGGCGGCTCGACGGCGAGCGCTTCAACGTGATCACGCTCAAGTGGTGGGGACGTCCGCGCGAGGTCCCGACGTTCGAGCAGCGGCACGGCCTCGGGGGGACCTTCGCTGCCGAGTCGGCTTTCCTGCGCGGGCTCGGGCGGAAGATCGGGCTGACGCCTGTCGAGAACCCCCACGTCGACGTCGACCTCGTGCACGAGCGGCTCGACGCAGGCGACACGTTCGTCTACGTGCACGACAAGCGCATCGACCAGGCAGGGCACACGAAGGACCCGAACGTCAAGCGCGAGGTGATGGAGTTGCTCGATGCCTCTCTCACCGATCTGCCGACCGACCGTGCGATCGTGTGCGTCACGGGCGACCATGCGACGCCGGCGTCACCGGAGGTCATCCATTCGGGGGATCCGGTGCCGCTCGTCGTCGCGGGTCCGGGCGTGCGTGCCGACCGCGTCACGCAGTTCGGTGAGTCGACGTGTGCGGAGGGCATACTCGGGCACCTGCGCGGACCGGACCTGATGCCGGTGCTGCTGAACGCGGCCGACCGCCCCCTCTTTCTCGGCTCGCGCCCGACGCCGTTCGACGGCGCCGACGGCTATCCCTCGCTGCTCGACCCGCTCTGACATGTCCCAGGGACTGTCCCTGGGACATGTCTAGACTCGGCGGCGTGCACGCCCAGCCCACGGCGCTCGCTCGACTCCGGGCGCTCGTCCTCACTCCAGCGCAGATGTTCCCGCTCGTCGTCGCGCAGCTCGCCGCGCTCTGGCTGATCGTGGGCACGGGCGCTGCCGTGCGCCTGACGGACTCCGGCCTCGGCTGTCGCCACTGGCCAGGTTGTGAAGAGGGGCATCCCCTGCCCGCGAAGGACGCACACGCGTTCATCGAATTCGGCAACCGCCTCGTCGGCGGCATCACGATCGCGCTCACGCTGCTCACGTGGCTCGCGGTGCGCCGCACGGCTTCCCTACCGCGCTGGGTGCCGCGGCTCGCACTGGCGGTGTTCCTCGGGACGCTCGCGCAGGCTCCCATCGGTCTGCTCGCGGTCGCAAGCGATCTGCGGTGGCCGATCGTGATGCTGCACCTGCTCCTGTCGGTCGTCCTGCTCGCCGGTGCGACCGTGCTGCTGCTCGAGGTGCGTGCGGCGATCGTCGGCCGTCTGGAGCCGCTCGTACCGCGCGAGCTGCGCCGCCTCGGCGCCCTCTTCGCCGGTGCCGCCTTCCTCCTGATCATCAGCGGCTCGCTCGCCACCGCCGCCGGGCCGCACTCGGGTGGCGGGGACGCCGACAAGATCGACCGCCTCGGCCGCCTGGAGCCGATCGTCTACGTGCACGGCGCGATCGTGGGAGTCTTCCTCCTCGCTTTCGTGTTCAGCATCGGGTATCTCGCCGCGCGGCGCGAGCGCTCGCCGCGGCTCTTCTCGCTCGCTCTCGGCATCTTCGTGCTGCTGCTGGCTCAGATGGGGCTCGGCGAGCTCCAATGGCGTACGCACCTGCCCTGGGGCCTGGTGCTCGTCCATGTCTTCCTCGCGGCCGCGGTGTGGGTGGGCATCGTGGCGATCGCCACGCTCTTCTTCCGGCCGAACGTAGACTTCGCGAATCGCTGAAGAACTCCGCATCGCCTCCCGGCCGAGCCTGCGCGAGCCGGTTCTGATCGCCGCCTTTCGCGGCTGGAACGACGGCGGTCAGGGCGCGTCGCTCGCCGGCGGCTACCTGGCGAAGAGCTGGCATGCCGAGCGCTTTGCCGAGATCGAGCCGGAGAACTTCTACGACTTCCAGGCGACGCGTCCACACGTTTCACTCGTCGACGGCCAGACTCGCCACGTCGACTGGCCGGAGAACGCCTTCTACCACGCAGAGATTCCGGGACTGCAGCGTGACGCCGTGCTGCTGCTCGGCATCGAGCCGAACCTCCGCTGGCAGACGTTCACCGGCATGATCGTCACGCTGGCCGGCGAACTGGGGGTCGAGCTCGTCATCACGCTCGGGTCCTTGCTCGCGGACGTGCCCCACACGCGACCGTCGCCCGTGACCGGCGGTGCCACGGATCCGGAGCTGATCGAGCGCCTGGGCCTGCAGCGCTCGCGCTACGAGGGGCCCACCGGGATCGTCGGCGTTCTGCACGACGCCTGCGCGCGCGAGCACATTCCCTCGGTCAGCTTGTGGGCGGCCGTGCCCCACTATGTGTCGCTCGCACCGAGCCCGCGCGCTGCGCTCGCGCTGTGCCACCGACTCGGCGACATCCTCGGCACGACGATCGACCTCGAAGAGCTCGAGGAGGCGTCGGAGCGCTACAGCGAGCAGGTGAGCGAAGCGGTTGCCTCCGACGACGAGACATCCGCCTACGTCGAGGAGCTCGAGCAGCGCGCGGAACTCCTCGACGACGAGCAGGATCTCCCCTCGGGCGACTCGCTCGCGGCGGAGCTGACGCGGTTTCTGCGCGAGCGGGAGCGCGGCAACGGCGGGCCGGAGCGCGGCCCGACAGAACAGCCCTGACGGAGAGTGCCCCCTTCTAGCCGAACGTGAAGGCGTACGCGGCGACGCCGGGCGTGAAGCGCAGCTCGAGCTGACCCTCCGCGGAGCGCTTCTGCGTGAACAGCGTGTAGAGACGGTCGCCGTTCACGCGCACGGTCGCACGCAGCTTCCCGTTCGCCCTCACGACGACGAATCCGTGCCCGGTAAGGACGAGGTGAACGTCGCGTGCGAGGAACCGCAGGCGTAGGCGTGCGTCCTGTCCGGCGACGATCCGCTCGCTCTGGACAGTCCACATACCCGCGTAGGCAAACGAGTCCTTGGGGATGAAGAGCGGGAAGCGGTAGGACGCGCGCTTGTCGGTGCGCAGCGGCGACCCGACGTAGTTCCCGATGCGGAGGTAGCCGAGGTACGACTCGGGCGTGCGCAACTCTCGCGGCGTCCGGTCGGCGTCGTTCCCCGCGGCCGGCAGCGGGCCGGCGTCTTCGGCAAGGACGAGCCGGATCTTGCGCTCGGTCTGCGCATAGTCGCCCTCCCCGAAGTGGACGTCGCGGATGTGCCCGGTTCGATCGACGAGGTAGTCCGCCGGCCAGTAGTTGTTCGAGTACGCCTTCCACGTCCCGTAGCGGTTGTCGAGGGCGACCGGGTAGTGAATGCCGAGTCGTGCGACGGCCGCGCGGACGTTCGCAAGGTCGTGCTCGAAGCCGAACTCCGGGGTATGCACGCCGAGGATCACGAAGCCGCTCGAGCGGTAGCGGTCGTCCCAGGCCTTCAGGTACGGCAGCGTGCGGAGGCAGTTGATGCAAGAGTAGGTCCAGAAGTCGACGAGCACGACCTTTCCGCGCAGCTTCGGCAGCTGGAGCGGCTGGGAGTTGATCCAGGCGGAGATGTCTCGCACGTCGGGTGCAACGCCGTAGTCCTTCAGGTGAGCGCCGTCCGAGACGGACACCTGCTTCGTGCGTCCCGTGAGGTGGTCGAGCCGATTCGTCGCCGCAGAGCTTCCCTCGATTGCGTCCTGCACCCAGTGCGCGTAGCCGGGCACCTTCGTCTGCAGGCTCTCCGCCCACCCGTTGTAGATCACGACCGCTGCCGCGGCCATCAGGACGCCGCCCGCGGTTCGCACGACTCGTGCACGCTGCCTGAACGCGGCCGTTACGCGACGGCTCCCTTGTGCGATGGCCAGCATCGGCAGCGCTGCGCCGACCGCATAGGCGATTGCGATCGCGACGATCCAGCCACCGACGCGGTTGGTGGCGACGTTCGCCGTCAGCGTCGCGAGGACCGGGCCGCCGCACGGCACGAAGACGAGCCCGAGGCTCGCGCCGAGCAGAAAGCCGCCGCCGACGTCGCCGGGGCGGCGACGCGTGAGAAGGAGAAAGGGTCGCTCGGCCAGCTCACCGGCCTTCGGCACCACCAGCGTGAGGGCGAGCAGGAGCAGCAGCGCGGCGCCGATCTGGAGCTGGTGCTTTTCGTCGACGCCGGCCAGGCCCCAGAGCCAGGCACCGGCGAGCAGGAACGCCGTGAAGGTCGTGACGAGTCCGGCCGCGATCGCGTACGGCCGCCGCGCGCTCCCGGCGGCGCCTCCGGCGAGCACGATCGGCAGCACGGGCAGGATGCACGGCGTGAACGCGGTGATGAGGCCCGCCGCAAACGCGATCGGGACGAGGACGAGCACTCAGGGAGTGTTGCTCAGGCCGCCGGCGTTTCCGCGGCTTTCGGCTCGGCCTCCGGCGCAGGCTTCTTTCTCGCCCGGGGCTTGGGCTTCTTCTGCTCGACAGGCTGCTCCTGCTGCGACTCCTGCCCCTCGGTCGCCTGCGCCTGCTGCTCGGGACGCTGTGCCGTGCTCTTCTTGCGCTTGCGACGCTTGCGACGGCGTGAACGCCCCGACGTGAGCTTCGGCTGCGGCAGATTCTCTGCGAGCGCGCCCGCGACCTCCTGCAGCGTGCCGAGCCGCTCGCGCGCCGCCTCGATCAGCTGGGTCGCGCGCGGCGTGTAGCCCTCGGCCGACGCGAGCAGCGCCGCGCCAACCGGCAGTGGCAGCTCGAGCGCGGCGTTCACGAGCTTCGCCGCGTTCTCCTCGTGCCGGTGGCCACGGGAGTTGGCAAGCGACCCGAGGAGGCGCTTCGCCTCCGGGAACTCGGCGCTCGCGCGCCGGTCTTGCAGCTTCCGCGAGGCACGGGCGAGGCGCCAGGTCCAGCGCGCGAGGATCTGCTCCGGGGCATTTGCCTTCCCTTCGGCGATCGCGCGCAACAGGATGCGCACGCCGCCCATGCGGTCTTTCTCCCACGTGGGCGCCTGCGTCACGAGCGTGACGAGATCGTCGAAGTCGGCCCGCTCGACGGTCATCGAGACCCGGTCGGAGAGGGCGATGATGCGCAGGCGGCGGTTCGGGTTCTCGGCCGCGCAGGTCGCGAGGAACTGCTCCAGGCACGCCCTGGACGCTCCCCGCGCCGTCAGCTTCTCGACGAAGGCGGCGCGCTCGTCGAAGCGGATCTGCCTGCCGGCGATCGTCGCCCAGTAGCGCTGCTCGTCCTCGTCGAGGTACTTCGGATCGACGCGCTGCCACTCTCGCGTGATCACCGCGAGCCGGCGGCGCACGTCCGGCGTGACCGGCACGAGCCACGGAGCGGGCGTCAGCTTTCGTCGCGCGCGCCGCTGGACGCGGCGACGCGGGGCCGGTGTGACGCGTGCGCCTTCGCGGTAGAAGTCGGCGTCGAGCAGCGAGTGCAGCGAGATGACGCGCTCGTTGTGGGTCGCCGCCTTCGGGACGAAGTCGACGACGATGCCGGCCTCCTTGCGCGGATGCGTACGCATGATGCGCCCGATCCGCTGCTGGTAGACCCGTCGCGACGCGGTCGGCGCCAGGTGCATGCAGACGGTCGCGCGCGGCGAGTTCCAGCCTTCGGCGAGCAGCATCGCGTTGATGAGGACGTTGATCTCGCCGCGCTCGTACGCCGCGAGCGTCTCGGCGAGGCGAACCGGCGGTGTGCGGCCGGAGACTGCCTCAGCCTTGAGCCCGACCGCCCGAAACTCCTTCGCCAGGTTGTAGGCGTGGTCGACGCCCGCCGCGTAGACGATGCCGGGCGTGTTGTCGAAACGCTCACGGTAGAGCGAGGCGGCCGCCTGGTTCAGCGCCTGATGGTCGAGGGTCTTGGCGAGGATCTCCTGGTCGAAGTCGCCGCCGACGATCGGCACCTGGTTGATCGCGGCGACCGGTGGCACGCGCAGGTCGCGCAAGGGCGCGATCAACCCACGACGGGCAGCGTCCTGCAGCGGCAGGTCGTCGACGGAGGCGGGGAAGACGTCGGACACCTGCTTCGCAATCAGATGCTCGGTGGCCGTCATGCCGATGTAGATCGGCTCCGGGAACGACCTGATTGCGGCGCTCGTCTTCTCCCCGAGTGCGGTGTGGGCTTCGTCGCAGATCACGAGCTGGTACGCCTCGCGCGAGACCGACTCCTGGTGGCGTGCGAACCAGGCGTACGTCTGGATCGTCAGCGGATTGCCGCCATGCAGGGGCTCTTTGCCGACCTCGATCGCCGGCGTGAAGCGGTCGCCGTACCCCTCTTCGGTCAGGTCGCGCTGGAACTGCGAGACGAGCAGGCGGCGGTGGGTCAGGATCAGCACGCCGAGCGTGCGCGCCGCCTCGACGAAGCCCGCTGCGGCGATCGTCTTGCCGGACGCGGTCGGATGACGGAAGCGGTAGCGGCGCACGGCTCCCGGATCGGGGCCTGTGTACACCTCTTCCTCTTCTTCGAGGACGTCCTCGGCCGAGTCCTCGACCGGCTCGTCGTCCTCTTCGGCCTCGACGGGCTCGACCGCTTCGGCCACAGCGCCGTTGCCGTTCGGCGCCGCCTCCTTCTCGTGCGAGGCGATCAGCTCGGTGAGCATGCCGGCGAGCGCATCGACCTGGTGACGGCGGAGCTCGGTGCCGGAGGCCAGGTGCGGCCGCTCTTCGGCGAGCACCCGCTCGAGCCCGAGCATGAGGCCGTACTCGACCTTCCAGTCGGACGACGGCGTGCGGCGGCCCCCGTCGATCTCGGCGAGCGCGTCGTCGAGTGCGCGCCGGCGAGAGGTCCCGGGAGCGAGCACCTTGGCGGCGTCCTCGCCTTCGCGAAGGAAAGGCTCACCCGCCCAGGCTTCGGCTCGGAGGGCGTCGGCCACCAGGCCGTCCGTCGCCTCCGACAGTGAGGTCGGCTGCTCTTTGATCTCCTGCATGAACGCAGCGACAGAAGGCGCTGCACTTGTCAGAAAAGGCGACCCCGCGAATCCCCAAGGCGGGCGTCGTAGAAGCAGTATATCGGCTGGTCAGGCGGGTGCCGAGACCCCCAAAGGGACCACGGCACTAGCCGCCGAGGCCTCCGAAGACGGCGAAGGGATTCTGAGGCTGGACCTCGTAGACCAGCTCGCCGCCGGGCTCCACCTCGCCGTGCACCTTCCGGGCCAGCTCGGCCGCCTCCTCGCGGGTGCCGGCGCCGGCGATGACGTAGGTGAAGGTCCGGGAGACGTCGTACCCCTCGCCCCGGAGCTGCTCGGCGAGGTCGTGGGCCTCACGGAGGCTCTCGGCTTCGACCCGCACCTCCCACGGCGCGTAGCCGCGGGCGAGGAGCTCTTCCTCGGCGTCGGGCTGCTCGGGCTCGTCGTCCCAGCGTTCCTCGTCGCCGAGCCAGCGCTCGGTGACGAACCGCGCCGGCGTCAGCCCCTGGTCGGCGAGCTCGCCCTCGACGATGCGGCTCGCCTGCTCAGCCTGCATGCCGCTCGCGGCGTAGACGAAGACCGTGTCGCCGTCGCGCGACACGGCGAGCCTGTGCTCGCGCAGCTCGTCGGCAAGCTCCTCGGCGCCGCTCTGTCGTAGGCCGAGCCTGCCGAGGAAGTCCTGCGCTCCCTCCTCGTCGGGGAGCTCGACACGGATACGCCAGTCGTCATGTGCCACTAGAGAGCTGCTCCTGCCCGCATGTCCGCGAACGTATGCCCGAAGAGACGCTCCGACATGCCGATCTGGTCGAGGTGCTTCGTGGCGCCGCCGAGGAAGAAGGGCCAGCCGGCGCCGAGCAGGAGGCCGGTGTCGACGTCGGCCGCTTCGGCGACGACTCCTTCTTCGAGCAGCAGGTGGATCTCGTCGGCGACGGCCTCGAGCACGTCCTCGACGATCTCGTCGCGCGTCCGTGGGGCGTGCTCGACGACGACCGGATCGGCTCCGTCGGCGAGCGCGGCGAGCCCGGGCGAGAGTGGGAACCGCTCGGGGAACGCGTCGTGCATCCGCTCGAGCACGTGGTTGGCGACTCGCGGACCGACCATCTGCAGCAGGACCGAGGGCGCCATCGGCATCCCGAGCGACATGACTGCCTCGTCGACCTCCTCGACCGGAGTGCCGTGCTCGATCGCGTCCATGATCACGCGCGTCATCCGTGTCAGCACCCGGTTGACGACGAACCCGGGCGCGTCGTTCACGAGGATCGGCCGCTTGCGTAGCTTCTCACCGGCGTCCCACACCGTCGCCAGCGTGACCGCGTCCGTCTCGGCGGCGCGCACGACCTCGAGCAGCGGCATCAGCGCGACGGGATTGAAGAAGTGCATGCCGGCGACTCGCTCGGGCCTGCGCAGGTCGGCGGCCATGTCGGTGATCGAGAGCGCGGACGTGTTCGTCGCCAGCACGCAGTCGTCTTTCACGACCTGCTCGAGCTCGGCGAAGACCTGCTGCTTCACGCCGAGCTCCTCGAAGACCGCCTCGAGCACGAGGTCGCAATCGACAAAGCCGTCGTAGTCCGCGCCGCCGGAGACGAGCGAGGAGAGGAAGCGTCCCTTTCCCTCGTCGTAGCGGCCCTTCGCGACCTGCCGGTCGATCTCGGCGCGGATGTCTGCGAGCGCGTCGTCGACGATCTCCTGCTTCACGTCGCGAATCGCGATCGGCACCTCGAGCCGGCGCAGAAAGAGCGTGGCGATCTGGCGCGCCATCAGCCCCGCGCCGACGATGCCGACCTTGCTCACTTTCTTCGGGTCGGCGGTGGGCCGGGCGGGATGTCTCTTCGCGCGCTGCTCGACGAGTGAGAAGGCATAGATCGACGCCTGCGCCTGTGGACCGGGCAGGAGCCCGCCGATCGCTTCCTCCTCGTGTGCGTAGCCCTCCTCGAGCGTCCATTCCCGCGCGCCGGCGATCAAGTCGAGGGCGACGTACGGGGCGGGTGCGGCGCCGTGGACGATGTCGTCCACGTTGGTACGCGCGCGCCGGAAGAGCGTCTCCTCCGCCGACCAGTCGGGTTCGGGACGCTCGAGCGGACGCTCCGCGAGCTCGCGGGCGAATGCCAGCGAGTCGTCGACGAACTCCGCAGGTTCGAGCAGGCGGTCGGCGATGCCGAGCTGGGCGACGTCTGCGGCCGCGAGCATCCGGTTCTGGCGCAGCGGGTTCGACACGATCACCTTGATCGCCGTCTCCGGCCCGACGAGCTTTGGCAGGAGCTGCGTCCCGCCCCAGGC
>DASTZS010000050.1:0-4956 GCA_035764165.1 Gaiellaceae bacterium | reverse complement strand
TTGTCACGCGAGCACACCGCTTAACCGTCGGCCAACATCTGCCCGATAAACCCCCTGCGTACACTGAGCGCATGGCGACTGCGGACGCATCGCTGACAGGGCTGCCCCAAGCAGAGGTCTCCCAGGCGCTCGCGAAGAGCTGGAAGCGCCTGACGCGGGCGGCGACGGCCGTCGCGATCATCACCTCTCCCGCGGTCTTCGTGTGGTTCACCGAGCGCAGCGGGATGAGCTGGACGAAGGCGCTGTTGCTCACGGTCGGGCTCGTCGTCGTCTTCCGCGGCTTCGCCGACCTCCTCTTCCGCCGGTTGATCCCCGCACCGAGCATGTTCGGGATCGAGACACGCGAGCTCCGCGAAGAGGACGTCGTCGCGCGCCGCCGCGCCTGGTTCTGGCGCTACTGGTTCAAGGTCGCCGTCTTCCTGTTCGTCATCATCTCGACCGTCTGGCTGTTCCGCGGTGGGTCGTACTTCGGGACGTTCGGCTTCATCCTCGGCGGGATCGGGAACATCCTCTCGCAGCCTGCGCTCTGGATTCAGGTCGTCTTCGTCTTCTTCCTGTTCATCGCCAACTTCGGGATCCTGTTCGGCCCGTTGCTCGCGATGAACATCACGCAGATCAAGACGTTCGAGCCGGGCGACGCGCAGTGGGGCGTGAAGCTCGAGGACGTCCGCGGTCAGGCCGAGGCGAAGGAAGAGGTGCGGCGCGTCGTCTCGATCTGGCAGTCGGGTGAGCAGTTCGAGCGGCACGGCGGCAAGCGCGAGCGCGGCGTCCTCTTCTTCGGGCCGCCCGGCACCGGCAAGACGATGCTCGCGAAGGCGCTCGCGACCGGGTTCAACTCGCCGTTCGTCTCGATTCCCGGCTCGGGCTTCGCCGCGACGTTCATCGGAATCGACGCGATTGTCGTCCGCTACCTCGCCTGGAAGGCGAAGCGCGCCGCCCGCAAGTGGGGCGGCACGTGCATCGTGTTCATCGACGAGATCGACGCGGTCGGGATGCGCCGCCAGGCGCTCGGAGGGGGCACAGGCGGGTTCGGCGGAGCGATCAATGTGCCCCCGTTGACACCCATGAGCGTCCACGAAGAGCTCTTCTTCGGGCCTTGGGGCTCACTCAATCCGTCGGGCGACCTCATCCTGGAAACGCGTGCCTGGCGCGAGAAGCTGTTCGCGAGCCGCGAGACACCGACCGTCGGGCCGAGCGGCTTCGCCGCCAGCCTGATGCGCTTCTACGGCTTCATGTTCCCGGGCGGGATGGGCGGCATGGGCGGCATGGCGCTCAACCAGCTGCTCGTCGTGATGGACGGCATCGACAACCCGCCGTTCATGCGCCGCGTGCTGACAAACCGCACGAACACGCTGCTCGACGCAAGCTTCATCGTGCCGCGCCGGATCAAGGGGAAGTCCCTGCGGATCCCGGCGCCCGCACCGCGCAAGGAGCAGGTGTACTTCATCGGCGCCACGAACGTTCCGATCGACCGGCTCGACCCCGCGTTGATCCGCCCCGGCCGGATGGGACGCCACGTGTGGTTCAGGACACCGACGAAGCACGACCGGCTCGACATCATCGACCTGTACATCAACAAGGTCTCGCACGATCCCGAGCTCGACTCGCCGAGACGACGTGACGAGATCGCCCGGGTCACGAACGGCTACTCCCCGGCGATGATCGAGCAGGTGACGTCGATGGCGCTGACGATCGCTCACCACTCGGGCCGCGAGCGCTTCAGCTGGGAAGACCTCGTCGAATCGATCACGACGCTCGAGTCGGGCACGGCGATCGGCATCGAGTACATCGAGCGCGAGGGTCGAGCGATCGCGCTTCACGAGGCCGGCCACGCGATCGCAGGACACGCGTACATGAAGGACTTCGAGTCGACGCGACTCTCGATCCGCCGGCGTGGCGACTCGGGCGGCCACCACCAGGCACGCGAGAAGGAAGAGCGCTTCTCACGCTTCCAGAGCGAGATGTTCGCCCAGCTCGTGTGGGGGCTCGGCGCGATGGCCGCAGAGCGGGTGTTCTACGACGAGAACTCGACGGGTGTGGGCGGAGACGTCATGTCCGTCACGGCACAGACGGCGAGCATGGTCGGCGCCGCCGCGATGGGCCCGCAGCCTTTCGTCGCGACGCCGAAGAAGGGCGAGACCGAGGCCGAGGCCCGCGGACGCGCGCTCGAGCGGCTCGAGGGAATCGGCTTGCAGATCATGAACCGCATCAGCTTCGGCGGGCCGATGAACCCCGACCCCGTGTCGGGCGCGCTGTCCGATCCGTCGAAGCGACGGGCCGCCGCCCAGATCATCGGACAGGCGTATGTGGTCGCACACAATCTCGCCACGACGAACCGTGAGGCGCTCGACAAGATCGCGAGCGTCCTGATGGAGCGCAAGGAGATCTTCGGCGACGAGCTCGTCGACCTGCTCGACTCGGTCGGGATCCGCATCCCCGAGCTCGACTACAGCGACGAGGCAATCTGGCCGCCGCCGTTCTTCGCCTTCGCGGGAGGCGAGCGACCGAGGCCGAAGGAGCTCGAGGCGCCGCGGTGAGCGAGAACGTGCAGGAACCGCCGAGGGTCGTCGAGGCGTCGCTCGCGCAGCCCGTCGAGGACGTCGACGCCCCGCGTCAGGAACGCGCACGCCTCAGCGGGTACCGTCGCCGCTTCACGTTCGTCTACGTGGCATTGGCGCTGATCGCCGGCATCGCGGCGGGCTCTCTGATCGTGCTGCTCGCGAAGCCGGATGCCGCTCCCGCTCCGATCTGGTCGAACTGGAAGCCGACCGGCAGCGACACCGCCCGCGTGCGGCAGATCGCCGACCACGTCGCGACGCGCTATCGGTTCCCGGGCGGCGACCAGCTCGTGGTCGCGCTGGCCGGGCCACCGACGGTCACCGCCGGTGGCGAGTCGGGGAACCCGATCCCGATCAAGGCGATCGCGGTGCGACCGGACACGTCCACCGGCAAGGCGGAAGAGGACGACATCAAGATCATCGACGCCTCGTCGAGCATGCAGTACGTGCTGTGCGGCCTCGGCGAGAGCTGCTCGATCCCGCAGGGCGAGCCGTCGGCGGCGCGCCACTCGCTCCTTCGCCGGCAGGCGCTCGAGCTGTCGCTCTACACCTTCAAGTACGTCGACGACATCGACTCGGTGACCGTCTTCATGCCGCCGGCGCCGGGCGGCCAGATCCCGGGCAACGCCGTGTTCCTGCGCCGCGCGGACGTGAAGGACGAGTTGAGCCGGCCGCTCGCTCGGACGATGGCGCCGGGCGCGCCGGCGGTCGGGCAGATCCCCGCGCGGGAGCTCCAGACGTTGAACCGGATCACCGGGGCGCGCGTGTACTCGTACGAGTACACCCAGGCGCAGGATCTGTCCGCCGTTCTGGTGCTCAACCCCATAGTTCTGTGAGGTTCCCTTGGTGTCCGACGTAAGTCGGACGCCAGGTCGGACACCGGACGCGCGTCTCGTACGCGCCAAAGAGCGACTCGACCGCCTCGACTGGTGGCCGCGACCGGTGAGAATCGACGGTGTGCGCATCGTCGTCGCGCCCTGGCTCTTTCGGCTCCGCCCGTGGAAGCGCTTCGACGGCTTCGCGACGCACCGCGTGATCTTCCTCCGGCGAGCCGAGCTTTCGGACGACCTGGTCACGCACGAGCTCTGCCATGTGTGGCAGATGCAGCATCGGCCGGTCGCGATGCCGCTCCGCTACCTGCGCACCGGCTACGACCGAAGCCCGTACGAGCGCCAGGCACGCGCGGCCGCCCGCCTGACGTCGGGGTCGTCCTAGGTGCCCGGGCAGCCGGTACGCGTGTTCCGCGTCGCACAGCAGGCGGTCGGCCTGGCGGCAGCGCGGCTGGCACTGGGCGGGTCCGGCTTCGGTGCGGCGCTCGCGGCGGGCGCGGAGCGCAACCCGGCCGCCGTCGGCCTCGCGTTCGGCGCCGGCGCGAGCGCCGTCGCCCTCGTCTCCGACCGTCGCTTCCTGCTCTTCGAGCAACCGACGGTCGAGCCTCTGCCGGCCGCCGCCGAACCCGTCGGGCCGGGTCGCGCGATCCGCGACGGCCTGTTACCGAGCACCGCAGGCGTGGCGCTTCTGCTCGCCATCTCGCTCGGCTTCAAGCCGATCCTTTCGGCCGTCCTTGCAGGCGTGCTCCTCGGCATGGGGCTCGTGACGGTGATGAGCGTGACCGAGCTCACGCTCAGGGAGCGTAGGGAGGCGCGGCGTTACTACGCCGACTTCTCCGAGCGCTCACGGCGCTACGTCGGGCCACGCTAGCCGCGTGGCTCCGCCGCGTTAGTACCAACGACCCCTTGCGAATCCGCCGAAGGCGACGAGTCCGATGAGGGCGATGATCACGCCGACCCAAACGCTCCAGACCAGGGCCAGGACGACCCCGACAATCACCAGGACACCCCCCAAGCCGATTCCACCGATGTTGCCTCCTCCGTTTGCCACCACCGACTCCTCTCGTGCGTAGGGACACGTCCACGAACGATGCACGAGCAGAACGGGCTACCGATCGCTGCGTGGAGGTTCACGCCTATCGTGGTCGCCAAGACGACGTCGAGCTCGAATGGTTGCAACTGTGGCCACTCAGGTCTTCGTCGTCCGTGATCCCGCCTTCCTCGGGTCCAGCGCTTTCCTTGGCTTCGGTTGCCTTGGGCTCGTCGTTCGACATCGCGCCGTCCTTTTCGTGCCGTGTATCCGCCAACGGGAGGCGGGCGCCGGCTCGCCCCGCTCCCGGCCCTCGCGGTCGATCAGCGTTCCACGACCGTCGTGGGGCATGTGCAATAGGGAATGAAATCTACCCGGTCGGCTGGCGCTCTAATCTCGGCGCTCGACACCTCGGGGTCGACCGCTCGCGGTACTCGTCGATCCCCTACCGGACAGCTCAGGCAGGCTCCGGGCCGTCCAGGTTGACTACGAGCGGCCCTTCTCCGACGAACGCGATGACGAACTCCTGCGGCTTGTC
>DASTZS010000049.1:0-3232 GCA_035764165.1 Gaiellaceae bacterium | reverse complement strand
ACGTCCTCTTCTCCGCCGGAGCCGCGCCGTGGACGTATCCCAGAGACGAGGCTCCACCCGACGGTCAGCCGTACCCGATGCAGATCTACGCAGACCTGACCGACGCGACCCTCTCCGAGGATCCCGCCGGGACGCTGATCGTGGGCGCGCTCGTGCTCCTGGCCGTCGGGGGCCTGGTTGCGATCGTCGGATGGAGCATGGAGCGACGTCGCCGGGCTCACCGCGGGGACCGCACGGCGATCACGTGACCGGCGACCGCCGCCGGGTGTGACGGCCGCTAGATCCAGTCGCGGAGCTTCGCCACCCCGATCGTGATCGGCGCGAATGCGACGATGACGGCCACGACCACCCAGAACAACTCGGCCGTGTCGAAGAGCCCCACCTTGAAGTTCATTCCCATCACCCCGGCGACGAGCGCGCCCGGCAGAAGGATCACGGAGGTGAGCGTGAGCACCTTCATGATCTCGTTGGTGCGGTGCCCGCCGCGGGCGATCAGCACGTCGAACGACCCCACGATCGCCTCTCGTGCATCGCGTGCCTCCTGCATGGCCGACTCGAAGCGCCCCAGCAGGGACTCGTAGCGCTCGCTCGAAGCCTGACTCCCGAGCGCCTCGAGCTCGGGATGCCGCAGCGTCATCAGGGCAGAACGATGCGCCGCGAGCGCCCGCCGAAGGGTTCCCACTTCGAGGCGCATCTGGACGAGCCGCTCGATGTCCTTGTCTGCGTCCCCGTTCCCTCGCATCGCCTCCACGTCGAACTTCTCCAGCCGCTGCTCGATGCGCTCGAAGGCCGCCGAGTACGACCCGAGCACCCACTCGAGGAGCGCTGCCAGGAACGTGGGGCCGTCGAGCGAGCCCGTGTCCCCCGAGCCCGAGGCACGGGCCCCGAACTCGTCGAGCACCTCGATCGGCCCGTCGTGCGCCGTGACCACCCAATTGGCGGCGACGACGCACTCCAACGCGATCAGCTTGCCGTCCTCCTTCTCGCTCGGCGCAAACGTCGACAGGTGGATGTAGCCCCCGTGATCCTGGAAGTGCGCGTGGTCCCCCGAGTGGACGAGCAGCTCTCGCGTCCCGTCGTCGATCCCAAACGCCTCCGCCACCTCGTGCGCATCCTCCGGCTCGCGCGCGACGTCGACCCAGAGCAACATCGACCCACGGAGCCGGCGCGGGCGATCGGACAGAGCGTCGAGGCGGTGAACCTGATCACCGTCGAACAGGATCGCGTGACTCATGCCAAGCGGTCTATTCGCAAGCGGCCCTCCATGTCCTGGCCCGCCGAGTGGGGAGCGGCTGCCCGACCCGCCGCGATTACGCGACGCGCGCGCCGGGTAGAGAGGGGTCGTGACCGACGCCATCAGTGCCGTCCCCGGCACCGAGCACTGGTCCTACGGCGCGTTCGAGTTCGACCCCGATACGGGGCGCCGAACCGTGCCGCTCGTACGCGACGATGGGACGGCCGCTGCGTTCACGGTCCCAGAGTTCGTCAGTGAGCCGGGTGACCTCCAGGAGATCGCACGCATCGTCATCGCGGCCTGCGAGCGCTGGGAGAACCGACAGGGCGTCGGCGGTTGAGCAACGCGCAGGACCACACGGACGAGCCGCAGCCGACGGAGCGGCTCGAGCCGCCCGCGCATCCGCGCCCATCCGAGGAGCGCGGCGAGGATTCGTCGGCCGACGACCGCACGTCGCCCTTCCCGTACGCGGAGAAGTTCGAGGAGTGGGTCGCCGACGAGGCGACGACCGCCGACGGGCCGCACCGCAGCGCGGCAGGCGACGCCGAGGGTTAGCCGGCTCGAACTCGCGGCCGTCTTGTCGTCCTCGCGTCGGCACGGTGTCGGCGATCTTCAGTGTCAGACCTGACGGCAATCGGGGAAATCGCGGATGTGCGTTCGCAGCGTGGCGCGCGAGGATGGGGGTGCGAGGAAGCCGCGGCCGTTGGGGTGCCGTGAGCACTCCTGCCGCCTCCCTCGCTCGAGGAAGGAGGGAGTGGCCATGAAGGTTGCGACATGGCTTCCCGGCTTTGCGATGCTCGTATCGACGGGCGTGGCGGTGGCGCTTGCGGCAACGGCTGCGACCGCGATGCCCCAGGGACAGGCGACCTTCGGCGACCCGGCCGGCGATTCCCGCGGCGGGCCCGACGTAACGACGGTTGCGATCGATGGCGACGCGCCGTCGGGAACGATCAAGGTGACGGTGACGGCCCCCGGCTTCCTGCCGGCGAGTGCAGACGCATTCCAGCGGTCCGTGAGGTTATGGCTCGATACCGACAGGAACCGGGCGACGGGCGACCCGGCTGACGGGACCGAGTACGGGCTCTCGGCATGGAACGACCCGAGCGGAGTCAGCTGGAACGTGACGCGCTGGAACGGCAGCGAGTGGGAGTTCTTCCCGCAGACCGCCACCCAGAGCTTCGCCCGGAGCAGGAGCGGCGATCTCCTCGCCTGGACGCTGAACAAGAGCGACCTGGGTGGGGCAGCCAGCTTCAGGTTCTACGTCCACGCGTGCACCTGGGACACGGCTGCCAAGAGCCACGTCGCTGAAGACGACGCCCCGGACAGCGGCTGGTGGGAGTACGCGCTCTCGGACACACCCGGAGCGCCCGTAACTCCGCCTGCGGTCGAGAAGGTGGCGCTGCGAGTCTTCGCACCGGAGACAACTCCGCGAGCAGCAGTCGCGGGCAAGCGGTTCACGGTCAGCTTCCTGGCCGCCGTCGCGACGGAAGAGATGGTCACGAGGGTCGGCGCAGACGGGATCACGACGGTCCCGATGACGACACTCCGGTTCGTGACCGGAGGCAAGATGGTCTGCGATCCATCCGTGCAAGGGAGGGTGATCCCGCACAGCGAGTCGTTCAAGGCCGGCGCGGCACGGCTCTCGTTCCTCATCCCGAAGACGGCCAAGGGCAAGCTGCTCACGGTGAAGGTCAAGCTCACCGTCAAGGACTCGGGCGCCGAGGGAAGCGGCAAGACGCTGACGGCCAGCAGGGTCGCGACATTCCGCGTCAAGTGAGCCCGGGCAGGGAGGGAGTCGTCCCGCGGGATGACCCCTCCCGCACCCGTCCGCGGCGGTAACCGAACGGCGTCGGCCGCGGCTGGCCGCTGTCCCGCATGAACGCTGAAGCGGGCGATGGGGCTCGAACCCACGACCCTCAGCTTGGGAAGCTGATGCTCTACCAACTGAGCTACGCCCGCGTGGCGCCGATGATAGCGGCGGCTCACGGATCCCTCACA
>DASTZS010000048.1:0-26979 GCA_035764165.1 Gaiellaceae bacterium | reverse complement strand
GCCCGCATGTCGCCATGGGTCGCTCAGGAAATCACGGCGACGATGCGACCACAGATCGAGGGTCGCGCGGCCGATCAACGCCCGTCGTAGCACACCCCCTCCCACCGAGTAAGGGCGGCGCCCTCTCCGGCTCGCCCTTACTTTCCTGAGCAGGGTTCGATCCCTGCCCGGCCCGCTTACGAGAAGGGACCGTCGGAGTGCCGGAAGCCCCGGTGCCGGCCCCGGCCGGGCATGCCGGTGCTGTTCACGAGGTTCGTGATCCGCTCCTCGAGACCGCCGAGCATTTCGTCCGCGTGGGCGCGCGTGATCCGGCCGGCGCTCACAGCGTCGTCGAGCTTCTGCTTCGCGTCGGCGACGAGCGCGTCCACCAGTCCGCTGACCGACTTGCCGTGCGCCTTCGCGACGTCGGCGAGGCTCTTGCCGCTCTCGAGCTCGGTGCGCAGCTGCACGCCGGTGATGCCGATGTAGCTCGCCGCGGCGTCGAAGCGGCCGAAGAGTCCGAAGTGATGGCCGAAGCCCCCATGGTGGCCGCCGAAGAGCGGGAAGTCGTCGGCCTGGATGCGTTGCTTGAGCGCGTCGCCATGCGCCTTCGTGATGCGCCCGGCCGCTACCGCGGCGTCCACGCGATCGGTCAGCGCCTGCTTGAGCGCGTCGCTCAGCTTGCTCGAGGGGATGCCGAGCCGCTTCGCAGCGTCGTCGATGATCGCCCTGCTCTCTTCGCTGGGCGAGCCGTTGCCGGACGCCGCGACGGCGACGCCGCCGCCCACGATCGCGAGCACCGCCGCCGGGCCCGCCACGAGTGTCTTCCGGTTGAGTTCCATGGGTCGAAGAGAACCACTCGTCCCTAAGAGGGTGCTAAGAGTGGCCTAAGAACTTCCGTTCAGCCGGAGCGTCATCCGCGTGCCGCCTCCATCGGCCCGCTCCGCGACGACGCTCCCGCCGTGCGCCTCCGCGACTTGCTGCACGATCGCGAGCCCGAGCCCCGAGCCGGGAAGTCCCCGCGCCGACCGCGCGCGGTAGAAGCGGTCGAACACGTAAGGAAGGTCTTCGTCGTCGATGCCAGGACCGTGGTCGCGAACGGTGACCGTGCTGTCGCGCACCTCGACCTCGACTTCCCCTCCGGGGGGGCTCCACTTCGCCGCGTTGTCGAGCAGGTTCGCGACGGCACGCTCGATCGTGGCCGGGACGCCCTGCACGACCGACTCCTCGAAGGAGGTGCTGAACGTGACTGCGGGACGATTGCGCCGCGTGCGCTCCACGGCGTCGGCGGCGACGAGATCGAGCCGCACGTCCTCGGGCTCTGCCGTCCGCTGCTCCCCGCGTGCGAGCTCGATCAGCTCCGAGATCAGCGTCGTCATCTCGCCGAGCTGGTCGACCACGTCCGTCAGGAGCCGCTCACGTTCGCCGGCCGGCAGCGTGCGCTCGCTCGCCAGCACCTCGATGTTCGTGCGCAGGCTCGTGAGGGGCGTGCGCAGCTCGTGCGATGCGTCGGCAACGAGCTGCCGCTGGGCACGCGACGAGTCCTCGAGTGCGCCGAGCATCGCGTTGAAGCTCCCCGCGAGCCTGCTGAGCTCGTCGCGCCCGCCGACGTCGATCCGCTCCGACAGGTCGCCTGTCTCGGTGACGTTCTCCGTCGCCGCGGTGAGACGGCGGACCGGGGCGAGTGCGGCTCTCGACACTGCCAGTCCGAGCGCCGCAGCGATGGCGATGCCGCCGCCGGCGATCAGGATGAGCAGGTTCTTGATCTTTCCGAGCGAGTGATCGACCTCGCTCAACGGTCGAGCGATCTGCACGGCAAAGCCCGGTGCGTACGGGAAGGTGAGCATCCGGATATGCGTCCCGTTGACGTGCGCGTCGGCGAAGAAGGATCCCCGCCCGTTTCTCGCGACACGAGTGACACGGTCGCTGACCGGCAGTGCGACCGTCTCCCCCGGCGGCAAGTAGACCTTGCCGCGCATGCCGACAAGCTGTGGATACCCGGGTGCGCCGCCGAGCTCGGACTGCGGGGCCGCGAAGTGCTCGAAGTCGTGCAGCGGCGTCTGCATCAGCTGCGCGGCCGTCGTGCGCAGCCCCTCGTCGACGGTCGACCGGAGCTCGTCGCGTACGACGAAGTAGACGACGAGCGACGCGGCGATCACCGCGAGCGCGACCGCCGCCGCGGCGACGAGCGCGAGCCTGGCGCGGAAGCTCATGACTCGCGGAGGGCGTAGCCGACGCCGCGCACCGTCTGGATCAGGCGCGACTTCCCGTCGGCCTCGGTCTTTCGCCGCAGGTAGCCGATGTAGACGTCGAGCGAGTTCGACGCGAAGCCGAAGTCGTAGCCCCAGACCCGCTCGAAGATGATCGAGCGCGTGAGCACTTGCCGAGGATTCGTCATGAAGAGCTCGAGCAGCGCGAACTCGGTCCGCGTCAGCTCGATCGAATCGCCGCCACGGCGGACCTCGCGCGTCCCGGGATCGAGCTCGAGATCCGCGAAGCGGAGCACCTCGTCGGTCACCGCCGACGAGCGGCGCAGCAGAGCACGGATGCGGGCGACGAGCTCCTCGAGGGCGAACGGCTTCGTCACGTAGTCGTCCGCGCCGGCGTCGAGCCCCGCGACGCGGTTCTCGATCTCGTCGCGGGCCGTCAGCATCAGAACGGGCACGCGGTTGCCGCTACGGCGGAGGCGGCGGCACACCTCGAGCCCGTCGAGGCCGGGCATGAGCACGTCGAGGATCACCGCGTCGGGTTGGCCACCGTTCTTCTCGAGGCGGTAGAGCGCCTCCCGCCCGTCGGCGGCCAGCTCGATCTCGTAGCCCTCGAGCTCGAGCGCCCTGCGCAGTGACTCGCGCACCGCGGGTTCGTCGTCCACGACGAGGATCTTCACGCGCTCATTCTGCTGTCGGAAGCTGAAAAAGGCCTAAGACTACGGCTCGGCGACCGCCACGCGAGCCGAGCCGTGGCCGCGCAGGGCCGTGATGCGCAAGGAGTTTGTGAGATCGAGTCTTAGCGACTTCTTACCCGCGTCTCACCGGCCTCTTAGGGAGCGCTGGTCAGATGCTCGGCGTGACACCCCGTTCGACCTCCACCCTCTCACTGGCGGCCGCGCTCGTCGCCGGCGCCCTCATCGGTGCCGGCGGCGGCGCGGCGACGTACGCCGCTCTTTCCTCCGGCGACGGCCAGACGATCGTCCGCCAGGTGACGGTCAGCGGGGCACAGTCCGCCTCGACGACGAGTGGGCTTTCCGTCCAGTCCGTCTACCGGCTCGCGCGGAAAGGCGTCGTGAAGGTGCGATCGCAGCAGGGACAGGGCTCGGGCTTCGTCTACGACGCCGACGGCCACCTCGTCACGAACCAGCACGTCGTCGATGGCGCGACCTCCCTCACGGTCACGCTCTGGAACGGCAAGACCTACGACGCGCAGGTCGTCGGCACCGATGCCTCCACCGACCTCGCCGTGCTGAAGATCGACGCGCCTGCGTCCGAGCTGTTCCCGCTCTCGCTCGGCGACTCGAGCAAGGTCTCGGTCGGCGACGCCGTCGTCGCCATCGGCAGTCCCTACGGGCTCGACGAAACGGTGACCTCCGGAATCGTCAGCGCCCTGCACCGCGAGATGCAATCGCCGAACGGTTTCGCCATCGACGACTCCATCCAGACCGACGCCGCGATCAACCACGGCAACAGCGGCGGGCCGCTGCTCGACGCGCGCGGCAAGGTCATCGGCGTCAATGCCCAGATCGAGAGCGATTCCGGCGGCAACGACGGCGTCGGCTTCGCGATTCCGGCGAACACCGTGCGTTCGATCGCCGCGCAGCTGATCTCCACCGGCAAGGCAGAGCACGCGTTTCTCGGCGTTGTGCTGCGTGACACCTCTTCCGGGCGCGGCGCTGCAATCGCCCAGGTCCGTGCCGGCACCCCCGCCGCGGCGGCGGGCCTGCGGGCCGGCGACGTCGTCACCGCGGTCGACGGCGTCCGAATCGCGTCGGCGAGCGAGCTACGCGGCGCGATCAACGCGCGACGCCCCGGCGAGCGCATCTCGGTCACGTACGCGCGCGGCGGCAAGACCCACACCGCGAGCGTGAAGCTCGCCAGCAGGCCGGCGAGCTAGTGCCTAGGCGGGTGACTGGTAGGTCTTGGACATGGCCTGGAGAAGCTTCCAGGCGATGGAGCCGTGCGTCTCGACGAGCGGCCGGAACTCCCACGCCGTCAGGCCGTGGCAGTTCAGGTCGCTGTCGGCGGTAATGGTGGCCGTCCGGGCGCTCTGGTTCAGCAGCGCCACTTCGCCGAAGTAGTCGCCCGGGCCGAGCCGGCGGCGCTCGTCGCCGCCCACCGTGACGGTCGCCTCGCCGTCCTCGATCACGAAGAAGCCGACGCCGCTCTGCCCTTCGGTGGTGACCTTGTCGCCGGCTTTGAAGGTCCGCGCCTTCATGGACGCGGCGATCCGCTCCAGCTCCTTCTGGTCCAGATCGGAGAAGATCGGCACCCGTTTCAGCAGCTCGACCACGCGCTCGGCCACGCGAGGACTATGCCACACTGAGCGAGTGAAGCTGACCGTCGTCGGGTGCTCGCCCGCCTGGCCGAACCCGGGCGGAGCACAGTCCGGGTACCTCGTCGAAGGGTCGGGGCGCGTCCTGCTCGACTGCGGGCCGGGGGTTCTACCTCGCCTGCGCGAGGAGGAGGGCTGGCCTCGGGTGGACGCCATCGTGATCACCCACTTCCACCTCGACCACTGGGGCGATCTCGTCCCATGGACCTTCGGCTCGATGTTCGGGCCGGGCCGCGGCGTACCGGCGCCCCAACTCTGGCTGCCGCCGGGCGGCAAGGCCGAGCTCGGTCGCTTCGGCGAGCAGCTCGGCTTCGCGGGGATGTTCGACGCCTTCGAGCTCCGGGAGTACTCCGAGGACACGCCGTTCGAGGCCGACGGACTCGAGATCACGGCCATCCGCCTGCCGCACTACCAGCTCCAGACCTTCGGTCTGCGCGTCACCGACGGCACGTCCACGCTCGCCTACTCGGGCGACTCGGCGCCGAGCCCGCAGCTCGTGGAGGTCGGTCGCGACGCCGATCTCTTCCTCTGCGAAGCGACCCTCGCCGAGAGCCGTGAGGGCGGCGACGACGGCCTGCGCGGGCATCTCTCGGCGGAAGAAGCCGTCGCCGCATTCGAGGAATCGGGCGCGCGCAGGCTCGTGATCATCCACCGCCCGCAAGAGCTGCCGCTCCCCGAGGGCATCGAGCTCGCCGCCGACGGCGACGTGTACGAGCTCTAGTCGAGCGCGAAGGCCGCTTCCCCGAGCCGCCGATATCCCGCGACGGACGGATGGTCGCCGTCGGAGGTCCACTCCTCGCGCATCCGGCCGGGACGCTCGGGGTCCTCGAGCGTTTCGTGGAACGGAAGCAGGCGCACCCTTTCTTCACGCGCGATCTCCGCAACAAGCGCGTTCAGCCGGCGGATGGCCGGCTCCGCGTCGGGCCAGCCGTTGTTCCACGGGAGGACATCTGCCAGCAGGACACGCAGGCCGAGGCTCTTCGCCTGGCGCACCATCGCACGGAGATTCACCGCCGCCTGCTCGACCGTACGGCCCTGAGCGATGTCGTTGATGCCGCCCTGCACGACGATCGCGTCGGCCCCGCGTGCGCAGTCCTCGAGCCGGGCCATGATCTCGTCCGTTCGCTGCCCGTAGATACCGCAGTTGCGAAACTCGAGCCTCGGATCGGCTCGGGCCGCCCAGTACTCCCACTGGCTCTCTTCGTCGCCCCCACGATCCGAGTCGTAGCCGGGCGAGCCTTCGGCAATCGAGTCGCCGAGCGCCGCGACGAGGATGCGGCCGTCAGCTGCGCGGATCTGTCTGCTCTGCGATCCGCTCCGGAGCACCACGGTTCTTCGCCACGATGTCGTAGCCGTTCCGCTTCGCCACGACCTGTTCGACGTCGCGGATCTCGTGACCGGGATGCACGGCGAATTGATGCGGATCCGACCTGAGCTCTTCGTATTCGGCCCGCGTCATCGAGATGCGCTGCACACAGGACGCATCACCACATTCGCAGACGAGGTCGAGCGGTTCGGGCCCCTGCTCGAACGTGCGCGCGAGATCCTCGATTCGCTCGTTGACCTCCCGGAAGACGGCTTCGTTCAGGCCGATGCGTTCTTCCCGCGACCCCATCGCCCACGAAGCTTATGCCTCGACGTCCTTCTCCACCACCACGTAGCCATTCCGCCTGGAGACGACCTCTCCGATCGGCTCCTCGGCGTGCTCGTGGCCGGCAATCGTGAAGAAGTGCTTCGAGTCGCCGCGGATGGCTTCGTACTCCGCCGGTGTCAGCCGCACGATCGTGGTGCACTCGGGCCGGGGGCATTCGCAGAGGAACGGGACCCGCTCGACCGGGTCGCCGTACTCGGTCGCCTTCGAGCTGATCTGCTCGTTCGCGTCCCGGAAGATGCGGTTGTTCTCCGCGATGCGCGCTGCCGCAACGTCGCCGTCCATGCTGCGGCGATTCTTGCTCGCGGCGAGCGCCTCTAAACCCGGCCTTCGTCGACCAGGACCGCGAGCAGCTCTGCGGGCGTCTCCTCGCCCGGCCTGATCGCCTGGGCGAGATCGCGCAGCTTGAGCCGGTGACTCCTCGCGGCTCGCCTGATCAGCTCGAAGGCGTCGTCCGGGTCGAGCCCGTAGCGCTCGGCGACGATCCCCTTCGCCTGCTCGATTGCGATCCGGGACTGCAATGCATGCTCGAGCTGGGCGCGCCGTTCGTAGGTCGCGTGCGTGACCGCCAGCAGTCGTGCCACGGCGGCCGAAGCCTCCTCGGCCGTCCCGACGGCGATGTCGCGCCCCTCCAAGGTGGAGGCGATTCTAGTGGCGGCGGGGCTTCAGATCGACGACGAGGTCGCACTCGAGCGCATCCGCGATGCGGAGCAGGGTGTCGATCCGAGGTGGCCGGCCGCCTCGTTCGAGGCGCGCGATCGCCGACTGGGTCGTGCCGACCAGCTCGGCCAGCTCCCGCTGCGAGAGGCCCTGCTCCTGTCGCCGCTCGGCCACCTTGTCCGCCACGGCGGCGAAGAACCAGCCGCGGTCGGCGGTGCGGATGCGTTCCTGCAGGCGTTCGAACGCTCCCTTGTTCTTCCCGGCCATCGCAGGAATGCTATGCGACACGCTCGTCGTACTGCGCGCTCAGGCGTTGATAGAAGAAGCCGCCGAGCAGCAGCACCGCGCCGACCGCGAGGAACGAGAGGGCACGCTGGACCGAGCTGAGGCTGGGCAGGTCGAAGAGGAACAGCTTGCCGAGGCTGATCGCGAAGAGCACGAAACCACCGGCGCGGAGCAATCGACGACGCCGCTTCAGTCCCAGGTAGAGCGACACGAGCGCAAGCACACCCCAGAAAGCGCTGACGACGGTGTGCCCCCGCTGGAAGTCCGTGTGCACGCCCTGGTGGGACAGCTGCTGCATCGCCTCGAGAATCGCGAGCGAGCAGGCGTAGACGGCCAGGGCTCCGGCGATCCAGACCGCCTGAAGGCGGTAGCGCTCGTGCCAACCCAGGGCCCAGGCGAGCGCAGCGGTTGACCCGATGACCAGCAGGAGACTCGGCAGTCCGTGGCCCGGGTGCGCGCGCGAGATCACGAGCTGCGAGGGCGGCGTCTCGACCACAAGCGTGTGCAGAGCGGCCAGAGCCAGGTAGACGAGCGACGCCGCCTGCAGCCGCCTCTCGTCGGAAGCGACCGCGATGAGGGCGAGAGCCGCGCTGCTCAGCGAGTAGGCGAGGACAAGCCACCCGCCGCTGAGGAGCAGGTACTCGCCGACGGCTGCGGTGGCCAGTCCGAGAATCCACAACATGCTGGTGAGGTCACGCTGTGCTCGACGCCGGAACGTTGCGGCAGCGATTGCGGTGTACAGCGCACCGACTGCCACCACGACGAGGCCGTTGCCGTCGACTCTCCCGACCTGGGCCGGAACGAGAAGGAGTCCACCCGCCAGGAGCAGGGCGAGGCTGGTCGTGAGCGAGGCGGCCCCCTCTGCCGTGACACGGTCGGGCACTGTGAGCTCACGCGTCAGGCCGGCCAGCAAGACGAGGCCGCCGACGACCAGGAACGAGATCGCGAACCGAGTCTCGGCCAGAGTCGTCGCATCGAAGAAGACGACCTTGGCGACCGTGACGGCGAGCCAGCCGAAGGCGAGCGTGAGCGCAGTGTCCGACTTGCGGCGAACGGACGCGGCGACGAGGGTCAAGCCGGCGAGCGCCCACACCGAGTTGACGGCCACGTGCCCCCACTCGAAGGGCGTGACGATCGCCCCTCCCGGCCAGACGTCCTCGAAGAGCTCGAGGATCCCGAGCGAGACCGCGTAGGCGACGAGAACCCCGGCCAGCCCCAGCGCTCCGGTCGTCAGCTCCGAGTCGCGTACGCGGAGCCACCGGAGCAACGGCTCGAGCACGCGCAGAACACCCCTCGCAGGCTCGGACTCCGCCGCCGAGCGCTCGACGCGGGCGAAGACGGCCGCCGCGAGAGCGACGGCGAGCACGGCCGGGGCGCCCGCAGCGGGATGCCGCATCGCCTCGAAGAGATGATCTGGACGCGCCTCGGTGACGAGCGTGTGCAGGAGGGCAAGCAGGAGATAGGCGATGGCCGGCAGTTGGAAGCGCGCATCTCGCACGCGCACAGACAGCCAGACGAGCACCGCGGCTTCGGCTGCCCAGGCGTAGGTGAGCGACGATCCGGACAGAGCCTCGGCCAGGCCGACTGCAGCCGCGGAGAGCCCGAGCGCCCACAGCAGCGTGGCCGTCTCTCGAGCCCGCCTATACAGCGCCGCCGCGAGCGCGACATAGACGAAGCCCGCGACGAGCAACGCGACTCCCTGATGCAGATAGCCGGCGCGCCGCCCGTAGAGCAACGCTGCCGAGAGGCCTGCGAAGACTGCACCTCCCACGAGGAACGACGCCGGCCGTGCAGCGAGAGCAGCGCCGAGCCTGAACTGGAACGCAAGGCCCGCAGCGAGATAGAGCAACCAGAAGGCGATCGCGAGCACGACGATGCTCGCATGCGGCGTTTCGGCACCGCCGATCTGGGCGAGCGCTTGCGGCACGCTGACGAGCGCAGAGACTTGCAGCAGAATCCACCAGCCCCGCTGCACGGCGACCACGGTCGCCGCGGCGAGCATGACCGCGACGAATGCCGTGCCGAGCTCCTGCAATCCGCCCTGGAAGACGAGGGTCGCCGGAACGATCATCGCGCCCACCAGGCCGAAGCCGGCGACGACTTCCGCCTCCCACGCCAGTGAGACGGCGACGCCGACCGCGGCAATCACCGCTGCGACGACGAGCGCGACCGGCTTCGACACGAGGTCGTACAGGGCAACCGCCGCCAGCAACGTCGCGTACCCGCCCGCAATGCCGGTACCGACGGCCACGAGGGCGGAATAGGTCGCCTCGTAGCGTCGCTGCAGCCAGAGGCCGCCGCCGAAGACCAGCGCGGACGCGACCCCGCCGAACGCGACCCTCAGCTCCGGCCCGATCCAGCCGCGGTTGACGGCCAGCACGAAGAAGAAGACGACGCCCAGCAACGTCACGACGCCCCCTGCGAACGCGAGCGCCTTCGCGCCCATCAAGTCGGCCGTCGCGATCGTGCGGCCCCAGTCGAAGCCCTGGCTGACCCGCGGCCGGATCGGTTCGGCCGGCGCTGTCGGCGGCACCGGCGGCCGCGCGGGTGAGGGGGCTGCCTCGCGGGGTGGTTCGGGGCGTGGAGGAGTCGCAGCCGCTGTCGCTTGCGCAGCCGACGGGGCGCGAGCCGGTGCGGTCACCGCGCCTCCTCGCAACTCGTCCACGATTGCCTGCAGCTCCGAGACGCGCCGCTCGAGCACTGCGACGCGACTGCCGAGATCAGAGCCGGCAGAAGTGGTGGGCGCGGGAGCCGTGGGCCTGTCCTGCTGCCCAGCGGTGCTCCGCACGTAGAGGACGTACGCGAGCCCCACCGGCCCGAGCAGCGTCAGAACCCACCACTTGAATGCGACGCGGAATGCGGACCGCGCCGGGTCGCGCGCCTCGCCGAGGAGTGAAAGCCAGAGAACGATCGCGCTGCCGCACCACAGGACGACGTAGAGGTCGTGGTCGCTGAGAGAGGCGATGATCCCGCCGAGCCAGACCGTCCAGACGAACGCGGCGATCCCGAAGGCGACGATCGCGGCTGATCGGTGAGTGGAGACGGGGACGAGTGGCGGGCCGGCTGGTTCGGCCATTGCAGGCTCCTTCGCCTAGTACCCTCAACATAGCACATTTGCTATAGTTTGTCAACCCCCGGCGGAGAACGAACCGGCTAGGCGAGGAGCCCGCGGTGGCGCGTGAGGGCCGCGAGGACGGTGTCCACGTCCTCGACGTTGTTGTAGGCGTGCGCCGAGATGCGGAGGTTGTCGTCCCGGTCGGAGGTGACGATGCCGTCCCGGTCGAGCGCCGCCACGAGCGCGCTGGCGTCGGCGGACTTGACGCAGATCAACGCTCCGCGCCGTTCGGGAGCACGCGGCGTGACGACCGTTGCGCCCAGATCGTCGAGCCCGTCGAGCAGACGCGCGTTCAGGCCGAGGACGTGCTCCCGCGTCTCGGCGACGCCGAGCTCCTGCATGAGCTCGATGCCGGCAATGCCGGCGTAGATCGCGGGCACCGGGGGCGTCCCCGACTGGAAGCGCGCGGCAGTCCGCGCCGGGGAGTAGTCGGTGTGATCCATGGCGAAGATGTTCTCGTCGGCGAACCAGCCCGTCTGTGTCGGCCAGACGCGCTCGACGAGGTCGCGGCGGCAGTAGAAGAACCCGAGTCCGGCGGAGCCGAGCAGGTACTTGAGGACGCCCGCACCGAGGAAGTCGACGCCGAGCTCCTGCACGTCGACGGGCAGCGAGCCGATCGCCTGGAACGAGTCGAGCAGGACGAGCGCGCCGCGCTCGTGCGCGAGCTCGACGACCGCCGGCACGTCGACCATGGCGCCGTTGCGATAACAGACCTGTGTGATCGCGACGATCAGGGTGTCGTCGTCGATTGCGCGCTCGAAGTGCTCGATCGGAATCGCGCCGTCGTCTGCCGCCTGCACGTGTGCGACGCGCGCGCCGCGCGCCTCTTGAGCGTGCCAGATCTGCCCGATCGTCGGGAACTCCCAGTCCGTCAGCACGACCTTCGAGCGGCGCGCGAAGCGCAGGCCGCTCGCGAGCGCGCTCACACCCGCAGAGAGCGACGTCGTCACGGCGATCTCTTCGGGCGCGGCGTTCACGAGACCGGCGAAGGCGCCACGCGCAGCCTCTTGCCGCTCCACCCAGTACTCCCAGGGCGCACCCTTGTCGTCCCAGTCCGCGAGGTATTGCTCGTACGCGGCGCGCACGGAGTCCGACAGGGCTCCCTGCGAGCACGAGTTGATGTAGAGGCGATGCTCGAAGATCGGGAAGCGGTGGCGGCAGCGCTCCGCGAGCGTCGCCTGCTCAACGGCCAAGGTAGGCCTTCCGCAGATCCTCGTGCTGCAACAGCTCCTTCGCCGCACCGCTGAGCACACAGCGGCCCGTCGAGAGGACGTAGCCCCGGTCGGCAATCGAGAGCGCCATGTTCGCATTCTGCTCGACGATCAGCATCGCGACACCGGATTCGTGCACCTGCTGGATGATCTCGAAGCTGCGCTCCACGAGGATCGGCGCCAGCCCCATCGACGGCTCGTCCATCAGCAGCAGCCTCGGATGGGCCATCAGCGCCCGTCCCATCGCCACCATCTGCTGCTCCCCGCCCGAGAGCGTGCCGGCGAGCTGGTTCCGCCGCTCGTGCAGCAGGGGGAAGAGCGCATAGACCTGGTCGAAGTCCTCCTTACGGCCCTTGCCGTCGCGATTCAGGTACGCACCCATCTCGAGGTTCTCGAGCACGGTCATCGGACCGAAGAGCCGGCGGTTCTCGGGCACGATCGCCATGCCCCGCCGGATGCGGTAGCTCGTGGTCTTGCCGGTGACGTCCTCCCCCCGGAACTGCACCGCGCCGTTGCGTGGCTGGACGAGCCCGAGGATCGTCTTCAGCGTCGTCGACTTGCCGGAGGCGTTGCCGCCGAGGAGCGAGACGAGCTCGCCTTCGCGCACGTGGAGATCGAGGTTCTCGAGGATGTGGATCTCGCCGTAGTACGTGTTGATCCCCTCGAGGCGGAGCAGGTCGGGCGCGCCGTTCGTCGTCACTTCGTCTCCGCCTTGCGCAGACCCAGGTACGCCTCCACGACGCGGGGATCGGTGGCGACGGCGTCGAAGGACCCCTCCGCGATCTTGACGCCGTGGTCGAGGGCGATCACGCGGTCGGAGATGCCCTCCACGACGTGCATGTCGTGCTCGATCACGAGGATGGTGTAGCCGCCGTCCTCGCGCAGCTTGCCGATCAGCTGCGTGATCTCGTGCGTCTCGGCCGGGTTCATGCCCGCGGCCGGCTCGTCGAGCAGGAGGATGCGGGGCTCGGTGGCCATCGCCCGCGCGATCTCGAGGCGGCGGCGATTGGCGTAGGAAAGGCTGTAGGCAGGCTGGTCCCAGCGGTAGCCGACGAGCCGCTGCCCGAAGAAGCCGAGCTTCTCTTCCGCCCGCCTGCGGATCTCCTGTTCCTCGCGGCGGGCCCTCGGCAGGCGGAACATCGACTCCACCACGGTCGCGCGGGTCTTGCCGTACTGGACGGCCATGACGTTCTCGCGCACCGTCATGTTCAGGAAGAGCCGCAGTGTCTGGAAGGTGCGGGCGACCCCGCGGTTCGTCACCTCGTGGGGCTCGAGACCCAGGAGGCTCTCGTCGCCGAGGAGGATGTCGCCGCCGTCCGGCCGGTAGACCCCGGTGATCAGGTTGAAGAGCGTCGTCTTGCCGGCGCCGTTCGGGCCGATCACGCTGACGATCTCGCCCTCGTTCACGTGCAGGTCGAGCTCGCTGATCACGGTCAGTCCGCCGAAGGACTTGTCCACGCCGCGCAGCTCGAGCAGCTTCGCCATCAGACGATCTCCACGCGTGCCGTCCCGAAGAGACCCTGAGGCCGTGCGTTCATGAGGACGACGAGGAGCGCGCCGAGCAGGATGAAGCGCGTCGCGCCCGCGGTCTGCTGGATGAGCAGGTTCTCCCAGACGAACACCGCGAGGTAGACGGTCGGCACGAGCGCGACCGTCCGCCAGACGTCCTTCAACAGCGTCAGCGCCAGCAGGGCGCCGATGAGGATGACGAAGGCAAAGTTCGCGATCTGCGTCGGGCGGCTCGGGAGCAGCACCCACGACTCGACGGCGTGGGCGAGCGCCCCCTCGCCGCCGGACTTACCGTCCGTCAGCCGTGGCCATGCCGCGTCGGCGATCGCGTGCAAGGCGAAGCCGAGCCCGATCGTCCCGGCCACGACGCCGGCGAGCCGCGGCCAGGGGCGGAGCCTCGCGAACAGCACGACGGCGACCGCGACGTAGAACACCCACTCGGCCTGGTTCGGATCGCGCAGCAACTCGGGCACGCCGTTGACGACGATCGCGCCCACGACGATGCCGGCGAGGCTCCCTGCTCCGCCGAGGATGACGATGGCGTAGATGGTGATCAGGAGGCCGACGTCGAAGTCGCCCGGGAACGCACCTGTCTGCACGGCGCCGTAGATCGTTCCGGCAAACGCCGCCGTGGCCGCACCGAAGACGAAGGCCAGCAGCTTGAGCCGGTTGACCGGCATGCTCATCACCTCTGCCGCGAGGGGATCCTCGCGCAGGGCGCGCCAGGCGCGGCCGGTGCGCGACTCGTTGACGAAGTAGAGCAGCATCATCACGAGCACGAACGCCCCGAGCGTGAAGAAGTAGTACTCCCTCGTCGACGTCACCTTCCAGCCGAAGAGGTCGAGCGGATCGATGTTGTCGAGCCCGTTTGCGCCGCCGGTCAGGTCGACGTGCCCGACGAACGGGAAGTTGATCCGGTTCGCGTTGTTGACGAAGACGACGAACGCCTGGCCGAAGAAGAGCGTCACGATCGCGAGGTAGTCGCCGAGGAGGCGCCGCGACGGCAGCCCGAGCAGGAGGCCCAGCGCGGCACCCGCGAGGATGACCACCGGGATCGCAAACTCGGCAGGCCAGTGATGACCGGAGTGGCCCGAGGCGAGGATGCCGTACATGTATGCGCCGAAGCCGAAGAAGGCGATGTAGCCGAGGTCGAGCAGGCCGGCGAACCCGACGACGACGTTCAGGCCGAGGGCGAGCAGCGCGTAGATGAGCGTGATCAATCCGTACCGGAAGACATTTCCCTCGGTCGTGACGAGCGGGAAGATCGCGGCCGGGACGGCGAAGACGAGCAGACGGCCGCCGACCGGCAACGTGTCCCACATGCGCTGGAGCCGACCGGTGAGCCCCTCGTAGCCCTCGCGCTTCCCCTCGACCGACGCGACCCATTCGTCGACGCCGATGCGCGGCTGGTCGGGTGCGTCCATGGGTGAGGCGCCTGGCTCGTCCGCCATCGCTCAGACCTTCTTCACGTCGGCCTTGCCCAGGATGCCGCTCGGCCGGATGAGGATGATGAGGATCAGCAACGCGAAGACATAGAGGTTCTGGAACGTCGAGCCCTGCGGCAGGTAGCCCGTCGCGTACGACTCGGCGAGCCCGACGAGCAGGCCGCCGAGCATCGCGCCCGGAATGCTGCCGATGCCGCCGATCACTGCCGCCGTGAAGCCCTTCAGGCCGGCCAGGAAGCCCATGAAGTGGTAGATCTGGCCGAAGACGAGGCCGAACATGACGCCCGCGGCGCCCGCGAGCGCCGAGCCGATGAAGAACGTGGACGCGATCACGCGGTCGACGTCGATTCCCATCATCGAAGCAGCCTCACGGTCGAACGACGTCGCCCGCATCGCCTTGCCGATCCGCGTGCGCGCGACGAGGACGGTGAGCACTACCATGAGCGCGAGCGAGGAGACGATCGTCAGCACCTGCGGCACCGAGAGGTAGACGTTGCCGAAGTGGTACGTCTTCGCGCCGATCAGGTCGAAGGTGCCGTAGTCGCGGAAGCTCGCGCCGAAGAGCAGCAGGGCACTGTTCTGCAGGAAGAAGGACACGCCGAGTGCGCTGATGAGCGGGGCGATGCGCGGGGCATTCCGCAGCGGGCGATACGCGAAGCGCTCGATCACCACACCGAGCATGCCGCCGCCGAGCATGCCGGCGATGAACATCAGCGTCACGACGATCCACGCCGCCGCACTCGGATGGAGGGCACCTCCTAGACCCTGAAGCGCGAAGTAGCCGACGAAGGCTCCGATCATGTACACGTCGCCGTGCGCGAAGTTCAGGAGCTTCAGGATCCCGTAGACCATCGAGTAGCCGAGGGCGATGAGGGCATAGACGCTGCCGAGCGTCACGCCGCTGACGGTCAGATCCCAGAACAATCCCCAGTTCACGCCACGACTACCTTCCCACACAACACGTGCGGCCCACCACGAGGATGGGCCGCACGTTCACTCAGAGTTGCGGTTGGCTAGCCGACGGGGGTGAACGTCGTCCCGTTCGACTTCCAGATGCCGAACTGGCCGCCGGCGATGTCGCCCTGGGCGTTGTAACGAACGTTGAGCCCGAGGACGGTCTTCTTCAGGTTCGTCCTGCGGACTTGAGCACGCACCTCGCCACGGGTCGCCTTGCCGTCCTTGCACGCGCGCTCGATCGCGCCGCCGACCACCTGCGCGGCGACGTAGCTAGGCGCGCCGAAGAACTCGGCATCCCCGCCGTGGGACTTCTTGAAAGCTCTCACGATCGGGTGCTTGCCACTCGTCGGGAACGACGACGCGTACACGCCGTTGAGCGAGGCGAAGTCGTCCGCGAACAGTCCGTCGGAGCCCATCAGCACGATGTTGCCCTTCCCTGCAGAGCGCATCTGCTCGCCGAACGCCTTGCCCTTCGGCGGCAGCTGCCACGGGATGTAAACGAGCTGCGTGTCGCGCGGGATCTTCGCGATCAGCGAAGAGAAGTCCGACTGCTGCTGGCTGACGCCGTCGCGGCTGACGCTGACGCCTGCCGAACGGAGCTTGGCCTGGACCGCGTCCGCGAGACCCGTGCTGTAGGCCTCCTGGTCGTCGATGATGTAGACGCGCTTGAACTTGAGCTTCTTGCTGATGAAGTTCGCCACCGACGTGCTCTGAGCCGAGTCGGGAGGGACGGTCCGGAAGAAGAAACCGGTCCGCGTGCCGTCGGTCGTGAGCTCCGTGTTCGTCGCCGAGCCGCTGACGAACGCGAAGCCCGCGTTCTTGAGCGACGCAGTCGTCGCCCGGACCTCGTTGCTGCCGGCAGGGCCGACGACGCCGAGGACATTCCCGCCGAACGACTGCACAGCCTTGACGGCTTCCGCGGTGCCGCCGGGGCCGCCGAGGACGGTGTCACCCATCTGGATGCGGAGCTTCCCCTTCTTGTGCGTCCTGTTGTAGCCCGCGACGTAGTAGCGCACCCAGTCGACCTGCAGCTTGCCGAGCGACGCTGCAGGCCCCGTGATCGGAGCGAGCAGCCCGAACGTACGGGTCTTGCCGCAGCTGATCTGCGCGGTATCGGCGGACGCCACCACCTGCGGCGACGCCGCGCGGTTCACCGTCGCGGACGCTGCCGCGACGATTGCGAGTGCGGCACCGAGCGCCAGCACGGCCGCAACCGCAGTTGCCCTTCTCCTCCTCATTCGATCTCCTCCTTGATGTCTAGCCCGGTCCTACCCCACTTGTGACGCCGTTCCGGCCTCGTTGTTGTCCGGATACGCCCGATTCGCCGGACTCCCAGACGGATGGAACACCCCGAGGATCTGCATCGGGCCCGAGCCGGAGTTCTCGATGCAGTGCACCTCGTCCGGGGGGAGGTGGAAGCATGAGCCTGCCTTGAGGGGAACCGAGCGGCCGCCGACGTGCGCGACTCCCTCGCCCTCGACCACGTACCCCACCTCGTCGTACGGATGGCTGTGGAACGGTGCCTTGCTCGGCTGGACGATCCCGAGGAACTGCGTGACGTCGACGCAGCCGGCCTCCTCGTTGACGAGATAGCGAAAGCTCCGCTCGCTCGAGGCCTCGAGCTCAGGCTGGTCGTCGAAGCGCACCGTGACCTTGCGGCCGCCTTCGGGCCGGGGCCCATCGGCGGCGGTGACGACGGAAACGACCCGGACCGCATCTGCGCCGGTGGTCTCAATCGCCCAGGTCTCTCCCGGCGCGACGAAGACGCCCGTGCCCGGTTCGACCGGATGGGCCTCTCCCTCCAGGTGCAGCTGCCCCGCTCCGCCCACGACGTAGAGCACCTCCTGCTTGCCCTCGAGCCTCCGGTCGGCGGAACGGCCGGGGCCGAAATCGATCACCCGCTGCTCGAGCCGCTCGCAGCCCGTGGAGGCGTCGAAGGTCACCCGGACCGACGCGGTGTCGCCGTCGCGCCGCACGGGCGCGACGTCGGACTCGTCCACGACCAGGGTTCCGAGGGCCGCCATCGCTGAATTCTGTCAGTGCGCGGGCTCAGGGTCGAGGAGACTGAGCTCGACGACCTCCACGGTGTCGCCGATCGCGACCAGTCCCGGCTCGGCGACCTCGCCGAAGATCCCGAAGGGGATGTGCCTCTTCCCTGCCTCGTTCTCGGTCCACGGCCGGTAGCCCGAGATCGCGCGGAGCGTGTCGAAGTCCGGCTCGCCGGTCTCGGGATTCTGCGTGGTGATGGCACAGCGGCCCACGTCGCCACGGATCCGGACGACCGCGTCGCCGATGCGCAGGTGTCGCTTCACCCAGCCGTCCTCTTCATGCGGCTCGCAGCCGTCGAGCTCGAAGAGCATCCGGAAACGGCGTCCGTCGACGGCGCCGTCTCGGCCGGCGCGGCGGCCGAGCTCGGCGAGTGACGCGGCGGAGACGAGGGAGACGTGGCCGCGGCCCCGGTCGACCGCGCGGCCCGGAGCGGACTGGACGAGCCGGAGCGGCCGTCCGGCGAAGCGGGAGAGCGCGTCCGACCAGGGGCCCTGGACGACGTGGCCGGTGACGGGCCGGTCGTAGAAGTCGGTCGTGATTTCACCGCCGAGCGCGATCTTGCCCTCGACCCGTGTGCCGTCCGGGAAGGACAGTGCGAGATGGTCGCGCTCGGCGTCGTAGTCGGGCCGGATCTGAACGAGCGCGCTGTTCCGCAGCTGGTTGAAACGCCGCCCATCTGCGTCGACGATGTGGAAGCGCCTGTTTTCGAGGACGCCCGCCTCCTCGAGCATCACCTCGTCCGGATGGACGAGCCCGAGACCCTTGACGGGGGCGATCGAGATGCGGCTGACGGACGGCACCCGCCGAAGACTACGCGGGCAGCGGGGGACTCCGACTTCGGTGCCAGGCACTGATACAGAACTGTCACGAAAGTGCAACGGAACACGCACCGCGCTCCTTTTGACGAAGAGGACCGCGCTATGAGTTCGGGATGCCTCGACCTACGAGAGACGCTCAGCCTGGAGGCTTCTTTCACGTATGGGCTCGCGGCAATCGACGCTGCCAAGTCTTTGAGGACTCGGCCGACTACACCACGTTCCTCTCGATCCTGGCCCGCCAGGAACGCAGACACAACTGGCGGCTTTACGCGTGGTGTCTGATGACGACTCACTACCACTTGGTGGTGGGCACGCCGGACGGTGGACTGTCAGCCGGCATGTGCGCGCTGAACGGGGGCTTCGCGAGATGGTCGAACAAGCGGCACGGACGTCAGGATCATCTGTTCGGCAAGCGGTTTGGGAGCACGGAGATCTCGGGCGACGCGCACCTGCTCGACGTGTGTCGCTACGTGGCGCTCAACCCGGTGCGGGCGCGGATGGGAGAGCATCCGGCAGACTGGCCGTGGAGCAGCTATCGGGCGTCGGCAGGCTACGACAAGGCGCCGCCGTTCCTGGCGCTCGGCGACCTTTTGAACCTCTTCGACCTCGACCTTGGTCGGGCAGCTGCCTCCTACCGCGCCTTCGTCGTTGCAGACTGAGATCGGTGCCAGGCACCGACTTGAAGCCGTAACGCCTTACGCGCGCGTCTCGACCTCGACCTCGTGGCCCTCCAGCTCGAACACGTAGAAGTCGCGTCCCGTCACGTGGACGGCGACGTTGTAGACCGGCACGTCGCCGATCGCACCCTCGAAGCTGCCGCTGTGCGCGTGGCCGTGCAGCACCACGTCAGGCCGATGCTCCGCGATTGGGGTCGCGAGCCGGTCGCTGCCCAGGTAGGTCCAGATTCCCTCGGGCTCGCCGTGCAGCGTGTCGGAGGTCGGCGCGTAGTGCAGCAACACGATCCGGATCGGACAGTGCGCGATCTCCGTCAGGCCACGGCGGATCGCCTCCACCTCCGCCGACGTCTCCCCATACACGTCGCGCAGAAGCGGCTCGCCGAAGTCAGGGAGCTGGGAGCCGGTGAAGCCGCCCACGAACCCCTTCGTCCCCACCACGCCCACCTGCTGGCGCTGCACCTCGAGCACGATCGCCTGGCGATCGAGCATCTGCACGCCTGCCTCCCGGAGGATCTCCGCGATCTCGTCCCCGCACCCGCCGTGCAGGTCGTGGTTGCCGAGGACGGCCACGACGGGTACGTCGAGACCCCGCACCGCATCCGCCAGCGCGTGGGCCTGCTCGAGTTCCCCGTGCGTCGTGAGATCGCCGGCGAGCAGGATCAGGTCGGTCGCCCGCTCAATCTCCGCGAACGCCTCGGCGATGCGATCACGCGTCGCGTCGGAGGCGTGGACGTCTCCCGCTGCAGCAATCCTGACCATGCCTCAATGTTCCACGTCCGGGCCGGATGGGAAACCGCCAGCCCGTGAACACCGACCAGGAACGGGACTTCGAGCGCCTGCTCGGCTCGATGAAGAGAGCGGGCGGCGTCCTGAACGACGCCAACATCCCGTTCGTGCTCGGCGGCGGCCTCGCCTGCTGGGCGCGAGGCGCACCGAAGACCGAGCACGACGTCGACTTCCTCGTCAGGCCCGAGGACGCCGAGCGGGCACAGACGGCGCTCGCCGACGCCGGCATGCGGACGGAGACACCGCCCGAGGGCTGGCTGCTGAAGGCCTACGACGACGGCGTGCTGATCGACCTGATCTTCCACCCGAACGACGGGCCGATCGACGACCGCACGTTCGAGCGGGCGGAGGAGCTCGAGGTGCACGCGATGCGACTGAGGGTCGCGGCGCTCGAGGACGTCCTCGTGCAGAAGCTGCTCGCGCTCAAGGAGCAGGAGCCCGACTATTCAGGCGTGCTCGAGCTCGCACGCGCGCTGCGCGAACAGGTGGACTGGGGCGAGGTCCGCGAGCGGACGAAGGAGTCGCCGTTCGCGAAGGCGTTCTTCGTCCTCCTCGACGAGCTCGACATCGTCTCGGCACTACCTCAGAAGTAGAACTGAGACCACGCCGTCCACCAGTCTTCGGCGCGTGACACAAGGGTCAGGTCGTCCATCTGCTCGACGCCACGGCGGTTGCGGTACTCGACGAGCCGGTCGGGCGTCATGAACTCGATCGCGATCTCACACGGCCGGCCCGGGTCATAGGGCGCGACCGCAGAGAGATCTTGCAGCGCGCGCCGCGTGCCGTTTTCGATCAGCTCACGTGCCTTGAGAGGCGGGAGCTGCCTGGCGCTGAAGCGACCGAGCCCTTTCTTGACTGCGACCGTCGTCAGCCCTTCGCCGAGCAGCTCCGTCGCCTCCCGGCAGACCGCCTGGTCGCCGGTGACGAGCAGGACCGGACAACCCCACTGGCCGCAGAGCGCCGCGTTGATGCCGGTCTCCCCGACCGAGACGCCGTTGAACTTGAGCTCCCGCCAGGCCTGCCCCGAGACGGTGTGGCTCAGCACGCCGTCGGGCGTGCCTGCCTTCGCATGCATTCCCACGAAGAGGGCTGCGTCGCATCCCTGCTCGAGCAGCTCGGTGTACTCGGTCCAGTGGTTCTGCACGACGTACTCGCAGCCGCGGTCGAGCTTGTCCGGGATGAGCGAGTTGAACGTCCACTCTTCGCCGGCACCGTGGCAATCCATGACGACGATCTCGGTCGCGCCCCCGGTGCGCGCACCCCGCACGGCCGCGTTGATCTCCTCCGTGTACAGCTCGCGTCCCTCGTGGTAGGCGCGCTTCTCCTTCGTGCCGTCCGTCTGCTGCCACTTGACGATGCCCGCGACGCCCTCCATGTCGCTGACGATGAAGACCTTCATGTCGCCGCCGCGGGAGACGGTGCGCTCCAGGGGAAGTTGATCCAGCGGTTGGTGCGACGCCAGACGAAGTCGCAGCGGACGACGCTCTGCGGCTTCTCGTACAGGACGGCCGTCCGTACCTCGGGACCGTGCTGCGCGCAGAACTCGCTCGCGAGTGCGAGCGTGCGCCCGGTGTCCGCGACGTCGTCGACGACGAGCAGCCGCTCGGAGCGGAGGAGCGAGAGGTTGGGCACGGGTGGCAGCAGCAGCGGCTCCTCGAGTCGCTCCTCGACGCCGGCGTAGAACTCGACGTTCAGCGTCGCCATGTTCTTGACACCGAGTGCGTACGCCAGCGCGCCTGCCGCCGGCAGCCCGCCGCGCGCGAGGGCGAGCACCGCATCGGGGTCGAAGCCGTCCTCCCGGATCTGCCCGGCGAGCTCCTCGACGGCGGTGCCGAGGTCCTCCCACGTCATGCGCTCGCGCATAGAGGGAGAATTCCACAGATGGAGACCGGCCTCGACGGCAAGCGCGTGCTCGTGACGGGTGCGTCCGGCGGCATCGGCTCGGCCTGCGCACGGGCCTTCGCGGCCGAGGGCTCGCAGGTGGTGGTGCACTTCCACCGGGGCGAGGACCGGGCGCAAGCGCTGGCCACGGAGCTGGGTGGCGCGCCGGTCGTGCAAGCCGACCTGACGAACGAGGCCGAGGTCGATGTGCTGTTCGCCGAGGCCGGGCAGCTCGACGTCTGCGCGGCGGTCGCCGGCCTCTGGCCCTCGGGAGACGTGCCCGTCTGGGAGCTCCCGCTCGAGCGCTGGCGCGCCACGATCGACGCGAACCTCACCGCGACGTTCCTCACCGCACGAGGCTTCCTCCGTCAGCTCGACGGTGACGGCGCCCTCGTGCTCGTCGGTTCGACCGCGGGCCTCGTCGGCGAGGCCGGCCATGCCGACTACGCGGCGGCGAAGTCCGCGATCCTCGGCGGCCTGCTGCTCAGCCTGAAGAACGAGGTCGTGCGCAGGAATCCCCTGGCGCGTGTCAATGCGGTCGCGCCCGGCTGGACGGAGTCGCCGATGACGCGCGGCCACGTCTCCGAGGGGCAGGTTCGCCGCATCTCGCGCACGATGGCCCTGCGCAAGGTCGCGCAGCCCGAAGACGTGGCAGCACAGGTCGTCGTGCTGGCCTCACCACTCCTGTCGGGCCACGTGACCGGGCAGGTCGTCACGGTCGCCGGCGGCATGGAGGGCCGCGTCGTCCACGAGGAGTAGAGAGACCACAAGGTAGGCGGCGGCGGAGTCCTCGTCCGCCGCCACAATGCTCCGTAAGCCGCAGGAGTGATTGCCGTCAGTCCCTGGCCGTGGAGTCAGCACGACCATCGGCAGCCGACGCTCCCCACTTGAACCCGGAAAACGCAAGAGGGGCCGCCGCCTGGCCCCTCCTGGGTCTCCTCGGAAGGAGATTCGCCGAGGTTGCCCCCGCCGCATCGGGGCCCACTCGGTATGCCTTCTGACTATCGCGAGCTGGGGGCACTTCATCCATCACCCGTTCTCGGTTGACTGCGCTACTTCACGCAAGGACCGGCGCCTATACTCCGTCCTGGAAGCGGGCAACGTCCCGCTCCGCATCGAGAGAGGCTGAGGGAACCGGCCCTGTGAAGCCTCGGCAACCTGCCTCCGCGGCAAGGTGCCAAACCCGGCCGGGCGCGAGCCCGGATGGATGTCGAGCGATCCCCGGAAGGAGACGAAGTGCCCGCCCACGTGCAGACGAAAAGCCGCTTTCTCGAACGCCTGGAGCGCGGTCCGGTGATCGTCGCGGACGGGGGCATGGGAGCGCTGCTCTCCGCCGCCGTGCCGCGGCTTCGCAGCCCGGAGGAAGCCAACCTGCGGGCACCGGACGCGGTCGTCTCGCTCCACGTCAGCTTCATCAACGCCGGCGCCGACCTGATCGAGACGAATACGTTCGGCGCCAATCGGCGCAAGCTCTCGAACCACTTCCTCGAGGACGACCTGGAGTCGATCAACTCCGCGGGCGTCAAGCTCGCGCGTGACGCCAGGGAGATGACCGGGAGAGACGTCTTCATCGGCGGCTCGATCGGCCCGCTCGGCGAGCCCGCGACGTCACGCGTCCGGCGCGAGCTCTTCGCCGAGCAGGCGACCGTCCTCGACGGTCGCGGTGCCGACCTCTTCATGATCGAGACGTTCTACGATCTCGAGGAAGCGGTCGACGCGATCGAGGCTGCGCGAAGCGTGTCGAGCCTGCCGATCGTCGCGCTCCTGACGTTCGACGAGAGCGCGGAGACGCTCGCGGGCGTCACCGCCTCAGAGGCTGCGACTCGCTTGCGTGAGCTCGACGTGGCCGCGATCGGCGCGAACCACGGCGCCGGCCTCCTCGCCGCCCTCGCCGCGCTCGAGCAGATGGGAGGCGACGGCACGCCGCTCGCGGCGCTGCCGAATGTCGGTCTCGCGAGCCTGACCGGCGGACGGGTGATCTATCCGCACGCAACGCCGGAGTACTTCGGCGAGTTCGCCGCGCACGCGCGCAACCTCGGCGCCAAGGTCATCGGCGGCTGCTGCGGAACGACGCCTGCCGAGATCGCGGCCATCCGCTCGGCGGTGGAGGACGAGCGCAAGCCCCGTGCGCCGCTCGTGTTCGACACGCCCGAGCTCGTCGTCGCACTCGGCGAGGAGCAGCGCGAGACCGGCCTCTCACGCGCGCTCGGTGCGGGAGAATGGGTCGTCTCGGTGCAGCTCGATCCACCGCTCGGCGGCAACAGTGCCGGCCTGCTCGAGGTGTCGACGGCGCTGAAGGACTCGGGACGCGTCGGGTGGGTCGACATCAACGACAACGCAACCGCGCGGGCCGGTATGAGCTCGCTGATGGTGTCCGCCACGATCGAGCGGCTCGCAGACATCGAGACCATTCCGCACCTGACGACGCGTGACTGGTCGGTCATGGGCCTCGAGTCGATGCTGCTCGGCGCGCATGCCGAGGGCGTTCGCAACGTCCTCGCCGTCACCGGCGACCCGCCCGAGGTCGGCGACTACCCGGGCGCGCGCGGCGTGTACGAGATCGACTCGGTCGGGCTGACGCAGCTGATGACGAATCTCAACCGCGGCGAAGACTTCAACGGCCGGCCGATCGACGCTCCGACGTCGTTCTTCCCCGGCGTCGCCGTCAATCCCACGCCGGACGACATGGACGTCGAGCTCGAGCGATTCGAGCAGAAGCTCGAGGCAGGTGCGAAGTTCGCGATGACGCAGATCGTCTTCGACATCGAGTACCTCGACAGCTTCGCCGAGGGTCTCGGCGGCACGTGGCCGATCCCCGTGCTCGTCGGCGTCTTCCCGATCACGAGCCACCGTCTCGCGCTGCGCCTGCACAACGAGGTGCCGGGAATCCTCGTACCGGAGTCACTGCAAAATGCGCTCGAGCGCGCGGGCTCGGATGCTGCCGACGTCGGCTTCGCGCACGCGCGAGAGCTGATCGCCGCCTCGCGGGAACGAGCGGCGGGCGTCTACCTCGTCGCGCCGTTCCGGCGTCCGCTGCGCGTGCTCGAGCTGCTCGACTGAGGCGACGTTACGGCGCGCAGTCGCCGCTCGAGACCGCCTTGCCGGCCGCATCGAGATCCTGCCGGACGATCTCGGGCGGCACGCCGTAGCCGCCGACGGCGCCGAGCCGCGCAGCGAAGACGGTCGCCTCGACTGCGCCGCGGCCGTCGACGGCCGGTGCGCCCGAGTCACCATGGCGCACGCGCCCGCGCAGCGACGTGATCGCGCGCGTGACGGGGCCGCTGCCGTACGCATCCTCCGCGAGCACGGTCGAAGTACGTCCGATTCGTGCCGGCGTGACGGTGAAGGGACCATTGTCCGGAAACCCGAGCACGGCGACGGGCGTGCCGGGCTTCGGATCGGCGAGCGGCAAAGCGCGCAGGCCGAGACCGTCGACGCGCAGGACCGCGATGTCGTTCCGCCGGTCGAACACCACCACGTCTGCAGACAGACGGCCGCCCGACTGCAGCTCGACGACCGTGTCGTGCTGGCCGGCGACGACGTGGGCCGCGGTGACGATCAGCTCGGGCCGGGCGACCCAGCCGGTGCCCTCGATGCCGACACCGCACGCCGTGCCGAGCACGCGCACAACACTGGGAACGGCTCGCCGGACGCCGCGCGCGTGTGCGAGCCGGGGATCGGGCGGCGCGACGGGGGCAGCCGGACCGGCGATGGCCGGGAACGGATCGATGCGCGCAAGCGCGTTCAGCAGCTCGGCGGGCGAGACGACCTTGTTCAGGCGCTGGAGCAGCGCAGAGCTCTGCGCCCCGCGGCGGAGATCGGTCTGGCCCGGCAACAGCAGCGCGACCGCCCCGAGCACCCAGACGACCGTGAGACCGGCGAGCGCACCGAGCACGACCCCGCCGGTGGCGTCGAAGGCCTGCAGGCGCGGCCGCCGCAGCTTCGCCCGCAGCGCCGAGCCGGCCAGGGTGCCGAGGGTCTCGAGCAGGATGGCGCCGACGGCCGCACCGGCGAGCGCTGCGAGCGGGGTGTACGGGGAGCGGGTTCCACCCTGGAGCAGCGCGGGGGCGATCCGAGAACCGAGCCACGCGCCGAGGACGATGCCCGCGAGAGACAGCGCGCTCGCGACGAGGCCCTTCTTCCAGCCGATGAAGGCGGTCAGCGCGACGAACCCGAGCGCGATCAGGTCGACTTTGGTCACCGGCCGGAGACTACCGCCGCCGGCGGGCTACACTGCGCGGGCCCTGGGGGCGTAGTTCAGTTGGTTAGAACGCCGGCCTGTCACGCCGGAGGTCGCGGGTTCGAGTCCCGTCGCTCCCGCTAAATCCCTGCACATCGGATTCCTTACGTGACATCGTGCGTCGCGCAAGCGAGAGCAACCGATCTCGTGCCCGTGGACACTGGCATCTCCGTGACCTGGTCTCCAAGTGGAGCAATTCAGACCACGGTTATGCGGGGCCCTGCCCTCCCCGGGTGGGGCCCCGCAGACCGGGTCTCACGTTAGGAACTGATCGTCCCGTCCCAGGTCCACGTGATGGGCCACACTCGAACGCCGAAACCGGCAAACGTGACGAGCGCCGTAAAGTCCGCCTCGCCGGTTGCGTCCGCGAAGCGGCCGGTGCCGCCCACGATCACATTGCGCGAGTAAACGGTGATCACACCACCCACCGGCGGGAACGGCCCAGACGTGCCCGAGTACGTCATATGCAGCTCGTCTCCGTTCGCGGCGAGCAGCGTCATCTCGCCCCCCGTCAACAGGTCCGTCGCCGGGGTGCAGTGACTGGATGTCATGCGGACGAGGCCGAGATGGCTCGCCGTGCCCGCGCCCTCTGACACCGTGCGGAGCCCGATCGGGCAGCTCGGATCGGCCGGGAACGTCGCCGACCCGACGAGCGTGCCTTTGAAGGGCCGATCGGTGCCCCCGGTGTCAGCCGCGGCGGCAGCGACGCCGAGCGCCCCGAGTGCCGCGAGCAACGCCGCCACTCCAAGCGGCCCTCTCATCGTGCACCTCCTTCTTTCGTGCGACTACACGCTCTGCACGCGTCATGGTGTGGCGGTGCTGTTGAAAGGCGGGGTCACACCGAGCGCGAAGTCCCAGAGCCTGAAGATCTTCCCGTCCTTGAGCTGGTAGACGGTGACCGTTGGCGCGTCGGTGACACCGGCCACGGAGGCCGAGAAGCTGGTGAAGGTCGATGCGAAGTCGCCCTCGACCGTGACCGGCGCCGTCCGCTCGACGCGTAGGCCCGGCGTGGTCGCGATCTCGTTCGCGATCGCCGTCCGTCCGGAAATCGTGGTGCCGTTCGACCACAGCACGGCGTCGCTGGTCAGCAGCGCAGCGGCCGCCTTTCCGTCGTTCGCAGACGACGCAGCGCTGAACTCGTCGATCAGCGTCGTCGCGTCCTGCGTCGCGG
>DASTZS010000047.1:0-2869 GCA_035764165.1 Gaiellaceae bacterium | reverse complement strand
CATCTTCCGGACGCCGCCGGCGGTGAACGAGCCGATTCGCGCCTACACGCCGGGGTCGCCGGAGCGGAAAGAGCTCCAGCGCCGCCTGGAGGAGATCGCGGCCGAGCGCATCTCGATCCCGCTCGTGATCGGCGGGGAGCGCGTGGAGTCGAGCGAGAGCTTCGAGGCCGTGATGCCGCACGACCGCGAGCATGTCCTCGCGGACGTCGCGAAGGGCAATGCGTCGCATGTCGAGCGTGCGATCGGCGCGGCCCGCGAGGCGCACCCCGGGTGGGCGGCGACACCGTGGCACGAACGGGTCGCCGTCTTCCTGCGCGCCGCCGAGTTGCTCGCGGGCCCGTGGCGCTCGACGCTCAACGCGGCGACCATGCTCAACCAGTCGAAGACGGCTCATCAGGCAGAGATCGACGCTGCATGCGAAACGATCGACTTCCTGCGCTTCAACTCGGAGTACCTCGTCCGGATCTATGAAGAGCAGCCGATCTCGTCGCCGGGTGTCTGGAACCGGCTGGAGTACAGGCCGCTCGAGGGGTTTGTCTTCGCGATCAGCCCGTTCAACTTCACGGCCATCGGGGCGAACCTGACGACGTCCCCGGCGCTGATGGGCAACACGGTCGTCTGGAAGCCCGCCTCGACCGCGGCGCTGTCGGCGTGGTACACGCTGCGGCTGCTCGAGGAGGCCGGTCTGCCGCCGGGCGTGATCAACCTCGTCTTCGGGCCCGGCGCCGAGATCGGCGACGCCGCCCTCGCCAGCCCGGAGTTGGCCGGTGTCCACTTCACGGGGTCGACGGGCGTGTTCCACTCGATCTGGCGAACGATCGGCAACGGCATCGACCGGTACCGCAACTACCCGCGCATCGTCGGCGAGACAGGCGGCAAGGACTTCATCCTCGCGCACCCCTCCGCCGACCCGGCGGCGGTCGCGACCGCAATCGTGCGCGGGTCGTTCGAGTACCAGGGGCAAAAGTGCTCGGCGTCGTCGAGGCTCTACCTCCCCTCCAATCTCTGGAACGAGATCCGCGAGGACCTCGAGCGCGACGTGCCGACGATCTCGACCGGGGATGTGCGGGACTTCACGAACTTCATGGGTGCCGTGATCGACGCCTCGTCGTTCAAGACGCAGGCAGACGCGATCGAGGAGGCGCGGCACACGGGCGCCGAGATCGTCGTGGGCGGCAACGTCGACGACAGCGAGGGCTGGTTCGTCGAGCCCACCGTGATCAAGACCGAGGATCCCGAGTTCCGGTTGATGCGCGACGAGCTGTTCGGGCCCGTCGTGACGGCGTACGTCTACGACGAGAACGACTGGGACGACACGCTGGCCCTCGTCGATCGCACGGGGTCGTACGCCCTCACAGGCGCGGTGTTCGCGAACGACCGAGAGGCGATCGGGCAGGCCCACGACGCGCTGCGCTACGCGGCCGGGAACTTCTACGTCAACGACAAGCCGACAGGCGCGGTCGTGGGCCAGCAGCCGTTCGGGGGCGCGCGCGCCTCGGGGACGAACGACAAGGCCGGCTCGATGTGGAACCTGATCCGCTGGGTCAGTCCCCGGACGGTGAAGGAGACGCTCGTCCCGCCGACGGACTACCGATACCCGTTCCTCGCGCCGGACCGCTAAGCGGACATCAATAGCGCTTCCCGGGGCGGCGGCGGAGCAGCGCTCTCGGCCGGAGGCCGGCTTTGCCGGCCGGGAGGCCAGGAAGGCGCATCCGTGAGGAACGCTGAAGGAGGGGGCTCGTGGGGGAACCATGGGTTCCCCCACGACGGGGTACCGTGACTGCGTGTACGACGAGATCCGGACGGCGACCGAGAGCTTCTGGAACTTCCTCTCGGACATCGCCGTCCTGCCGCTGCTCGCGGCGATCTGCTGCCACCTTCTGAAGCTCGCATGCACGAGCCGTGCCTGGCGCAACATCCTTGCGGCCGCGTATCCCGACAGCGCGGTGCCCTGGTTACGCGGCATCCTCCCGGCTTACGTCTCGGGCGTCGGCGTCAACGCGGTCCTGCCGGCCCGCGGCGGAGACGTCGTCCGCATCTACCTCGCCCACCGCGCGATCCCGGGCAGCTCGTACACGACGGTCGTCTCCTCGACCGCCGTCCTCACGTTCGTCGACATGACCCTCGCGACGTTCGTGTTCGTCTTCGCCCTCACGCAGGGAGTGCTCCCATCGCTCGACGCGCTCTCGAGGCTGCCGGCGTTCGATTACTCCTGGGCGGTCGAGGACGGCGTCATCCGGCCCGGCGCCCTCATCGCGATCGTCGTCGTGGTCGGCGGAGGAGGGCTGCTCCTGCACCACTTCTGGCGGACGCTGCGCGCCCGTGTCGCCCAGGCGTTCTCCGTTCTCCACCCTCCAACGAGGTACCTCCGCACGGTCGCGGCGTGGCAGCTCGCCGACTGGGCGCTCCGGTTCGCGGCCATCTGGTTCTTCCTCGGCGCCTTTGGGATCCACGAGAGCATCCGCAACGTGCTCCTCGTCCAGGCAGCCACGAGTCTCGCCGGCCTCGTGCCGGCGACGCCCGGCGGAATCGGCACGGAGCAGGCGCTGCTCGTCTACGCGTTTCGCGGTGCGGACGTCGCGCGGTCGACGCTGCTCGCGTTCAGTGTCGGCATGCGGCTGACGATCACGGTCGTCAACGTGATCGTCGGCTTCACCGCGATCTTCCTCACGCTCGGCACCGTCAGGTTCCGGAGCGTCGTCCCGCCCCGGCCCGAAGCTCCGCCTCCGAACTAACCGCGACCGGCCTTGTGCAGCTGTGCGTAGACCGCGCGCGCGGTCTTTGCCGGCAGCCCCGGCACGCCTTCGAGCTCCTCCTGCGTCGCGGCGAGGAACACATCGGCGGAGCCGAAGTGGTTCAGGATCGCGCG
>DASTZS010000046.1:0-3772 GCA_035764165.1 Gaiellaceae bacterium | reverse complement strand
GCGACCTGCCGCTGGTGGCGGCGGCACGCGCCCGTGATGCGGCGGTTGCGGATCTTGCCCTTCTCGGAGATGTAGCGCCGCAGCTGGTTGACGTTCTTGTAGTCCACCTCCGCGATCTTGTCCTTGCAGAAGTGGCAGCTCTTGCGCCGGCCGCCGGTCGTCCCGGGGCCGGGCCGCTTGCGCGGTTGGGTCTTCGCAGCCATGGGGCCTCCTAGAAGGGAATGTCGTCGTCGGTCGGAGACGAGGGGAAGTCGCCCGCGGGGGTGGGCGTCGCGTCGGACGGGATGTAGCCGCCGCCGCCCTCGCCGTCGCCCCGGCTGCCGAGAAACTGCACCGTGTCGGCGACGACGTCGACCGCCTGGCGCTTGTTCCCTTCCGGGGTCTCCCACTCGCGCCACTCGAGCCGGCCGTCGACCGCCACGGGACGTCCCTTCGCCAGGTACTGCGCGCAGCGCTCGCCCTGGTTGCCCCAGACGGTGACGTCGAAGTAGTTCGGCTTGTCGACCCACTGGCCCGTCTCGTCCTTGCGCCGCGTGTTGACGGCGAGGCGCAGGTTGCAGACCGCGGTCCCGGACGGCGTGTGTCGCAGCTCGGGGTCTTTCGTCAGGTTGCCGACGAGCACCACGCGATTGATGGCAGCCATCGTTATTCCTCCTCCTCCGGGGCGTCCACGGGGCGTGCGTCGGCATCGTCGCCGATCGCCGCGCCGACCGCTATTGGCTCGGCCGGACCCCCCTCGGGCCGCCGTGTCGCCATGTGCCGAAGCACCCCGTCGTCGATCTTCAGCACGCGCGAGAGCTCGTCCAGTGTCTCGGCGCTCGCCGTGAGGCTCAGGAGGTGGTAGACGCCTTCCTCCTTCTTGTCGATCGGATAGGCAAGCCGGCGCCGGCCCCACACGTCGTGGCGCTCGAACGTCCCTCCACCCTTCTCGACCAGCGTGCGGAGCCGGCCCACGATCTCGGCCTGGTTCTCCTCGGCGAGCTCGGGGTCCAGCAGCAGCAGAATCTCGTACTCGGTCACGCGTTCCCTCTCTCCTTCCTTCGGTCTGAGTCGGCCCCGCCGGGTGGTGCGGCGCCCGGGAACCGGCGTCGCGTGGCGTGGCAGGAAGCCGGCGAAGGGTAGCAACGAGACGACTACGATGGCGGCATGCGACGGCTCTTCGGCTGGATGGCTGGGCTCGCCGGGATCGCGGCGCTCGCACGGCTGCTCTCGGCGCGGCAGGCAAGACACGAGCTTCCGTCGCCCGTCGCAGGGCCGCCCGACCCGGCGGACGCCCTCCGGCAGAAGCTCTCCGCGTCCCGCGCCGAGCCCTCTGCACCCGCCGCGGCGCCGGCCGACGGGTCGCCGGCCGAGACGCTCGACGAGCGCCGAGCGCGGATCCATGCGAAGGCGCAGGAGACGATTGAGTCGATGCAGGGGCTGGAGCCACCCGCGTGAACGAGCACGCCCGCAGCGACGACCTGATCGGCTCCCTCACGCGGCTCGAGGAGCAGGTCGCCGCGCTCCAGGCCGACGTGCGGCGCCTCGGCTCCGTGTCGTCGCTGCCGCTGCCCGACGACGACCTCCCGCCGTCGGCCTACGCGTGGCTGGGGGCGATCGACGCGCCGACGCGACGCCGCCCGCAACTTCCCCGGCTGCTGCTGGAGGCGCTGTTCCTCGCCGCCGTTGCAGGGGCCGCGGCGATCGCCGAGCTCGACGCGGTCGCGATCGCGGGCGTCATGGTCGGCGCCTGGGTGCTCGTCGCGCTGATCGAGTGGGCCGCGTCGCGCGCCGACCGGCGCCAGGAGCTCCCCGCCTTCGCACCGGCTCCCGTCGCTCCGCCGGGCGCGGATCCCGCCTGGTACAGCCCGCCCGTCGAGCAGACGCTGCTCGACGGCGGCGGCCTCGACCCCGTCACGGCGATCACCCGCCTCCCTCCGTCGCCCGACGACATCGAGGCGACCGGCGAGCGCCGCAGCGACTAGCGCCGCCGCACGCGTCCTCGAGCGGGCGCATCAGGAGCGGTCCGTAGGCTTGCGCCCCGGTGCTCTTCCCGACCGCCACCTTCGCGATCTTCTTCCTGCTCGTCCTGCCGCTCTCGTGGCTGACGATGCCCTGGCCGCATCGGTGGCGCCCGTTCATCGTCGTCGCGAGCTACGTCTTCTACAGCTGGTGGGACTGGCGCTTCGTGTTCCTGCTCGCCGGCTGCACGCTCTGGAATCAGGTCCTCGCAGTGCGCATCTGGCGCACGCGCGCGCCGTCTCAACGGAAGGCGCTCCTCGCACTCGCGCTGGCTGGAAACCTCGCGGTGCTCGGCTACTTCAAGTACTACGACTTCTTCGTCTCGTCGTCCGACAACCTGTTGTCGGTCGTCGGCCTCGAGCTGCCTCTCGGGCTCCGGTCGGTCGTGCTGCCGGTCGGGATCTCCTTCTACACGTTCATGGCGATCAGCTACGTCGTGGACGCCTATCGCGGCGACTTCGAGCCGACCACGCTGGAGAAGTTCGCCGTCTACCTGTCCTTCTTTCCGCATCTCGTGGCTGGCCCGATCGTGCGTCCCTCGGAGCTGATTCCGCAGTTCGACAAGCCGCGTAATCCCCGCCGGGTCGACACGAGCCGGGGCTTCTACCTGATCGCGACGGGGCTGTTCAAGAAGGTCGTGATCGCGAACTACCTCGCGTCGTCGATCGTCGACGAGGTCTTCGCAGCACCCGGCCAGCACTCGTCGCTCGAGATCCTGATCGCGGTCTACGCCTACGCCGTTCAGATCTACGCCGACTTCTCCGGCTACACGGACATCGCGATCGGGATCGCGCTGCTGCTGGGGTTCAACTTCCCGCAGAACTTCGACTCGCCGTACGCGGCCGTCTCCGTGCAGGACTTCTGGCGCCGCTGGCACATGACCCTCTCGCGCTGGCTGCGCGACTACGTCTACATCCCGCTGGGCGGCAACCGCGGTCGAAGGCCGATCCTCACGTACCGGAACCTGCTGTTGACGATGCTGATCGGCGGGTTGTGGCACGGCGCGGCGTGGACGTTCGTCGTGTGGGGCGGCCTGCACGGAGCCGCGCTCGTGGGCGAGCGGCTGTGGCGCGAGCGGCGCGGACCGAGTACGCGCCTGGGGACGACCTGGACGCGGTGGCGCGCCCGCATCCTCACGTTCCACTTCGTCTGTCTGGCGTGGATCTTCTTCCGCGCCGACTCTTTCGGGGCGGCCTGGGACATGCTCGAGGGCCTCGCCACCGGGTGGGGCGAGTCCTCCCCTCTCGTCACGAGCGGCGTGCTGCTTGCGATCGCAGTCGGGATCGGGTCGCAGTACCTGCCGGCCCGGATCCCGCGCCTCGTGATGGCCCGGTTCTCGCGTCTGCCCGTGCTGGGCCAGGCGACGGTGCTCGCGTTCTCGCTCATGCTCACGAGCGTGCTGGGCCCCGAGGGCGTGGCACCCTTCATCTACTTCCAGTTCTGATCCGATGACGGACGATCGCCCGCCGCCGCTCCCGCCGCTACCCGACGAGACACGGACGCTCGAGCAGGTCGCATCGCCCGCTCCCCCGCCGGCCGAGCCACCGCCGCGTCGACCGGACCGTGAAGGGCCGCGGCGCCGGCCATGGAGCGCCGGACACGCCGTGATCATCTCCGTGCTGACCCTGGGGATGGGGCTCTTGCTCAACGCCCCGGGCATCCACAAGTCGGCCTACAACAAGCCGGACGGCTGGCAGCGGGACGTCGCGATCGCCTTCACCGGCCCGCTGGCCGACGTCAGCCACGCACTGCTCCTCGACCGGCCGCGCAA
>DASTZS010000045.1:0-84903 GCA_035764165.1 Gaiellaceae bacterium | reverse complement strand
CGACGCGGCGCTGCCGATCGGCGAGGGGCAGACGATCTCGCAGCCGTACATGGTCGCGCTCATCTGCCGCGAGCTCGCGCTGACCCCGCGCGACCGCGTGCTCGACGTCGGCACGGGCTCCGGCTACCAGGCGGCGGTGCTCGCGGAGCTGGCCGCCGAGGTCGACACGATCGAACGCATCCCGGAGCTCGGCGAGCGCGCGCGGGCGACGCTCGAGCAGGCCGGCTACGGCCGCGTACGCGTTCATGTCGGCGACGGCTCGCGTGGCCTTCCCGGCCGCGCGCCCTTCGACGCGATCGCGGTGGCGGCCGCCGCTCCCGACTTGCCTCGCACGCTCTACGAGCAGCTGGAGCCTCGCGGCCGCCTTGTGGTGCCTGTGGGCAGGCGCGGTATGCAGCGCCTGGAGGTGATCGTCCGGAGTCCGGAGGGCCCCGCGGTCCTGCGCACGGTGTCGTGCCGGTTCGTCCCGCTCCTCGGAGAAGAGGGGTTTTGAGGGGCGAGTTTGCACCGGAGCCCTTCGGGCACGATGGCGGCGGGATGGGGGAGCGGACGGGAGCGGACCTGCTGGCTCTGCCCGTGCGGCTGCACGGGATCCAACTCGGCCGGACCGCCGAGCTGCTGCTCGACCGGGAGACGCTCCGGGCAGTCGGCCTCGACGTTCGGTGCGGCGACGACGTGCATCGGTTCCTGCCGCTTCCCACGGCGGTGATCTCCGACGAGGAAGCGGCCATCCTGTCGCCGCTGGTGCTGCTCGAGGCGGCGCAGCTCGACTTCTACCGCTCGCGCACCGTCGCGCTGACCGAGGTGCGCGGCCGCGCCGTCGAGCGGAAGGGCTCGAAGCTCGGTCGGCTCGCGGACGTCGTCGTCGAACCCGACGGGACGCTGGCAGCAGTCGTGGTCGACCGCGGCGGCTTGACTGAGCGGATCGCCTACGACGGGACGCTCACGCTCGCTCCCGAACGCCGCTCCGCGGCGTAAACGCTAGTCTCGCGAGCCGCATGGAAGGTCGGGACGCAGGCGTCGCCTCGTCGCTGCGCACCCGGGTGACGCAGGCCCTCCGCGTGCGGCGGAACTGGGAAGAGCTGGTCAAGTTCTGCCTCGTCGGCGCGTCGGGGTACGTCGTCAACCTGCTCGTCTACATCGCACTGCTCGACGGCGCGAACGTGCACTACCGCGTCGCCGCGACTGGATCGTTCCTCGTCGCGGTGACGAACAACTACCTGTGGAACCGGCTGTGGACCTTTCGCCACCACCGCGGGCACTTCGGGTATCAGGGGCTGCGCTTCCTGGTCGTCTCCGTGATCGTCTATGTCGGCAACCTGGCGATCCTGACGGCGCTCGTCGAGTTGGGCGTGGGGAAGATCGTCGCCCAGGCGCTGGCGATCGTGCTCGTGACGCCGGCGAACTTCGTCGGCAACAAGCTCTGGTCGTTCCGGAGACGGAACTGAGGTTCCTGCTCGCGCCGGTCGGTGCCGTGCTCGTCGTCGCGGCCCTTTCCGCGCCCGCTCTCGCCGCTGACGCGAAGCCGCGGCTGACGAAGGAGCGCGTGACGGCGACCTTCCTGCGCGAGGACAAGGTCGCGGACTGGCTCGACCGCTATCCGCAGAAGGGTCGTGTCAGCGACGCGAGCTTCGAGTCCGATCCGACCAAGTGCTCCGCCGGGGCGGGCGGCGGCTGCTGGACCGTGCACGTGTGGTGGAGCAAGAACAAACACGTCGACGCCGGCGAGATCGCGCAGGGCACGGTCGACGACCGGACGGCGCGGGTCACCGAGGCGTGGACCGGACCGCAGGTGGCCTGGAAGATGGCGCGCGGCTACGAGGGCGCCTTCGGCGGCAAGAAGATCAACAGCCTTCCCGTCTGGCTCGCGTTCTGCGCCGCGTTCCTCCTCGGGCTCGCCGATCTCCGCCGGCCGCTGGCGCTCCGCAACCTCGATTTGCTCGTGCTGCTCTCCTTCTCCGTGTCGCTCTGGTACTTCAACGACGGCGACATCTTCACGAGCGTCCCGCTCGTCTATCCACCGCTTCTCTACCTGCTTGCACGCTGCGTCTGGATCGGTGCCAGCGGACGGGCACCGCGCGCCCGCCCGCCGCTCTGGAAGCCGGCGGTGCTGCTGGCGGCGGCGGTGTTCCTGCTCGGCTTTCGCATCGGCCTCAACTACGAGGACTCGAACGTGATCGACGTCGGCTACGCAGGCGTGATCGGTGCGCAGCGGATTGCGAGCGGCGTCATGCCGTACGACAACTTTCCGAAGGAGGACGAGCTGAAGGCCTGTGGTCCTGCCGACTCGGCCGGGGAGATCCGCGACCGGATCCAGTTCAACGGTCGCTGCGAGTCCGCAAACCCCCTCGGCGACACGTACGGGCCGGTCGCATACGAGGCGTATCTGCCGGGGTACTGGATCCGTGGCTGGTCGGGGAAGTGGGACAAGCTTCCCGCCGTCCACCTCACCTCGATCATCTTCGACGTGCTGTGCGCGCTCGGACTCGGGCTCGTCGGCTTACGGTACGGCGGACGCTGGCTCGGCGCGGCCCTCGTCTTCGCCTGGTCGGCATTCCCCTTTACGCAATACGTCTCGATGTCGAACACGAACGACGCGATCGTCCCGGTGTTCCTCATCTTCGGGCTCTGGCTCGCCGACTCGCCGTGGGCCCGAGGCGCCGCCGTCGCGCTGTCCGGCTGGACGAAGTTCGCCACGCTCGTCGCTGCGCCGATGTGGCTCACGTACCCGGGTCCCGTTCGACGACGGCGCGTGCGTCCGCTCCTCGCGTTCGCGGCGGCCTTCCTGCTCGCAAGCGTCGCCGCCTTTTCGATCCTCCTGCTCGACGCTCACCCGATTCAGGCCGCGCAGACCTTCTACGACCGCACGCTCAGGACGCAGATCACGCGTGAGTCGCCGTTCTCGCTCTGGGACTGGGCGCAGTACCACGCGCGCGGAATTCCCGACCTGCACCTCCTCCAGCGCGTGCTGCAGGTGCTGCTCGTCGTCGCGGCAATCGCGGCGGCGTTCGTCCCCCGGACGAAGACACCTCTGCAGCTCGCCGCGTTGACCGGTGCGCTCGTGATCGGCTTCGAGATCGTGCTGACGCACTGGTTCTACCTCTACGTCCCGTGGTTCTTCCCCTTCGTCGCGTTTGCACTGCTGTCGCATGGTCGCGGGCACACGGAACCCGGCATCTGACCAGACGGTCGTCGCGGCGACGTTCGCGGCGATCGCGCTCTTCGTCGTCTCGTGGACGTTTCTGCACGTCGGCTTCTACCGTCACAAGCAGATCCTCGACACGCCCGTGTACCAGCACTACGGCAACGCGATCGCGGACGGCAAGGTCCCCTATCGCGACTTCGCCGTCGAGTATCCGCCGGGCGCGCTGCCGATGTTCGCCCTGCCGGGGTTGGCCGCGCCCGGTCAGGACCAGGAGGTGTCGCCTGCGTTCCGGCGCATCTTCCAGACGCTCATGTGGGTGTGCGGGGCGGCTGCGCTCATGGCGATGGCGGTCGTGTTGCGCACGCTCGGCCGGAGCGCGCCGAACGTCTGGGCGGCACTGTGCTTCGCGGCGGTCGCCCCGCTGCTGCTCGGCTCGGTCGTCCTCAGCCGCTTCGATCTCTGGCCGGCAGCGTTGGCCGCGGCCGCTCTCGCCGCACTGGTCGCCGGACGATTCCGGGTCGGGCACGTCCTGCTCGGGCTCGGGATCACGGCGAAGCTCTATCCCGCCGTGTTCGTGCCCCTCGCGGTCGCCCACGTGTGGAAGGAGGCCGGGCGCAGGGAGGCGGTCCGGTGCCTCGTGCTCCTCGCCGGCGTCGTCGCGGCGGTCTTCCTGCCCTTCGTCGTCCTTGCTCCGGGCGGTGTCTGGCACAGCCTCAGCGTGCAGCTGACGAGGCCGCTGCAGGTCGAGAGCCTCGGCTCGGCACTGCTGCTCGTCGGGCATCGCGTCTTCGGCTTCGGCCTCGAAGGAGAGACGAGCCACGGCTCGCAGAACCTCGCCGGCTCGGCTGCCGATGCGGCGGCGCTCGTGACGAGCGTCCTCCAGCTCGCGGTGCTCGCTTGGATCTGGACGTCGTTCGCGCGTGGTCGAGGCAGCCGCGAGGCCCTCGTGTCGGCGGCCGCGGCCGCGCTGTGCGCGTTCATCGCCTTCGGCAAGGTGCTCTCGCCGCAGTTCATGATCTGGCTCATTCCGGTCGTCCCGCTCGTGCGCGGGCGGCGGGGCCTCTGGGCGAGCGCGCTGCTTGCCGTCGCGCTCGTGCTGACGCAGATCTGGTTCCCGTTCCGCTACTTCAGGCTCGCGCTCCACTTCGAAGCCGGCCTGTCCTGGGTCCTGCTCGCACGCGACCTGGCACTCGTTGCGACGACCCTCGTCGTCGCGTTCACGCTACGGCGTAGAGCCGCCATTCACCAGGGATCCCCTTGAGGTCGTGCACGCCGCGGTCGGCGAAGTCGATGCCCGAGCCCGCGACGAGGTCCTTGACGGTCTGAGAGACGAGCACCTCGCCGGGGGAGGCGACCGCTGCGACCCGCGCGCCGGTGTGCACGGCGATGCCGCGCACCGAGTCGCCCACCAGCTCGCATTCGCCGGTGTGGAGACCTGACCTCAGCTCGACGCCGATGCTGCCCACGTTCTCGACGATTGACTGCGCGCAGCGAATCGCGCGGGCGGGTCCGTCGAACGTCGCGAAGAACCCATCGCCCGCCGTGTCGACCTCACGGCCGCGGAAGCGTTCGAGGTCACGGCGGATGATCTCGTTGTGGCGCTCGAGAAGATCGCGCCAGCGGCGGTCGCCCAGCTCGTGTGCGCGCACGGTGGATCCGACGATGTCCGTGAAGAGGACGGTCGCGAGCACCCGGTCCGGCTCGGCGGGCTCGCGCACGCCGGTCAGGAACTCCTGGATCTCGTCGAGGATGTCCTCCCCGTCGATCCAGGGAATGTGGTTCTGGCCGGGGAGCTCCACGTAGTGGGCGCCGGGGATGTGCTCGGCGAGCCAGCGGCCGTTGCCGACGCGGCAGATCAGATCCCCTTCCCGGTGGACGATCAGCGTCGGCGTCGTGATCGTGGGCACGACGTGGCGAACGTCGATCTCGAACGCCATGCGCATGAAGGCGATCGCATCGTACGGGGTGGCGGACTGCACCTGGAGGCGCCCGAACTGCTCGTGTAAGAGCGGATCGCCCTTTCGGCTCGGTGCGAAGAGATCCGCCCCGAGGCCGCGACCCCACCGCGACACCACCCGGTCGACGTCCATTGCCGCCTCGAACTCCTCACGCGTCGACTCGCCCCAGGGCCAGTCGTCCGTCGTCTCTTCCTTCACCTCGGCGCCGCAGAGGATCAGCGCGGTCGTGCGCTCCGGGTACGTGGCGGCGAAGAGCATCGACATCGGGCCTCCTTCGGAGACGCCCATGAGCGCCGCCCTCTTCGAGCCGACCGCGTCGAGGATCGCCCGCACGTCGTCCATCCGCTCCTCGAGCGTGCCGACACGCGTGCGGTCGGAGAGACCCATGCCGCGCTTGTCGAACACGATCAGGCGCGAGAACGACGCGAGGCGCTCGACGAAGCGGCGGTACTCAGCCATCTCCCACAACACGTCGAGGTTCGTGATCGCGCCGGCGATGTGCACGAGGTCGAGCGGACCGTCGCCGATGACGCGGTACGCGATGTGGATTCCGTCGCTGTCCGCGTACTGAACGGACGGGGCGCTCACGGCACGGGAACGCGAACTGCCGTGCAGCGCGTCGCCCGTCCGTCGGCGCCGCACTCCACGAGCACGCCTTCGATTCGGACGTCGCCGGCGGCCGTCTCGAAGCGAACGGGCATGCCCGTACGCATCGCACGTATCGCCAGCTCTGCCTGCACGCCGATCACGGAGTCGTGCGGGCCTGTCATGCCGGCATCGGTGATCGCAGCCGTGCCTGCCGTTTGCACGCGGGCGTCGTTCGTCTGCACGTGCGTGTGGGTGCCGATGACCGCGGTCACCTTTCCGTCCAGCCATTTCGACAGCGCCACCTTCTCGCTCGTCGCCTCGGCGTGCATGTCGACGACGATCACGGGCGTGCGCGCGTGCGCCTCGTCGACGAGCTCGTCCACGACCTCGAACGGATGAAGTGAAGGCGAGAGGAAGAGCGCGCCGATCAGGTTGATCACCGCGACCTCGGTCCCGTTGGACGCCGTCACGAACGTCAGCCCTCTCCCGGGAGCGCGCTTCGAGAAGTTCGCCGGCCTGATCACGCGGTCGCTCTCGTCGAGATACGGGAGGATCTCTTTGCGGCGCCACGTGTGGTTGCCGAGGGTGATCGCGTCGACGCCCGAGGCGAGCATCTTGTCGGCGAGCTTCGGCGTGATGCCGACGCCGTCCGCGAGGTTCTCGCCGTTGAGGATGCAGCAGTCGGCGCCGAGCTCGTCACGCAGTGACGGCAGCCGGTCCTCCAGCGCGCGGCGGCCGGGCACGCCGACTGCGTCCGCGATGAAGAGAATCTTCAGGGTAGAAGCGTCGCGGCCGCGCGAAGCTCGATCGCGACGTGGTTCCCCGCGTCCTGCGTGTACTTGGCCAGCGCCTGCTTCTCGACGCGGGAAAGGTCGAGCACGCGTCCGACCTTCGTGCTCGAGGCGGCGATCGTCGAACCGACCGTCAGCGCGGGATCAGGGCTCAGGTGCGTGAGCGAGACGACGAGCGACGGTGCCGCCGACGGTTGGATGTCGATCCGCGAGCCGTATGCGCGCCCGTTGAGGATGTAGTCGGAGATGCCGACGATCGTCCCGTCGACGGGCGCGTACACGTCCGTGCCTGGGACCGCTCCGACGTCGAGCACGGCGGTCTCGCCTCCATTGAGCTGGTAGTAGACGAAGCCGGCGCCGCCGCCGCCGAAGATCTTGTGCGCGAGGCGTGAGAGCGCGCCCTCGTTGCCCTGCCGTCCGAGCGGGCTCAGCGGAATCGCGCCGTCACCCGAGGAGTGATAGCCGATCGCCGTGACCCGGCCCTGCGTGACCGGCAGCTGAATGCGGAGGCTGCCGTGCAAGGCGACGGTCAGGGGCGTCGGCGGTCCGACCGGCAGCAGGCGGCTCGAAGGCCCCGGCAGTGCCTGTGAGGCCTCGGTGGTCGCCCCCTGGCCGAAGGCGGTGATGAGGAGGGTCCCGAGGAGCACGCCGCAGACGACGGTGAGGACGATCAGGCGCCGCGTGCGATGTGGCACCGGCTGGTGCCGTACACGCTGGCGCGCCGCGGGGACTCGGCGGGAGGGGGCCGGCATCCGCGGCACCGTAACGGACCCCGACCCCTCCTTCAACCGGAGAGGCGGACTGGCTTGTGACAGTCGAAACCTCGGCTCCGCCTCGGTTTCGACCCATTCTTCGTAACGGTCGAGAGCGAGGTTGCCGTCCTCGGCCCAGTTCCAGTCCCAGGCGGGGGGTCGAGAAGGCGCCGACTCGTCGGTGCCGACTTCAGGGCGCCGCGCTGCGCCCGCCGCCCGTCGCAAACGACCAGTCGACCGGCTCGAACCGACTCCGAAACCGCCTCGGATCCGTATGACCTCGGCTGTACGATCACTCACATGCCCGCCCGGGCGGCGAAGATCGAGATCCCACGCTGGATCCAGCTGGTCGGGTTCCCGATGCTGCTGCTGCTGCTGTGGGTGGTGGCCGGCGCGGTCCGTCACGTCGTCTTCCTCTTCCTCGTCGCGCTCATGATCGCGCTGCTGCTGAACCCGGTCGTGCGGGCCGTCCAGCGGGTCCGTCTCCCCCGCGGCTTCGCAGTCGCGCTCGTGTACCTCGTGTTCACGGTGACGTTGATCGCCGCCATCGGAGCGCTTGGCACCGTCGTCGTCAACGAGACGAAAACGGCCGCAAATCGAGTGGATTCGTACTTTACGGACGTGAGCGGACGAACCGGCGTGGTCGACGCCGACCGCGACGTGAACCGGCTGCAGCACTGGCTCGACACGCACCGCCTGGGCGGCGTGAAGATCGAGGCCCGCGGTCACAGGCTCGTCCGCGACATCCGCCGGCACGACGTCGGCAAGTACACGGACAAGGTGGTGAGCTTCCTCGAAGGCGCGGCGGTCTCGCTCGGCAAGGTCCTCTTCAGCCTGATCGTCGTGATCGTCGTGTCGATCTACATGCTGCTCGACTTCCCCCGGCTCGAGGCGCGGATCGAGAGGCGCTTCCCGCCCGAGCCGGGCTCCGTGTCGCTGCTCCGCCGGATGGAGCACTCCCTGACGAGCTACATCAAGGGACAGTCGCTCGTGTCGCTGATCATCGGCACGAGCGCCGGGGTCGGGCTCTGGCTCTTCGGCGTCCTCGGCTGGCTGCCGCACGGGCAGAAGTACGCGCTCCTCTTCGGCGCCTGGGTCGCGATCACGGAGCTGATCCCCTATCTCGGTCCGTGGCTCGGGTCGATCCCGCCCTTTCTCTACGCCCTGGTCGTGCATCCCGTCTCGGCGATCTGGGTCGCGCTGCTCTTCCTTGCGATCCACCAGGTCGAGGGCCACATCGTCGTTCCCAACGTGATGGGCAGCGCGCTGCGTCTCCATCCGCTGCTCGTCATCTTCGGTCTGCTCGCGGGCGGGGAGATCTACGGGCTGCCGGGCGCTCTCGTCGCCCTGCCGCTGCTCGCGGCCGGTCGCGCAATGTGGGAGTTCTTCGACGAGCGCGTGGATCTCGAGCCCTGGGACAGGAGTGCGACGGTGCCGATTCCGGTGGAGTTCGAGGAGGCAGAGCCTCCGGCCGCAGCGACGCGGCATTGAGCGACGCATTCCTGCGGGCGCGCGCTGCCGGCCGCCGCTTCGGCGCGCAGGTGGCGCTCGAGCCGACCGACCTCGAAGTCCGCGTGGGCGAGACGCTCGCGCTGATCGGCCCGAACGGCGCCGGCAAGTCGACGCTCCTGGCGCTGCTCGCCGGCGCGCTCGAGCCCTCCGCCGGTGCCGTCGAGCGTGTCGACGGCGTGCGGGTCGGGTGGGTGCCGCAGCAGCCCGCCCTCTACGACCGCCTGTCCGCGCGCGAGAACCTGGAGCTGTTCGCCCGCCTCGAAGGCGAGCCTCGCCACGCGCTGGTCGCGCATGCGCTGCTCGAGCGGTTCGACATCCCTCCCGACCGCCCGGCGCACACGCTGTCGGTCGGGAACCGACAGCGTCTCAACGTGGCGCTCTCGCTCCTCGGCAACCCGCGTGTGCTCCTGCTGGACGAGCCGACCGCGGCGCTCGATCCGGGGCAGCGCCGGCGGCTCTGGCAGACCGTGACCGAGCTGCGGGACGAAGGCGGGTCGGTGGTGTTCGCGACGCAGAACCTGGAGGAGCTCGAGTTGTACGCCGACCGCGTCGCGGTTCTCCGGCGTGGACGCCTGACGTTCGCCGGCCCGACGGCCGAGTATCGCGAGCTGCACGCGGAAGAGGCGTTCTCGTGAGACGGGTCGGACTCGTGCTGCGCAAGGACTTGCGCGTCCTCGCTCGGTCCCCGCTGCTGCTCGGCCTGCTCGTGGCGTATCCGCTGCTCGTTGCGGGGTTGGTGGGGCTCGTCGCCGCATACGGCAGCGCGAAGCCGCGTGTCGCGCTCGTTGACGAGGACCGTCTCCCCGAGGTCGCGGTCGTCGGCGGCCGGTCGTTCCGGATCCAGGACGCGATCGACGAAGTCGGCAGAAATGTCCACCTCGTGCGCATGCAGCCGGACGAAGCCGCGCGCGCCCTCCGGACCGGACGGGTCGTGGCGACCCTCACGGTTCCGCCGGGATTCCTCGCCGACCTGAAGAGCGGCTTGCACGCTCCGAGCCTCGCCTACCAGACGACGCGGGGCGGCATCAGCTCGCGGATCACGCAGCAGGTGCAGGCGCTCGTCTATGCGCTCAACCGCAGGCTGCAGGCGGCGTACGTCGATACCGACCTGCGCTACGTCCGCCTCATCGTCGACGGGGGCAAGGCGACGTTCCTCGGACATACGTACGACGTGCTCGGGCTCACGCGACTGCAGCGGGAGCTCGAAGCGCTTCCCCCGAGCCCGCAGAGGGCTCGCATCGCGGAGTTCGCACGGATTGCGAGGATCGCGCTCGCGCAGACCGGCAGCCTGCTCGCGGCGACGGCGAATCCGATCGGCCTCGAGCGCGCGAAGGAACGGTCGCGCAGCTCGCTTCTCTCGGCGCAGGTGCAGTCGTATGCACTCGCGCTCACGATCACGTTCCTCGCCCTCCTGCTGGCGGCGGGTGCGATCGCGAGCGAGCGCGACGAACACGCGATCGGCAGGTTGCGGCGCGGTCTGGTCTCGATGGGCGAGCTCGTGTCGGCCAAGGTTGCCTTGGCGGCGTCGATCGCGCTCGCACTCGGATTCGCCATCGCGCTCCTCTTCGGCGCCGTCGTCGAGGCGGGTGGCGTCACGGGCGGCGAGCCCTGGCAGCGTCTGCCGCTGCTCGCACTCGGTCTGGCAGCCGCCGGGGCGTCGCTCGGTGCGCTCGGCACGCTGCTCGGTGCGCTCGCGCGCGAGACGCGGACGGCGTCGCTGGTCGCCGTGCTCGTGGTGATGCCGATCGTCTTCCTCGGGCTCGTCCCGCGCGAGGTCGTCCCCGTCGCGGGCTGGATCAGCGACGGCCTCCCGTTCACGCACGCCGTGCGTTACTTCGCCTCCTCGCTCTACGACGCGAGCCCCTGGGGCACTGTCGCCCGCGAGCTCGTCTGGCTGCTCGGCCTCGGCGCCCTCTTCGGCGGTCTGGCGCGGATCGCCACGCGGCGCCTCCTTGCCTGAGCGACCGCACTCGTGCCCTTCCAGCAGTACATGCCTGCTTCTGGCCCGCGATCACACGGCGCCAGAGTCCACCCTCTTCCTCGGCAAGGCAGCCCAGCCTTGCTTCGGTCGAGTGCGGCCTCTGAGCTTGGTGCTCGCGACCCAGAAGCCAGACGGCACTCCTGGAAGGGGCACTAGTCTGTAGACGATGAGCGCCTTCCCGGTCACGAGGCTGCGCCGATTGCGGCGCACGGGTGGGCTGCGTGGGCTCGTCCGCGAGACGAGGCTCGACCTCGAGGACTTCGTCATGCCCCTCTTCGTCGGGCCCGAGTCGCGGCCGAACCCGGAGCTGCCGGGAATGGCGCGACACTCCGTCGAAACGCTCGGGGCGGAGGCCGACGAGCTGCTGCGTCTCGGCGTCAAGGCCGTGATCCTCTTCGGCATCCCCGACGAGAAGGACGAGGAAGGATCCGGTGCATGGGACGAGGACGGAGTCGTGCAGCGCGCGTTGCGCGAGCTGCAAGGCCGCGACCTCGTGCTGATCACCGACGTCTGCCTCTGCGAGTACACGTCGCACGGCCACTGCGGCGTGGTCGCGGACGGCGGCGAGATCGACAACGACGCGACGCTGGAGCTGCTCACGCGAACGGCGCGCAGCCACGTCGAGGCCGGAGCGCATGTCGTTGCGCCCAGCGACATGATGGACGGCCGCGTCGGCGCGATTCGGGAGGAGCTCCCGGACACGCCGATCGTCGCGTACTCGGCCAAGTACGCCTCGGCGTTCTACGGGCCGTTCCGCGAGGCGGCCGAGTCGGCGCCCGCGTTCGGCGACCGGCGCGGGTACCAGATGGATCCCGCCAACGTGCGCGAGGCGCTGCGCGAGTGCGAGCAGGATGTCGCAGAAGGGGCGGACGCACTGATGATCAAGCCTGCTCTTCCCTACCTCGACGTGATCCGCGCCGCGCGCGATCGCTTCGACCTCCCGCTCGCTGCGTACAACGTCTCGGGCGAGTACGCGATGGTCAAGGCGGCGGCGTCGAAGGGATTCCTCGACGAGCGGCAGGCTGCGCTCGAGTCGCTGACGGCGATCAAGCGCGCCGGCGCGGACTTCGTCGTCTCCTACTGGACGAAGGAGCTCGCAAGCTGGCTCTGAGCGCTCCCGGTCGTGGGTGCGGTCTTGGCCGACCGGCGAAAGCCGAGCAGGCCGAGGACCGAGGACGCAGGCCTGCGACGGCTTGCAGACGATCGGGCTGAATGCATTCGCGGCCGGGGACACTCCAAACGCGGAGCGATCTGTACCGCCGCGCGCTCGAGCTGATTCCCGGCGGTGTCAACTCGCCCGTGCGCGCGATGCGCGCGGTCGGGCTCGACGAGCCCGTCTTCGTCAGGAGCGGAGCGGGCGCCTATCTCGAAGACGTCGACGGCAACCGTTACGTCGACTGGGTGATGTCGTGGGGGCCGCTGCTCTTCGGCCACGCCGATCCCGAGACGGTTCAGGCGGTTCGCAGCGCTGCGGAGCGGGGTACGAGCTTCGGCGCGCCCACCGAGGCCGAGGTCGAGCTGGCGGCAGAGATCATCGATGCGGTCCCGTCGATCGAGAAGGTCCGCCTGGTCTCCTCCGGGACCGAGGCGGCGATGAGCGCTGTCCGGCTCGCCCGCGCGTTCACGGCGCGCGATCGGGTCCTGAAGTTCGCGGGCTGCTACCACGGACATGTCGACGCGCTGCTCGCGAGCGCAGGCTCAGGCGTCGCGACGCTGGGCCTGCCGTCGAGCCCAGGGGTGCCGACGGCGACGACGCGGGACACGATCGTCTGCAAATACAACGACGTCGACGCCGTCGCATCGACCGTCGCGGAGTTCGGCGAGGGCCTTGCCGCGATCATCGTCGAGCCGGTCGCGGGAAACATGGGTGTCGTTCCGCCCGAGCCAGGCTTCCTCGAGGTGCTGCGGCAGCTCTGCGACGCGTCGGGTGCGCTGCTCGTCTTCGACGAGGTCATCACGGGGTTCCGTGTCGCGCGCGGCGGCGCGCAGGAGCTCTTCGGCGTCATGCCGGACCTGACAATCCTCGGCAAGATTGCCGGCGGCGGACTCCCGCTTGCAGCTTTCGGCGGCCGGGGAGAGATCATGGAACGCCTCGCTCCGAGCGGCGACGTGTACCAGGCCGGAACGCTGTCGGGGAATCCGCTTGCGACTGCCGCCGGCCTCGCGGTGCTGAGGCGTCTGCGCGATCCTGCGGTGTACGCGGAGCTCGAGCGTCGAGCCGCGCGTCTCGAAGCGGGGCTCGCGCAGCACGGCCGCTTCCAGCGCGTGGGAGCGATGGCGACGCTCTTCATGACGGACGAGCCGGTCCGCAACCTCGACGACGCGCAGCGGGCCGACACCGAACGCTACGCGGCGCTCTTCCGCCACCTGCTCGAACGCGGGGTGTACGTCGCCCCGAGCCAGTTCGAGGCCATGTTCGTCTCGCTCGCCCACGGCGACAAGGAAATCGACCGCACCATCGAGGCGATTGCAGAGTCGGGCTACCACCGCTGACGTGTTCGAGACGATCGTCTCGGATGCCGGACGCGAGAGCGTGCTCTGGCAGGCGGCGCTGCGTCCGCCTGAAGAGCAGCAACGGGAGCCGGTGTTCTCGCCGCTCGGCGAGGAGCGGTACGCGCTCGGGATCGAGACGATCTACGAGGGCTATCTCCTGCACTACGGCAGACCGCGCCTCTTCTCGCCGGAGGACCACGACACGGCGCTGCTGCTCGGCGACTACCTCTATGCGCACGGCCTGGTGCGCATCGAGGAGGTCGGCACCGTCGACGCGGTCAGCGACCTGGCGGAGCTGATCGCGCTCTGCGCGTATCTCCACGCCGAGGGGATCGCGGGCGACGCGCAGGTGTGGGCCGCGACGGCGGTCTCGCTCGGCCGGGACCAACTCGACGAAGGCCGGTCGTCGCTTCGTCTCGACAGCGATCCGGGACCGCTGGAGCGGCTTGCGCGCAGGTTGGCCGGGGACGCGGCGGTCGACCGCTCGCTCGCCGCGCATCGCGGGCGGCTGCGCTAGAGTCGCGCACGATGCTCGCCGTGCTGTACCAGCTGCTCGCCGTCGAGGACGCGGCGACGGAGGGAAAGAAGGTCATCACCGGCATGCTCATCGTCGGGCTGGTCTTCATCGCGGTCATCGCCATCGGCGAGACGTCTCACTGGCTGCGCCACCGGCGCCGCTAGACATGCGTCTCCGACAGTCGTAGCCTCCCTGCCGGTCAATCTGGGGCAGAGGAGGGGAGACAAATGCACAGATGGATGGTTCTGCCGTGCGCCCTGGCGCTCTTGGCGTTCTGTATCGCAGGGAGCGCGGCCGCGGAGCTCGACTTTCCCAAGGGAATGGCCGGAAAGCGCTCCGTCCAGAGCGCCGGCTTCGACAAGCAGCACGGGCCACAATCGCAGCTCGAATGCAGCGTGACGAAGACCGCGCCGAACGTGAACCTCGACTGCGACGATCCATTCCCGAACAACGAGCCGGACATCGAGGTGGACTCGGTGAACCCGCTCCACATGATCGCGAGCTCGAACGACTTCGGGACCTGTTGCGACCAGTTCTACACGACATTCGACGGCGGGACGACGTGGCAGACGGGGAACATGTCGCGCGAGAAGCCGCAGAAGATCGGCAGTGACCCCGTCACGGTCTTCGACCGCAAGCATGGAGTCGCAATCCACGCGTCGCTCAGCTTCTCGGTTCAGCACGCAGCCGGGACACAGGCCTGCGACGGGGATGTGCTCGCCTCGATCTCGCGCGACGGCGGCCTCGTCTGGGAGATCCCTGTTGTCATCGAGGACGGCATTGGCTGCGACCTCAGCAAGACGCAGCTCTTCGACGACAAGGAGTGGATTGTCACCGACAACAACCCCTCGTCGCCCTTTTACGGCCGGACGTACGTGACGTGGTCGAAGTTCGAGTCGCATGACGGTGCTTACGCCTCGTCGGCGATCTCGGAGTCGCACAGCGACGACGGTGGCGAGCACTGGTCGAAGCCACAGAAAATCTCGGGCTCGAACGCTGCGCTCTGCACGTTTCAAGTGAGCGGGCCGGCCAACGAGTGCGACGAGAATCAATTCTCGGTCCCGACCGTCGGGCTGGACGGCACGGTGTACGTCGCGTTCGAGAACGAGCAGAACCAGGCGCTCTGGGAGGCGGATGAGCAGTTCGACGACCAGTACCTGCTCGTCAAATCCACGAACGGCGGGGTGACCTGGTCGAGCCCAACGTTCGTCGTCGGTCTCGAGGACGGTTCGAGGGACTACCCGATCAACGTCGGCGACCGCCAGACGCTCACCGGCTATCAGGTCCGCGTCAACTCGGGGGGAAACATCGTGGCGAGCCCAACGACGAACGGGAAGCTCTACCTCGTGTTCAGCGACAACCGGAACGGCGTCCACGACTCGGCGAGCCCGGTCACGAACGTCGACACCTTCGTGATGACCTCGCCAGACGGTGGAGGATCGTGGAGCACGCCGACGCAAGTCGACTCGGGCGCGGGCGACCAGTGGTTCCCTTGGGTCGAGCTCAACCCGGCGAACGGGACAATAGGGGTCCTCTACCACGACCGCGGCGCCTCGAACGGAGCGCTGTACAACACGGCCCTGGCCGAGGGAGCTCCGCCGAGCGCGCTCGCGAAGACCACCGTGAGCACGGCGCCGTCTAACCCGACGAACTCGATCTTCTTCCAGGCCGGCATCCCGGGCTGCGAGAAGTGCGCGACGTTCCACGGCGACTACATCGGCGTGGCGTATGGATCCGACGGGAAGGCGAACATGGTCTGGACGGACATGCGCGATTTCGTTGCCTCCGGGCCGTTCGGCACCGGCTTCGCGCAGTTCATCTACTTCGCACGGAAGTAATCATGAGGACAGAGGGCCGGCCCGCCCGGCCCTCTGTCTTACACTCACTCTCGATGGCGCCGCCCCACGACCTGCGCGCATGGATCGCGCTCCTCGAGCGTGAGGGCGAGCTCGTGCGCGTCGGCGCCGAGGTCGACCCGGAGCTCGAGATCACGGAGGTCAACGACCGGGTCGTCAAGAGCGGCGGGCCTGCGCTTCTGTTCGAACGGGTCAAGGGCTCCGACCATCCGCTCCTGATCAACCAGTTCGGGACGGAGCGGCGCATGTGCCTGGCCTTCGACGCGCCGTCGCTGGACGACGTCGCCTCGCGGCTCGCCGACGTTCTGGAGCTGCAGCCCCCTTCGGGCCTCGTCGACAAGGTGCGCGGGCTGCGGAAGCTGAAGTCGATCGCCGACTCGCGTCCGAAGACCGTGCGACGTGCCGCGAGCCAGGAGATCGTGCTCGAAGGCGAGGACGCCTCGCTCGACCTGCTGCCGATCCAGACGTGCTGGCCCGACGACGCCGCACCGTTCATCACACTGCCGGCCGTGATCACGAAGGACCCGAAGACAGGCACGCGCAACGTCGGCATGTACCGGATGCAGAAGCTCGGGCCGCGCGCGACGGCGATGCACTGGCAGATCCACAAAGACGGCCGCGCCGACTACCTCGCCACCGACGGGAGGATCGAGGTCGCGGTCGCGCTCGGCCTCGACCCGGTCACCGCGTACTCCGCGAGCGCGCCGCTGCCGAAGCACATCGACGAGTTCATGCTCGCGGGGTTCCTGCGCGGCGAGCCGGTCGAGCTCGTGCAGGCGAAGACGGTCGACCTCGAGGTGCCCGCGAACGCGGAGATCGTGCTCGAGGGCTCCATCGACAAGGACGAGCTGACGCAGGAAGGGCCCTTCGGCGACCACACCGGCTACTACACGCCGGCTGAGCCGTTCCCGGTCTTCCGGCTGACGGCGATCACGATGCGCCGGGGCGCGATCTACCCGTCGATCGTCGTCGGGAAGCCGCCACAGGAGGACGCCTGGCTCGGCAAGGCGACGGAGCGAATCTTCCTGCCGGCGATCCGGATGACCGTTCCGGAGATCGTCGACTACGACCTCCCAGTCGCCGGGGCCTTCCACAACTGCTGCATCGTCTCGATCCGCAAGGCCTATCCCGGACATGCCCAGAAGGTCATGCACGCGATCTGGGGCCTCGGGATGCTGAGCCTGACCAAGTCGATCGTCGTCCTGGACGAATGGGTCGACGTGCACGATTACGAGGAGGTCATGTTCCGCGTCGGTGCGAACGTCGATCCGGCCCGCGACGTGCTCCTGACCGAAGGCCCGCTCGACCACCTGGACCACGCTCCCACGCGGCAGTTCTACGGGGGGAAGCTCGGCATCGACGCAACGCACAAGGGGCCGGCCGAGGGAACGCGCGAGTGGCCGGGGGAGATCGAGATGACCCCGGAGGTGAAGGGGCTGGTCGACAGCCGCTGGGACGAGTACGGCATCCCTCTCGCGACCCCAGCCGGGAACGCGAGGAGGCTCGACTCCTCTGCAGGGAACGGCCGAATCCGTCAGAGTTCCCGCCCGTTGCGTCGATTGTTACGTCGTTGACACGCCGAACGAAGCGGGGATTGAATCCAGTGGTGACCGACAAGGGCAGGGCTCGGTGACGGAACCCCAGCACGGGAACGGACCGCACCTCCCGGGCCCCTCGATCTACCCGATCGGATTCGCGGCGGGGATCGCCTGCATCCTCGTCGGGTTGATCGTCAGCCCGATGGTGGTCGTCCCGATCGGAGCCGTGATCGCGGTCGTGTTCGGCTTCCTCTGGGCGCGCGACGCGACGACCGAGTTGCGGGCGGCGCCGGTCGAGCCGGTCGAGCCCGAGCGCGGCGAGGTGGTCGAGTCCACGGATGCGCCCGCGATCCCGGCCGACGTCGGCGAGGCGGCGATGCCGGAGCCCGAGCCGGGAGAGCGCTTCCCGCGCAGCCGGTTCCTCGAGGGCGCGACGCTCGGCCTCGGGGGAGTGATCGGCGGCCTCGTGACCGTGCCCGCGGTCGGGTTCATGGTCGTTCCGGCCTACAAGGGCCAGGGCTATCCGAAGATCGACCTCGGCCCGCTCGAGAACTTCACCGAGGGCCAGTGGTTCGTGACGAAGTTCTTCATGCACCCGGAGGCTGGCGAGGTCTCGCACCGGACGGCTTACATCCGCAACAACGGCACCCTCGACGGCAAGCCGAGCTTCACGATCATCTCGAACCGCTGCGCACACCTCGGCTGCCCGGTGCAGCCCAACGGGCCGGTGCAGGACAACCAGGAGAAAGCGGTCGAAGGGAAGAAGGGCCAGCGGATCACGCTCATCCCGGCGCTGCCTGCAGGCGGTTTCGGCTGCCCGTGCCACGGCGGCCAGTACGACCCGGAGGGGAACCGAACCGCGGGCCCGCCGGTGCGGGCGCTCGACCGCTACGAGTTCGAGATCGTCGACGGGCACCTCGTTCTCGGCAAGCCGTACAGCGTCACGCATGTGGACGGCGAGGGGAAGAACGCGCGCATCCACAAGTTCAAGCTCGCCGGCCCCGGCCAGCACGTCGACGGCTGGGAGCAGCTCCTCTACCCGCTCCAACCTCCACATTAGGCAGATGGCCATCACGACCCGACCTCGGAGGAAGTCCGTCCGCCGCCAGCGGCTCGAGGAGGCGATCAACTACCCGATCGACTGGCTCGAGGAACGCTCCGGTCTCGTCGGCGGGCTTCGCTACTTCCTCTTCCGCAAGGTCCCCGGCGACACCGACTGGTTCCACACGCTCGGCTCGGCGACGCTGACGGCGTTCCTCGTGCAGGCCCTGACCGGCGTGATCCTCGCCATGTACTACCAGCCGGATCCGCAGAACGCGTATCAGTCGATCCAGCACATCACGAACGACCTCACGCTCGGCTGGCTCGTCCGCGGCATGCACAAGTGGGGCGCGAGCGTCTTCATCATCCTGATGTTCTTCCACATGGCACGCGTCTTCCTGTTCGGCGCCTACAAGTATCCGCGCGAGCTCAACTGGATCATCGGCGTGATGCTGCTCGCGATCGGCATGCTCGAGGGCTTCACGGGCTACCTGCTGCCGTGGGACCAGACCGCCTACTGGGCGACCGTCGTCGGGATCAACATCAACGGCACCGCGCCGTTCCTCGGCCCGTTCCTCGCCGACTTCCTGCGCGGCGGTGCCGAAATCGGGGGCGACACGCTCAGCCGCTTCTACTCGTTGCACATGCTGCTGATCCCGGGTCTGATCTTCGCGCTGATCGGTCTGCACCTCTATCTCGTCATCCGGCTCGGCGTGTCGTCGCCGCCGTGGTCGCGCGAGGCCGCCGGCGCCGACTGGGTCGCGGAGCCGTCCTCCGACGGCCGCAGCGGGCTGACGCAGCCCTCTGCACGGAGCGGCTTCAAGCGAAACGGGGGTGACAACGCCTAGTGCCGCTTTCGGCAATACGTGTCGGCTTCTCGCCCGCGATCCCGCGGCGCCAGAGGCCACCCTCTCCCTCGGCAAGGCACACCAGCCTTGCCTCGGTCGAGTGCGCTCTCCGGCTTGGTGCTCACGACCGAGAAACTCGACAGCATCACCGGAAGGGGCACTAGTGGCGACCACCGAGGAATGGCGCCGGCAGTTCCAGCGCTACAAGGAGGACGTCAAGAAGCGCGGGAAGCCGTTCTACCCCTACGCGATGTTCCACGACACGGTGATGAGCCTCGTCGTGGTCTCGGTCATCATCGGTCTCGCCGCCGTCTGGTACTACACCACCGGCGAGGACCCGAAGACCTGCGGCGGCGGCGACTCGTGCCTGCTCGGCCCGCGCTACTCCGAGCCGGCCGACCCGGGCACGACGAACTTCGTCCCGCGGCCCGACTGGTACTTCTACTTCCTCTTCTACCTCCTGCGCATCTTCAAGTGGCCCGACTCAGTCATCCTCGGCACGGTCGGGATTCCGACGATCGCGCTCATCATCGCCTTCCTCATCCCCTTCGTCGACCGGCGGATGGAGCGGCGGCTCACGCGCCGCCCGGTCGCGGTCGTCGCGGCTATCCTCGTCGCGATCTCGATGGGGGTCATGACCTACAAGGGTGCGACCGCGAAGGAGGCGCTCGCGAGCGAGGTGCTGCAGGCCGTCCCGGTCTGGGCGCAGCGCGAGGGTTTTGCCGGCAATGCGGATGCGGTTGCAGGCGCGAAGGTGTTCGCGAGCTCGGGCTGCACGGCCTGCCACACGTACCTCGGCACCGGCAGCTCGAACCTCGGCGCGCCCGACCTCTCCTCGATCGGCAAGAGCGGGAAGGGGGCCGACTCCTTCGCGAAGTACGTCGCGGATCCGTCGCAGTTCGGCAACCGGGTGATGCCGAAGTTCGGCTCACTCGGGCAGGAGAAGCTGAAGCAGCTCGGCGAGTTCCTCGCCGCCTCCAAGGGGCCAAAATAGGTCCCTGGTGCGCGTCTTCCTCGGCATAACGGGCGCCTCCGGCGCTCCCTATGCGGCTCGGCTCGTCCAGGCGCTCGCAGGCGCGGACGCCGAGGTCGGCATCTGCGCGTCGAGCGCGGGCGTCGAGGTGCTCGCGACGGAGCTCTACGGCAACCCTCGCCTTTCGCGCGACGAGACGCTTGCGCGGCTGCTCGAGCACGCAGAGGGCGGACAGGTCACCGTGTACGAGCCGAACGACTGGAAGGCGCCCTACGCCAGCGGGTCCGCCAAGGTGGACGCGTACGTCGTCTGCCCCTGCTCGATGGGGACGCTCGGCACGATCGCCTCGGGCGCGATGTCCAACCTCATCCACCGCGCGGCCTCCGTCGCTCTGAAGGAGGAACGAAAGCTTGTCCTGATGCCCCGCGAGACGCCGCTCTCGCTGATCCACCTGCGCAACATGGTCGCCGTGAAGGAGGCGGGGGCGACGGTGCTCTTCCTCGCGCCCGGCTTCTACCACGGCGCGGAGACCGTCGACGACCTCGTGAGCTTCATCGTCGCCCGTGCCCTCGACCAGCTCGGTCTCGACGTCGAGGCGGCGAGGCGGTGGGGCGAGTGAGCGTCAACTACGAGTCCGGCCGGCTGGCGCCGGACGCGGTTCGGCGCATGTTCGACCGCATCGCGCCGGTCTACGACGCGATGAACCGGACGATGACGGCGGGACTCGACCGCCGCTGGCGGCGCATCACGGCCGAGGCGGTCGTGCGGCCGGGCGACCGGGTGCTCGATGCATGCTGTGGCACGGGCGACCTCGCGGTCGCCGCTGCGCGTGCGGGGGGACGCGTCACCGGCCTCGACTTCTCCGAGCCGATGCTCGAGCGGGCCCGGCGCAAGGCGCCCAGGCTCGAGTGGATATGCGCGGACGTGCTGCAGCTGCCCTTCGAAGACGGGAGCTTCGACGCCGCGACCGTCGGTTTCGGCGTCCGCAACGTCGAGGATCTCGAGGGCGCCGTCTCCGAGCTGCGGCGCGTGCTTCGACCGGGCGGCCGGCTCGCGATTCTCGAGATCGCCCGCCCGCGCGGAGCGCTCGCCCCGTTCTACGGGCTGTGGTTCGACCAAGTGGTGCCGCTGCTTGGCAAGCTCTTGCCGGGTGGGTCGGCGTACACGTATCTCCCGGCGAGCGTGCGCCGCTTCCCGGGACCGCAGGAACTGGCACAGCTGATCGCTACGGCCGGATTCCGTGACGTGAAGGTGCGTCTCTTCGCGGGCGGGATCGTCGCGCTGCACACGGGTGAAGCGGCGTGACCGCGCTCGCCGGCATCCGGGAGGCTCCGGGCCTCGACGCCTATCTCGCGGAGCTCGAGGACCGGCTGGAGCACGCCGTCGGCGCCTACCGCGGCGTGGTCGCGGATGTCGGCGCAGAGGCGCTCGCCGCGGGCGGCAAGCGGCTGCGTCCGCTGCTGGTCTACCTCTCTACGCCACCGGGAGCGGAGCCGCCGGTCGTCGCCGGCGTGGCGGTCGAGCTCGTCCACCTCGCCACCCTGATGCACGACGACCTGATCGACGGGGCGCGCCTGCGCCGCGGCCACGCGTCGGCGTGGTCGGCACACGGGCCAGAGGCAGCACGTGCCGCAGGCGACTACCTCTTTGCCCGCGCCTTTGCCGAGCTGGCCGCCACCCGTGACGCGCAGGCGCTGCGCGTGCTCGCCAACGCGACGCTCTGCCTCGCCCGCGGAGAGGCGATGCAACGCTCGCAGCGGTTCGATCCCGACACGACGGTCGACGCCTACCTCGAGCGCTGCACGCTCAAGACCGGCAAGCTCTTCGAGGCGGCGTGCCGCCTCGCAGGTGGCTCGGGAGCGTTCGGCCTCGCGCTCGGCGTCGCGTTCCAGATCACCGACGACATCCTCGACTGTTCGGGCGTCACGATCGAGACCGGCAAGATCGCGGGAACCGATCTCCGGGAAGGGACGCCGACGCTCCCCTTGTTGCTCGCCGCGCAGCGTGACGAAGCGGTCCGCGCCGCGCTCGCCGGCGGCGCGCACCTCGAAGGCGCGCTGCTGCGCGTCGCCTCGACCGGCGCAATCGAGGAGAGCAGGGAGGTCGCACTCGCCTACGCGCGCAACGCGCGCGCCTGTCTGAACGGCGAGGGGCATCGCGAGGAGCTCGAATCCCTCACCTACGCCGTCGTCGACAGGGAGAGATAGTGGCTCTCCTGGAACGCACGGACACACTGGTTGCGATCCGCGAGAAGGTGGAGGCCGGCGAGCGGCTCGACTTCGACGACGGCGTCGCGCTGATGGAGTCGGACGACATCCTGGCACTCGGTGAGCTCGCCGATGTCGCGCGACGCGTGCGCGGCGGCGACGACCGCGTCTACTTCGTTCAAAACCTCTACCTCAACCAGACGAATGTCTGCCGCGTGAAGTGCAAGTTCTGCGCGTTCGCGGTGACGCGCAAGCAGGAGGACGCCTACACCTTCACGCCGGACGAGCTCGTCGAGGACGCCGTCCGCCAGCACGAGCTGACGGGCTTCACCGAGATCCACATGGTCGGGGGCGAGAGTCCCCACGTCGACTTCGACTACTACGTGGGCATCGTGCGCTCGCTGCACGAGGCCTTGCCGGACGTCCACCTGAAGCTCTTCACCGCGAGCGAGATCCACCACATGACGAAGCTCTCCGGGCTCACGCACGAAGAGGTCCTGCGCGAGCTGAAGGCCGCGGGGCTCGGATCGCTTCCCGGCGGCGGCGCAGAGGTCTTCGCCGATCGCGTACGGCGACTGGTCGCCCCCGGCAAGGAGCACCCCGACTTCTGGTTCCACACGCACGACACCGCGCACCGGCTCGGCATCCCGACGCACTGCACGATGCTCTACGGGCATGTGGAGACGTACGAGGAGCGGGTCGACCACCTGCTGCGCCTGCGCGAGCAGCAGGACAAGACCGGCGGCTTTCTCGCCTTCATCCCGCTCGCCTTCCATCCGGAGAACACCGTCTTCGAGCGTCGTGGGTGGAGACACACCACGGGCTCGGACGACCTGAAGATGATCGCCGTGTCTCGCCTGCTCCTCGACAACATCGCGAACGTCAAGGCCTACTGGATCATGATGGGACTGCCGTTGGCGCAGGTGGCGCTGCACTTCGGCGCCAACGACGTGCAGGGAACCGTGGTGCGCGAACAGATCTTCCACGCGGCGGGCGCACGCACCGAGACGGAGCAGAAGATTCCGGAGCTCGTGCGCTTCGTCCGCGAGGCCGGTCGTACTCCGGTGCAGCGCGACACCCTCTACAACGAGGTGCAGCGCTGGTGATCCGGCTCGGACGCATTTCCTACGTCAACATGGCGCCGGTCTTCTACCGCCTCGACGCGGAGGTCGAAGAGGTTCAGGGCGTGCCCACCGACCTCAACCGCCGCCTGCTCGCCGGCGAGCTCGACGTCGCGCCGATCTCCTCGATCGAATACGCGCGCAACGCGGACCGCCTGCGCCTGCTTCCGCGTCTCTGCGTCGGCTCGGAGGGCGCGGTCGACTCGATCCAGCTCGTCTCGCGCAAGCCGCTGGAGCAGGTTCGCTCCGTCGCAGTGACGCCGGAGTCCGCGACGTCGGTCGTGCTGACGAAGGTGCTGCTGCCCGAGGCGGAGCACGTCCCGCTCTCCGGCGAGGCGGACGCGAAGCTCCTGATCGGCGACGCGGCGCTCAAGTCTGCGTTCGAGGATCCGACGCCGCACCACGACCTCGGGCGGTTGTGGCTCGAGCGGACGGGCCTGCCGATGGTCTTCGCGGTCTGGGCGTGTCCGGAGCCGCTCCGGGCGGGGCTCGCCGAGCTCGAGGACGCGCTCGTCGCCTCGGTCCGCCTCGCGCGGGCCGAGCCCGAGCAGCTCGCGCACGAGGCGAGCGACCGCTACGGCTATCCGGCCGGCTTCCTGGCCCGCTACTTCGAGAAGCTCCGCTATCGCTTCGGGCCCCGCGAGCGCGCGGGGCTGATGACGTTCCTCGAGCTTGCCCACGACGCCGGGGAGCTCGACGAAGTCCCGGAGCTGCGCTTCGTGCGCGAGGCCGTGGTCGCGTGAACGTGTTAGTGGCTCAGAGCCACAAAGTCTCCGACGTGCTCGAGAAGGCACTCGAGGGGGAGCGGATCTCGGACGGCGAGGCGCTTGCGCTGCTCGAGTCGCGCGAGCTCGTCGCGATCGGGCGTGCGGCGAACGAGATCCGGAACCGCAAGGCCGATCCGAGCCGGATCACGTTCATCATCGACCGGAACCTGAACTACACGAACATCTGCTACACGGACTGCGACTTCTGCGCCTTCTACCGTCGCCCGGGGGACACGCGTGAGGGCTACCTGCTGCCGAAGCCCGTCATCTTCAAGAAGATCGAGGAGACGATCGCGCTCGGTGGGACCGGTCTCCTGATGCAGGGCGGTCACCATCCCGATCTCGGCATCGACTACTACGAAGATCTCTTCCGCTCGATCAAGGCGCGCTACAAGATCCACCTGCACGCGCTCTCGCCGCCGGAGGTCCAGCACATCGCGCGTCGCAGCAAGCTCACGCTCTGGCAGACGATCTCGCGTCTGCGTGACGCAGGCCTCGACTCGATCCCCGGCGGGGGCGGCGAGATCCTCGTCGACCGCGTCCGGCACGAGATCGCGCCGAAGAAGACGAAGGCGGACGAATGGCTCGCGGTCATGCGCCACGCACACCGTCTCGGGATGTCGACGACGGCCACGATGATGTACGGACACGTGGAGACCGTCGCGGAACGCGTCGAGCACATGCGCCGCATCCGCGAGCTGCAGGACGAGACAGGCGGCTTCCGCGCCTTCATCTCGTGGACGTTCCAGGACGACGGCAACCGGCTCGCGGGCAAGGTCGCCCGCGAGGACATGCCGACGTCCTTCGACTACCTGCTCACACAGGCCGTCTCGCGCCTCTACCTCGACAACGTCCCGCACATCCAGTCGTCCTGGGTCACGCAGGGGATGAAGATCGGGCAGGTGGCACTCGGCTTCGGCGCCGACGATATGGGCTCGATCATGATCGAGGAGAACGTCGTCTCGGCAGCAGGCACGACGCACCGTACGTCCACGGAGGAGCTCGTCCACCTGATCAAGAGCCTTGGCAAGACGCCGGTCCAGCGCGACACGCTCTACCGCGAGGTCAAGGTCTGGAACTAGTCGCGGGGGGCCGCGCGCCCGCGCCCTTGCGTCCCCTTGTCGCGATCTGCCCGGAGTGCAAGTGTTGGTGGGTCGGGTCATCCATCCCAGCTCAAGGGGAGGCAGAGCATGAAGGGGTTTGCACTGCTCGTCGGTGCGCTTGCTGGTGCGGCGCTTCTGTACGTCACGACTGCCGTCGGCGGCCCGCAGGCCGGCCCGACGCGTGCGGAGTTCAATGCGCTGAAGAAGCAGGTCGCGGTGCTGAAGAAGGACGATCAGGCCGTCCAGGCGGTGCTCGGGGCCTGCCTCAACGCTGCGGTTCCGAGCATTCAGTACGACGGGTACGAGGCACGGGCGGCGGACGGCTCGACGTTCATCACCACCGGGCTGGACATCGCCGATACGGGCGACGCTCCGCAGGTGTACCTGCTGGACGTCGGCCAGACGTGTGCGAACGCGATCAACTCGTCCGCGCTCGAGCTGCGCGCGCTGCAGATCGCCAGGCCGCAGGCGCTGCATCGCTGAGCGGGGACGACGACGAGGCTCGGTCGGCGCGGCGCCGCGGTCGCGCCGACCAATGTGTCTAACAGTCTGTTTGCATTTTCCGACCCCTGCTTCCGCTACTCTCGGCCGGGGTCGTGGTCCGCCGAGCCGTCATCTGGGCCCTGTTTGCAGGGCTTTCCGTCGCGCCGGGCGCTTCTGCAGCGACCGCGCCGGTCCGGGGCCAGACGCTGCTTCCCGGCGTCGTGTACTCGCGCCAGGTCGAGTTCACCGCACACGGGCCGGTCGTGATCCACGTCATCTCGGCGCCGAAGCCGAGCGGCCTGTACGCGCTCAAGCCGGTGCTCTCGAACAACGCCATCCTCGGCCGGGAGCGTGTGACGTCGATGCAGAAGCGCGTCTCGGCGGAGGCGACCGTCGCCGGAGTGAACGGTGATCTCTTCAGCTGGACGGACGGTCACCCGACCGGTGCGCTGATCCGCGGAGGTGTGCTCGACAGCGCTCCCGTCGACTTCCGCTCCACCGTCGGCATCGACACCGACGGCGTGCTGCACGTCGAGCGTGTGCGGATGGCCGGCACGTGGCAGGGATCCGGCCAGCGGCGGATCCTCGGCATCAACGAGCCGCCGCGTGCGAATCGCACGACGCTGTACACGCGCGCGTGGGGGGCGCGCACGCCGGCCGAGGACGGGGGCGCGCAGGCGATCATCCAGCCGTTTCCGGCGACGAAGCCGAACACGCCGCTCACCGGCGTCGTGACGCAGTACGTGAGCGGCGGCAACCAGCCCATTCCTGACGGCGGCGCGGTGCTCGTCGCGCGGGGAGCGCAGGCGGGCTTCCTCTCGGCGGAGGCGCCGATCGGCGCGAACGTCACTGTCCTGCTCACGCTCACGCCGCCGTGGTCGACCGTGCTCGAGGCGCTCGGCGGCGGTCCGGTCATCGTGCGTGAGGGGAAGCCGGTCTTTCGCTCGCTCGAGGGGTTCACGACCGATCAGCTCGCGTACCGCCATCCGCGCACCGGCGTGGGCCAGACGGCGGACGGCCGCATCCTGCTCGTCGCGGTCGACGGCCGCCAGCCGGGATACAGCACGGGGCTGACGAACTTCGAGCTCGCGCTGACCATGATGCGCCTCGGCTGCGTGACGGCATCTGCGCTCGACGCGGGCGGCTCGACGACGATGGCCTTCGACGGCAAGCTGCTGAACAGGCCGTCCGACCCCGGCGGTGAGCGCGCGGTCGCCGAAACGCTCACGCTCCTCTACTACGGCGTCTACGCACCCGCGCCGCCGGCCCGGGTCCTGTCGCCGAACTCGGACGGCGTCGACGACACGCAGACGTTCGCCTACAAGCTGGTGCGGCCCTCGACCGTCACCGCGACGCTCAACGGTCCGAGCGGTGTCGCCATTCCGCTCGACTCGGGTTCGAAGGGGCCGGGGCTGTACAAGTTCAACTGGGACGGAGCAGGCCAGCCGGAGGGCGCCTGGACGTTCCGCGCGATCGCCGACGACGACCTGGGCCGCCACTCGGTCGCGGAGCGGCAGTTCTCGGTCAACAGCACGCTCGGCTTCCTGACCGCGAACGCGAGCCACCGTCGCGTGACCGCGACGTTCAAGCTGGCGCGGCCGGCCCGCGTCGCGTTACGCATCGAGACGACCGGCGGTGGCATCGTCAAGACGCTTGCGACGCGCAGTCTCCCGGCCGGCGCCGGGGCGATCTCGTGGCGCGGCCGTCCAGGCAGGTACGTCTTCAGCGCCACCGCCACGAACGAGGTCGGCGCCGTCGAGCTGATCACTCCCTTCCGCCTCCGAAGGTAACGTCCCGCCGGTGCCGGTCGCCGGCCTCACGAGCTCGCTCACCTCGCTGATCGGAAACCACGGCCTCTATGCCGTGTTCCTCCTGATGGCGATCGACGCCGTCCTGCCCGCGGCCAGCGAGCTGGTGATGGTCTACGCAGGGGCGCTCGCGGCCGGGGCGTTCGCGGGCCAGCACGTCGACCTGTTCGGAGCGCGGATCTCCTCCCACGGCTGGGCGTACGTGGCGATGGCCCTGGCGGGCACGCTCGGCTACCTCGCCGGCGCGATCGCGGGCTGGGCGATCGGCCTCTACGGCGGCAGGCCGCTCCTCGAGCGCCGCGGCCGCTGGCTGCACCTGGGCCCGGAGAAGCTCGACCGGGCGGAGCGGTGGTTCGACCGTTGGGACGACCTCGCAGTGCTGATCGGCCGGGTCACCCCCGTCATCCGCTCGTTCATCTCGATCCCGGCGGGCATCTTCCGCATGCCGCTCTCGCGGTACACGGTCCTGACGGCGATCGGCTCGGCGATCTGGGCCTTCGTGCTCGCTGGGGTGGGCTACGGCCTGGGGCGGAGCTACGAGCGCTTCCACCACGACTTCCGCTTCGTCGACTACGCGATCGTCGCGGCCGTCGCGGCTCTGGCGGCCTACATCCTGGTTCGCAGAATCCGGTCTTCTAGACTCTCTCGCAGTGCGTCCGATCCCACTCGTTGACGTAAGAGCCCAGTACGAGCCCCTCATCCCTCGGATCCGCGAGGCGATGGACGACGTGCTCGCGGGCGGCGAGTTCATCCTCGGCCCGAACGTCGCCTCGTTCGAGCGCGAGGCGGCCGCGTATCTCGGTGTGCGCGAGTCGATCGGCGTCGCCAACGGAACCGATGCGCTCGTACTCGTGCTCGACGCGCTCGGGATCGGCGACGGCGACGAGGTCATCTGCCCGTCGTTCACGTTCTACGCGACTGCGGAGGCGATCGCCCGGCGCGGGGCCACTCCGGTCTTCGCAGACGTGGACGCCACGACGATGAACCTCGATCCCGACGACGTCGCGGGCCGCATCACCGGTCGGACGAAGGCCATCCTCGCCGTGCATCTCTTCGGCCGCCCGGCTCCGCTCGCCGAGCTCGTGCAGCTCGGTCCGTCCGTGATCGAAGACGCCGCCCAGGCATTCGGTTCGCCCGAGGTCGCGCGCACGGGCATCGCGTCGACGTTCAGCTTCTATCCGACGAAGAACCTCTTCTGTCTCGGCGACGGCGGCCTCGTCTCCACCGACGACCCGGAGCTCGCCGAGCGCGTTCGCATGCTTCGCTTCCACGGGTCGCGCGACAAGGTCGACTTCGAGCTGATCGGCTACAACTCGCGCCTCGACGAGCTGCAGGCTGCGGTGCTGCGTCTCTTCCTTGCGGAGCTCGACCGCTGGGTCGCCCAGCGCCGTGAGGCCGCGGCCCGGTACACCGAGCTCGGCCTCGGCGAGGCCTGCGAGCTGCCCGAGGACGAGCCGGGCCACGCGTACCACCTCTTCGTCTGCCGCTCACCGGAGCGAGAACGAATCCGGGCCGCACTGAAGGACGCCCGCATCGGCAGCGCCGTCTACTACACGACGCCGCTCCACCTGCAGCCCGCGTTCGCCTGGCTTGGTTACCGCGAAGGGTCTCTACCCGTCACGGAGCAGCTCGCACGAGACAACTTCTCCGTCCCGCTCTGGGCCGGGATCGAGACGGCTGCACAGGAGCGTGTCGTCTCCGTCGTCCAGGGAACAGTGCCGGTGGCGTCGTGATCCCGATCACCCGTCACCGCATCTGGCAGCTGCTCGCGGACGGCGCCCTGATCGCGCTCGCGTGGTGGCTCGCATTCTGGCTGCGCTTCGACCAGGGCGTGCCCGGGCCGTACCACCGCTTGATGATCGACACGATCCTCGTCGTCGTGGCGATCAAGCTCGCGGTCTTCATCGCCTTCGGCTTCTACAACCGCTGGTGGCGCTATGTCTCGACGCGCGACATGTGGGGTGCCGCACGCGGCGTCACGGTCGCGTGTGTGCTCGCGGACCTCGTCGTCTACTTCGCACATCCGGTCAACGGCTTCCCGCTTCCACGCTCGATCGCGGTGCTCGACTGGTTGATCCTGCTCGCCTTCGTCGCGGGCACGAGGCTGATCGCACGCAGCCTGATCGAGCGGCCCGGCGCCGCGTCGCTCGTCGCGCGCGGCAAGGAAGTGATCGTCGTGGGCGCCGGAGACGCTGCGCAGCTCGTGATCCGGGAGATGCTGAAGGCGCCGGCGCTCGGCTACACCCCCATCGGCCTCATCGACGACGACCCGCGCAAGAAGAACATCCGCGTGCACGGGATTCGCGTGCTCGGTACGACGGAGGAGCTGCCGCACATCCTGCGCGACAACCCTCCCGACGAAGTGCTGATCGCGATCCCGTCCGCCTCGGGCGGGACACGCCAGCAGGTGGTCGAGATCGCGCAGGATGCCGGCGTCGCGGTGAAGACGTTGCCGGGGCTCTACGAGCTCATCTCGGGCGACCTCAATCTCGCCGGCCAGATCCGGCCGGTCCAGGTGGAGGACGTCCTCGGCCGCGAGCCAGTCGAGGTCGACGTCGGCTCGATCGCGAAGTACCTGTCGAACGAGACGGTGCTGGTCAGCGGCGCGGGCGGATCGATCGGCGCGGAGCTCTGCCGCCAGATCGCGCGCGTCGGCCCCGCCAGGCTCGTGCTCGTCGACCATTCCGAGGCGGCGCTCTTCGACATCGAGCGCGAGCTCGTCGGCGAGCGGGATTTCTCCGCGGTCGCACCCGTTCTCGGGGACTGCGGCGACCGCGCGAAGATGAGCCAGGTCTTCGAGCGCTACAAGCCGAACGTCGTCTTCCACGCCGCCGCGTACAAGCACGTCGCCCTGCTCGAGGCCAATCCGCTCGAGGCGGTTCGAAACAACACGCTCGCCACGCGCGTGATCGCGGACGTTGCCGTCGAGTACGGCGCTGCACGCTTCGTGCTCGTCTCCACCGACAAGGCCGCGAACCCGAAGAACCTCCTCGGGCAGTCGAAGGCGCTCTGCGAATGGATCGTCGAGGGATACGGGCACCGGGACGACGTCCCGACGCGCTTCGTCGCGGTCCGCTTCGGCAACGTCCTCAACTCGTCCGGCAGCGTGATCCCGATCTTCCGCCGGCAGATCGAGAAGGGCGGTCCGGTGACGGTCACGCATCCGGAGATGACGCGCTACTTCATGACGATCCCCGAAGCGGTCTCGCTCGTCGTCCAGGCCGGGGCGATCGGCGGCCGGGGCCAGGTCTACGTGCTCGACATGGGCGAGCCGGTCAAGATCCTGGATCTGGCGCGCAACATGATCCGGCTCTCGGGCAAGGAGCCCGAGACGGAGATCGCGATCGCCTTCGTCGGCGTCCGTCCAGGCGAGAAGCTGCACGAGGAGCTCTGGACCGCCGGCGAGACGGTCGGGCCGACCTCACATCCGAAGATCCTGCGTGCGGCGCGCTCGCCGATCGACGTGGAGTGGCTGGAGGACCGTCTTGCGGAGCTGGAGCAGATGGTCGGGCGAGGCGAGACGCTGGACGTGGTCTCGGCGCTCGCGGCGATGCTGCGCGAGCCGAAGCGCGTTGGCTCACCGGTTCTCGAAGACACCCTTCACTAGGAGCGGTCGGACTCCTCGTCCAGGAGGCTCTGCGCAAGCATCAGCACGTTGCCGTCCGGGTCGTAGATCGTGGCGAGGCGGACCCAGCCCTCGATCGTGCACGTGTCTCCGTCGAAGCGTACGTCGTCCCGGCTCTCCAGCAGTGCCCTCGTCGTGTCGAGGTCGCGGACGTTGAAGGTCAGCACGGCACCTCCACCGGGCGGGGGCATGGCCTCGACCTCAGTCAGACCCACACGGACGTGTGCGACGGGCGTCTCCAACTCGGCCCAACCGTTCTCGGGCACGTGGTGGACGACCGCAAAGCCAAGGACGTTCCTGTACCACTCGAGTGCCTTCGCCAGGTCGGTCACGCGGAGGTCGCAGTGCAGCCGGCCGTCGAACCCGAGTCTGTCCACAGGGATGGTTTTTATACTAGGGCGAGTTTGTCGTCAATAGTCGCTCTCTCACGCCATCGCTGGGCGCTGCCCATCCTGGCGCAGCTTGCAGTCGCGCGAGGGAGCCGATTCGTCCCGCTGGCGAATCAGCTCGGTCTCAGCCGGGATGCGCTTCGTCAGACTCTCGCCGCGCTGATCGAGGCGAGGCTCGTGATGGCCAATCCCGGATATGGCCATCCAGCGCGGCCCGAGTATGTCTTGACGAGGAACGGGCGACGCATCGCTCCAGTCTGTGCGACGTTGATGCGCGAGCTGCGTCGCCGCGAGATCGAGGACGTCGCGCTCAAGAAGTGGTCGCTTCCAATCCTCGGAGCGCTCGAGACCGAGTTGCGGTACGGCGAGCTGAGACGGACCGTCGGCGCGACCCCACGTGCCCTCACGCTCGCGCTCAAGGAGCTCGTCGCGCGGGATCTCGTCGACCGCCGCGTCCACCCGGGATTTCCTCCGTCGACCACGTATCGGCTTACGCCGACGAGTCGGGCGTTGAGCCGGCAGGTCGTTCAGCTTGCCGCAGCGCTCTGAGAGCCGAGTGCCCGCAGGAGCAGGTCGAGCAGGACCTGCGGCTCGCGCCGGACGCGAGCGCCGGCTGTGTCCTCCCGCTTGCGGAGCTCGAGGGCACGTGGATCGGTGAGCGGCTTCAGCCGTCCCTGCCGGATCAGCTCCTCGTCGACGCCGCCGAGCCTGCCTCCGTACGTGGTGTAGACGGGGACGCCGAGCGCCGCGGCCTCCCGGTTCATCGTCCCGCCGGCGGAGACGACAACGTCGGCGAGCGCGATCAGGCTCTGCGCGTCGACAGCCCGGTCCGGGACGACGACGGACGGCAGGTCGAGCCCGCGCACGTAGTCGCGCTGCTCCTCCGTCCTCGGCAGCACGACCGCCTGCACGTCCTCGAGCGCGCCGAGATAGTCGAGCGTTTGCGGGAAGAGCGGGTTCGAATGGCGGTGATAGAGGGAGACGTCAGGCGGAGGGCGCAGCACGACGAGCACTCGATCCCGCTCGACCTGGAGCCGATCGAGCACGGAGGGATCCGGCTCGAAGTCGGCCAGGTAGTACTCCTCCTTCAGGCCCGGATACCGAAGCAGCTTGGGCGGCCGCACACCGAAGCGCGCGAGCCGCTCTGCGGGGATCGAGTCGGGGACGACGACCCTGGTCGCCGCGCGCATGCCCAGCTGATGCTGCAGCGTGGCGAACTCGTAGTCGTGCGTCGTCGCGCTCGGGATACGCAGGCGGCGCGCGCTCATGGTCAGCTCGTGCGAGCCGTGGGCAAGCGCGAGGTCGAAGTCGCGGTTCTTCGCCCACTTACGAAGCGTGCGCAGGCGTGAGGCGAGCGAACGCGCCTTGCCGATCCGCGAGCGCCCGCCGTGGCGGCCGACGACCGTGGCCTCGAGCCCGTGCACCTCGAGCAGCTGCAGCGTCTGCGCATACTCGCGGGCGGTGATCTCGACCTCGTCACCGCGTTCCCGGAGCAGCCGGATCAGCGGCCGGAACACGAGCACGTGCGCCGACGCCGTCATGTCCACCCAGACCTTCACGCAGCGGCGAGTTCGACCACGAGGCGCTCGACAGCGTCGGCCGCGCGCTCGCCGGCGAGCCCGTCCCACTTGTCCGGGATCCTCCCCTGCGTCGGCTGCTCGAGCAGCGCCGGAATCTCACGAACGGCGTCCGGATCGAGCCCCAGGAGCCTGTTCGTCCCCTGCTCGGTCTCGGGCCGCTCGGTGTTCGCGCGCAGCGTGAAGCACGGCACGTGCAGCACGGTCGTCTCTTCCTGGACGCCACCCGAGTCCGTCAGAACGGCCGCTGCGTCGGCTTCGAGCGAGAGAAATTGCCGGTAGGGCAGCGGCCCGGTCAGCAGCACCCGTGGTGAGGTGCCGAGATTCCGGCGGGTGCGGGGATGCACCGGGAAGATGACCGGCAACGCCGACGAGAGATCGTCGAGCGCCTTGACGGTACGGGCGAGCATGGTCGGATCGTCGACCAGGCTCGGCCGGTGCAACGTCACGAGGACGTAGCCACCACGCTCGAGCCCGAACTCACGCCAGGCTTCCAGTCCGCGGGCAGCGTCCTCGTTCGCCCTGAGCGTGTCGATCATCGTGTTGCCGACATGGTCGACCCGGGCCTCGGGGATCTGCTCGGCAGCCAGGTTCTCGTTCCCGCTCGGCAGGGTGGTGAGGAGCAGCGTCGACAGATGATCCGTGATGAAACGGTTGTGCTCCTCGGGCATCGCCCAGTCGTTGCTCCGCAGGCCCGACTCGACGTGGCAGACGGGTACGCCCCGCTTCACTGCCGCGACTGCTCCGGCGAGCGTCGAGTTGACGTCGCCCGCGACGACGACGAGCTCAGGCCCCAGTTCCTTGAAGACCTCGTCGAGCTCTGCGACCGCGCTCTGCGTGGTGTGGGCGTCGAGTTGCACGTGCGGCTTCGGCAGCGGTAGCTCGGCGAAGAAGACGTCCTTCATCAGTGCGTCGTAGTGCTGGCCGGTGTGAACGAGCCGCTGCTCGACGTGGCCGCGACGCTCGAGCTCGGCGTAGACCGGCGCGACCTTCATGTAGTTCGGACGCGCGCCGACGACGTGGACGACGAGGGGCCGGGGCATCAGCGCTCGACCAGGAGTTCGGGTGGCCGTGCCTCTTGCGGCGCGCGCTCGACGTGCCGCTCGTGCCAGAGCGTGAACGCGAGCAGGTTCCAGAGCTGCCGGCTCAGGTCCTCTCGTCCGGAGACGTGGTCGTCGAGCAGGCGCTCGACTGCGCGCGCCTCGAAGAAGCCCTGACGTCGTAGGACGGCGGGCGAAAGGGTCTCGCGCGCGAAGGGCTCGAGCTCGCCCCGGAGCCAGGCGGCTGCGGGAATGGAGAAGCCGCGCTTCTTGCCGTGCACGATCTCGCGCGGTAGCAGCGGCGCCGCCGCTCTGCGCAGCAGGACCTTCTTCGACAGCCCGCGCACCTTGTGTCGTGTCGGCAGCGCGAGCGCCAGGTTCGTCACGACGGTGTCGAGGTACGGGACCCGGGCCTCGAGCGAGTGGGCCATCGACGCACGGTCCGTCTTCACGAGCAGGTCGTCGACGAGGTACACGCCGAGGTCGACGTCCTGCAGGCGCGCGAGCTCGTCCGCGCCTTCGGTCTCGAGGTAGCGGGCGCGCAGGAGCTCGACCGGGTCGAACCCCGAGCGGCGGCCGGTGAGCCCCTCGCGCGCCTCGGCAGAGAAGATCTCCTTCCAGCCGTGGTGGCGCTCCAGCGGCGGCAGGTGCGCGGCGCGCACGAAGCGTTTCGCCCTGTAGTCGAAGCTCGCCTTCGCGTTCGAGGAGGGCAGACGCTCGACGACCGGCGCCGCGAGCCGCGCGAGTCCGCCGTAGCGGGCGGCGAGCAGGTCGGCCGCATAGGTGTAGTAGCCGCCGAAGAGCTCGTCTCCGCCCTCCCCCGAGAGCGCGACCTTCACGTCGGCTGCTGCCAGCTGCGACACCAGGTAGGTCGGGAGCGCGGACGAGTCGGCGAAGGGCTCGTCGAACGCCTCGGCGAGCGCCGGCAGGAGCAGGGCTGCGTCCGGTCGCAGCACGAGCTCGCGATGCTGCGTGGAGTAGCGCTCGGCGACGCGCCGTGCGTCGGCGAGCTCGTCGAAGGTCCGCTCCTCGAAGCCGATCGAGAACGTCCGCAACGGCTCGGAGCTCTCCTCGGCCGCGAGCGCGGCGAGCAGCGCCGAGTCGACGCCGCCCGAGAGCAGCACGCCCACGGGGACGTCGCTGACGAGATGGGCGCGGACGGAGTCGCGCAGCCGCGAGCGCAGCTCTTCGACGAGCTCCGCCTCTTCCTCGTCCCTCGCCTCCGTTGCCGGGGCGGGCCGCGCGTAGCGACGCAGCTCCAGTCGCCCGTCCTCCCACGAGAGCACATGGCCCGCGGGAAGCTTCCGGATCTCGCGGAAGATCGTCAGCGGCGCGGGAATGGAGCTGAACGCGAGGAACGCCTCCAGGGCGTCGAGGTCGATCTCGCCTCGCGGCAGCGCGCGCAGCTCCGAGGCGAAGGAGAGTGCGCCGTCGGCGGCGCGGTAGTAGAGCGGCTTGATCCCGAAGCGGTCGCGCGCGAGCACGATGCGCCGCCGCCGAGCATCCCAGATCGCGACGGCGAACATGCCGCGCAACCGCTCCGCGAAGCCGTCGCCGTGCTCCTCGTAGAGGTGCAGCAGCACCTCGGTGTCACCGTGCGTCTGGAATCGATGGCCGGCCCGCTCGAGCTCGTGGCGCAGCTCGCGGTAGTTGTAGATCTCGCCGTTCTGGACGACGTGAAGCGTTCCATCCTCGTTCGCAATCGGCTGGTCGCCGGTCTCGAGGTCGATGATCGAGAGCCGGCGGGCGGCGAGTGCCACGTCGCCGTCGCTGAACTCCCCGAAGCTGTCAGGGCCGCGATGGACGAGCGTCGCGCTCATCGCGGCCACATGCTCGGCGAGGGCCGAGCCGTTCGCCGAGACGATCCCACAGATCCCGCACACGGCCGGTCAGTGTAGAGAGGCCCTCGCACGAGGGACTACTGACCGGGATCGACCGGGGCTGTTCGGCGTTCTAGGCTCGCGGGGTGCACTTCGGCACCCACGACCAGCTCCTGCTCCTGGCCCTCCTGCTCACGATCGCGGGGCTCCTCGTGGCGGCTCCCCTGCTGCGTGTGCCGTACCCGATCTTCCTCGTGCTCGGAGGGCTCGCCCTCGGCTTCGTGCCCGGTGTTCCCTCGCTGGAGCTGCCGCCGGACGTCGTGCTGATCGCGGTCCTGCCGCCGCTGCTCTACTCGTCCGCCTTCTTCACCTCGCTGCGGGAGCTGCGCGCAAACGCCCGCCACATCGGGATGCTGGCGGTCGGGCTCGTGATCGCGACGATGGTCGTCGTCGCCGTCGTCGCCCACGCTGCGATCGACGACATGTCGTGGAGCGCCGCGTTCGTCCTCGGCGCCGTGGTCTCTCCGACCGATCCGATCGCCGCCACCGCGATCATGCGGCGGCTCGGCGTCCCCCGCCGGATCGTCACGGTCGTCGAGGGTGAGTCGCTCGTGAACGACGGCACGGCGCTCGTGCTCTACCGCGTCGCCGTGGCCGCGGCCGTCTCGGGGACCTTCTCTCTGTGGAACGCGTCGTGGCATCTGCTCTGGAGCGTCGTCGGCGGCGTGGGAATCGGCCTCATCGTCGGCTTCCTCGTCGCCGCGCTGCGGCGGCGCCTCGACAACCCGCCGGTCGAAGTGACGATCGCGCTCATGACGGGCTACATCGCCTTCATCCCGGCGAATGCTCTCGACGCGTCGGGCGTGCTCGCCGTCGTCACCGCCGGCATCTACCTCGGGTGGCGGACGCCCGAGCTGACCTCGGTGCAGACGCGGCTGCAGGGAATCGCGGTCTGGGAGATCCTCGTCTTCGTTCTCAACGCGCTGCTGTTCGCGCTCGTCGGCCTCCAGCTCTCGCGGATCCTCGACGCGCTGACGGGACGTTCGGCGGGCTCGCTGATGTGGTGGGGCTTCCTCGTCACCGCCGCGGTCGTCGGTACGAGGCTCGTCTGGGGGCCGGTCTTCATGTATCTGCCGAAGCTCCTCGTCGTCGAGCGCGGACAGCTGCCGGGAATCGGCCATCCCTTCGTCGTCGCCTGGTCCGGTATGCGCGGCGCCGTCTCGCTCGCCGCCGCGCTCGCGATCCCGCTCACGACCGCGGCGGGGAGCCCGTTTCCCGAACGCGACCTGATCATCTTCCTGACCTTCTGCGTCATTCTCGGCACGCTCGTCGTCGAGGGTCTGACGCTCCCATTGGTGATCAGGGCGTTCGGGGTCGAGCCCGACGACCTCGACGAGCGAGAGGACGCGAAGGCGCGCATCAAGGCGGCGGACGCCGCGCTCGCGCGGCTGGAGGAGCTAATCGAAGAGGACTGGGTTCGCACAGACACGGCCGAGCGGCTGCGCGGGCTGTACGGATTCCGCCGGAACCGGTTCGCGTCGAGATTCGACGATGGCGACGACGGGGCGATCGAGGAGCAGTCGCAGAACTACCAGCGCCTGCGCCGCGAGCTGCTCGAGGCCGAGCGCTCGGCGATCGTCGATTTGCGTCGCGAGGGCGTGATCTCGAGCGACGTCGAGCGTCGCCTCCAGCGCGACCTCGACCTCGAGGACGCGCGCCTCGAGGTCTAGCACTAACTCCGGCCGGCGAGGCCGCGCGCGAACTGGCCGAGCACCCGCCACGCCGTCGCGGCGAGCGTGCGCAGGTAGAGGCGCACCGAGCGGTCGGCGATCCACTCCAGGTCGTGGGCCAGCTTCTCCGCCATCGACGTCTCGTAGCCGCGGCGGACCTGTGCGAACCCGGTCAAGCCGGGCCGCACGACGAGCCGCTGCCAGTAGGCGGGCAGCTCGCCGGCGAGCGGTCCGAAGAAGCGGGGACGGATCGGACGTGGACCGACGAGGCTCATGTCGCCGCGGACGACGTTCCAGAGCTGCGGGACCTCGTCGAGCTGCGTCGCCCGCAGCCAGCGGCCGATCGGTGTCGTCTCCTCCCGCGTGCGCCGCACGAGCTCTTCGCCGAGGTAGGGGCCGAGCCGTTCCTCCGCGTTCGCGCGCAACGTCCTGAACTTCAGCATCTCGAACACCCGCCCTCCGCGTCCGACGCGCTCGCCTCGATAGAAGAGCGGCCGCCCGCTCGTGAGCAGGATGACGACGGCGATCGGCAGGGTCACCGGCAGCGAGACCAGCAGGAAGAAGCTCGCGAGCACGACGTCGAGGGTCCGCAGCGCGAGGTCGCGCGGGCGCGCTGGGCTCGCCTCCGTCAGCTCCGAGAAGCGCAGGATGAACGAGTCGCTCGTGGACGGCGTCCTCGCGGCCATCGTCTGATGCTAGTGCCCCTTCCAGCAATACAAAGCGGCTGTGCCGGCAAAGCCGGCACAGCCTCCGATGGTCGGCATCGCAAGCGATGCCTTGGTGCCTGCTTCTGGCCCGCGATCACACGGCGCCAGAGTCCACCCTCTCCCTCGGCAAGGCAGTCCAGCCTTGCTTCGGCCGAGTGCGGCCTCTGGGCTTGGTGCTCGCGACCCAGAAGCTAGACGGCACTACTGGAAGGGGCACTAGAGGGTGGGGGTGAGGACGGATGCGGGGATTCCCGTAGGGAAGATCCGGCCTCGCGCGGATGGCGCAGATCGCCTCGGCAGGCACGCTGGGCGGGTGACGTTGCACTCGCGCCGGCCCCTGCTCGCCGTGATCGCGGTTGCGACGCTGCTCGGGGCGGGTGTGATCGCGGTCAGCGCGACGCAGGGCGAATCTGACCCGGTCACCCCCGCTTCGAGCCTTCCCACCCAGGGCTTGTTCGAGGGCATTCCGCAGAGTGGAATCGTCCTCGGCTCCAGCTCCGCGCGTGTGACCCTCGTCGAGTTTGCCGACCTCCAGTGCCCCTACTGCGCCCAGTTCACGACGCAGGCGCTGCCGACGATCGTCCGCGACTACGTCCGCACCGGCCGGGTCAAGCTCGTCTTCCAGGGGCTCGCCTTCGTCGGCCCGGATTCGAAGACCGCATTGCGCGCCGTGCTGGCCGCAGGCCTGCAGAACCGCGCCTGGGACATGCTCGACGCGCTGTATCGGCGACAGGGTGCAGAGAACTCCGGGTGGGTGACGAGGAAGGTGCTGCGCGACGCCGCCCGCGAGGGGCGGGGTCTCGAGCTGGCGCGGCTCTTCCGCGACGCACAGGCCCCCGCCGTCGGACGGCAGCTCGCGCAGGCACAGCGCTACGCCGACGCTGCTGGCGTCCACGGGACGCCGACCTTCTTCGTGGGTCCCTCGGGGGGCACCCTTCAGCAAGTGGAGCTGACGAGTCTGAGCGCGGAGGCCCTCCGCCCGGCGCTCGACGCGGCGCTCGGGCAGTGACAGACCGGACGCTCGCCTCCACGCTGGCGGTCGCCGCCGGCGCGGGCGCCGCGATCGCCGCCTATCTCACGGTCGTCCACTATCGAGGCGGCGTCCCGGTCTGTGTCAGCGGCGGGTGCGAGACCGTGCAGCGCTCGCGGTATGCAGAGTTGTCCGGCGTGCCCGTTGCGACACTCGGTCTCGGCACCTACGTCGCGCTGCTCGCCTCGAGCCTGACGCGCCGTCAGCTCGTGCTGGCCGGCGCTGCGGCGACCGCCCTCGCGGGAGTGGTCTTCGCCGCGTATCTCGTGTACGTGCAGCTCGTGGTCCTCGACGCCGTCTGCGTCTGGTGCATCGCGAGCGACGCGCTGCTGGTGGTTGCCGCCGCCGCGGCGACGGCGCGTGTCTGGCGCACCATCGAATAAGCTTCCCTTATGGACACGCGCCAGCTTGCGGCGTTCTGCGCCGTCGTCGAGCGCAAGAGCTTCTCCCAGGCGGCGGAGCGGCTGGGGGTCACCCAGCCCGCGGTGAGCCTGCAGATCCGTTCGCTCGAGCAGCGGCTCGGCCGTCAGCTACTCGACCGCTCCGGTCGCCGAGTCGAGCCGACGGAGGCCGGCCTGCGGCTGTACGCGTCGGCGCAACGCCTGCTCGCCCTCGAAAAGCACCTGCTCGAAGAGCTCGACGCGGACGAGGAGGGGGCGATCACAGGCACGCTGGAGCTGGGCGCCTCGACCGGCCCGGGTGGGACGGTCATTCCGCTCCTGCTGTGCGAGTTCCAGGAGCAGCATCCGGACGTGCGGGTGCGCCTCACCGTCTCCGACACGCAGACCGTCGTCGACCGCGTCGCCGACCGGGAGCTCGAGCTCGGCATCGTCGGCGCCGGACGTCGGCATCGCGGCGTTTCCTTCGAGCCGTTCTTTCGCGACGAGGTCGTACTCGCCTGTCCCCCGCAGCACCGGCTCGCCGGGAGGACGATCTCGCTCGACGATCTCGACGGTGAGCGGCTCGTCGTGATGCAGGAAGGTGCCGGCGTCCGTCAGGTGATCGAGGACGAGCTGCGCAAAGCGGGCAAGCGTCTCCGCGATCTCGACGTCTCACTGGAGCTGGGACTGCAGGAGTCGGTCCGGAGCGCGGTGCTGGCAGGCCACGGCGTCGCCTTCATCTCCCGGCTCGCGATCGAGGCAGATCTCGAGGAGGGAAGGGTTGCGACGGCACGCGTTCGCGGTCTCGATCCCGTGCGCGAGATCCTGCTCGCGCGCGCGAGCGGCCGCACGGAGACGAGGGCCGCCCGGGCATTCGTCGACTTCGCGCGGGAGCGTCTCCCGGCGTGATCGTGCGCTGGGGACTCGCCGAGCTCCCGCGTGTTCTGGCCGAGCTCGACATCCAGGAGCCGCTGCTCGTCGCGAGTGAGCGCTGGGCGCGGACGAACCTCGGCGTGCGGACGGCCGCACGCTGGACCGAGGTGCCGTCCGGCCAGGTCGCTGCAGCGGCGGAGCACGCGGGCGACGGCGTCCTGGCGGTCGGGGGCGGCAGCGCGATCGACCTCGCCAAGGCGATCTCGGCCGAGGCCGGCGTTCCGGTCGTGTCCGTCCCGACGACGTACGCCGGCGCCGAGTGGACGCCGTACTTCGGCATCCGCGACCCGGAACGGAAGCTGCGTGGCGGCGGCGCGGGGGCACAGCTCGCCGCTGCGGTCTACGAACCCGAGCTGACGCTCTCGCTGCCGCGGGCGGAGACGGTCGGCACGGCGCTCAACGCGCTCGCGCACAGTGCCGAGGCGCTCTACGTCCAAGGCCACAACCCCGAGGCCGACGAGCACGCGCTCGCGGGTGCACGGCTGATCGGCGAGTGGCTGCCACGGGTCGTCGACTCGCCCGAGGATCTCACGGCGCGGACGAGGCTGCTGGAAGGCGCGATGCACTCGGGTATGGCCCTCGGGGGCTCGATGCTGGCTCTTGGGCATGCAATCGCGCAGGCGCTCGGCGGCCGCTACGGGTTGCCCCACGGCGCGATGAACGCGCTCGCCCTGCCGGCGGCACTGCGCTTCAACGAGGAGGTCGCGCCGGACGCCGTCCGGCGATTCCGCGACGCCGTCGGGACCGATGTCGAGGCCCTCGCGCGACTCGGGGGCTTCAGGCGCCTGCGCGACTTCGGCGTCCCCGAAGCGGAGCTCGGCGAGGTCGCGGAAGCGGCGGCGGGCCGGGCCGGCAACAAGGCCAACCCGCGCCCCGCCTCCCCGGAGGAGATCCACCAGCTCCTCCTCTCGATCTACTGACGCGCGCGGGGCGCGCGAGGACCGCAGCTCCTCGCGCGCCTAGCTGACGGCACCCTCCGCACGCGCCTCAGGCGTGGCTTGACCCGAGCCGCGCCTGAATCTCAGCTCAAATCTCTGCGCCGTCGTGTGGGCCTTGTGGGATTCCCGGGGTCACGGGTTACCTCCTTTGGGTCGAGTGCCGACGCCTCGATGGTTCCACGCTCCCCTGATCAAGCCCTGAAAGCTCGCTGAAAGCGGCACCTTCTCCCCCTCGTGGCGAGGTGTCATAGTTGTGCCGTTGCCGCGAGTCAGCTTCCGAGGCCTGATTCCATCGCTCCCGCGGCCGGCCTGGATCCTGCACGCGGGGATGGCGCTCAACTACGTCGGCACCGGCATGTTCACGCCGTTCCTCCTGATCTACCTCCACAGCGTGCGCGGTTTCGGACTCGAGACTTCGGGGCTCGTTTCGGCGCTCTTCGCCGGCCTGGGCATGGTCGTCGGCCTCGCCGCCGGCCCGCTCGTCGACCGGATCGGAGCGAAGCCGATCGCCGCGCTCTCTCTCGTCCTGCTGGCCCTCGGGTCGGCGGCAATGCCGCTGGTGCATCACACCTGGCAGGCCTTCGCCTACATCGGCGTGGCCGGAATCGGCCGCGGCCTCTTCTGGCCGGGGTACTCGACCCTGCTCATCGGAGTCACTCCGGCGAGCGCGCGTGAAGGGTCGTACGCGGTCCAGCGCTTCACGTCCAACCTCGGCTTCGCCGTGGGTGGGCTCGCCGCCGGGCTGATCGTGTCGACGACGGATCCCTCGACGTTCACCGTCATCTTCGAGTTGAACGCACTGAGCTACCTCGTCTTCCTGGTTGCGCTGGCGTTCGTTGCGGAGTCGGCGCGTGCGCCTCGCGCCGAGGAGGCAGCAGTTCCGGCCGGCGGTTACCGCCGCGTGCTCCGGGACCGCGCCTTCGTCGGGGCAGTCGTGATCGGCGGGCTGCTTGCCGCGTTCGGCGTCGCGCAGTTCAACTCGATGCTTCCTCTCTATGCGACGTCCGACGTGGGCGTCAGCGAGCGAGCGATCGGGTTCATCTTCGTCGCCAACACGCTCGCCATCCTCGTCTTGCAGCTGCCTCTCGCCCGACTGCTGCAGGGCCGCCGGCGGGTTGCGGCACTCGCGCTCACCGGTCTGCTCTGGGCGGCCTCCTGGGTGCTCGCGCTCGGTGCCGGCCTCTGGCTCGCGGTGGCCCCGGCGACCGCTCTCCTGATCGGCGTCGCGACCGTGTTCGCCGTCGGTGAGTGCCTGATCGGGGTCGTCCAGGGCCCGCTCGTGGCCGACCTCGCTCCCGAGCGGCTCCGTGGCCGCTACACGGCGCTGTGGCTGACGACCTCGCAGCTCGGTTTCACGCTCGGGCCGGCGCTCGGCGGGCTGCTGTTGGCCCGCTCCCCGACGCTTTTGTGGCTGGTCTGCGCGGGAGCGTGCCTGATCGGCTCGGCGGCCGCGCTGCTGCTCGAGCCGGTCCTGCCGTTCGAGGCGCGGCTCGCGCCGACGGTTCCGCAAGCATAGGGTCGGACGACCTGATGCTCGAGTTCTCGATTCTCGGACCGCTTGAAGTCCGGGCCGCCGGTGCGCCCCTCTCGCTCGGCGGTCCGAAGCCGCGGGAGTTGCTGGCCCTGCTTCTCCTTCACCTGAACCAGCCTGTCTCGACCGACCGCCTCATCGACGAGCTCTGGGGTGATCGACCGCCGGAGACTGCGGCGAACACGCTGCAGGCTCATGTCTCACACCTGCGGCGCGTCCTGCATGCTCCGCTGACGGCAGCGGAAGAGCCGGCCCTGATCACGCAGGCGCCCGGCTACCTGCTGCGCGCGCGCCCGGAGTCGCTCGATGCAGACCGGTTCGAGCAGCTTGTGCGGGCTGCGGACGCGGCCCGTGCCGCCGGCGCCGCCGACCAGGCTGTGGGGCTCCTGACGGAGGCGCTCGAACTGTGGCGTGGACCTGTGCTCGCCGACGTCGGCGAGCTGCGGGCGGCGCAACCCGAGATCGCGAGGCTCGAGGAGCTGCGCCGGCGCGCACTCGAGGACCGCATCGCCTGCGAACTCGACCTCGGGCGGCATCTCGAGGTGCTCCCCGAGATCGAGGCGCTCGTGGCACAGAATCCCCTCGCGGAGCGGCTGCGCACGCAGTTGATGCTGGCGCTGTACCGATCGGGACGTCAGGCCGAGGCGCTCGAGGCGTACCGGGCCGCGCGTGATGCGCTGAAGGCGGAGCTGGGGCTGGAACCCGGTCCGGAGCTTCGGCGCGTCCACCTCGCGATCTTGAGACATGACCGATCGCTGCTCGCGCCGGACCCGGACGGCCTCCCGCCGGAGAGCCGGCTGCCGTCGTTCCTGACCGCCTTCGTGGGCAGGGAGGGCGAGGTCGACGAGGTGGCGGAGCTGATGCGCGCCGGAGCGCGGCTCGTCACGTTGACGGGGCTCGGGGGGATGGGCAAGACACGACTCGGGATCGAGGTGGCACGCACGCTCGAGAGTCACGGGATGAGCGTGTCGTTCGTGCAGCTCGCCTCGATCAACGAGCCGGCGCTGGTCGGCTCGACGATTGCCCAGGCGCTCGGCGAGAGCGGCGTCGCGGCGGAGGACTCTCTCGTCCAGCACCTGCGCGCGCAGGGGCCGCTGCTGATCGTGCTCGACAACTTCGAGCAAGTGCTGGAGGCCGCGCCGTTGCTCGTGCGCCTGCTCGCGGCACCGCAGCTCAGCCTGCTCGTCACGAGCCGTGCGCCCCTGCGCCTCTCCGGCGAGCACGAGTACCCGCTGCCCCCGCTTCCGCTCGACGACGCTGTGGCGTTGTTCGCGGATCGCGCCCGCGCCGTCAATCCCCAGTTCGCGCTCGCCGAGGGGGACGCCGAAGCGGTGCGGGAGCTCTGCGTGAGGCTGGACGGACTCCCGCTCGCCATCGAGCTGGCCGCTGCACGCAGCAAGTTGCTGACGCCGACTGCGCTCCTCGGACGGCTCACGAGCAGGCTCGACGTGCTCGCGGAGGGTCCGCGCGACGCTCCCGCGAGACATCGTGGACTTCGGACGACGCTCGACTGGAGCTATGAGCTGCTCACCCCGTCACAGCAGCGTGTCTTCGCCCGGCTCGCCGTCTTCCGCGGCGGCTGCACGCTCGAGGCCGCCGAGGTGGTCTGCGGCGCGGGCCAGAGCCTCGTCCTCGACGACGTCGCGGGCATCGTCGACGAGAGCCTGGCGAATCATCACTGGGCTCCCCAGCCCCGCGTGACGATGCTCGAGACGGTGCGTGAGTACGCACTGGAGCGACTCCGCGCACTCGGTGAAGAGGAGGACGTGCGGCTGCGACACGCGAGCTACTTCCTCGAGCTCGCGGAGCAGGGCGAAGGAGAGTCGGTGGGTCCGGACCAGGTCGACTGGTTCGAGCGGCTCGGACAGGAGCACGACAACTTCCGTGCGGCCCTGTCGTGGTTCCGTGACCGCGGCGACCACGAGGCCGAGCTGCGGCTCTGCGTCGCGCTCTGGCGGCTGTGGCAGACGCGTGGCTACCTGGACGAAGGCCGGCGTGCGCTCGAGAGCGTGTTGGCGGCAAAGCCGGACGCGGACCCGCTGCTGCGCGCGCGCTCGCTGAACGGCGCGGGCGTGCTCGCGGGCGAGCAGGGCGACTTCGAAGCGGCGGGCCGCTTCTTCGAGGCCTCGCTCAAGCTTGCCCGTGAGCTCGGTGAGCACGCTCGCATTGCGAGCGCTCTCGCGAACCTCGGGAATCTCGCGCTTTTCGCCGGCGACTTCGAGCAGGCGCGCCGCCTCTACGAGGAGAGCATCCAGGAGGCGGTTCTCGGCGAGGTTCCCGCGACCGAGCGGATCGCTCGTGAGAACCTCGGGTTGGTCGCTCTCGACGAAGGCGATCTCGACCGCGCGATCGCGCTGCTCGAGGAGAGCCGGACGTTGGCTGAACGAGACCACGACGAGCGGACGCGCGCTTCGTCGACGCGGGTGCTGGCGGCGGCTCTGCTCGAAAACGGCGACCACGACCGGGCGCGTGAGCTGCTCGAGGAGAGCCTTGCGCTCGCCCGTCGCCTCGGGGAGGTCAACGGTCTCGCGTACTGCCTCGACACGATGGCCGGCCTGGCCGCGGCCGAGGGCCAGCCCGAGCAGGCGGCGGTGTTCTTCGGAGCGGCGGACATCGCGCGGTCGTCGATCGGGGCCCTGCGCCCGCCGGACGAGCAGCCCCTCTACGAGCGCTGGCTCGCCCGAACGCTGTCGGAGCTCGACGCTGCTGTCTACGCCGCCCGCTACGAAGACGGGCGGCTGCTCGACCTCGACCAGGCCTGTGAGCTCGCGCTCGAGACTCTGGCCGTGGGTCGGCGGGTCGAACGATGATAAGCACAGCTGATTCGTGAATTAGCGGATCGCTGATAGTGTCCGGAGGTCGTGGCGGATACCTCTTTCGACGTCCTCGTGATCGGGAGCGGCGCTTCCGGCCTGGCCGCCGCCGTCTCGGCGCAGCGGGCCGGCGCGCGGGTGGCGCTCGCCACGAAGGGCGCGCTCCAGTCCTGCAACTCCGCCAAGGCGCAGGGCGGCATCCAGGCAGCGTTCGGCGAGGACGACTCGCCCGAGCAGCATGCCGAGGACGTGTGGCGCTCCTCGCACGAGACCGCCGACCGCGAGCTCGTCGAGATCCTGACCGGCGAGGCCCGGTCCGCAATCCACTGGCTCGAGGAGCTGGGCGTCGTGTTCACCCGCGACAACGGGGGCTACCGCCTCGCCCGCTGTGGCGGCGCCTCGCGGAAGCGCCTCTTGCAGGTGGGGGATCGCACGGGACATGCGATCACCACGGCGCTGCGTGAAGCCGCCGAGGGCAGCGACATCCTGACCTTTCCCAAGTCACCGCTCGCGGAGCTCGCACGGACCGAGAACGGCTGGCGTGCACGCTGCGGGGACCACACGATCGACGCCACGACGGTGATCCTCGCAGCGGGCGGGCGGTGCTTCCGCGTCGCCGAAGAGCGCGGCGAGCTCTCGACCAACCATCCGGGCGCGACGGGCGAGGTGACGCAGACCGCGGTCGACCTGGGCGCGGAGGTGCGCGACTTCGACGCGCTGCAGTACCACCCGAACGGCGGTGCCTGGCCGCCGAACATGCAGGGCTACTCGATTCCCGAGACGACACGCGCGTACGGCGCCGTCCTTCTGAACGCGGACGGCGAGGAGTTCACCGACTCACTCGGACCGCGCGACGCCGTCAGCCAGGCGATCGTCGAGGAGGTCGAGCAGGGCAAAGGTGTCGAAACACTGGACGGGAGGCCGGCGGTCTACCTCGACACCACTCGGATACCGGAAGGCGACGCGAACGTCTCCCTCCCGTACATGTTGCGTCGCTACCGTGCCGGCGGAATCGATCCGCTGCGCGAACGCCTCCTCACCTATCCCGTTCTCCACTACCAGAACGGAGGTCTCGTGATCGACGGCGACGCGCAGACGACGGTCGAAGGTCTGTACGCCTGCGGCGAGATCGCCGGCGGCACGCACGGACGCAACCGCATGATGGGAAACAGCCTCCTCGAGTGTTGTGTGTTCGGACGCCGCGCCGGTAAGGCCGCCGCGGAGAAAGCGAGAACATGAGCACGATTACGACCACCGACCTCGAAGCCGCGGTCGAAGACGCGGCGGCGTACCTGTACGTCTGGGCGCTGAAGGACATTCCGCAGGACCTGCGCGACGCGCTTGCAGACGCCGCTCGCAAGGAGACATCGGTGCCCGGCCAGCGCGTGCTGCAGACGATCCTGAAGAACGTCACCGTCGCCGAGACCGAGAAGAACCTCGTCTGCCAGGACACCGGCATCGCCGTCTACACCTGTCGTGTAGGTGAGCATTTTCCCCTGCACCCTGCGCGAATTTACGCCGCCCTGAAGAACGGCACGGAGCGCGCGACGGTGGAGCATCCGCTGCGTTCGAACGCGGTGCACACGATCACCCGCGAGAACACCGGGCCGAACACCGGCTACCGCTTGCCGATCGTGCACTGGGAGTTCATCCCGGACTGGGACGGACTCGACGTCAAGTGCGTGCCGAAGGGGTCGGGCAGCGAGAACATGAGCTTCCTGAAGATGTGCGTCCCCGCCGACGGCGTGAAGGGGGTCAAGCAGTTCGTGCTCGAGTCGATCGTCGGCGCGGGCGGCAAGCCGTGCCCGCCCGGCATCGTCGGCATCGGCATCGGCGGCAGCGCCGACTACGCGATGTACCTCGCCAAGGAGGCGATCGCGCGACCGGTCGGCACGCGCAACGCCGATCCGCACGTCGCGAAGCTCGAGGAGGAGCTCTTCGAGCTGCTGAACGAGACCGGCATCGGCCCGATGGGCCTCGGCGGCGACGTGACGGTCCTGTCGTGCCACGTCGAGCACGCGGACACGCACATGACGCTGAACCCGGTCGCCGTCAACTACCAGTGCTGGGCCGCGCGCCGCGCGAGCGCGCACGTCGCCGCGAACGGAGAGGTTGAGTTCGACCGTGAGTTCTAAACGGCTGACCTTCCCCGCGACCGAAGAGGCGATCCGCGAGCTGCGCGCGGGCGACGAGGTGCTCGTCGACGGCCACATCATCGGCATCCGCGACCGCACGCAGATCCGCATCTTCGACCAGGGCGTCGCGCCGCCGCTCGATCTCAACGGTGCCTTCCTGCTGCACACGGCGCCGGGCGTGCGCAAGATTGCCGACCTGCAGGAGTCGGCGGCTTCGCCGCCGGCTCCGTCGGAACTGGCCGGTCGACCCGCCACGAACGTCAACCCGGCGCGCTCGACCGCAAAGTACGAGAAGGTCTGCATCGGCACGACGACGTCGGCGCGGATGGTGCGCTTCACCGAGCCGCTCGGCCGCGACTACGGCGTGCGCGCGATCTGCGGCAAGGGTGGCTTGCCCGACGAGGCGATCGAGCCGATGCGCGAGCACGGGATGGTCTACTTCGCGATCGTCGGCGGCGCCGCGGCGCTCGAGACGACGCAGATCGAGGAGATCGAGGAGGTCTACTGGGAGGAGCTGATGCCAGAGTGCCTCTGGAAGTTCCGGGTCAAGGACTTCGGCCCGCTGACTGTCGGCATCGACTCGCACGGCAACTCGCTCTTCCACGACGTGCAGGAGCGGGCAAAGGCGAAATTGGAGGAGCTCTATGAACGGCTCTGACGGTTTTCTCGACCTTCCGGCCCGTCCCGGAAAGCCGCGCACGGAAGGCCTCACCCACGTGATCGACAAGGGCATGAACCTGCGCGAGATCGAGGGCATGTTCGACACCGCCGGGCAGTACGTCGACATCGTCAAGCTCGGCTGGGGCACGAGCTACGTCACGAACAACCTCGAGAAGAAGATCGCGCTCTACCGCTCCTTCGAGACGCCCGTCGTGTGCGGCGGCACCCTCTTCGAGGTCGTCTACGCGCGTGGGAAGATGGACGAGTTCAAGGCGTGGCTCGTCGAGCAGCGCTTCTCCCACGTCGAGATCTCGGACGGGACGCTCGAGATCCCGCGCGAGCGCAAGCTCGAGCTGATCTCCGACTTCGCGCGGGACTTCACCGTGCTCTCCGAGGTCGGCTCGAAGGACACGGAGGTCACCTTCGCGCCCTATCTCTGGGTCGAGTGGATCAAGGAGGAGCTCGGAGCCGGAGCGTGGAAGGTGATCACTGAAGGACGCGAAGGCGGCACCGCCGGCATCTACCGCCCCACCGGCGAGATGCGGACGGGGCTCGTGGACGAGATCGTGCACGAGATCGACGTGCAGAGCCTCATCTTCGAGGCGCCGACGAAGGCGTCGCAGGCGTGGTTCGTGAAGCAGTTCGGGCCCAACGTCAACCTCGGCAACATCCCGCCCGAAGAGGTGATCCCGCTCGAGACGCTTCGCCTCGGCCTGCGCGGCGACACGCTCAAGGAGGTGCTGCTTGGCGACCGCGCCGAGACTCCTGCTTCCTGACGTCGAGGCGATGAGCGCGGAGGAGGTGCTCCTCTGGGCGCACGAGCAGTTCGGCGACCGCATGTGCCTGACCTGCTCGTGGCAGCGCCAGTCGTCGGTGCTCGTCCACATGGTCTTCGGCGAGCTCGGCCTCGACGTCCCCGTCGTCGAGCTCGACACGCAGCTCTTCTTCAAGGAGACCTACGAGACGCGTGACCGCCTCGTCGAACGCTACGGGCTCCGGCTCGAGCGCCCCGACGTGATCGGCGTCGCACAGCAGGCGATCGAGGAGGGCCCGAACCTCTGGGAGCGGGATCCCGACCGCTGCTGCCACATCCGCAAGGTGGAGCCGCTCGAGCGCGCGCTCGCTCCCTACGACGCATGGATCACCGGCATCCGCCGCGAGCAGGCGCTGACCCGGGCCGACGCCAAGCGCGTCGAGTGGTCCGAGCGGTACGGCGTCTGGAAGATCCAGCCCGTCGTCGACTGGGACGCGAAGCGCGTCCAGGCGTACATCCACGTGAACGAGATTCCCTACAACCCTCTCCACGACGCGGGCTATCCGTCGATCGGCTGTATTCCGTGCACGCGTCCCGTCCTCGCGGACGAGGACGAGCGGGCCGGCCGCTGGTCCGGCTCGGACAAGCTCGAGTGCGGCATCCACGGCAACACACGACTGGTGAAGGAGTCGAATGACTGATCACATCTACGCGCACGAGCATCCCGAGACCGAGCGGAGGCGGGACGGCGGCTTCACGCTCTGGTTCACGGGCCTCTCGGGCTCGGGCAAGACGACCATCGCGCACGTCGTCGGTCCGGCGATCGAGGAGCGCGGCCCGATCGTCGAGTACCTCGACGGCGACACGGTTCGCACGCATCTCTCCAAGGGCCTCGGGTTCTCGAAAGAGGACCGTGACGCGAACATCGAGCGGATCGGCTGGGTCGCCGCGCGGCTGACGCGGCACGGCGCAGCGGTGATCGCCGCAGCGATCTCGCCGTACGAGGAAACGCGCCGGAAGGCGCGCGAGCTCGTCGAGGAGTGGGGCACGTTCGTCGAGGTGCACGTCGCAACCTCGGTGGAAGAGTGCGCGCGCCGCGACGTGAAGGGGCTCTACGAGAAGGCGTTCAAGGGCGAGATCAAGGGCTTCACCGGTGTCGACGATCCCTACGAAGAGCCGCGGAACCCCGACGTGCGCATCGACACCGAGCAGCACGAGCCGGAGGAGAGCGCGCACATCATCCTCCGGCACCTGGAAGAGCGTGGGCTGATCCCGGCCGGGGTACGAGCATGAACGTCGCTCGCCTTCGGCTCGCTTCCGTGTGGAAAACCATGTTTCCCTCACGCGCTCCCTTCTGCAGTGATCACCTCAGCTCACGCGCCGCTGAGATCGCCGCATGTGCTGAGGAGACAGGGCGGGGAAACATCACGGTTTCCCCCTTTGCCCCTTCCCTCGTTCATCGCTCGGAGAGCGAGCGATGAACGTCGCCACCGAGACCAAGCTGATTGCCCCACACGGCGGCACGCTCGTCGACCGCACGGGCGAGCAGCCCGACGACGTCGAGTCGATCGAGGTGGTCACGCTCACGTCACGCGAGCTCTCCGACCTGGACCTGATCGCGTGCGGCGCGCTCTCGCCGCTCCAGGGCTTCATGGGTCACGACGACTACGAGTCCGTGCTCGAAACGATGCGGCTCGCGAACGGCCTGCCCTGGGCGCTGCCGGTGTGTCTCGCAGTCGAGACCGCCCCGCAGGGCGACCGCGTCGCGCTCGCCGACGAGAGCGGCAAGCTGGTCGCGGTCCTCGAGGTCGAGGAGACGTACGAGTACGACAAGCGGCGCGAGGCGCAGCAGGCGTTCCGCACGACGGACGAGGCGCATCCCGGCGTCGCGAGGCTGTATGAGCAGCAGCCGCTCTACCTCGCCGGTCTCGTCACGGTCTTCGAGCGAGCGGAGCCGGCGTTCCCCGAGCTGGCGCAGGACCCGGCCGAGACGCGCGCGGAGTTCGCCGAGCGCGGGTGGCGGCGCGTTGTCGGCTTCCAGACGCGCAACCCGATCCACCGCGCGCACGAGTACCTGACGAAGGTTGCGCTCGAGACGGTCGACGGCCTGCTCATCCACCCGCTCGTCGGCGACACGAAGTCCGACGACGTGCCGGCGGCGACGCGCGTCGAGTGCTACCGGGTGCTGCTCGACGGCTACTACCCGGCCGACCGCATCGTCCTCTCCGCCTTTCCCGCGGCGATGCGCTACGCGGGGCCGCGCGAGGCCGTCTGGCACGCGATCTGCCGCAAGAACTACGGCTGCTCGCACTTCATCGTCGGACGCGACCACGCGGGTGTCGGCGACTACTACGGGACCTACGACGCGCAGCTCATCTTCGACGAGTTCGAGCCGCACGAGCTCGACATCGAGCCGATGTTCTTCGAGCACTCGTTCTGGTGCAAGGCGTGCGGCTCGATGGCTTCGGCGAAGACCTGCCCGCACAGCGCTGACGACCATGTGTTCCTGTCGGGGACGAAGGTGCGCGAGCTGCTGGGCGCGGGCGAGCTGCCGCCACAGGAGTTCTCGCGGCCCGAGGTCGCCGCAGTCCTGATCGAGGCGTACCGCGCTTCGTAGCCCATGACCTGGCAGTTCACCCTCACAGGTCTGTTGATCGGGGTGCTCGTCGGCCTGACCGGGATGGGTGGCGGTGCGCTGCTCACGCCGATCCTTGTCCTGGTCTTCGGGTTCAAGCCGACGTATGCGGTCGGCACCGACATCCTGCACGGGGCCGTCTTCAAGACGTTCGGGGCGCTGCGCCATCGCCGCCTCGGCAACGTGCACGCGCGTCTCACGCTGTGGATGTTCGCCGGATCCGGGCCGCTCTCGCTGCTCGGCGTCGCGACCGCGAGCTGGCTCGAACGTCGGTACGGCAACGGTGTCCAGTCCGCCGAGGGGTACGCCATCGGCGCCGCGCTGGTGCTCGGCGCCGCCGGCCTCGTCGCGAAGACGTTCGTGAAGCGTGGCGTGCAACCGAGCGAGGCGGGGTTCGTCCTGCAGCGGAAAGACAAGATCCGTGCCGTCGCGATCGGCGCGGTCTTCGGCTTCATCGTCGGGTTGACGTCCGTCGGAAGCGGCACGTTCTTCGGGCTCGTGATGGTGATGGTCTATCCCCTCACCGTTGCGCGGATCGTCGGCACGGACATCTTCCACGCGGCCGCGTTGCTGTGGGTCGCGGGCTTCGGGCATCTCGTCCAGGGGCACGTCGACCTCAGTGCGATGGCGTGGTTGCTGCTCGGCTCGATTCCCGGGATCTGGATCTCCAGCAGGTTCACGTTGCACATCCCGCAGGACGCACTTCGCCTCGGCCTGGCCGGGGTGCTCGGGTTGAGCGGGATCAAGCTGCTGAACGTTCCGCAGGCGTCCTACGTGATCGCAATCGGTCTCGGGATCGGCCTGGCTGCGTTCGTCGTGTGGCTGGCGACCGGCATGCGCGGCGTACAATCGCGCGGCCATGAGGCGGCACGCACCGACGATTCTGGCGCTGTTGCTGCTCGTCGCGACCGCGACGGCCTTCGCGGTGACGCAGCGCCTGAAGCTCGAGCCTAGCCCGATCTCCCAGACCCGGGTGGACGACGTCTTCTCTCCCGTCTGCCGCTGCCCCTCGCGCGCCGCGAACATCGAGTTCTCGCTCCGGCGGGCGGATCGTCTTCTCGTGGCTGTCCGGGTCGGCGCCGGCGAGGTCACCGTCGCGCAAGGCTCGTTCCCGCGCGGTGACGTCCACCTGCGCTGGGACGGACGCGACGCCTCGGGCGAGCGCGTGCCGGACGGGGTCTACTACCCGTTCGTCCGCCTGCGGCGCGCCGGGCGCACGATCGACCTGCCGAACCCGATCCGCGTCGACACGGAGCCGCCGACGATCAGGCTCACCGGCCTGCGCAGCAATGGCCAGAAGCTGAGGATGACCTACACCTCCTCCGAGCCGGCGCATGCGCTGCTGCTCGTGGACGGTCGGCGCGCGGTCTACACGTACTCGACGCGCCGGCGCGGTCGCCTGACCTGGTACGGACGGATCAAGGGGCGAGAGGTGGCGCCGACGCGCCACCGGCTCGTGCTCGTCGCAGTCGATCTGGCCGGGAACCGCTCGGCACCAGTGCGCGTCGGGTGACACCCGGGGGACCGCCGCTCCTCGTCCTCGGCGTCCGCCGCTCGGGCACGACGCTGCTTCGCGTCATGCTCGACCGCCACTCCGACCTTGCAGTTCCGGACGAGTCCTACTTCGTGCCCCAGCTGGCGGACCGGCATCTGCGGACGGTCGATCCCGACGAGTTCGTCGACGACCTGCGGCGCATCGACACGCTCGTCGAGTGGGACGTCCCGCTGGACGAAGTTCGCGCGCGGCTCAGCGAGGGGATGCCCACCGGCGCTGCGATCGCGACGGTCTACGCCGTCTACGCGGAGCAGAGGGGCAAGCGGCGCTGGGGCGACAAGACGCCGATGTACATGCAGAACCTGCGTCTGCTCGAGCGCCTCTTCCCCGATGCGCTCTTCGTGCACCTGATTCGCGACGGCCGGGATGCGGCGCTCTCCTTCCTCTCGATGCCCAGGGGCCTGATGACGGAGACCTGGATGCAGCCTCGTACGGTGGGCGACTTCGCGGCGCAGTGGCGCACCGAGATCCGGGGCGCCCGCCGACTGGGCCGCAGGGTCGGGCCGGACCGCTACCTCGAGGTGCGCTACGAGGAGCTCGTCGCGGACGTGGAGTCGGTGCTGCGGCGGATCGCGGACTTCGCGGGCTTGCCGTACGAGCCCACCATGGCCGACTACGCCGGCAACGTCGACGTCTCGGCGAAGCCGCACCAGCAGAGCCTGACGCGGCCGCCGACGGCGGGGCTGCGCGACTGGCGCCTGCAGATGCCGCCCGAGGACGTCGGCGCATTCGACCGGGTCGCGGGCGATCTGCTCGCCGAGCTCGGGTACGAGGTGCACGAGCGCCCGGACGCAGCGGGCCGGCTCCGGCGTGCGTCGTACCGATCGCGCGCCGCCGGCTGGCGCGCAGCCAGCTTCGCGCTACGGCGTTCGCCCCTGTGGCGCCGTCGTCACCCGCCCCTTCGCTGACTGCTTCTTCGCGCGCAGCCGCTTCGCGGCGCGCTGCTTCGCGAGGATCTGCGGGCTGCGGCGCGCATGCCAGGCCATCACGATGCCGTTCAGCGTGAAGAAGTAGTGACGCTCGGTGACGATGCCGGGCGAGTACTTGCCGATCCGGAGCCGCCAGAGGACCTTGCCGTCGGAGACGCGCAGGGCGAACGTCCGCGCTGCGAGCGTCGAGGTGAACACGAGGTTGCCGGCGACGAACGAGCCGCCGAGGATGCGGCCCCCGAGGTGGCGGCGCCAGAGGAGCCGTCCCGTCGCCGCCCGGAAGGCCCGTAAATAACCGTCGAAGCCGCCGATGAACACACGCCCGTGCGCGATCGCCGGCGTCGAGTAGCCGAGCCCGCCGACGTGGGCCGTCCAGATGACTCTGCCGCTGCTCGCCGAGAGGGCGTAGATCTTGCCCGAGCGTGCGATCGTGAAGACGCGGCGCCCGTCTGTGGAGGCGCTCGCATAGAAGCTCTCGTACTGCAGCACGTTGCGGCGGAGGTACGTGTTCCAGATCTTGTGGCCGTCGGCCAGGCGCAGGCAGAAGATCGACCCTGCGTACGTGGAGACGAAGAGCCGGTTCCCGGAGACCGACGGGCTGGAGTTGATCCTGCCGCCGGTGTTGTATGCCCACTTGACGCGGCCCGTCCGCACGTAGACGGCGAAGAGCCTGCCGTCGGTGGCGCCGAAGTAGGCGACGCGCCCGATCGCAACGGGCGACGACTCGATCTTCGCGTCGACGTGGAGCCGCCAGAGCAGCTGGCCGTTGTAGCGGTTGTAGGCGGTCACGTTTCCGTCGTGGGAAGTGACGATCAGCCGCGGGCCTGCGATGGCGGGTGTCGACGGCTTCTTGCCGCCGCGGCGCTCCCAGATCTTCTTGCCGCTGTGCGAATCGAGTGCGACGGTTCGCCCGCCGAACGAGTTGACGTAGAGGATGCCGTCGCAGTAGCTCGGCGGATACTCGATGTACGTTCGCAGCCCGACGACCCAGAAGTGGCGGAGCGGCAGGCCGATGTCGATCCCAGGACGGGACAGTGTGCGGGCCGGATCGCCGCCGAACGTGTTCCAGCAGCGCTTGTCGTCGACGACGTGGTACTGCCCCTTCTTCTTCTTCGGTCGCGTCGGCACGGCGACCGTGGTCGCGACGGAAGCGGAGACACCCTTGAGCTCCGTGTCGAGCTTCCCACCGGGCCGCTCGCGTGACTTGAGGAAGTACGCGGCCCCGGCGCCCACGACGAGCACCGCAACGAGAAGGGCGATGAGAAGGATCCGACGGCGCACCCGGCGCCGTCAGTCTGCCAGCGGGCCCTGATGCTGCAGCTCGAGAGCCGTTCGCCGCGAGGCGCCGTCCTGCGCAGGAGCGACCACGACCGGGTGTCGGCGCGCGAGTGGCAGCGCCGCGACTGCCCACCCCGCCAGAGCCATCACGCCCCACACGATCGGATCCTCGAAGAAGCCGGCGTAGAAGAGCGAGTGCACGAAGAGGGCGACGAACACTGCCGCCGCGGCGAGGCCGAGCGGGCGGTTCGCTCGCGTGAGCACGGCGAGCAGTCGCGCCGCCCCTGCCAGGAGCGCCGCGTAGACGAGCAGGCCGATCACGCCGAGCTCGGCGGCGACGGTGAGCGGTGTCGTATGGGAGCGGTCTCGCTGCGCGGAAAGCTGTGTGTTCGCCTCCTCCTTGCTCGCCCGTGGCTGGCCGCCGATGCCGACGCCGGCGAGCGGATGGTTCGTGAAGACGACCCACGTCACCCGGGCGAGGCGGGTGCGGCCGCTCGTCGCCTGTCGCGCGGAGTCGCTGACCGCGTTGGCTGCGACGAAGGCTGCGCCCGCGAGCACGCACGCCGCCGCTCCGACGAGAAGGAAGCGGCGGAGGGCAGAGCCGCCGAGGGCGTACGAGACGGCGAGGCCGACAGCGAAGAGCGCCACGAAGCTCGATTGCGAGTAGGAGAAGAACAGGCCCGCCCAGAGGAATGCCAGCAGCGCCGTCCCGGTCCAGAAGCCGATGCGTCCAAGCCAGACCGCGACGAGCAGGACCGCGATCGCGATCACGACGTGGCGTCCGAAGATGCTCGGGTCCTTGAAGAGCGAGGTGACGCGGAAGTACGTCGTGTAGGCGTTGGCACGCTCCACGTCACCGGCGAGCAGATGTCCGTGGGTGAGTCGCTGGAAGAGTGCGACGCCTGAGAAGAGCGCTGCGAGCGTGACGAGGGTCGCCGCGAGCGCACGCGGATGCCAGGGGCGGAACGGCGTGCGCGCCGCCGCGACGACGAGCGCCGAGAAAGGAAAGAGGAAGAAGAGCAGCTCGATGCTGCCCTGGCGCAGGTCGCGCGTCCACAGGAGCGACACGCCGGCGATGAGGACGAAGGTCGCACCAGGGATCGCGAAGATCGGCGGCAGGGGCGCTCCGACCTCACGGCGCAGCGCGCGCACCGTGAGCGCGATCCCCGCCGCGGCGAGCACCGCGTACAGAGGAACGAGCAGGTATGCCTTCTGCGAGCCGATCGAGACGGAGATTCGAAACGGCGCCGCAGCGAGCAGGACGACCGGCGCCGCCGCGGGGTAGCGCACGAGGGCAAGCCCGCCGGCACCGACGGCGACAACGGCGGCTGCGAGCGCCGCGGCGTGGCTCGCGGGCCGGACGAGCAGCTCGAGGTCTGCGCCGGGGATGAGCGACGCGGCGAGGGCGGCTTCGCCCGCGGCGGTGGCGGCGAGACCGGCCAGGAGCTGCGCGCGCGTCCGCGAAAGGAGCATCGCCGCCGCCCCCAGCCCACCGATTACCGCGGACAGCTGAGCCAGGTCGCCGTGGGGCATTGGGGGCAAAGACTACGGCTTGTATTTGGTTCAGCCGGGTGGTTCGGTCGGCGAGCTCCGACGGACGCGCGGGCCCGAGCCCCCGGCTCCTGAAGACGGCACCGCAAGCGGTGCCGTACGGGGATCGTGATAGGAACTGCCGCGTGATCGGAGCCTGGAAGCGCGTCTTGGTGCTCGCGCCGCACACCGACGACGGTGAGTTCGGCTGCGGCGGCACCATGGCCCGCCTCGTCGAGGAGGGCGCGGACGTGCGCTACGTCGCCTTCTCCATCGCGACGCGCTCGCTGCCCGAGGGGTTTCCCCCGGACACCCTCGCGGCCGAGGTCAAGGAGGCGACGGCGGAGCTCGGCATTTCCGCGGAGAGCCTGACCGTGCACGACTTCGACGTCCGGACGTTTCCGGAGCACAGGCAGGACATCCTCGAGCTCCTCGTCGCACTATGGGAGGAGTGGCGTCCCGACGCCGTCTTCCAGCCGAGCCTGCACGACATCCACCAGGACCACCAGGTGATCGCTGCCGAGGGGCTGCGCGCGTTCAAGCGCACGACGATCCTCGGCTACGAGATTCCCTGGAACAACTTCGACTTCGCCTACCAGGCGTACTTCGCCCTCGAGCAGGCCCACATCGACAGGAAGGTCGCGGCGCTGGCGAAGTACGCCTCGCAGCAACACCGCCGTTACAGCGATCCCGAATACATTCGGAACGTCGCGCGGACACACGGGATCAACGTCAACCGCGAATACGCGGAGGTCTTCGAGGTCTATCGCGTCGTGACGTAGCCGCTCCGGGCAGGTAGGATTTAGCCATGCCTAACTTTCGCCTGAGTCGCCGGAAGCTGCTGGCCGGCGCCGTCCCGCTGGTGGCCGCTCCCGCCCTCGGGCGAATCGCCCTCGGGCCGGAGGCGAAGGCGGCCGACCACACCGGCCACTCGAGGCCGCTTTCGCACGCGTCGATGATCGGCGAGGCCGCACCGGCGGTCGGCGGCCCTACGGACCTGGACGCGCTGCTCTACCCACCGCCGCCCCAGCCGCACCGGCCGGGGCGAGTGCGCGAGTACACCCTCGTCGCGGCCGACCACGACGTGGAGATCGCACCGGGGGTCACCTTCTCCGCCTGGACGTACAACGGCACGATCCCCGGACCGGTGATTCGCGCCACCGAGGACGACCTCCTGCGCGTCCACCTCGTCAATGCCGGATCGCATCCGCACACGATCCACTTCCACGGCGTCCATCCCGCACACATGGACGGCGTGTTCGAGATCGTCGATCCAGGTGATGAGTTCACGTACGAGTTCCCCGCGCGTCCCTACGGGATGCAGCTCTATCACTGCCACTCGACGCCGCTGAAGAAGCACATCCACAAGGGGCTCTACGGCGCCTTCATCATCGATCCTGCGAAGCCGCGACGGCCGGCGCAAGAGCTGGTCATGGTGATGAACGGGTACGACACCGACGGCGACGGCGGCAACAACTTCTACACGGTGAACGGGCGCTCGTTCTATTACGCCCGTTATCCGATTCGCGTTCGCCGGGAGCAGACCGTTCGCATCTACATCGCGAACCTCACCGAGTTCGACCTGATCAACTCGTTCCACCTGCACGGCGACTTCTTCCGCTACTACCCGACGGGATCGAGCGACACCTTCGAATACACCGACACGGTGATGCTGTGTCAGGGGCAGCGGGGCATCATCGAGATCGACTTCGCGAACACGGGTCGCTTCATGTTCCACGCCCACCAGTCGGAGTTCACCGAGCTGGGCTGGATGGGCTTCTTCGAGGTGAGCTGATGGAGGCCGGGTCAGCGCCCGCTCGTCGCGACGGACTCTGGCGGGCATGGGCGTTCCTGCCGGTGGTGCTGCTGGCAGCTGTTGTGGGCATCTTCGTGACGAGCGGCGACTCGCTCGTCGATCTCGTCGGACGCAACCCTCCTCCGGCCGACGAGTTCGATGTCAGGCGCGTCGAGTTCAAGCCGCACGAGATCCGCATTCGCGTCACGAACCCCCAGCGCCAGGACCTGACGATCGCCTCCGTGACCGTCGACGACGCCATCGTCCCGTTCTCGGTCGACGGCAACCGCCGGCTCGCGCGCCTGCGCTCGGCCACGATCGTGGTGCCGTACGCCTGGGTCGAGAACGATCCGATCTCCGTCGGCGTCACGAGCTCGACCGGAATCGAGACGGTCGAGGAGATCGCCGCCGCCGTCGAGACTCCCGAGCCGGGCGCGAAGGGTTTCCTCGGCTACGGCCTGATCGGCTTCCTCGTCGGAGTCGTCCCCGTGGCCTTAGGGCTCTTGTGGCTTCCGTCGCTCCGGCGCGCTGATCCGCGGTGGCTGGCGGCGTTCATGGCGCTGACCGGCGGCTTGCTGACGTTCCTCGGCATCGAGGCGCTCGGCGAGGCACTCGCCAGGCAGGCCGCCCTGCCCGGTCCTCTCGCCGGCCCCGGCCTCGTGCTCCTCGGTCTCGCGCTGAGCTACTCGACGATGGTCTTCCTCGGGGCCAGGCTGAGGGGAAGCGGCGGCCGCGCGGGCGGCGGGGCTGCGGCGCTCGCGCTGCTCGTGGCCGTCGGGATCGGGGTGCACAACTTCGGCGAGGGTCTCGCGATCGGCACGTCGTTCGCCTTCGGCGAGCTGACGCTCGGCACGTTCCTGATCGTCGGCTTCATGATCCACAACGTCACCGAGGGCCTCGGCATTGCGGCGCCGGCAGCCGAGAGCCGGAGTCGCTTCGGTCTCGGCCGGCTGGCGCTGCTGGCTGCGATTGCCGGCGGGCCGGCGATCCTGGGCGCCTGGCTGGGCGGCTTCGTGTCCTCCGACCTCCTGGCGGTGATCTTCTTCGCGGTCGCCGCCGGGGCGGCGCTGGAGGTCGTGGTCGAGGTGGGGCGCTACGTGGCACGGCGCGCGGCCGGCGGGCTTCGGTCGGGCTGGGTGCTGGGCGGCTTCTTGGCCGGGATCATCGCGATGTACGTGACGGGCCTCCTCGCTGCCTAGTGCCCCTTCCAGTAATGCCGTCTCGCTTCTGGGTCGCGAGCACCAAGCCCAGAGGCCGCACTCGACCGAAGCAAGGCTGGACTGCCTTGCTGAGGAAGAGGGTGGACTCTGGCGCCGTCTGATCGCGGGCCAGAAGCAGGCATGTATTGCTGGAGGGGCACTAGGTCCACCGCGACATCCGTCTGGCATCCCCGCTTGAATCCCAGCGTCAATCGACCACAACCGAAGGAGTGAAATGGCCCTGACCCAGTCCCAGCTCGCGAGTGAGGTCGCCGACCGCGCCGGCCTGAGCAAGAGCGACGCGAAGGCCGCGCTCGCCGCGCTGGAGGAAGTCGTGCTCGAGGAGCTCGGCAACGCCGAGAAGGTGAGGATCGGCGGGGTGGTGCAGCTCGTCGTGCGCGTGAAGGAGGCCACCAAGGCGCGGCCGGGCCGCAATCCGGCCACCGGCGAGGAGATCACGATCTCTGCCAAGCCCGCGTCCGTCGCGCTGCGCGCGCGCCCGTTGGCCAAGGCGAAGGCCGCGCTGCCGTCGGTGCAGAAGGCGCGCAAGCGCCTCGCGGCCTGAGGTTCGGCGTTTTCGCGAGGCCCCGGTCCTCCGGGGCCTCAGCCTTCCCGGGCCCAGAACTCGAGCAGGTTGCCGTCGGGGTCGTAGAAGTAGTACGAGGTCGCCCTCATCCACTCGAAATGCGTCGGCCCGTAGACCTCGACTCCCTCTGCGGCAACGTGCTCGGCGGCTGCCTCGAGCCTGGCGCGCGGCACCTCGAGTGCAAAATGGACGTTGCCGAACCGGTGTCCCTCCGGATGCGGCGAGTGCTCCTCGAAGAGGAGCGAACCCTTGTGCACGGCGATGCGCTGCTGCGTGCCGGGGTCGCCGGCGAGGAACCAGGCCCACTCGTCGCCTGTTCGACTGACCGGCTCGAGCCCGACGACCTGCTCGTAGAAGTCCGCCGAGCGCGCGACGTCCTCGACGATGAGGACGATCTCGGCGATGCCGGTCGTGAAGCGGCTCATCGCACGACGACGTCGGCGACCGCGTCGTCGATCGCCTGAAGGGTCGCCTCGTCGAGGACGACGCCCGAGGCGCCCGCGTTCTCCTCGACCTGCTCCGGCCGCGATGCGCCGACGATCGCGGAGGCGACGTTCTCCTCGCGCAGGACCCACGCGATCGCCAGCTGCGACATCGTGATGCCGAGACCTGCGGCGATCGGAACGAGCCGCTGCACGGCCTCGAGGACGTCCTCGTCCCTGAAACGGTCCATGGCCCAGCCCATCTGCTGTGAAGCGGCGCGGGTGCCGGCCGGCGGCTCGTCGCCGGGCCGGTACTTCCCGGTGAGCGCCCCCTGCGCGAGCGGCGACCACACGATCTGCGAGATCCCGTTCTCCTTGCAGAGCGGAATCACCTCCCGTTCCGGGACGGGGTACAGGGTCGAGTACTGCGGCTGCGAGGACACGAACTTCTCCACTTCCGGCACGAGTGCGAGCGCGGCGCGAATCTGGTCGGCAGTCCACTCGCTGAAACCCAGGTAGCGTGCCTTTCCCTGTCGCACCACCTCGGTGAGCGCCTCCATCGTTTCTTCGAGCGGCGTCTCCCTGTCGTAGCGGTGGCACTGGTAGAGGTCGACGTACTCGGTGCGCAGCCGCGCGAGTGACGCGTCGATCTGCTTGAAGACCTGCTCACGCGAGAGACCGCGGTCGCCGTTCATCGGGAAGTAGAGCTTCGTCGCGAGGATGTACGAGTCACGCCGGCGGCGCGAGAGCACGGCACCGAGGAACTCCTCTGCTCCGCCGCGCCCGTAGACGTTCGCGGTGTCGAAGAAGTTGATCCCCACCTCGAAGGCCTGCTCGACACACGCTTCTGCCCGGGTGTCCGAGACGCCCCCGCCGTACGTCAGCCAGGAGCCGAGACTGACCTCGGAGACATCCAGGTCGCTCGAGCCAAGGCGTCGGTACTGCACACTCAAGCTCTAGCATGGCCCGCTATGCGTACGCGGCGATTGGGCCCGGAGGGGCCCGAAGTCTCGGTGGTCGGGCTCGGCTCCAACAACTTCGGGATGCGAGTCGACCTCGAGGGCACGCGCGCAGTCGTCGACGCGGCGCTCGACGCCGGCGTGACCCTCTTCGACACCGCGGACACCTACGGCAACGGCGACAGCGAAGCGTTCCTCGGCGAGGTCTTGCACGCTCGGCGCGAGAGAGTGGTGCTCGCGACGAAGTTCGGCGGACGGATGGAGGGACGGGGAGGCGGCTCGCGCGACCACATCCGCCGGGCGGTCGACGCGTCGCTTCGGCGCTTGCGGACGGACTGGATCGACCTCTACCAGTACCACGTCCCCGACGGCGTGACGCCGTTCGAGGAGACGTTCGGTGCGCTCGACGAGCTGGTGCGCGAGGGCAAGATCCGCCACATCGGGCACTCGAACCTCACCGCCGAGCAGGTGGAGGAGGTGGACGCGATCTGTCGCGAACGGGGCTTCACGCGGCCGGTGAGCGCGCAGAACCAGTACTCGCTGTTGCGACGCGAGGCGGAAGAGGAGTTGTTGCCGACCTGCGAGCGGCTCGGGCTCGGAGTCCTGCCGTACTTCCCGCTCGCGAGCGGGCTGCTCACCGGCAAGTACCGTCGCGGCGAGGAGCGGCCGCAGGGCACACGCCTCGCCGATCGTGACGAGGTCTTCACCGAGGAGACGTTCGACCGGCTCGAGGCGCTCGAGCGATTCGCCGAGCAGCGCGGCCTGACGCTGCTGCAGGTTGCGATCGGCGGGCTGCTCGCGCAACCCGCGATCGCATCGGTGATCGCAGGAGCGACGAAGCCGGAGCAGGTTCGCGCAAACGCGGCGGCGGAGTGGGAGCCGACGTCCGAGGACCTCGCGGAGCTCAACCGCCTTCGCTAGGCGGCGCGGACATGTCCGAGGGACTGTCCCTCAGACGTGTCCCGACGCGCTCCAGGCGCCCTCGGCAGAATCGACGCGATGAAGCGCACAGCCGACTCGACCCGCCTGCCTGCCGCCGTCGTCGACGTCGGCTTCGTGAACGGGCTCGCCGCGGTCCGCTCGCTCGGTCGTGCCGGCGTACGCACGCTCGCGGTCGACCACCGCCCGAGCGCACTCGGCTTTCGCTCCCGCTACGCCGAGCCGCTCCTCGTCGCCGACGCGCAGACCGAACCGGCGCGCTTCGTCGCGTCGATCCGCGCGCTGGGAGAGATCGTCGTCTTTCCGACCCACGACGGCCAGCTGAATCTGATCTCGGAGCATCTGGGCGATCTGCAGGTCCTCGCTCCGTTCCCGGACTGGACGCTGCTGAAGCGCGTGCAGAGCAAGCGTGCGCAGCTGGAGGAGGCGGAGGCGACCGGGGTCGACATCCCGCGCACTCGGTATCCGCGTTCCGCCGGAGAAGCACGCGCAGCCGCCGAGGACCTCGGGCTCCCCGTCCTGCTCAAGCCCGAGGATCACGTCGGCTTCAAGGAACGCTTTCGCCGTCAGTCCTTCCGCTGCGAGACGCTCGACGAGGTCGGCACGGCCTACGAACGCGCGGCGGAGTTCGAGCCGATGGTGCAGGAGCTCATTCCGGGCGGCGACGACGCCCTCTATACGGTCGGCAGCTATCTGACCCGGGAAGGCCGCCCCCTCGGAGTGTTCTCGGGCCGCAAGCTGCGGCAGACGCCTCCGGGCGTCGGTACGTGTCGTGTCGGCGAGGCGGTGTGGGTGCAGGAGGCGGTCGACGCCGCGTTGCGGCTGCTCGAGGCGTTCGACTACGCGGGTCTCTCGCAGGTGGAGTTCAAGCGTGATTCGCGTGACGGACGCTTCAAGCTGATGGAGATCAACCCACGCCTCTTTCAGTGGCACGGCCTCGCCGCCGCCTGCGGCGTCGACCTCCCACGCATCGCCTACGCCGACCTCACCGGCGAAGCGGTGCCCGAGGCGACGATGAACGGCAACGGCAAACGCTGGGCGATCACGTTGCTGCCCGGTGAGCGTCCCGCGCCCCAGCGCCTGCCCTACGTCGACGCGATCTTTGCGCGGGACGATCTCAAGCCGGGTCTCGTCCATCTCGCACGCGTGGTGCGGAGCGTGTTGCGCTGATCCCCGAGTCGGTCGAACGGCGTGCGCGCTGGGTGCTCGACTCGATCGGGGCGCGGGACGTCGGCTTCGGCGACGATCTGCCTTTCCGCGCAGAGTCGTGGGAGCGGATCGAGCGGCGCGAGCGCCCGGAGGACGACGACGTCGCCGAGGGCTTCTTCCATCTCGCGCGAGTCGAAGAACGGAGCGGTCCGCGTGACGAGCACGGCCGCTTCAGGGCGGAGTGGTCGTGCCTCGACCCGCTCGACCCGCCACTCGAGCGCCTGCGCCGCAAGCTCGGGGTCGACAGAGGCGCCGGCTTCACCGTCGCGCTCACGCACGACGTCGACACGCCGTGGCGCTGGACGCGCATCGGGCTCCGCGGTGCAGCCGCGCGCCTGAAGCAGAACGTGATGCATGCCCGCCTCGGCCCGGCGGTGCGCGAGGCAACCGGGCTCGTGACGGTGCCGATGCATCGGGTGCGCGGCAGCGATCCGAACTGGCGCTTCGAGGAGATCCTGGCCGAGGAGCGGCGCCGCGGCGCGACCGGCTCCAGCTTCTACGTGATCGCAAGCCATCACGACCCTCACGACGGCGCCGCTCCGGAGGCGTACGGCCGTCTGCGCGCGCGCCTCGTCGAGACGGTCCTCGCCGCCCGGGGCGAGGTCGGTCTGCACGGCAGCTACACGGCGGCGGACGATCCCGCGCGGCTCGTGGCCGAGAAGCAGAAGCTCGAAGCGCTGGCCGGGCCCGTCGCGGGTCACCGCTACCACTACCTGCGCCTCGATCCACACCGGAACCTCGCCCCGCTCGCCGGCGCCGGCCTGCGCTACGACACGACGCTCGGCTTCCCCGACGCCGTCGGCTTTCGCGCCGGCATCGCCCGCCCATTCCGTCCGTGGGACTTCGAGCACGACGCGCCGCTCGACCTCGTCGAGGTCCCGCTCGCGGCGATGGACGCGACGCTCGCGGAGGAGCGCTATCTGGGGCTCAGCGCGAAGCGCGCGGAGCCCCGGCTCATGCGCCTGCTCGACTGGGCCGCGGAGCACGGCGGCGCGTTCGCCGTCCTCTGGCATCCGGACCGCTTCGACCCGGCGACCTCCGGCGGCTGGGACCGGCTCTACTCCAGGGTGCTCCAGGCGGTCGTCGAGCGCGGCGGCAGGTGCGTCTCCGCCGGTGAGCTCGTTTCGTCCCACTCGACCTGGTCGAAGTAGCGCAGCGCGCGGCGCGTCGGCCGCACCTGTGCGCTCAGCTGCATCAGCTCCTCACGGGAGATCTCGCCGAGCGCGGACTTGATGCCGAGGTAGGGCAGGTTCAGGTCCTCCTGGTACACGATCGTCGAGATCCGCGGGTTGATCTCGATCACGTAGTCGCCGACGAGCTGGATGTTGAAGAAGTACTCGATGCCGAGCTCGCCGACGATGCGCTGCGCGACCTCCATCAGCCAGTGGTCCTGCAGCGTCTCGAAGTACATCGCAAGGCCCGCCCGCATCGACTCGCGCGTCTTCGCATGCCCGAGCAGGACCTGGCCGGAGCGCGCGATGCCGTCGATCGTCCGCTCCCGTCCTTCCGCGAGCTCCATCACGAGGAGGTCGGGCCCGCCCTCCTCGGGCAGCAGCTCGAGCACGTCCTTCAGGCGCATGGAGAGGTTGCCGGGACGTTCGTCGAGCAGCTGCTTCGTCCGGTCGACGCTGGCGTCGAGGACGCGGAAGCCACGTGATCCCGAGCTGAAGACGGGCTTGAAGCAGACGGGCCGGTCGGGATAGCCGAGTTGCTCGGCGGCGAGCGCGAGGGCGCGGCCGCCGGTCACCTTGCGCCAGGCGGGTGCACGCAGCCCGATGCGGTCGAGCAGCCTGGAGGCCTCCGCCTTGTCGTTCGCGGTCCGGATCGTCTCGGGCGACGAAACGAGCACAGTCGTCCCGACGAAGCGCTCGCGCGCGTCGGCGAGCGCCTGCAGGTCGTGGGACGACTGCGGCAGGACGGCGTCGACGTTCTCGCGGCGGACGATGTCGAGCAACGTCTCAGCGAAGGCCGGGTCGTGCCCGGGCGGGACGACGTAGAAGCGGTCGCAGAAGTGCCGCCCGACGGCCAGCGGCGACATATCGGTTCCCACGAGCCGCACGCCGCGCTCGCCGTTCTGGCGGAGCGCTCGCAGCAGTGCAGCAGTGCCGGGAGCGCCGGCTGCCGTGACGAGGACGGTGATGTCGCGCATCGAACGCGCGATGCTACTTCCTGGCGATTGTCCCGGGCTTCAGCGGGACTCGGCGGACGAGCCGGCGCCGGGAAAGAGGAACCGCACGCGGTTCCAGCGCGCGATCTCGCACCCATCCTTGCGGTTGAAGCGGGCGCGGACGGGCCGGCCGCGGAAACGCCCCATCACGAGCGCCTCCTGCGGGCCGCCGTAGATCTGCGTGCAGGCCGTGTTCTTCGGGACGGGCGCGAACGGGCGCTGGACCCGCATGAGCTTCGCGCACGCAGACGCGCGGTGGGGCAGCGTGCCGCCGACCGGGGCGCAGCGGAGCGTGTAGACGCGCTTCCCGGGGTTGCCTTCCCCGTTCGGCCAGACCGTGATGTGCAGCGAGGTGGCGGCGAGCAGCACCGCGGCGAGGACGCTCATCGCCCCAGGATAGGCAAGAGCCGGCGCAGGCGTTGGCGCTCGGCCGGCAGGTAGAAGCCGAGCAGAAGCAGGAGGAGCGGGAAGGCGGCAGTGAGCACGAGCGCGACGCCGAGCGGGACGTCGAGGAGCTTGCCGAAGACGGTGAGGCCGACGGCGGCGACGCCGATCGTGGCCACGCGTCGCCACTGGTAGGGGACCGGGAACACGCGGTGCGCGCGCCACGCCATCGCCACGAACAGGATCGTGTAGGCGATCACCATCGAGACGGCGGCACCCATCCGCCCATACGGCGGGATCAGCACGACGTTCAGGGTGACGCTGACGAGCGCGGCGGCGCCGGTCACGACCCAGTTCGAGCGCGTCTGGCGCGCGCGCCCGGTGCCGATCTGGACGACGACATACGCGCCGAACGCCGCGACGCCGAACGCGAGCGGCGCGACGACGTTCTGCGCCGGATAGAAGGGCCGCGTCGTGATCAGCCTGACGATCCACGGGGCGAGCAGGCCGAGCGCAAGGGCGAGCCAGCAGCAGACGTAGACGACGTAGGTCAGCACAAAGCTGTACGTACGCTGCGCCTCGCGATCGTCCTCGATCGAGTACGCGAACGCGGGCCAGGCCATCCGGAAGGCGGTGAGCAGAAGCACGATCGCGGACGCGATGCGAACGCCGATCGAGTAGAGCCCGACCTCGTGCGGGCTTGCCAGCTTGACGAGGAAGAATCGGTCGCTGAAGTTCGTCAGCCAGAGCGCGACCGCGGACGGCACGAGCGGCAGCCCGAAGCGGCCCATCTCCCGGTAGAGCCGCCGGTCGAATTGCAGGCCGAGCGCATGGCGGCTGTAGAGCAGGAGCGCGACATAGACGATCAGCGTCCCGGTGAAGTTGCCGACGAGCACTCCCAGCGGGCCTTCGTCGAAGACGACGACGAGCAGGATGGTCGCGCCGATCGTGATCGCGACGTTCGTCAGCGTCGCCGCCACGTAGGCGGCAGAGCGCTGCTCGACGCGGAAGAGGGAGGTCATCTGCTCGTAGTTGAGCGCCGCCCAGAGGCCGATGAAGGCGGCGGTCACGAGGCCTCGGTGGTCGTGCGTGCCGAACAGCAGCCAGGAGAGCTGCGGCGAGAGGACGATCCCCACGAGCGCGACGGCCGTCGACGCGGCCATGACGTACCAGAACGCCGTTCGCACGACGAGGTGGCGGCGCTCCTGCTCGGCGGAGTCGAAGTAGAAACGGAAGAACGCGCTCTTCATTCCCTGGGCCACGAGCGCGGTGAGCACGGCGGAGAGCGCGACGAGCGTCTCGATCAGGCCGTAGTCGCTCGGCGACAGGTAGCGCGTGTAGAGCGGCAGCAGGAGCACGCCGAGCACGCGGGCGACGATGCTGCCCGCGCCGTAGATCGCGGAGTGGCGCAGGAGCTCCTTGATCCGCTCGAACATGTTCAAAGTATGGAGCGGTACAGCTCGATGAAACGGTCGGCGACCGTCTCGAGATCGTGGACACGCTCGACGTAGGCGCGGCTCTCCTCGCCCAGCCTTTTGCGCAGCTCGAACGACTCGACGAGCGGCCGGAGCTTCTCCACGAGGTCGTCCTTCGTCGCCGAGACGATCGGCACCTTCACGCCGAACGCCTCCTCGGTCTGGCGCACCGCGGTTTCGTCCAGGTGCGTGACCACGGGCTTCCCGTACGCCATCGACTCGATCGCGAAGACGCCGTGCCAGAGGTAGTGCAGCTGGTCGACGACGATGTCGGCTCGCTGGAACCGCTCGACCGCCTCGTCGTGCGGCACGCCGTGCACGACGTCGAGGTCGACGGGCAGTTGCTCGCACGCCTCGACCACGTACGCCGTCCCCTTCTTCTCCAGGTTCGAGGGAGCGTGGACGACGAGCGGCCGCTCGCGCTCGACGGCCGCGACGGGCTCGTAGGCGCTCAGGTCGAGACCCGGTGGGATCACCGCCGTCGGGTCCGGCACCCAGCGCGTCGCGGCGTACGAGCCGACGATCGAGGCGTCGAAGCGCTTGCGGTATTCGAGCTCCTCGGGCCGCTTGCCGCGGATGTCGTCGCCGAGGAAGTGCATCACCGACTTCTTCCGCGTCGCGCGCAGGATCGGGACGTTGAGTGACTTCGGCACGAGCGTCTTGCCGAAGTAGAAGTGGAAGATGTCCGTCTGCGGCAGGTACGTCGCGAGGGCCCGCCACTGCACGGCCTGCTGGCGCAGGAAGCCACGACGGGGGAGGTCGAGGTTGATGTCGTACTCGTCCGGCCGCCACTTCTGCGGCCAGAACACGAGCAGCCGCGCGTCCACGCCCTTGCGGCGCAGCGCGTTGACGTGCGCCCAGCCGGTACCGGCGAGGTTGACGGGCAGATGCAAGACCCGCGGCACAGGCTCAACGATACGATCCGCGGCCGTGCGCGCCGGGCTCAAACGACGTCTCTCCCGCGCAGCCCGGGACGTGCGCGAGCCGCGCCGTGCGGCCGAGCGGCTCCGCATCCGCTCGGGTGTGGCCGACTTCCTCGGCGGACGCGGCGCCCTCGCCCGGTACGAGCGCGAGGTGCGGGACAGCGGCCTGATCGACCATCTGCTGGCGAAGGGACGCGAGCATCACGAGTCGGTGGTCGCGACCGGCGCGAACCACTCGCTCGGTGCGATCGGCTACGCGGAGGGGACCTACCTCTACGCCGTCCTGCGCTCGCTGCGGCCGCAGGTGGCGGTCGAGACCGGCGTCGCGAACGGGTTCTCGACGGCGTTCTCGCTCCTGGCCCTGCAGGCGAACGGGGAGGGGCACCTCCATTCGATCGACCTGCCGCGCGAGGTGGGGCGCGACTACGAGCCGGGCACCTTCTACGAGGGCGAGGGGAGAGCCGGCATTCCCACAGGCTCGGAGCCCGGCTGGCTGATCCCGGCCGAGCTGAAGGAACGCTGGACGCTCGCGCTCGGACGAAGCCAGGAGGCGCTGCCGCCGCTGCTCGAGCGGCTGGGCACGATCGACAGCTTCATGCACGACAGCGAGCACTCCTTCGAGTGCATGTGGTTCGAGTTCAACGCCGCGTGGCCCGCCCTCCGTCCCGGCGGGCTGCTGCTCTCCGACGACGTCAACTCGACCGAGGCCTTCCGGCGCTTCGCGGCGCAGGAGAGACGCGAGCCCGTCCACCTGGCCCGCGGCATGGCGCTCGTGCGGAAGTGACTTTGACAAGTTAGTGAGCGATAGCTAACAATGCGGACATGGCCGTCGCAGCCCGCAAGAGCGCCGAGGAGCGCCGCGAGGAGATCCTCGAGGCCGCGCTCGTCGAGTTCGCCGCCCACGGCCTCACGGGCGGCTCGACCGAGGCGATCGCGAAGGCGGTCGGCATCTCGCAGCCCTACGTCTTCCGCCTCTTCGGCACGAAGAAGGAGCTCTTCATGGCGACCGTCGAGCGCTGCATGCGGGGCACGCTCGAGATGTTCCGCTCCGCGACCGCCGGCCTCGAGGGCGAGGAGGCGCTGCAGGCGATCGGCGAGGCCTACGTCGAGCGGCTCACGACCGACCCGACGTACCTGCACTCGCAGATGCAGGCCTACGCAGCCTCCGGCGACCCGGAGATCCGCGAGGTCGTGCGGAAGGGCTACCGCGAGCTCGTCGAGCACGTGGAGCGCGTCTCCGGCCTTCCGCCCGACCGCGTCTCGCGGTTCTTCGCGAAAGGGATGCTCCTCAACGTCGTCGCCTCGATGGACCTGGTCGCCGCCGACGAGGGCTGGGCGCAGCGCCTGATCAAGGGCTGCCACGCCGACGTCTGACCTCTTTTTTTCGACTCTGAGTAAGTGACCACTCACAAGCATATGCCGGTTTGCCGCACCACAACACGCCGGAAGGCCGTCTTCCCCGGCAGCCGCCAGAGCCGCACGATGTCCGGCAGGACCCCAAGGAGGAAGAGATGAGCGCAAAGACCCGCACCCTCTGGACGTTCGCGATCACGTCGGTCGCCGTCTTCATGGCCACCCTGGACAACCTCGTCGTGACGACGGCACTCCCCGTGATCCGCGAGGACCTGCACGCCACCGTCGAGAGCCTCGAATGGACGGTGAACGCCTACACGCTGACCTTCGCGGTCCTGCTCTTGACCGGCGCCGCGCTCGGCGACCGTTTCGGGCGGCGGCGGATGTTCGCGCTCGGGCTCGGGATCTTCACGCTCTCCTCCGCAGCGGCCGCCCTGGCACCGTCGGCCGGCGCCCTGATCGCAGCGCGCGCCGCCCAGGGTGTGGGTGGCGCGATCATCACGCCGCTGACGCTCACGATCCTGAGCGCCGGCGTGCCGGCGAACCGGCGCGGGGCCTTCATCGGAGCCTGGAGCGGGATCGCGGGTCTCGCCGTGGCGTTCGGCCCCCTCGTCGGCGGCGCCGTCGTGAGCGGCATCTCGTGGCACTGGATCTTCTGGCTCAACGTCCCGATCGGCCTCGTCCTGATCCCGCTCGCGCTCCGCCGGCTCGAGGAGTCGTACGGGCCGGCGGCCAAGCTGGACCTGCCCGGCCTCGCCCTCGCCAGCGCGGGCCTGACCGGAATCGTCTGGGGTCTCGTGCGCGGCAACGGCCAGGGCTGGGCGTCGCCGGAGATCGTCAGCGCGCTCACAGCCGGTGCAGTCGTGTTCGCGCTGTTCGTCCTCTGGGAGCTCCGCGCCGAGGAGCCGATGCTGCCGATGCGCTTCTTCCGTAACCGCGTGTTCGCGCTCGCGAACGTCGCGTCCCTGCTCATGTTCTTCGGCATGTTCGGCTCGATCTTCCTGCTGTCGCAGTTCTTCCAGACCGTGCAGGGCTACTCGCCGCTCGGCTCCGGACTGCGGATCCTGCCGTGGACGATCATGCCGATGTTCGTCGCACCGATCGCAGGTGCGCTCTCCGATCGCATCGGTGGGGCGCGGTTGATGGGAGCCGGCCTGACCCTGCAGGCGAGCGGGCTCGCCGCCCTCGCAGCGCTGTCGACTCCGACGACCGCATACTGGGAGCTGGTCGGCCCGTTCATGATCTCGGGCATCGGGATGGCGATGTTCTGGGCGCCCGTCGCGAACGTCGTCCTCGCGGCCGTGCGGCCGGAGGAGGAAGGCCAGGCCTCCGGCGCGCAGAACGCGATCCGCGAGCTGGGCGGGGTCTTCGGCGTCGCGGTGCTCGCGTCCGTGTGGTCGCAGTACGGGAGCTACTCGAGTGGCAGCGCCTTCGTGGACGGGATGGTTCCCGCGATCTGGATCGGCGCGGCAGTCGTGCTCGCCGGTGCGGCGGCGGCGTTCTTGATCCCGCGGCGACCGCGCCGCGCCGAGGCACTCGCCGACCAGCCGGCTTTCGCGGAGGCTTAGCGCCGCGGGGTCGCGAGCTGCGCGACGACGCGGTAGTTGCGCTGGATCAGCTTCGCCGCGTAGAGGCGGTCGTCGGCCTTGCGGAAGAGCTCGACCGGTCCGCCCCCGTCGTCGGGCGAAGCGGCCCAGCCGAACGTCGCGTGGAGATCGAGCTCCGCGAGCCGGGCGCGGAGCACGGCGCCAACCTGTGGGCCTTCCGCAACCCGGCCGTCCGTCAGCAGCGCGAACTCGTCGCCCCCAACGCGCGCGAGCTCGTCGCCGGGTTGAAGCATGGACGAGAGCGCATCCGCGAGCCGGCGTAGTTCTGTGTTGCCGGCGACGTGACCGTGCGTGTCGTTCAGCTGCTTGAGGTCGTCCATGTCGCCGAGCACGAGCAGGAACGGCCTTCCGGACGAGCAGCGTCTGGCGAGCGCCTCGTCGAACGTGCGCGCGTTGAGGATGCCGGTGAGGAAGTCGCGTTCCGCCAGCTCGCGCAGCTGCTCGAGGTGATGTCTGTGCCGGCTTGCGAACCAACCGACGAGGACGCCGCAGCTCGAGTAGGTGATGAGCCGGATACCCGTGGCGGCGGTGAGGACGTCGCGGGTCGGCAGCCGCGGAGTGGCCGCGATCCCGAGGGCGTAGAGGGCTGCCGCGAGGAACCCGCCCAGCAGGCCGATTCGCGTTCCGCAGGCGAGCGCGAGTAGGGCCACTGCGATGTAGAAGAAGTGCCCGAGTCCGAGCCCCGGTACCTCGAAGGCGACGAACGCGGCGAAGACGGCCGCGTAGCACGCGACCGCGATGAGGACGAGCAGTTTCCGGTGGGATGCCGCAGGCACCGTGCAGCACAGCTTCTTCACGGTCGATTCCTCGTGCGTCCCTCGGAGGAGTGATCGCGAGGGCACTATTCTCTCTTCCATGGCAGGAACCGAGACGTTTCGGGCAGGCAGCGTCACCGATGCCGATCTGCCCGCGCCCGACCTGTCGGTCGTCGTGACTCTGTTCAACGAGGCGGGCTGCCTCGACGAGCTCTACCGGCGAGCCGTGGCGGTCCTCGATCCCGGGCCACGCACGTTCGAGCTCATCTTCATCGACGACGGCTCGACCGACGGCACCTTCGCGGTGCTCGAGCGCCTGCACGCCACGGACTCACGCGTGCGTGCCGTGCGTTTCAAGCGCAACTTCGGCCAGCACCCTGCGATGCATGCAGGTCTCGCCCGGGCGCGGGGCGACGTCGTCGTCACGATGGACGGGGATCTTCAGAACCAGCCGGAGGACATCCCACGGCTCATCGAGGCGATCGAAGCGGGGAACGACGTCGCCAGCGGGCGCCGACGCACGCGCAAGGACTCGGTCGGCCGCTCGCTGCCGTCGCGCCTGATCAACGGGATGCTGCGCCGATTCACAGGGGTCGCGATCTCGGACTTCGGTTGCGCGTTCAACGCCTACCGCCGTGATGCGGTCGAACCGATGCTCGGGTCGATCGGAAAGCAGAAGTTCACGAAGGCGCTCGTCCTCTCCGGCGGCGCCAGTGTGATCGAGGTCGACGTCTCGCACGCGCCGCGCCACGGCCCGTCCCGCTACTCGCCGCTGCGGCTGACGCGGCTCGCGCTCCACGTGCTGGCGGGCTTCTGGCCGCAACCCATCCAGTGGATAGGCGTCCTGCTCGGCACCGTCTCGTCGCTCATTGCCTTCGGCCTCGGCGCCTACGGCGTCGTCTTCTGGATCGGCGAGTCGAACTTCCCCGGGCCGCTCTTCGGCGGCGTGGCGGTCCTCTTCGTGCTCGGGATCCAGGGGTTCATCCTCGCGCTCATCGGCGAGTACCTCGGACGCATCCAGCGCGACGTCGAGGGCAGGCCGCTCTACACGGTCGACAAGGAGCTCTGAACGCGGATTACTTCGCGGCGGCGAGAATCGCCTCTTTCAGCTCGTCGTGCAGTGCTCCCTTCGTCAGCAGGGCGACGGCGCCTGCGTCCTTCGCCTCCTGCTCCAGGGTCGGCTCGTCGGCGCCGGTGACGAGGATGACGCGCGTCTCCGGGCTGCGCACCCGCAGCAGCCGCGCGCACTGCAGCCCGTCGATCTCCGGCATGCGCACGTCGATGACGGCGACCTCCGCGTGTTGCGCGACGGCGAGCTCGATCGCGGACCGGCCGTCTCCCGCCGTCCCGATCACGTCGAGGCGGTCGTCGTGGCCGAGCAGGAGCGCGAGGGCGTCGACGAACAGGCGGTGATCGTCGACGACCACCACCCGTACGGGTGCGGATTGGAAATCTCTCGTCATCGCTCCTGGGTCCCGGGAGTCTGACAACACCCTCCCCCGAATGCCGCTGGCCTCAAACAAGTAGCCTGCCGCCGTGGCCAAGAGAGTCCTTGTCACGGGTGGAGCGGGCTTCATCCCGTCCAACTTCATCCACCATCTCCTCGCCAAGACCCCGTACGAGGTCATCTCGCTCGACGCCCTCACGTACGCGGGCAACGTCGAGAACCTGAGCGGGGCGATGTCCCACGAGCGCCTCTCGTTCGTCCACGGCGACATCCGTGACGCCGATCTGGTGCGCGAAGTCGTTGCCGAAGTGGACGTGATCGTCAATGCGGCGGCCGAGTCGCACGTCGAGAAGTCGATCGAGGAGGGCGCGCGGGAGTTCGTCACCACCAACGTCGAAGGCACGCAGATCCTGCTCGACGCGATCAGGGGCGCCCCGGTCGAGCGCTTCATCCTCTTCAGCTCGAGCGAGGTGTACGGCACCGCGGAAGCGGCTCCGATGGACGAGGATCACCCCCTCAACCCGCGCAGCCCGTACGCCGCGACGAAGGCCGGTGCGGATCGGCTCGCGTACGCCTACTACGTCACGTACGGCCTGCCGATCGTGATCGTGCGACCGTTCAACAACTACGGACCGCGCCAGCATCCCGAGAAGGTCGTCCCGCGATTCATCACCCAGGCGCTCTCCGAGCGGGAGCTGACGATTCACGGCGACGGGCATGCGAGCAGGGACTGGCTCTACGTCGACGACGACGCGGAAGCGATCGAGGCGGTGATCGCGGCGCCGCTGGAGAACGTCGCCGGCGAGGTGCTGAACGTCGCGACGGGCATCGACATCTCCGTCACGGACATCGCGGACGCCGTGCTCGAGGCCCTCGGAAAGCCGGCCTCGCTGAAGACGTTCGTGTCGGAGCGGCCCGGCCAGGTCGACCGCCACATCGGCTCGACCGAGAAGATGGAGCGTCTGACCGGCTGGCGGGCGCGCACGTCGTTCGACGAGGGTCTCGCGCGCACGATCGCGTGGTATCGCGAGAATGAGGCGTGGTGGCGGGGGATCCTCGAGAGCGAGACCGGGGCAAGCGTCTCCTCGTCCTAGGCGCGGGGCCGGCCCAGCTCGGCCTGCTCGCGGCGGCCCGCGCGCGTGATCTCCACGTGATCGCGGTCGACCGCGATCCTTCCGCACCGGGATTTCGCTATGCCGACCGCCGCGCGATCGTCTCGACCGAGGACGAGTCGGGCATCGAGCGGCTCGCCGGCGCCGAGCGCGTCGACGGCCTGATCGCACCCGGAATCGACTGGCCCGTGGCCATCGCGGCACGCGTGGCCGAACGCCTCGGCTTGCCGCACCCGATCGCGCCGGAGACCGGGACGCTCTCGACCTCGAAGCTCCGCCAGCGAGAGCGCTTCGCCGAGGCGGCCGTGCCGCAGCCTGCGTACGAGATCTGCTCGGGAGCCGAGGAGGCGACCGCGGCGGCGGAGCGCATCGGCTTTCCGTGCGTCATCAAGGCGCCGGACCGGCAAGGACAGCGCGGCTTGACGCTCGTACGTTCGGCAGCAGACGTCCGCGACGCCGTGCGTGTGGCACTCGACGCCTCGCGGACGGCGACGCTGATCGTCGAGGAGCTCGTGCCCGGGCGGGAGATCACCGTCAATGCCTTCTCCTCCGGAGGACACTTCTTTCCACTCACGGTCACAGACCGGCTGACCGCGCCGCTGCCCGCGTTCGGCGTCGCCCTCACGCACGTGTGGCCGAGCGAGCTGGAGCCGGGGCAGATCGGCGCAGCGGTCGAGGCGGCGGCCGCCGCCGCCGCTGCAGTCGGCATCGCGGACGGGCCGAGCTATACCCAGGTGCTAGTGGGGCCGGAAGGTCCGCGGGTCGGCGAGCTCGCCGCTCGCCTCGGCGGCGGCCACGACGCCGAGCTCTGCCGCGTCGCGCTCGGCGTCGACCTGAACGGCGCCGCCCTCTCGGCGGCGCTCGGCAAGGAGATTGCGGCGACGAGCCTTGCCCCCGTCGCCCGGGTCGGAGGCGCGTGCGTGCGATTCCTCGTTCCGCCCCCGGGCGAGCTGCGCGAGGTGACGGGAGTCGAGGAGGCATTCGCGCAGGAGGGCATCCGCGGCATCCGGATCTACCGGCGGCCGGGGCATCGCTTCGAGGAGTTCCGGCGTGGAGCCGACCGGGCGGGCGCGATCCTCGCCGTCGGAGGCAGCCGCGAGGAGGCACTCGAGCGCGCGTCGAAGGCTGAGGCGATGATTCGATTCGAGACCGATGTCGAAGCTCTCGTCTGACACGGTGGCTCGAACGGCCACGAGGAGCGGTTTCCGGGCGGCTGCAGAGCCGCGCCGTCGTGCGTCCTCGGTCGCGCCCGTACGTAGAACGTACGAGCGCTCCCTGCGTCCTTGTCCGGCTTGCTCTTCGCGCGCCAGAAATCCACTCCCGTGACCGTCCGAACCACCAGGAGAAAGACGATGCTGGGCTTCCAGCCGCCGGCGATCGGCGAGGAGGAGATCGCGGCGGTCGCCGAGACACTCCGGTCCGGGTGGCTGACCACCGGGCCGCGGGCGGCGGAGCTCGAGCGGCGCATGGCCGAGTACCTCGAGGCCGAGCACGTCCTCGCGCTGGCGTCCGGCACGGCTGCGCTGCACCTCTCGCTCGTCGCGCTCGGCGTCGGTCCCGGCGACGAGGTCGTCACCACGCCGATCACGTGGCCCGCGACGGCGAACGTCGTCGTCCACACCGGCGCCACGCCTGTCTTCGTGGACGTGCGCGACGACGATCTCAACATCGACCCTGCGCTTGCCGCCGCCGCCGTCACCGAGCGGACGAAGGCGATCCTGCCCGTCGACCTGGCCGGGCAGCCGGCCGACCTCGACTCGCTGTCGCAGCTCGGCGTCCCCGTCGTCGAGGACGCTGCGCACGCGGCGGAGAGCCGGTACCGCGGTCGCAAGGTCGGGTCGATCGCGGACCTGACCTGCTTCTCCCTCTACGCGACGAAGAACATCGCGGCCGGCGAGGGCGGGCTGATCGCGACGAACCGCGACGACCTCGCCTCGGCGGTCCGCGACCTGCGCCTCATGCGCCGCGGGCACGGCTCCCTCTACGACATCCCGGTGCCCGGCTACAAGGCGAACCTGTCCGACGTCCTCGCGGCGATCGCCCTTTGCCAGCTGGACAAGGTCGAGCGCCATGCCGAGGTCCGCCGGCGGCAGTTCGCGCTCTACGACGAGGCGGTCGCCGGCCTGGAGGGGATCACGCCCCTTGCACGCGACGAGCGCGACGTGCACGCGCTGCACCTGTACGTCATCCGTATCGACGCCGAGCGGGCGGGGGCGACGCGCGACGAGTACATGCAGGCGCTCGCGGAGGAGAACATCGCGACGTCGATCCATTTCCTGCCCGTGCACACGCTGAGCTACTACCGGGAACGGTTTCCGGACCAGCCCGAGCTGCCGGTTGCGGAACGTGCGGGCGGCGAGGTCCTGTCGCTGCCGTTGTCGCCGGCGCACTCCGACGACGACATCGGCGACGCGATCGCCGCGCTACGGCGCGTGCACGACCGCTTCACGCCATGACTCGAAGGACACTCGTCAGGGTCGTCCTGACGCTGGCGGTCACGGGGGCGTGCCTCGCCTACATCCTCTGGCAGCTCGACGTCCGGCGGACCGGGCACATCCTCGTCCACTCGCACCTCGGCTGGTTCGCCGGCGCGGTGCTCGTCATGCTCGCCGGTGTCCCGCCGATGGCCTTCCGCTGGCAGAAGCTGCTCGAAGCGCGGGGCATTCACGAGCGCCTGTCCTGGCTGATGCGGTCCTATCTCGTCTCGTACACCGCAGGCCAGGTGCTGCCGACAGCCGTCGGCGGTGACGCGTCGCGCATCTTCGAAACAGCCCGCCGCCATCCCGGCAGGACCGCCGACCTGACCGCCATCGTCCTGCTCGAGCGCGCGCTCGGCGGCGTGGCGACACTTGCGCTCGCCGCCGTCGGCTTCGCGCTGGCCGTCGGGAGGTACGACGTCGGCGCCTACCTCTGGGTGGAGGGAGCATTCGTCGTCGGCACGATCGTGCTCGGGGTGCTCTTCTTCTCACGGCGTGCGCGCGGGCTGCTGCGTTCCTTCGTTCCGCTGCTCTCGAGGCTGCGGGTGGAGCGTCCGCTCCGCGCCTTCTACCAGGGCGTGCACGTCTTCCGGCGCCACGTGCGGCTGATGACGTGGATCTCGCTGCTCACGCTCGGCGTGCAAGCGGTGCGCGTGCTCGCGATCTGGATGAGCGGGCGCGCGGTCGGCATCGACCTCTCGCCCCGTCCCTACTACGTGATGGGACCGCTGCTCTTCCTCGTCATCCTCGTCCCGTTCACGATCAACGGCCTCGCGGTTCGCGAGGCGTTCTTCGTCAGCTTCCTCACGCAGCTGGGCGTGGAGAAGGAGCCTGCGCTCGCCTGCGGCTTCTTGTTCTTCGTCGTGACGGTGGCGCTCGCGCTTCCCGGTGCGCTCGTCCTCGCCGTCGAGAATCTTCGCGGGGTGCCGAGACCTCGAGCGCCTGAGCTGAGATAGCCTCCGGCCCGGTCATGCGCGTTCTGATCACAGGCGGTGCCGGGTTCATCGGCTCGCACCTCGCCGACCGGCTGCTCGCCGACGGACACGGGGTGCGGGCGCTCGACAACCTCGACGAGCAGGTGCATCGAGGAGGCGAGCGTCCGGACTACCTCGACGCGAACGTGGAGCTGCAGGTCGGCGACGTGCGGGACCGCGATGCGGTCCGGCGCGCAGTCGACGGTGTCGACGCCGTCGTCCACTTCGCGGCGGCGGTCGGCGTCGGCCAGTCGATGTACGAGATCGAGCGCTACACGTCGATCAACGCGATCGGAGCGGCAGTGCTGCTCGAGGAGGTCGTCGAGCACAGAGATGCGATTCGCAAGCTCCTCGTCGCATCCTCGATGTCCATCTACGGCGAGGGGCAGTACGGCAATCCGCGCACGGGTGAGTCGGGACTTGCTCCATGGCTGCGGCCCGAGAGCCAGCTTGCGGCCCGAGAGTGGGACGTGCTCGCGGACGATGGGACACCGCTCGAGCCGGAGCCGACAGCAGAGACGAAGCCGTTGCGCCCGACCTCCATCTACGCAATCGGCAAGCGTGACCACGAGGAGATGACGCTCGCGATCGGCGCCGCCTACGGCATTCCTGCGGTGGCGCTTCGCTTCTTCAACGTCTACGGCGAGCGGCAGTCGCTCTCGAACCCCTACACGGGCGTTGCCGCGATCTTCTCCTCGCGCCTGCTCAACGACCGCCCGCCCATCGTCTTCGAGGACGGAAGGCAGACGCGCGACTTCGTCGACGTGCGGGACATCGCCCGCTGCTGCGCGCTCGCGCTCACCGACGCCGGTGCCGACGGGCGGACCCTGAACGTCGGCACGGGCCGGCCCACCTCGGTCATCGAGGTCGCACGCGTGATCGCGCGCGGGCTCGGCAAGGAGATCGAGCCGGAGGTCGTGAACGAGTACCGCGCCGGCGACATCCGTCACTGCTTTGCCGACACGCGGCTGGCAGCGGAGCTGCTCGGCTTCCGCGCCGAGATTCCGTTCGAGGCCGGGATGCAGGAGCTGCTCGCCTGGCTCGAGGGGCAGGAGGCTGCGGACTCCGTCGACGCCGCACGCGAGGCGCTCGCGGCGCGCGGCCTCGCGCGTTGACCGACCTCTCGATCTCCATCGTCAACACCAACAGCCGCGCGCTCCTGCTCGCGTGCCTCGAGTCGCTCGCAAGCACGCAGGCGGAGATCGTCGTGCTCGACAATGCATCGGAGGACGGGTCCGCCGAGGCGGTGCGCGAGCGGTTCCCCGGCGTGCGAGTGATCGCGGAGCACCGGCGCGCCGGCTTCGGCGCGAACCACAACACCGTCATCGGCGCGACGAGCGGCCGCTACGTCTACGTCCTCAACGAGGACACGACGTCGCACGACTGGGGGCTCGAGCGCATCGTCGGCTATCTCGACGCTCACCCCCGCGTGGCCGCGCTCGGGCCGAGACTCGTCTATCCCGACGGTCGCCTGCAGGACTCCGCCTGGCGCTTTCCGACGCCGCTCGTGAGCGTGCTCGCGCTGCCGACGCTCGGACGGCTCGGGATCACGCAGTCCGGCGGCCGCGAGCCGCGGGCGGTCGACTGGGTGATGGGGGCGGCGCTCGTGCTGCGGCGCGAGGCGCTCGATGAGGTCGGCTTGTTCGACGAGGAGTTCTTCCTCTACTCGGAGGAGGTCGACCTGCAGGCGCGGTTGCACCGGGCGGGCTGGCAGGTGCACTACTTCCCGCAGGTGACGGTCGTGCATCACGAGTCGCAGTTCAGCGCCGAGATTCCGGAGCGGCGGATCAACGAGATGTGGCGCAGCCGCCACCGCTACTGGCGGAAGCACCACAGCGAGGCGGGCGCGCGGCTCGCGGCGCTCGCAACCGGCGCTCAGTACGCGGCTCGCGCGCTGCTCAGTCCCGCGACGCGGCGGGCGAGGATGCGCCTGCACGCGCGCGACGCCTGGCGCGTGCGGGGGCCGGGCCTGCGCGAGCTCGCCGACGAATGGAACAGCCGTGTGGGCACTGCGCCGCGGCGTTAGCGGCGCACCCATCCTGCTCTGCTCGTTGCCGTTGCTCGGCATCGCGAGGCTGCTCCCTGCCGACGGTTTCGGCCTCTGGCTCCGTCTGGTCTCCGCCTCGCTCGTCCTGCTCCTGCCGGGGGCGCTCGTCGCGCGGGCGCTACGGCTGCGCGGCGCCTCGGCAACCGTGGCGTGGGGGCTTGGCGCGCTCGGCCCCGCCCTGCTCTGCGTCCTGCTCGTGCACAGCTCGATCCTGCTGGCGCTCCTCGTCCTCGGCCTCGTCGGCGTCGTTGCGCTGCCCTTCGCCCTGCGCGTCGTCTCCGGGCCGCCGTCGTGGGACACCCTGGGAGTCGCGCTCGTCGGTCTTGCGTTCGGGGTCGCCCTGTGGCACGTCGCGGGCGCCGTCACCGGCGACGCGCTCTTCCATCTCGGTCGCGTGGAGAAGCTGTACTCCTTCGGCGACCTGCACGTCCGCTCGGTGGACGAGTTCGCCGACGGCGGCCTGCACCCGGGCTACGCCTTCCCGCTGTGGCACGCGTTCCTGGCACTGGTCGGGAAGGTCGGGGGCGTCGACCCGACACAGGTCATGCTGCACGAGCCGAGCGCGATCGCGCCGGTCGCGTTCGCCGTCGTCTACGAGGCCGGAGTCGCCCTCTTCCGCTCCGCCTGGTCGGGAGCGGCGCTGCTCGTCGCAGCTGTCTCGCTCTCAGCCCTTGCTCCGGGACACGGCGGCTCGTTCGTCCTGCTCGCCCAGCCGGGGACGATCGACCGCTACGTCCTCGTGCCCACCGCGTTGACGCTCTTCTTCCTCTTCCTGCGCCATCCCGGTCGCATCCTCGGCCTCGCGCTCGCCGCGATCGGCGTCGAGGTGCTACTCGTCCACGCGAGCACGGCCGTGTTCCTCGGCATTCCGCTCTCGGGCTTCGCGGTCGCGCGGGTGCTGCTCGCGCGACGCGAGGGCAGGAGCGCCGCTGCCGGCCTCGCCACGCTCTTCCTGCCGGCGGGAGCGGTGATCCTGTGGCTCCTGCCGCTCGTGCGGGAGACGGCGTCGCACTCGCCGTCGGAACGCGAGCTCGAACGTGCCCTGGCGAAGTACGGCGACGAGCTCGACGTCGGCTCGCTCCACCACTACGCGCTCCGCCCCGAGGTGCTCTCGCGCGGCGGCGCGATCGCGGTCGCCGGGCTCGTGCTCGTCCCGCTCGCGGCGTTCGCCGCGCGCCAGCGCTGGGCGGCGTTCGTGCTCGGCGGGACGCTCGCCGTACTCGGTCTCGAGCTGCTGCCGTGGGTCTTTCCGCACTTCGCGGACGCCGTCTCCGTCTCGCAGGCGCGGCGGCTCGCCGGGTTCACGCCTCTGCCCTACGCGCTGGCCGGCGGAGCCGGGGTCCTCGCGGGCCTGATCGGCCCGTTCGTCCTGCCGCTCGGGCTCGGTGCCGGCATTGCCTTGCAGCTCGCGTTTCCCGGCGACTTCGGTCCCGGCCTCGAGCACGGCGGCCCTGCGCTCGCGACCTGGATCGCCGCGGCGGCAGGAGCCGTGGGGCTGATCATCGGCCTCCTGCGCGAACGGCGGCTCGAGGCGCGGACCTGGTTCGTCACCGGGGCCGTCCTGCTCTTCTGCCTGCCGGTCGCCGTGCACGGTTTCCGCCAGTGGACGCCGGCCGCGTCCGAGGATCCATACGCGCTCACGCCAGGGTTGCTGAAGGTGATGAAGGAGGAAGTGCCCGAACGCGCCGTGGTCTTCTCGGACCTCGAGACGAGCTACCGCATCGCCGCGTACCTGCCCGTGTACGTCGCGGGGGCACCGCCCGCACACGTCGCGGACACCGCGGCCAACCGTCCCTACTCGCGGCGGATCTCGATCATCCGGTTCTTCCGCACCGGTGACGTCACCGTGCTCGACCGCTTCCGCGCGGACTGGCTCGTCGTCGACAAGCGCCGCTTTCACGTGCGTCCCCCGTGGCAGCTGGTGTACGAGGACGAGCGCTACGCGCTCTACCATCGAAGCTAGTGCCCCTACAGGGAATGTCCTCCGGCTGCTGGCCCGCGAACACTCGGCGCGCCGAGGCGTCCTCGGTCGGCCCCATAGGGTCCGCTATGGGGCCTCACTGCGTCCTTGCGGCGCTTGGTGCTCGCGACCCAGAAGCTCGGCAACATCCTCTGCAGGGGCACTGATGAAAGTCCTGCTCGTGACGATGTACTTCCCCCCGGCAGGCGGCGGCGGAGTACAGCGGCCGCTCAAGTTTGCGACGCACCTGCCCGCGCACGGCATCGAGACGCACGTGCTCGCTCCCGACGATCCGAAGTGGATCCACTCCGATCCGGACCTCGTTCCGCCGACACAGGCGTGGATCCATCGCGCCCGCTACCTGGGGCCGCGTGCGCGCAAGCTCGCGGACGAGCTGCACGGCCGCCAGGGCCTCGATCGGCTGTCGCGTCAGGCGAGAGCGCTCTCGCGCCGCGTGCTCGTTCCCGACGAGAACGTGGGCTGGAACCTGACCGCGATTCCGGCGGCGGTCCGCATCGTGCGCGCCGAAGGCATCGACGTCGTCATCACCACGTCGCCGCCGAACTCCGTGCACCTGATCGGCGCCGCGGTCAAGCGTACGACCGGCACGCGCTGGGTCGCCGACCTGCGCGACTCGATCGCGGCGCACCCGCACCGGCGAGTCGAGCGGCTCTCGGTGCGCGCGAAGGAGAAGGTGAGCGAGTCCGTCGCGCGGCTCGTCGCGCGGCGGGCCGACGCCATCGTCGCCGCCTCCGAGGCGATCGCAGAGGAGGCACGCGCGCTCGAGCCTGCCGGCACGGTCGCGACGATCCTCAACGGGGCCGACTTCGACGACTTCGCGGGACTGCAGTACCGGCGTGCCGAACGCTTCCGGATCACGCACACCGGGAGCTTCTTCGGCAAGCGGGACCCGCGGCCGTTCCTGACCGCGCTCGCCGAGTCCGGCTTGGAAAACGTCGTGGCGCGGTTCGTCGGCGACTTCCGCGTCGCCGACCGCGAATGGGCGGAGTCGCTCGGCCTCGGCTCCCGGCTGGAGCTCCACCCGTACGTGCCGCGCCGCGAGGCGCTCGCACTTCAGCGCGACTCGGACGCGCTGCTGCTGCTCATTCCGGAAGCGGGCGGCCGTGGTCAGGGCGTGCTTTCCGGCAAGGTGTTCGAGTACCTCGCCGCGGAGCGTCCGATCCTCGCCGCCGTCCCGCCCGGCGGGGCGGCCGCGGACCTCATCCGCGAGACCGGTGCCGGCGTGGTGGCGTCGGCGGACGACGTGCCCGCGCTCACGGCGGCCCTCACCGAGCTGCACGCGCGGTGGCAGGCGGGCGCGCTGAACGGCGTACCGCTCTCGGACGAGGACCGCGAGCGGCTCGGGCGCGGCGCGCGCGTGGAGGAGCTCGCCGAGGTGCTCAGGAGCCTGGCAACGTGAAGATCGCCGGCACGCTGTTCCTTGCGACGCTCTTCTGCGTCACGTGGGAGAAGGTGCACTGGAACGTCGCCGGCGCCGTCGGCATCGCGGACGTCCTGACCGTCATGTTCCTCGTCGCGTTCGCGCTCGAGTGGGGGCGGCCGCGCTTTCCGCGCACGACCGTGACGGTGCTCGCGATCTTTGCCGCGTTCCTCCTGATCTACCTGATCGGCTTCTTCAACA
>DASTZS010000044.1:0-43155 GCA_035764165.1 Gaiellaceae bacterium | reverse complement strand
GTCGTCGGGCTACCGGTCGGGAAATTGCTCGACCTCGACTTGACCCTTATGCTCAGGGAGAACTAGAGGGATGGCTTGGCGGCGGACCTTCCGCCGCTAGACTCAGCGGCGGCGCCAGCCCCGTGAGCAGTACCCCCAGCGGGGCGAAATCGGGTTTCTCGCCACCTCTTCAATGGGCTTCTTCAGCTACCTCACCGGATTCGGTGGCCGCGACATGGCTGTCGACTTGGGCACGGCGAACACGCTCGTCTACGTGCGCGGTCGCGGCATCGTGCTCAGCGAGCCGTCGGTCGTCGCGATCGACTCGCGCAGCGGCGAGGTGCACGCCGTCGGCATCGAGGCCAAGCGGATGCTCGGCCGCACGCCGGGCACGATCTCCGCGATCCGGCCGCTGAAGGACGGCGTCATCGCCGACTTCGACGTCACCGAGGAGATGCTGCGCCACTTCATCCAGAAGGTGCACCAGCATCGCTTCGCGCATCCTCGGGTCGTCGTCTGCGTTCCCTCCGGCGTGACGGGTGTCGAGAAGCGCGCGGTGGAGGAGGCGACGCTCAGTGCGGGTGCGCGCCAGGCGTACCTGATCGAAGAGCCGATGGCGGCCGCGATCGGTGCAGGACTTCCCGTTGCCGAGCCAACGGGCAACATGATCGTCGACGTCGGCGGCGGTACGACCGAGGTCGCGGTCATCTCGCTCGGCGGCATCGTCGTCTCGCAGTCGTTGCGCGTCGGTGGTGACGAGATGGACGAGGCGATCATCAATCACATCAAGCGCGACTACAAGCTGCTGATCGGCCAGCAGACTGCTGAGGAGATCAAGCTCGAGATCGGTTCGGCGTACGACATGCGCGAAGAGCTCCAGGCCGAGGTGCGTGGTCGCGACATGCTCACCGGGCTCCCGAAGACCGTCGTACTCAGCTCGGAGGAAGTGCGGCGAGCGCTCGAGGAGCCGGTCCAGCAGATCGTCGAGGCGATCAAGTCCACGCTCGACAAGACGCCGCCTGAGCTCGCGGCGGACATCATGGACCGCGGCATCGTCCTGGCCGGCGGCGGCGCGCTCCTGACGAACTTCGACGAGCGGCTTCGCCACGAGACGCAGATGCCCGTCCACCTCGCCGAGAGCCCCCTCACCTGCGTCGCCGTGGGCTCCGGCCGCTCCCTCGAGGAGTTCGAGGCAATCCACCGCAGCGCCAAGGCCCGCAGGAACAACCACCGGCGCTAACGGCGCCCGCAGATCCCGCTAACCTGAGGGCTCTCGTGCCTCGCAACCGCAGTGTCAGCGCGGTCCTGGGCTCGTCCGTATCGAGACCGAGACCCCAGCCCTTCCCTTCCCGCAGCCGCTCCACGACGCGGCGCCGGCTCGTGGTGGGAGCACTCGTGCTGCTCTCGCTCGTCCTGATCACGATCTCGTTCCGCGACCCCGCAGGCGGTGCAGTGCGCCAGGTCGAGAGCGCCGGCGCGACGGTGCTGCGGCCCTTCGAGGTCGCCGCCGAGCGCGTCGCTCGCCCGTTCCGGGACGTCTACGGCTACTTCGCGGGGCTCGTGCACGTGAAGCGCGAGAACTCGCGCCTGAAGGAGCAGGTGAACGATCTCCGGCAGCAGGCGCTGCGCGGCCAGTCGGCGCAGCAGCAGAACCGTGAGTTCCGGGCGCAACTCGACTTCGTCGACGGTCCGCTGTTCCCCAGTGACTACACCGGCGTGAACACGCGCATCATCTCGTGGACGAGCGAGTTCGATCAGCAGGTCGTGATCGCAGCGGGATCGGACCACGGGATCAAAGAGGACACGCCGATCGTCACGCGCGACGGACTCGTCGGCCGGGTGACGGCGGTCAGCGGCAGCGCGGCACAGGTGACGCTCCTCACCGACGAGAACAGCGCCGTGCCCGCGAAGGACGTGACCACCGGGGCCAGCGGCCTCGTCCGTCACGGACAGGGCCAGGGCTCGCTCATCCTCGACTTCGTGCGCAAGGAGGCGGACGTCCAGCGCGGCCACGTGATCGTCACCGCCGGCACGCGCTCGAGGCAGTACCCGTCGCTCTTCCCGGCCAACATCCTCATCGGCGTCGTCACGAGCGTCGGCCAGAGCGACACGTCGTCCTACAAGCAGATCCAGATCGACCCGTACGTCGACTTCTCCTCCCTGGACGCAGTGACTGCGCTGATCACGAACAAGCGAACCCCGAAAGCGCCTTAGTGCCCCTCCCGGCAATGCATGTCGGCATCTTCCGGAAGGGGCCTTGATGCCGGCCGATGCGGCCAAGGCTGCGGGCCTGCTGTTCCTCTCGGTCGTCGTGCAGCTCTCGGTGATGGCGAACGTCGACATCTTCGGCGGCCATCCGAATCTCTTGCTCGTGACGCTCGTCTCGGTCTCGCTCCTGCGCGGCGCGATCTTCGGCGCGGTGGCCGGCTTCTGCGGCGGCCTGCTCGCCGACACGGGCGTCTTCGGGACGCTCGGCTTCACGGCGCTGCTGCTGACGGTCGCCGGATACTGGACCGGCCGCTACGGCGAGACGACGGGCCGTGACCGCGCACACGCACCGGTGCTGTCGATCGCCGTCATCACCGTGCTGTACCAGGTCGCGGCGCTCGTGCTGCGCTACATGCTCGGGGAGCCCGCGCCTGCCGGGGCCATCTTCTCCTCGCTCCTGCCGACCGTGTTCCTCAACCTCATCCTCACCGTCCCCGTCTATGCGCTCACGCGCCGGCTGCTGCGGCCGCGCGAATGGGTCACGCGAGAGGTGAGGCTCCTTGGCTAAACGGGCGCTCTCGCGGCGGTTCCTGCCGCCCGACCCTCGCGTGGAGGAGCCGTACCGGCTGACGCCGAAGCTCGCGCTCAGGGTCGGCATCCTCGGGATGCTGGCGATCGCTGTTTTCGCCGCCCTGTTTTTGCGCCTGTGGTCGCTCCAGGTCCTGAACGGCGAGCAGCTGCTGCGTGCGTCGCAGAACAACCAGCGACGGGACGTGCGCGTGCCGGCCCCGCGCGGACCGATCCTCGACCGCAACGGTCATGTCCTGGTGACGAATCTCGGAGGCTCCTCGGTGCAGGTGTGGATCTCCGACCTGCCGAAGCGGCGCAGCGTGCGCCTGCGCGAGATTCGCGCGCTCGCCCGTGTGCTCGACATTCCCGCCGGCCAGATCGGTGCTGCGATCAGGCGGCATCGAAGCGATCTGCTCACCCCGGTCGAGGTCAAGGCCGACGCCACGAGGGCCCAGGTCTTCTATCTCAAGGAGCGCGCCGAGGACTTCCCCGGTGTGTGGACCGTTCCGACCTACCTGCGCCACTACCCGCATCGCGAGCTCGCTGCGCACGTCATCGGCTACGTCAGCGAGATCTCGCAGCGGCAGCTGAAGAACCTGCGCAAGGAGGGCTATCAGGGCGGCGACACGATCGGGCAGACGGGGATCGAGGCGTACTACGACAGGTACCTGCGCGGAACCGCCGGGCTGTCGCAGCTCAGGGTCGACTCGCTCGGCCGGCCGATCAGCGCGGTCGTGCCGAGGACCCCGCCGCATCCCGGCAACGCGGTCCGGCTGACGCTCGACCTGAAGCTGCAGCAGGCCGCAGAGGAGGCGCTGCGCTACGGCATCGACCGCGCGCACAACTCGGCGTGCTACGGGTGCTGGTTCTCGAACGGGGGCGCGATCGTCGCCCTCGATCCGCGCGACGGCTCGATCCGCGCGCTCGCGTCGTATCCGACCTATCCGCCTTCCATCTACGTCGGGCGCGTGCGCCAGCGGGCACTCGACACGGCCGGCTTGACGGGCCGCACGGCTGCGCCGATGAACTATCCGGGCCTCGACCGTGCGATCGACGCGGCGTATCCGCCCGGTTCGACGTTCAAGCCGGTCACAGCGATCGCGGCCATGCAGGAGCACATCCTGCAACCGTACGAGTCGCTCGCCTGTACGGGCTCGTACACCAAGAACGGGCAGGTGTTCAAGAACTGGGACCCGTTCGTGAGCGAGGCGATGACGCTGCCGACGGCGCTCGCGCGATCGTGCGACACGTACTTCTACCAAGTCGGCTACCGCTTCTACGGCATGCCTGCCGACCGCGGGCCGAGGCTCCAGGCCTGGGCGAGCCGCTTCGGGTTCGGCCAGAAGACGGGCGTCGACCTCGGCTCGGAGCGGACGGGCTTGCTGCCGACGCCGGATTGGCGCAAGAAGACGTACACGAAGAAGACCGATCCCGGACACTGGGAGATCGACAGGCTCTGGAAGCCCGGCGACTCGATCCAGCTCGCGATCGGTCAGAAAGACCTGCTCGTCACGCCGATGCAGATGGCGCGCTTCTACGCGATGGTGGCGAACGGCGGCAAGCTGGTGACGCCGCACCTGCTGCTCGACGTCGAGCAGCCGACGTCGAACGGCCGGCGCGGCCGTGCGATTCCGACGCCGCCGCCGCCCGCGCCCGAGCCGACGAACGTCGACGCTCAGGCGCTCGCCGTCGTGCGTGACGGGCTCTACCAGGCGACGCACGCGACGCTGGGGACCTCGGCTGCGATCTTCGGCGGCTTTCCGGTCCCCATCTCCGGCAAGACGGGGACGGCCGAGAAGGCGATCGATCCAGGCGACGGCATTGCGAGGCTCTTCAACCAGTCCTGGTGGTGCGGCTATGGCCCGTCCGACTCGCCGGACCTCGTCGTCTGCGCGGTGATCGAGAACGGTGGCCACGGCGGCGACGCAGCCGCCCCGGCGGCCTTGAAGGTCTTCGAGTCGTTCTTCGGCAAGCAATCGACCCCGACGGGGCCGGTGCACTCAGACTAGTGGCCCTACCGGCGACACTCGCCCGCGCCCGGCCCGCGATCACGCGGCGGTCTGCGGCGTCCTCGGTCGCACTCGGGCACTCCAGCCCGAGTGCTCCCTCCGTCCCTGCAGCGCTTGGTGCTCACGACCCGGGCATCCGGCAGCACCACCGGCAGGGCCACTGATGGTCGACCACTACGTCTCCAACGCCAGGGCCGCCGCCCGCGCGCGCAGGCGCGAGGCGGCCGAGGTCGCATCGGTCGTGCGTAGGCTCGACTGGATCATGATCGCGAGCGTGGCCGCGCTCGTCGGCTACGGGCTCTGGGCGATCGCCGGCATCACGCACCAGGACGTCGCCGGCAACGAGCGCTACTACCTGACGAGGCAGTCGATCTACGTCGTCATCGGCGTGCTCGGACTCTGCGTTGCGCTGCTGGTCGATCCCGAGATCTACCGGACGCGCTGGCGTCTGATCTTCGGCGGCACCGCGTTCGTGATCGCGATCGTGTTCCTCGCGGGACCGATCCGAGGGTCGAAGCGCTGGCTCGATCTGGGCTTCTTCCGCTTCCAGCCGTCGGAGTTCGGAAAGGTGCTGTTCGTGCTGGCGCTCGCCGGTTTCCTCGCAGAGCGTTCGCGGCGCCTGCACGAGGTGCGGACGACGATGACCGCGCTCGGCCTCGCTGCGATTCCGATCTTCCTCGTCTTCATCCAGCCGGACTTCGGCACCGCGCTCGTCTACTGCGCCGCGGTGGCCGCCGTGCTGTTCGTCGCGGGGACGCCCTGGACGCACGTCGCGGCGCTCCTCGCGGGCGCGGTGGCACTCGCAGTGCTCGTGCTCGGCGTCCTGCCGGCTGCCGGCGTTCCCATTCTGCGGGACTACCAGCAGAAGCGCCTCACGAGCTTCCTCAACCCGGATCAGGATCCCGGCGGCACGACGTACAACATCACGCAGTCGAAGAATGCGATCGGGGCAGGCCAGCTGCGCGGCCGCGGTGTCGACAACGCAACCCAGACGACGCTCAACTTCCTGCCCGAGCACCACACCGACTTCGTCTTCGCCTCGCTCGCCGAGGAGCGCGGCTTCTTCGGGTGCGCGATCCTCCTGATGCTCTACCTGCTCGTCGTCTGGCGCGGCTTACGGACGATCACGATCGCCCGCGACGCTTTCTCCTCGATCGTGGCCGGGGGGCTCGTCTTCGCCCTCTTGTTCCAGATCTTCGTGAACGTCGGGATGACGATGGGGATCGCGCCGATCACCGGCATTCCCTTGCCCTTCGTCAGCGTCGGCGGCTCGTCGATGATCGCCAACCTGATCGCGGTCGGGATCCTGCTGGCGATCTCCGTTCGGGCGCGGGTTCGGCGCTAGCCGCGTCAGGCGGCCTCGGCGGCCGGCTTCAGCTTGGCACGGCGCGTCCTGATGGCCCGCAGCCTCTGCGCGAGCCGGGCCCACGCCCAGGGTTCGACCTCCTTGTAGCGGAGAGCGGACTGGCCCCGGGTCGCTTCGAGGTACTCGAACCAGGCGTCCGCTTCCTCGATCAAGAGCAGTTCGTACGCTTCGCGGTGTCCGGTCACCCGAGGTCCACCTCCCGGTCGCTCATGGGCGGAAAGGCTAGGACCCGGGCCGGACGGAGGGGGCTGCCGGTGCGCTTGGTACCCTGTCGGCAGATGTTCAGCACCGTCCATCACAACCTGCCGCGCACGCTCCGCGCCGCCGACCTTGTCGGCGTTGCCGCAGCGCGCGCGCACGAAGGAGCTTTTTCTTGCGCTGGTTTCGACGAAAGAATGCAGAGGAGCAGGCGCCTATCGAGGCTGCCGCTCCCCCGGCAACACCTGAACCTGTAAGCACCGAACCCGCCGAGGAGGCGGGCCAATCGAGTACGAAGCCGAGACGCCGCCGCGGCAGCCGTGGCGGGCGGGGCCGGACTCGCAAGACGGCGACGGCGGAACCGACCGCCCACGCCGCGCAACCGAAGACGAAGACCAAGACCGCCGCGAGGGCGCCCAAGGCCGAGCGCAAGCAGGTTTCCCAGCGCCGGGAGCGCTCACGCGAGCGGCGCCGTCGCGAGCCGCCGCGGCGGGCGCCGCTGCCGGAGGCGAAGCGCGAGCTGCTCGTCTCGGTCGACGTCGGCGAGCAGCGCGTCGCCGTCCTGGAGGACGACCGCGTCGCAGAGGTCTATCTCGAGCGCCCGGAGCGGCGTTCGATCGCCGGCAACATCTACCTCGGCACGGTTGACAACGTGCTGCCCGGGATGGAGGCCGCGTTCATCGAGATCGGCCTCGAGAAGAACGGCTTCCTGTACGTCGACGAGATCGTCACGCCCGAGCTCGAAGGCAAGGCGCGCCACGGGAAGAAGATCCAGGACCTGATCAGCCGCGGCCAGACGATCATGGTGCAGGCGGTCAAGGATCCGATGAAGACGAAGGGCGCGCGGCTCACGACCGAGATCTCGCTGCCAGGACGATTCGTCGTCTACCAGCCGAACGGCGACGGCTACGGGGTCTCGCGCAGGCTCGAGGACGAGGAGCGGTCTCGTCTGAAGGACGTCCTCAAGGCGCTCGACCTCAAGGGCGGCGGCGTGATCGTGCGCACCGCGGCCGAGGGCGCATCCCCGGAGGACATCGAGCGTGACCTTGTGTTCCTGCAGAAGCTCTGGAAGTCGATCGACGCGCGGGCGAAGAAGGCGACGGCGCCGACGCTCCTCTACCAGGAAGCGGAGCTTCCCCTTCGCGTCACTCGTGACCTGTTCACGGAGAACTTCGAGCGCGCGCTCGTCGACGAGGACCGCGCCTACAAGCGCATCGTCGGCTATCTGAAGAAGACCTCGCCGCACATGGTCGAGCGCGTCGTGCGCTACAAGGAGAAGCCGCCGCTGATGGAGGCCTACGGTGTCGACGCGGAGATCAAGTCGACGCTCAACCGCCGGGTCGACCTTCCTTCCGGCGGGTATCTCATCTTCGACTACGCCGAGGCGTTCACCGTGATCGACGTGAACACGGGGCGCTTCGTGGGCTCACGCTCGCGCTCGTCCGGCGCGCGGCTCGAGGACACGATCACGAAGAACAACCTCGAGGCCGTGAAGGAGGTCGTGCGCCAGCTCCGGCTGCGCGACATCGGCGGCATCATCGTCATCGATTTCATCGACATGGCGAACCCGAAGAACCGCGCCGCGGTCGAGGAGGCGCTCAGGACGGAGCTCGAGCGCGACCGCACGAAGACCTACGTCGTGGAGATCTCTCCGCTGGGACTCGTCGAGATGACGCGACAGAACGTCACGGACGGGCCGCGTGAGATCATGACCCGTAAGTGCCCGACCTGCGGCGGCGACGGAATCGTCCTGTCGGACAACTCCGCCGCCGTCGAGATCGAGCGCCGGCTGCGAGCGCTGGCGGCTGGCTCGCGGCATCAGGCCTACCGGGTGGAGGTCGCCGCGAAGGTTGCGTCGCTCCTGATCGGCCCGGGCGCCTCGCGGCTGGTGGAGCTGGAGAAGCAGACGCGGCGCCGCTTGTACCTCTCACCGAAGGAGGACACGCATCTCGACCACTTCCTCGTGCTGGCGGAAGGAAAGCGCGAGGAGCTCGCTCCGCAGGGCCCGCTGGAGGAGGGTGCACAGCTCGAGCTCTCACTCGTCGAGGTCGGGCTGCACGACCCGACGGCCGGCGTCGGCAAGCAGGACGGGCTCGACGTCTGCGTAGCCGAGGCGGCGAAGCTCGTCGGCAAGAGGGTGAAGGTGCAGGTGGAGCGCGTGCTCGACGGCACCGCCTACGCGACGCTCGTCGGCGGCCCGGCCGAGGCCGACGCCCCGATCACGGCCGAGAGCGAGGCCGAGAAGCCGACGCGCCGAACGGCAGCGGCCAAGGAGGAGCTCGCCGAAGCCGAGCACGAGCCGGCAGTCGAGGAGCCGGACGAGCCCGCCGCCGAAGACGCTGAGGAGCCCGTGGCCGAAGAAGCCGAGCAGGCCGCCGAGCCGGGGGCGAGTCCCGCGAAGAAGAAGACCCGCCGCGGCTCGCGAGGCGGCCGGGGCAGAAAGAAGAAGACCGGCGCGGGCGCCGGCGGCGCCGCCTCCGACAACGGCGCCGGCGAGGCCGAGGTCGTCGCGCCGCCTCCCGCGACCGCGAGGATCCACGTGCCCGATCCGGCGCTGGGAGAGCCGGAGGAGGTGCCGCAGGAGCCCGCCGCGGCCGCCTCCGCCGAGCCTGCCCCCGAGGACGGCGCCGAGGCGCCGAAGCCGAAGAAGCGGACGAGGCGCGGAACTCGCGGGGGGCGGGGCCGGAAGAAGAAGACCGCGGCGGCGGTGGGCGCCGCCGAGGGCCCGTCGGAGACCGGCGGCTCGGAGGAGGAGAAACCCGCGGGCTGGGACTACGTCCCGATGTCCGAGTGGGGCGACGACGACCTCTAGGGGCCTCCGCTAGACTTCGCGCCTCGCGGGCCGAAAGCCCGCATTTTCGCGCCCATGGCTACCACGAAAGACGCATACGCGATCATCTCCGTCGGCGGGAAGCAGTACCGCGTGCGCGAGGGAGAGCGGCTGCTCGTCGACCGCCTGAAGGCCGACGAGGGCAAGACCTTCCATCCCGACGTCCTCTTCCTCGGCGGCGACGGGGAGCCGACGCTTTCGCCTCGCAGCCAGGTGACTGCGAAGGTCGTCGGCCACGTGCTCGGCGAGAAGGTGCGAATCGGCAAGCGGCGCGCGAAGACCGGCTACCGCAAGCAGACCGGCTTCCGGGCCCACCTCTCGCAGATCGAGATCCAGTCGATCGGCGGCGCGTCCAGGCGCACGGCGGCTCCGGCGGCCGAGAAGGCGGAGGAGGAAGCGCCCGCGCCGAAGGCGAAAGCGGAGCCGAAGCCTGCCGCGGCCGCAGCTCCGGCGGAGCCGCCGCGGGGGTACGCGGAATTCACCGTGGCGGAGATCGCGGAGAAGTCGAAGCGCTGGAGGGTCGAGCAGCTCGAGGCGGCGATGAAGTTCGAGCACGACAACGCAAACCGGAAAGGCGCGATCGCGGCACTCGAGGCGGCGCTTGCAGCGAAGCAGGAGAAGTAGGAGAGAGAAATGGCTCACAAGAAGGGACTTGGCTCGTCACGAAACGGGCGCGACTCGAACCCGAAGATGCTGGGCGTCAAGATCTTCTCCGGCCAGGAAGTCAAGGCCGGGATGATCCTCGTCCGCCAGCGCGGCACGAAGTTCCGCGCGGGCGAGGGCACGGGCATCGGCCGCGACGACACGATCTTCGCGACGCGCCCGGGAACGGTCGCCTTCAAGCAGAGCGGCGACCGTCGCTTCGTCGAAGTCAGCGACGCGTAGCCTCCGCGGGCACTGCCCTGGCGCGGCGGCCCGCGCACACAGGCGCGGGCGCTAGCGTTCCCGCGTGTTTCAGGATCGAGCGCGCATCCACGTCGAGGCCGGCCGGGGCGGCGACGGCAGCCTTCACTTTCGCCGTGAGAAGCACGTCCCGAAGGGCGGGCCGGACGGCGGCGACGGCGGCGTGGGCGGCGACGTCGTGCTGGTCGCCGATCCCGACCTCCGCGACCTCGCCGGCTACCAGCGCAGACGCCGCTTCAAGGCCGAGAGCGGGCAGCCCGGACGCGGCGCGCTGAAGCACGGCGCGAGCGGGAAGACGGCGGAGCTGCGCGTGCCGGTTGGCACGCAGGTCTTCGACGAGGACGAGCAGCTGATCGCCGATCTCGCGACGCCCGGCGCGCGCATGGTCGCTGCGCGGGGCGGGATTGCCGGGAGGGGCAACAAGCGCTTCGCCACGCCCACGCGCCGGGCACCGCGCTTCGCCGAAACAGGTCTGCCGGGCGAGGAGGCGACGCTCGAGCTGCGGCTCAAGCTGCTTGCGGACGCCGCGCTCGTCGGCCTCCCGAATGCCGGCAAGTCCTCACTGCTCACGCGCATCTCGAATGCGAAGCCGAAGGTCGCGGACTATCCGTTCACGACGCTCGCTCCCGTGCTCGGCACCGTCGTCGCTCCCGACGGCACACGCCAGCTCACGGTCGCCGACGTGCCGGGTCTGATCGAAGGCGCGAGCGAGGGCGTCGGGCTCGGGCACGAGTTTCTCGCGCATCTCGAACGCGCCAACCTGTTGCTGCACGTGATCGACGCCTCGGAGGGCGACATGGAGGAGCGATTCGCCGCCATCGACCGCGAGCTCGGTGCATACGGCGCGGGTCTCGAGACGCGGCCGCAGGTCGTCGTCCTGAACAAGCTCGACCTGCTGAGCGAACCGCCACGGTTCGGACTCGACGACGATCGAATCGTCCGCGTCTTCCAGGTTTCCTGTGCCACGGGCGCCGGCATCGACGAGCTGCGCCGCGCGCTGTTCGAGCTGTGTCCTTCGCAGGCTCCGGCGGAGGCGCCCGAGGACGGGCTCGTCGACTTCCTCGTCTACCGGCCGCGCCCGGCCGGACGCCGCTTCAGAGTGCTGCGCACCGACCGCGGCTTCCGCATCTCGGGGGATGTGCCTGCGGACGAAGAGGAGCTCGCGGCCGCGCTCAAGGCGGCAGGCGCGCGAAGGGGTGACGAGGTGGAGGTCGGCGGCGAGGTGATGGAAGTCCAGTGACGTTGCTTCTCGGCGGCACGTTCAATCCACCGCACAACGGTCACGTCGCTCTCGCGGAGGCGGCGCGGCAGCACTACGGTACAGACGACCTCACCGTCCAGGTGGCAGTGCGTCCCGGTCACAAGGAGGTGCAGCTCCCGGCCGTCATCCGGCTGCAGCTCGCGCGGGCCGCGTTCCCGCATGACCGCGTCGAGCTCGAACCTCATGAGCGCACCGTCGACATGCTGCAGGCCGGGCGCTGGGACAGCCCGCCCGTGTTCGTCATCGGTGCCGACCAGTTCGCGGACTTCCTCACCTGGAAGGATCCGGAGGGCGTGCTCGAACGCGCGCGGCTCGCCGTCGCGACGCGTCCCGGCTATCCGCTCGAGCGCCTGGAGGAAGTGAAGCAGCAGCTGTCCCGGCCCGACCGCGTCGAGTTCTTCGAGCTGGAGCCGGTCCCGATCTCGTCCCGCGAGGTGCGCGACCGTGTCGCCCGCGGCGAGCCGGTCGACGACCTGGTCCCGCACGCCGTCGCGCGGCTGATCGAGTCGCTGGGTCTCTACCGGGATGGCGGCTACACTTCGGCCGTATCCGAACGGGATCCGACACAGAACTGACACCGCTCGAACAAGCACAGCGCATCGCCGCCCTCGCCCAGGACAAGCTGGCGAAGGACGTCGTCATCCTCGACATGCGTCCCGCCTGTTCGTACACCGATTACCTCGTCGTCTGCACCGGCCAGAACCCGCGTCAGGCCGCCGCGATCTACGACGAGGTGCACAGCCGCATGAAGCACGAGGTCCGTCTGCTGCCGAGCTCCGTCGACGGGCAGCGCGAGGCGTCGTGGATCGTCGCGGACTACCTCGACGTCGTGCTGCACATCTTCACGCCGGAGGCGCGCGAGTACTACCGGCTCGAAGACCTCTGGGGCGACGCGCCGTCGGTCGAGGTCGCCACGGGCTAGCAGCCCGAGCCGAGTCTGCCCAGCGCTCCGCACGCGGAGCCGTGGATCTGCTCGAGGTAGGCGTGGGCGCCGGAGTCGGTCACGAGAGGCCCGGCCCGGGCCAGGAGCTGCGCGGTCGCCTCGAGTGCGGTCGTGCCGTCGGCAAACGGGCCGCGCGCCACGAGGACCAGCCACGAGGGGAACGACGCAAAGACGATGCCGGCTCTCTGCAAGCGAGCTGTCGAAACGCTCGTGCGCACCGGGATCGACACGAACACGGTGGGCACGGCGCCCGTTCGCGCGGCTGCTCGCGCGAGCGCGACCGGCTCGCGTGAGTACGCCCGGCCCCCGGCTGCCGCCGGCAACGCTGCGAGAAACAACGGCGAATACGGATAGAGCACGTCGCCCGGCGCGACGCGGCTCTCGAGCCACGCCGCGGGAGCCGCGACTGCGTCACGCTCCCCGGTGGAAATCGTGCGCGGCTCCGCAACCGCATTCGGCGCGAATGCCGCCGTGAGGACGACGGCGGCGAGGACGCCTGCACGCAGTCGCTCGGGCAGCAGCGCCGCCAACTTGGCCGCTCCTGTCGCGACGAGCGCGAGCCAGAGCGGCAGCACGAAGATGAGATGGCGCGGTCCGAGGCGGTCGCTGACCGCTCCGGCCGCGGCGGCAGCCGCGAGCGCGGCCGGGGCGACGGCGACGGCCAGGCAGGCGAAGGCGGCGATCGCGGGACGGCGCCGGGAGACGACGACGATGCCCACTGCGGCGAGTACGACGAACAGGGCGAGCACAGGGCCGCGGCCGCCGGCCGCGCCGCCGAGTGCACGCAGCATCGCCGTTCCCGCCGACGTGCCGCTGTCGAGATCCTGTCCGGCTTCCGGCGCGTAACGGTCGGAGAGCCGCACGTCCGCGAGCAACAGCGGCAGCGCGAGGCCGGCGAGCGCGATCACCGGCGCGGCTGTTGCGAAGGAGCGTCCGCGCCAGAGCCACAGCGCGAGGAGCACCTCGGCGGCGAAGAGAAACGCTCCGAAGGGATGCACGGCGAGCGGCAGCAAAGCGGCGGCGGCGGCGGCGACCGCCGTTGCGCGCGTGGGGCGATCGAGTGCGCGGACGAACAGGTCGGTGGCCAACGCACTCGCAAAGGCGAACAGCGAGTACATGCGTCCGAAGGTGCCGTAGACGAGCAGCAGCTGCGACGACACGGCGAGCCCTGCGGCAGTCAGTCCGGCCAGGGGGCCGCCGAGCCTCCGTGCGAGGTCGTAGCAGAGCGGCATCGTCGCGAGCGCGAACACGAGCGAGAGCCAGCGGAGGGTCTCGGGAGCCGGGTCGACGGCGAGCGCCACGTGCACGAGCAGGAAGTGCAGCGGCGCACCGCCTCGGTCGAGCACGACCGTGTGCAGAACGTCGCCGAGCGGGCGTGCCGAGATGAGTCCGGCGACCGCCTCGTCCTCGTGGAGCGGTTTCGCCGAGACGTCCGGCAAGAGTCGCGCGAAGAGCAGCGCGGTCAGCCCCCCGAGCACGACCATGGGTGCCAGCGCGGCGGCGCGCAGCCCGTACCGTTCGATCGCAGCGGTGCTCATAGCCGTGGGGACCTGCCCGGAGCGGACGCTACCTAGACCTCTCAGCCGTCGGCGTGCTTCAGCTGCGATTCCTCCAGCTGCGCAGCCTCGAGGGACATTGCGCCCGCGCACACTTTCGCGTTCAGGTCGTTCTCGATCGCATCCACCTCGGCGGCGCGCGGATACGGCTCCGGCCAGAGGTTGCGCGGGTCGGTGGGATGTCCGCCGAGCTCGAGGCTGATCAGATGGTCCTCCTGGTAGTCGGACAGCGACCCGCCGACGCCGTATGCACGCATCTGTTTCTCCTTCAGCGCATTCGTGTACGAGGTCGGCGGCCGGATCGTCCTCGTCCACCCGTGTGCGCAGATGGTCGAGCCGATCGTGGCCTGCGTCACGTCCGGGTTGAGCACGCCCGGCGTGCGAGTCGGATCGGCGTGGTACAGGCCCCTGGAGGAGGAGCCGTGCGGCCACGCGATCGCGAGCACAAACAGGAGCACTGCTGCGGCGAGGAGTGCACTGCGCAGCGACATCCGCCGAGCGTGCGCACGGTGCGGCCTCGTTGCAAGTCGTCCGAAGCGGACACGGCCCAGCCGGGACCGTTGCTAGATTGGACAACAGATGCTGACGACGGATCAGAGGAAATGTCGCCGAAGCTGCGATCCTGTTCGGCGCGACCAAGCTCGGCATCGACGTCTACCGCCCTACGGGCGAAGGAGGCCGGTACGACGGTCGCACCCAGGTTCGCCTGAGACTCGAGCAGTGTCGCAACAACCAGCGCGCCGGCATCCACGCTGGGCAAGGGACTACGAATTCGCCGCTACACTAGGCCGTCACGGGGCCGTAGCTCAGCTGGGAGAGCGTCGCGCTGGCAGCGCGAAGGCCACGGGTTCGAGTCCCGTCGGCTCCACTGACTAGGCGGATTCGCCGAGTGCGGCGACCTCGCGCCGCTCGGCGAGCCGCTGCAGTGCGCGCGCCTCGATCTGGCGCACGCGCTCGCGCGTCAGTCCCAATTGGCGGCCGATCTCCTCGAGCGACTTCGGATCGGGATCGCCGTCCATCCCGTAGCGCAGCTTGACGACCGCGCGCTCGCGCTCCGGCAGCGTCTCGACTGCCTTGCGGACGGCGTTCTCGGCGAGGCTGACGTGCACTTCCTCGGAGGGCTCGTTCTGCTCGCCCGCGATGAGGTCGCCGAAGCTCGTGTCGCCCTCGGCGCCGACGGGCTTGTCGAGGCTCGTGACTGCACGGGCTGCGGCGCGCACCTCCTGCACGTGCTTGAGCGAGAGCTTCGACCTCTCCGCGACCTCTTCGTCCGTGGGATCGCGCTCGAGCTTCGCCGTCAGCTCGCGCTCTGCGCGCGAGATCTTCTGCTCGCGCTCGACGATGTGGACGGGAATCCGGATCGTGCGTGACTTGTTCGCGACGCCGCGCTGCACGGCCTGGCGGATCCACCACGTCGCATAGGTGGAAAACTTGTAGCCGCGGCGCCAGTCGAACTTCTCCACCGCGCGGATCAAGCCGATGATGCCCTCCTGGATCAGGTCGAGCAGGGAGATCCCGTGTCCCTGGTACTTCTTCGCGATCGACACCACGAGGCGCAGGTTGGAGTTGATCATCAGATCTTTCGCCTCTTTGTCTCCGCGCTCGATCCGCTTCGCAAGCTCGACCTCGTCCGCCGCGGTGAGCAGCTTGTAGCGGCCGGCCTCGTTGAGGAAGAGCTGCAGCGCGTCGGTCGTGGCGGCGGCGAGGGTGCCGTTGACGTAGGTGCTCTCGGACGTCTCGGGGCGGGCACAGTCGTCCGTCAGGTCGATGCCCTTCTCGTCGAGGTGCTCGAAGAAGCCCGTCGTCTGCTCCTCGTCGAGCTCGGCCTCCTGGAGGAACTCGCTGACGGCGGAGAGGTTGAGGCAGCCGGCCTCCTCTCCTTGTTCCAGGAGCGCTTGCAGGCGTTCGTCGACGACCATTTCGCTCGGCCTCTTCCCCGATTCGCAGACGGCTCTAACGCGAATTCTGCACTTCTGTTGCAGAGACGTCACCCAGGCGTCGGAGTTGGGTCCGTACGGTCGGAGCTATCCCATCAGGAGGTGACCCATGCGCCGCCCAGGTATCCGGTCGCTCGCGGGGGGAGCAGCCGGGATCGCAGCAGGTGTGATCGGGGGAATGGCTCTGGCTGCGCTGCCGTCGGCCCAGCTCGCGCCGCCCGGCTCGGCGCGGTCGGTCGAGGCCACGCATCTGCCGCCGGTGCTCACGCTGCCGGGCGAGGCGGTGACGTTGCGCTACGCGATCGTCTGCAGTCCGACGGCCGAGGGAGGGCCCTGCGACGGCACGGGCGAGCTCTTCGTCCGTAGCGGACACAGCGGGCCGTTCGAGCGGATACCGCTCCGGCGCGGCGTCGACTCGAGCGAGGGCCGCTACTACGCCGCCGTCCCGCCGGCGATCGCCGGTTCTCCCGGCGGCATCTCCTACTACGCCGTGCTGCGTGACCGTGCAACGGGCGCCGCGACGACGCTGCCGTCCGGAGGCGCCGCGGCCCCGCAGCGAAGCTACCGCCTGCGCGACGCCGTCAACGTCCACCTCGGCGCCCACTCGTTCGGCGCGGCGCGCACTGCGGCTGCGCGCGTCGTCGACGCGGCCTGGGGCAGCGCGGAGCATGAGCTCGGCCGCGCGGGGACACGCGAGCTCGGCTTCGTCGGTCCTTCGTCGTTCGACGTCCAGGGTGACGGGACCGTGAGCGTGCTCGACCAAGTCAACGAGCGTGTCGTGCGCTGGCGGCGGGGCGGAGCGGACGACGTGCCGGTCGACGTCAGCGGCGGTCTGGCGGACTTCGCGGTCGAGCCCGACGGGAGCATGGACGTGCTCGAGCCGCCGAATCGCTTGACGCCGGCGCCGGTGCTGCGCAGTTTCGGCAGCGACGGCCGGCCGCGGTGGACACAGCGGCTCTCCGACCGTACCTGGGCCAAGCTCGCCCTCGGGCCGGAGGGGCCGGTCGTGCAACAGCAGCCCTCCGAGCAGTGGCTCCCGGTCGCCCGCGACGGCCTGCCGCTTGACCGACTCGCGCAGGCTGAGCGCGGACGGCCCGGTCGGGCACTTGCCGGCGGCCGTGAGCTCGTGGTCGAGCGCGTCGGAGCCGGCGAGCTGCGTCTGGCCGAGACGTCGGGCGACGCCGTCGTCCGCAGCTGGCGGATCGTGAGCGCGACGCCCCTTGGCGAGGTTCAGCTGGCCGAGCCGTTTCGGGCCGGGGTGCTCGTCGTCGTGAAGGCGTACACCGACGAGCGCGCGGAGGATCTCGTGCTCGTCCTCGACGGCGCCGGCGTGGCACGAGCGTTCTCCGTGCAGCCAGCGGAGTGGGCCGAGGCGGCGCCGCTCGTCCGGTTTCGTCTCGCCGGCTCGGCGCTCTACCACCTCGGCTCGACGGCCGCCGGCGCGTTCGTCGACCGCTTCGACCTGGAGGTGCCCCGATGAGAGTGTTCCTGCTCGCCTTCGCCGCAGCGCTCGTACTCGCGGGCGCGAGCGGTGCGCAGGCGTACCACCGTTTCTGGGCCAACTGCCATTACGAGGCACCGACCTTCATGACCACGATGACGCGAGACGCCACGCAGGAGTATGCGAATGCCGCGCGCTACGAGGGCTACCAGTGGGGCGGCGGGTGCTGGAACTACGACGACGTCGATTCGTATCCATACGACGCGCCCGGCGACCCGTCCGCGCACGGCGAAGGAGGAGACTGCTCAGGGCTCACCTTCAAGACGTGGCGCGAGTCGACGGACGGCTGGCGTGACGGCCGCTACTACTGGCGTGCGCTGAGGAACGTGCACGGCCCGTATACGGCCGCCGACTTCAAGAACGGCCTTGGCGCCCCGAACCACGTGGTGCCGAAGTCGACCGCCGGCGTGATGGATGCGTTCGCAAGCTCCACGCACATCGGCATGGTTTTCGCGCGCTCGCTCTACGGAGGCGACCAGATCGTGGAGGCGAAGTGCGAAGCTTGCGGAACGAACATCTTCTACCGCACGTACCGCAGCGATCCGAACTACGGCGGAGTCGCCCGGTGGGGCTGGACCGGCTGACGCGCGCTGCGCTCGTCCTGGCAGCGGCACTCCTCACGGGCTGTGACAACGGCGGCGGCCGTCCCGAGCGGCTGCTCTACGGCGAGCCTGCGCAGGAGCTCGCGCCGGTCCCTCACAGCGTGATCTCGATCAGCCGCGTGCTCGACGGGACTGCGCTCGGGCGCCGTTTCACGAGCTGCCGTCCAGACGGCGTTCGCTCCGACACGCCCGTTGTGGAAAGGATCGGCGTCTTCTCCGAGAGCCTGACGTTCGCCGACGCCGGGCGAAAGACGATGTACGCGTGCGACGGCGGGGTCGACCCTGCCGGCGAACGACGCCTTCCGTGGTGTGGCAGTGCGGCCGGACTGCTGGCGAACGGAAAGCTGCTCGACCCGCGTCTCGACGTTCTCTGCCGCGATCGCAAGGGCCGGCCGATCGCATACGCGTGGGTCGAGCCCGCCGCCGGTGTCCGGTGGGTGGGCGTCGCCCAGGGCGGGTACACGGAGCTGTACGAGGTCGTGCGTGGGTTCCCGGTGAGAATCGCCACGGCGCGTTCGGTCGAGCCGGGTCGGGCGCGGGCCACCTTCGAGGTCGCCCAGTACGACGCCCACGGCACCGTGCTCGTCAGGGGGAAGCTGGAGGCCGCGGTTGCAGGCTGAAAAGGGAGGGGTACACTCCGGCGATCGTGTGGGAGCTCGTGTGGCTGATGCTGATCATGAAGATCCCCATCCTGTACCTCGGCTGGGTGGTCTACTGGGCGATCAAGTCGGAGCCGCGGCCGGAGCAGCCCGCCACCCTGCTGACCAGGGGTGACGACGGCGATCCGTCCGTCTGGCGTCCGCGGCGCCGCCCGGGGCGGCTCGGTCCGCACGGGCGACCGACCCGGGGCTACGCACGGACGCGCCGCGCTACGGTTCGCACATGAGCTCGACTCCCTACCGGGTCAGCAGCTCCGCGGAGACGCTCGCGGGCTTCCTGGCGGCGGCATCCATCTTCGTCAGCCTCACGGGGATCGTCTACCGGCCCCTCCGGCTGGTCCCGTTCGCGCTCCTGATCGCGCTCATCGCGGTCGCGATCGGCGGCCGCAGCGAGCGCCTGGCGATGACAGCGGTCGCCGTCGGGGCGGTGAGCTTCGCCGCCGGTCTGGCAGTGGCCGTGGCCACGAGCCACCCGCTCTGGTAACAGCCGGGTTGCTACAACGTCTGTTGTGGCCCTCGAGCAAATGCCCGCCGGCTCCTGGTCCGCCAGCACGCGGCGCGCTGCTGCGTCTTCGGTCGGGCGCGGGCGATCCAGCCCGCACCTTCCCGGCGTCCTTGCGTCGCTTGGTGCTGACGGCCCAGGACCTCGGCAACATTCACTGAAGGGGCACTCGTGACCGACGTCGACGGTCTGAACGCGGGGTTCGCGCGCGACTTGCTCGAGGAGTACCTCGAGAATCCCGACGCGGTCCCGAGCGAGTGGCGGCAGCTCTTCGAGAGCGGGGAGAGCGACGTGGTCGCCGCCCATCCCGGGCTTGCCCGCCTGCTCGAGGCCGTGGGCAACGGTCACCGCGAGGCGCAGGCGGCGGGACCTCCTCAGCCGGCACCGCCTGCGGCGCCACCTGCCGCCGAGCCCGCCTCGGACGAGCTCCTCGGCGCGGTCGCCGCAGCCATGGCACTCGTGAAAGCACAGCGCATGCACGGACATCTCGCAGCCCGCCTCGATCCGCTCGGATCGGAGCCCCCCGGCGATCCCGCGCTCGAACCCGAGCGGCTGATCCCGAAGCTCACCCCGGAGCTCCAGGCGCAGATCCCGGCATCGGTCCTCCGCCTCTACGTCGCCGGAGACACCCTTGCAGAGGCGTTGCCGCGGCTCGCGGACACGTACTCCGGCACGATCGCCTACGAGGTCGAGCACATCTCGGACCACGAGAAGCGGGTGTGGCTCCGGCATGCGATCGAGTCGGGCAAGTACCGCCGGCCGCTGTCGGCGGAGGAGAAGAAGGAGCTGCTCGCGCGACTCTCGCGTGTCGAGGCATTCGAGCAGTACCTGCGACGCGCGTTCCTCGGGCAGAAGCAGTTCTCCGTCGAAGGATTGGACGTGATGGTGCCGATGCTCGACGAGGCCGTCGAGCTCGCTGCCGAAAACGGCGCTCACGAGGTCGTGATCGGGATGGCGCATCGCGGCCGGCTCAACGTCCTCGCGCACACGCTCGGGCTCGGCTACGACTCGATCCTGCGCGAGTTCGAGGGCGAGCGCACGATCGAAGCGGTCGTCGCCACCGACGAGGGCGGCACCGGCGACGTGAAGTACCACCTCGGTGCGGAAGGGACGCGGTCGACGCCGGCGGGCGAGATCACCGTCACCCTCGCGTCGAATCCGAGCCACCTGGAAGCGGTGGATCCGGTGGTCGAGGGACGCGCCCGCGCCGAGCAGACGGACCGCTCGACACGCTACGGCATGCACGATCCGAGCATCGCGTTGCCGGTCCTCATCCACGGTGACGCGTCCTTCCCCGGTCAGGGAGAAGTCGCAGAGACGCTGAACCTGTCGGCGCTCGACGGCTACTCCACGGGGGGCACGTTCCACGTGATCGCGAACAACCAGGTCGGTTTCACGACCGATCCGAGCGAAGGACGCTCGACGCGGTACTCGAGCGACCTCGCCAAGGGATTCGACGTGCCGATCATCCACGTCAACGCCGACGACCCCGAGGCGGCGATCTCGGCGGTGCGGCTCGCCCTCGCCTTCCGGCGCCGCTTCGAGAGCGACGTCGTCGTCGACGTCGTCGGCTACCGCCGCCACGGCCACAACGAGCAGGACGAAGCCGCATACACGCAGCCGCTGATGGCCCAGCAGATCGCCGAGCACCCGACGGTGCGCGAGCAGTTCGCCCGCCGGCTCGTCGACGAGGGAGTCGTCACGCAGGAGGAGGCAGACGAGCTCTTCGCCCAGGTGACAGCGGAGCTCAGGCAGGCACACGAGGCGTTGAAGGCGACGTTCGGGACGCCACCTCCCCCAGAAGGGCAGATTCCCTTCGGGGGCGGCGACAGCGTCGTCACGGCAGTCGCCGCCGAACGGCTACGGGCGCTGAACGAGGAGCTGCTGCGCGTGCCCGAGCACTTCACGGTTCATCCCAAGCTGCTGACCCAGCTCCAGCGCCGCCTGAAGGCGATCGAGGAGGGCGGCATCGACTGGGGCCAGGCCGAGGCGCTGGCGTTCGCGTCGCTGCTCGTCGAAGGGATTCCGATCCGGCTCACCGGCCAGGACACCGAGCGCGGCACGTTCTCCCACCGGCACGCCGTCCTGCACGACGTTCACACCGGCGAGACGTTCACCCCCCTGCAGAACCTCGACGAGTCGATCGCGTCCTTCGAGATCTACAACTCGCCGCTGTCGGAGTATGCGTGTCTCGGCTTCGAGTACGGCTACTCGGCCGCTGCGCCCGAGGCGCTCGTGCTGTGGGAGGCGCAGTTCGGCGACTTCGTCAACGGGGCGCAGATCGTCATCGATCAGTTCATCGTCGCGGGCCTCTCGAAGTGGCGCGAGACGACCCGGCTGACGCTGCTGCTGCCGCACGGCTACGAGGGCAACGGTCCAGAGCATTCGAGCGCCCGCCTCGAGCGCTTCCTGCAGCTTGCGGCGCAGGAGAACATCCGTGTCGCGAACCCGTCCACCGCGGCGCAGCACTTCCACCTGCTGCGCCGCCAGGCGCTCGATGCGGCCGGCCGGCCGCTCGTCGTGATGACTCCGAAGGGCCTACTGCGGTTGAAGCAAGCGTCGTCGACCCTCGCCGAGCTGGCCGAAGGTTCCTTCCGGCCGGTGATCGAGGAAGCGGCGGCGAAGCCGGAGCAGGTGAAGCGGCTCGTGCTCTGCTCGGGCAAGGTGTTCTACGACATCGCCGGCCACGAAGCACGCGCGGCGGCAGACCATGTCGCGGTCGCCCGCCTCGAGCAGCTCTATCCCTTCCCCGTCGGGCCATACGCGGAGCTCGTGGCCAGGTATCCGTACCTCGACGAAGTCGTCTGGGCGCAAGAAGAGCCCCAGAACATGGGCGCCTGGCGGACAATCCGGCACCGCCTCGAGGCGCCGCTGAAGGAGCTGGGGATTCCGCTGTCGTTCGCCGGCAGGCCGTGGCGGGCGAGCCCGAGCGAGGGCTACCCGACAGCGCACCTGCGCGAGCAGGATCGCATCGTCCGGGCGGCGCTCGGGACTACTTAGCGCGCCGCGCCCGCACACGCGCGCGCGCCTGGAGCACGCGCGCCGCGACCTTGGGCCCGTGCTTGCGCGCCAGGTTCAGCACCTGCTTGCGCTGCTTCGGCGGCAGGCGACGCCAGACGTCCCACGCGGTCAGGGCGAGACCGACAGGTCCGAGTCGTCGAGTCAGGCGGGGCACCCGCCCATCCTCGCACAGGGCTCCTAGTGTTCGCGCTCCTTGTCGGAGCCCTTGCCGTCGCCGTGCCCCTCGCCTCGGTCGTCGCCGTGGTCACCCGAGGGCTCGGGCGAGGCTGCAGGAGGGGCGACTGCGGGAGCCTCGGGCGGCGACTGGTCTTCGGACCGGTCGGCGTTCCCCTGCTTGTCGTGGTCCTTGCCGCGCCCCTTCTTGCCGTTGTCCTCGTCCTGGTCCTCCACGGACTCGTCCGCCGGGGCCGGCGGGGCCGGCTCGGCGACCGGAGGCGCGGTCGAGGCGAGCGTTCTCGTCTCCGTCGCGGGCGGTGCGGGCGCGGGCTGCGGCGTGGGGGCCGGAGCCGGTCTCGGCACGCCCGTCGAGCGGCCCGCGCCGGCCGGCTGAAGCCGTGCCGGAACAGCGGTGCGAGTCGAGCCCGGGCGCGCGACAGCGACTCGGTCGGTCGCGCTGAGGGTCTGCACGTCCAGGAGCCGGACACTGCCCGGCCGCCGCAACGGCGCTGCGGGTGCAGCCGCCACCACGGGCACGGAGCGCTGGAGCGATGACGGCGGAGCAGTCAGTGCGCGGCCACCCGGCTCACGCTCCACGCCAACGAGCGCAGGCATGGCGACTGCAAATGCAACGGCTCCGGTCATCAGCGCGGCGGCTAGGACGCGCGCGCATGTTTCCCTCATGTTTCTCCCCTAGGTTGTCGATACCTCGTGCCAGGGATGTATCGGCATCGGGGGAGGAGGACTTGAAGGGAAGTCGTGGGTAGCTTCAAAGTCAAGCTCGTCGCCTATTTCTTGCTGCTGTCTCTGCTCCCCCTGGCAGCCGCGTTCTGGGGGTTTTCGACGGTGGCAGCGCGAAGCGAGACGCGCCGGGTCGACGCGCGCCTGCAGGCGGGTCTCCGCGCCACCCTGGCCGCCTACCAGGAGGCCCTGGGAAGCTCCGCCGCGGCCGCGGACAAGCTGGCCCGTGACCCCGGCCTCCAGCGGGCGCTGCTCACACGGGACCGGGCCGCGTTGCGGCGGCTGCTCGTCACCAGGCCCCATCTCTCGGTCGTGGCGCCGGGCGGCTTCCGGGTCGGCCGCCGTGCCCCGGCCGCCGTCACCCGCCGCGTCGCCGTCGTCGGCCCAGGGGGAACGCGTGGGACCGTCGTCGCCGCCCTGCCCCTGGACGGCGCGCTCGTCTCGCGTCTGCAGACCCGCTCCGGCCTCGAGTCCGACGACCACGTCGTGCTCGTCGAGCAGCACCGGATCGTGGCCGGCGCGCGGCGCGTCAGCGGTCGTCTCGACCTCCCCTCAGGGACGACAGGCACGGTCACGCTCGGCGGGACGCACTACCGCGCGATCGTCGCCGGCACGCTCGAGGACCGGACGGGCATCACGCTCGGAGTGGTCAGCCCGCAGGCGCGGCTCGACGCGGCGAAACGCCAGCAGCTCACCCGACTCCTGATCGGCCTCGTCGCGGCGCTCGTCTTCGTCGCCGGCGTCGCGTACGTCGAGGGCCGCGCGATCGTGCGCTCCATCCGCCGCCTCGTCGACGCAGCGCGTGCGATCGCGCGCGGGGACCTGAAGCAGCGCGTGCCGGTACAGGGCCGTGACGAGTTCGCCCTGCTCGGCCGGACGTTCAACCAGATGGCGTTTCAGCTGCAAACCCGGCTCGACGAGCTCGAGGCGGAACGCGGCCGGCTTCGCGACGTCATCTCTCGCTTCGGCGAGGCTCTCGGCGCCACCCACGACTCCGAGCAGCTGATGCGCCTGATCGTGGAGACGGCGATCGAGGCGACGAAGGCCGCAGGCGGCGTGCTCGTCGGCACGAGCGGCGAGCTGGTCAAGTCCGGCCACCCGGACAAGGGCAGCGAGCGCATCGAGGTGCCGCTGCAGGCAGGGCCGACCAGCTTCGGCTCGCTGATGCTCTTCGGCGACGGTTTCAGAGACGAGGACCGCATGACCGCCGTGTCGCTCGCCTCGCATGCGGTCGTCGCGCTCGACAACGCGCGTCTGCACCGCATCGTCGAGCGGCAGGCGCTCGTCGACGGCCTGACGGGCCTGGCGAATCGCCGCCAGTGCGAGGAGACGCTCGCGGACGAGCTTGCGCGTGTCGACCGCTTCGGCGGTTCGCTCGCGGTCGTCGTTGCGGACCTCGACTGGTTCAAGGACGTGAACGACCGTTTCGGCCATCCCTCGGGGGACACGGTGCTCCGCGAGTTCGCGGCACTCCTGTCCGAGACGCTCCGGGACGTCGACCTCGCCGGCCGCTGGGGCGGCGAGGAGTTCCTCCTCATCCTCCCGGGCACCGACCTCGCGGGTGGAGTGCAGGTGGCCGAGCGGATCCGCGCCGCCCTGGCGAGGAGGATCGTCCTGGCCGTGGACGGGACGCCGATTCCGGTGACCTCCAGTTTCGGGGTTGCAGCGACCCCGCCGGCCCGCACGGGCTCCGAGCTCTTCGCCGCCGCCGACGCTGCCCTCTACGAGGCCAAGCGGGCGGGGAAGAACCGCGTCGAGCGCGCCGCGGAGCCGGTCACCCACCCCTGACCCACCGGCCGGATTCCTGCACTTTCCGTGGAAAGCTCCAGCCGAAGGGCTACAATCCTGCCCGCAGGCCCAGCCCCAGACCCCGACTCAGGAGCCCCAATGCCGGTTGAGACCCCGTCGATGTTCGCCAAGGTGATCCAGGACCACCTCGAGCTGAAGGAGCGCAACGCGAGGCTCGAGGAGTCGATGCCGATCGGCCACTACAAGGCTGCCGATCCATTCGACAACCATCCGCTGTTCAAGACCGAGGAGCAGGCCCGCCTCGAGGAGACGATGGACGGCGAAGAGCCGGCGGTGAACGGCGACCATGCGGTTCTCGCCTGGCCGGGGGAAGAGACGGCCGAGCAGGCCACAGCCGACGCGGACGAAGGCCTCTGGGGCCGCAGCCGCGACTTCGACTGGGGCGATTAGTCGTAAGCTCCCCCTCTCCGAACGAACGAACGGGGAGGACGAGATGAAGCGACTTTTGCTGGGATTCGGCCTTGCGGTGGGCGTTGCCTACGTCCTGCGCGAGTGGTTCGCGGCGCCGGCGCCGCAGCCGACCTGGGACGAGACCGACAACGACCCCGAGGACCTGAGCCGCGACCTCGCGCAGCGCGCGCGCGAAGCGGAGGGCGCTGAGGCCGAAGAAGAAGCGACGACGGGCTAGGCCGACAGGAGATCCGCGACGACGCGGAGGTCGTCGACGAACGCGGCGAAGCTCGCCTCGCGCTGCGACGGCTCCCCGCGCAGGATCGACGACGGGTGCACGGTGGCGAGGACCGCATCGGCGAGCTCCGATTCGAGCAGCTCCCCGCGGTGCTGGGTGACGCGAAACTGGCGACCGAGGAGCGACTGCGCGGCGGTGGCCCCGAGCAGGACGAGCACCCTCGGGCGGACGACTGCCAGCTCCGCCTCGAGCCATGGGCGGCACGCCGTCATCTCCGTCCAGTTCGGCTTCTGGTGGATCCGCCGCGTGCCGCGTGCCTGCCACTTGAAGTGCTTCACCGCATTCGTCAGGTAGGTCGACGACCGGTCGATTCCCGCCTCCTCGAGGGCCTGGTCCAGCACCCGGCCCGCCGGCCCGACGAACGGCCGTCCGGTCTTGTCCTCCTGGTCTCCGGGCTGCTCGCCGACGAACATCGCCTCGGCCGTCTCCGGGCCTTCGCCGAACACCGTCTCGGTGCCGAGCTGCCACAGGTGGCAGCCCCTGCAGCCCGCTGCAGCCTCGCGCAGGGCCGGCGGCGAGAGCTCCGCGGGGACGAAGTCGGCCGCCGATCCCGTCGTCTCGCTCGTCCCCATGAGCGGGGTATTGCCGTTCGCACGCGGGAGGAACCCCTCGACCGGGGGATACGAGCGGCTTCCCGCCTCGCTTTGCTGTGTCTCGGTCGACCCAAAGGGGGCATCACCTGCGGCTTCACCGAGAAAGCGACCTGCGCTGATGAGCGATCACGCGCTCCCACTTCGTCTCGTCGACGACGTTTTCACGGACCCGTCGCGGGAAACGGCTCTCGTCGAGTCCTACCGGCGGCTGGCGGACGTGTTCCACGACGTGCTCGCGGAGCAGAGCCTCGACGCGCTGCTCGACCGGATCGCGGACGCGCTCGCCGAGCTCGTCCCCCACGATTCGCTGACGATCTACGAGGCGGACGAGCCTCGCCGCCTGCTCGTGCCCGTGTGGGCCCGTGACAAGTGGGCCGACAAGATCCTCGCCGACACGTGCCCGTTCGGCGTCGGCCTGACCGGCTGGGGCGTCGAGCACCGCGAGCCCGTCCGCGTCAACCAGGCCCATCTCGACCCGCGCGTGATGACGATCGCCGGCACGCCCGCGGACGAGCCGGAGGCCCTGATCACGATTCCGCTGATCGCGCGCGACTCGATCAAGGGGGCGCTCAACATCTACCGGCTCGGCGAGGACGCCTCCTTCCACGACGACGAGTTCGAGCTGGCGAAGCGCTTCGGCGACGCAGCGGCGCTCGCGCTCGACAACGCACAGATCCGGGCCCGCCTCGAGCATCAGGCGCAAACCGATCCGCTCACCGGTCTGTACAACCACCGCGCCTTCCACGAGCGCCTGCGCCAGGCGCTTGCGAGCGCGAGTCGCGCGCACGACGCAGTCTCGATCCTCATGCTCGACATCGACGACTTCAAGCGCGTCAACGACGTGTTCGGACACGGGACGGGCGACGAGATCCTGCGCAGCCTCGCGGACACGCTGAAGGATGCCGTGCGCTCGTCCGACGTGGTGTACCGGCTCGGGGGAGAGGAGTTCGCGATCGTGATCGCCTCGCGGTCGGCGGAGCACGCGGAGCGTCTCGCACACCGAATGGTCGAGCGCGTGGAAGCGACGGAGTTCGGCCCGGCCGGGCGCATCACGATCTCGGTGGGGCTTGCGCGCGGTCCGGAGCACGCGATGAACCCGCGTGAGCTGATCGCCTGTGCCGAGGCGGCGATGATGACTGCGAAGGCGCGCGGGAAGAACCAGATCGTCCTGTACGACGACGCCGAGCTCGAGCGGCCGGAGGGCGAGCTCGTCCCTTCGACGCGGGACGTCCGCTCGGTTGCGCACATGAAGATGTTGCAGAGCCTCGGCGGGAAGCTGAACCGCCTCAACGACGTCCGCCAGATCGGCAACGTGATCGCGACGGAGCTGCGCTCGCTCATCGACTACCACAACTGCCGGGTCTCGCTGGTCGAGGGCGACGACGTCATCCCGATCGCCTTCGTCGGTCAGTTCACAAGTGAGACGCAGGAGCCGCTCGAGATCCTCGCCTGCAAGGTCGGCCAGGGCATCACCGGTCGCGTCGCCCAGACCGGAGAGTCGCTGCTGATCGGCGACGCAGCCAACTGCGAGTTCGCGCGCGTCCTGCCGGGGACCGATGCCATCGACGAGTCGCAGGTGGTCGTGCCGCTGTCGTACGGCACCCGCGTCGTCGGCGTGATCGTGATCTCGAAGCTCGGCCTCAACCAGTTCGACGAGGACGACGTGCGCCTGCTCGAGGTGCTCGCCGGCCATGCCGCGGTCGCACTCGAGAACGCGAGCCTCTACGAGGCGGCGCGTCGCGAGGCGGAGCGGGCGACAGCGCTGCTCGAGTTCAGCCGGGAGCTCTCGAGCGCAGAGGGGATGGACGAGGTCGTCGGCCGGATCGTCGAGCTTTCGGCCCGGACGCTCGGGTCGCCGCGCGCGTCGGTGTGGCTGCAGGACGCCGCAGGCGAGGAGATCCGCGTGCAGGCGACGTACGGCTACACGGAGCTCGACCGCGAGCGGCTCGCCAGGATGCACTTCGACCACGAGTCGGCCGAGACGCTCTTCGCGGGGAAGGAGCCGTTCGTCGTCTCCGACGAGCAGCGGCACGCGATCGACGGCGCCGCCGACGTCGGGGTCGGCGAGCCGTTCGCCATCGCTCCGCTCCGGCTCGACGGCGGCCGCTTCGGCTGCATCGCCGTCTCGACGCCCCAGGCCGGCGAGTTCACCGAGCGGCAGCTCCGCCTGCTGGCCGGCGTCGCGCACCAGTCGAAGCTCGCCCTGGCGAATGCGGGCAACTTCCGGAGCCTCGAGAAGACCTTCCTCGAGACGGTCGAGGCGCTCGCGAACGCGCTCGAGGCGAACGACGAGTACACCTCTTCGCACGCCCGCTGGATCACGGATCTCTCGTTGAAGGTCGGAATGAACCTCGGGCTCGACACGCGATCGCTCAAGCGCCTCGAGCTCGGAGCGCTCTTCCACGACATCGGCAAGATCGGGATCCCGGAGGCGATCCTCTCGAAGCCTGGTCCGCTCACCGACGACGAACGCAGGCTCGTCGAGACACACCCCGAGCTGGGCGAGCGGATCATCGCGCCGATCGACCGGCTGGAGGAGGTCCGCCCGATCGTGCGTCACTGCCACGAGCGCTACGACGGGATGGGCTATCCGGACCGCAAGGAGGGCGACGAGATTCCGATCGAGTCGAGGATCATCCTCGTCTGCGACGCGTACCACGCGATGACGACCGATCGGCCGTACCGCAAGCGTCTGCCCCGCGAGGAGGCGTTGCGCCGGCTCGACGAGGGAGCAGGGACGCAATTCGACCCCGAGGTCGTCGAGGTCTGCAAGCGCGTGCTGGCGGAGGGCCTCTAGCCCGACCGAGGCCGGCCGCCTGTGAGGGCGTCCAGGCCTTCGCTGAAGCTGACGTAGGGCGTTGCGGGCGCAATCTGCCGGCGTTCCCGAAGCCGCTCCGCGTCCTCGAGCTCGCGCTGCCTGCGCCGGAGCGTCTCCTGCTGGGCGGCGAGGCCGGTCTGCATCTTCAGGAGCTCCGCCTCGCGGGCCGCAAGCTCCTGCTCGCGGCTCTGTAGCTCGCTCTCCAGCCGTGACAGCCGCTGCTCGCTCTCGGATGCCGCGCGTTGCTCGGCCGAGCGCTGCTCCTGCTCGCGTGCTGCGAGCTGCCGCTCCCGTGCCTGGAGCGACAGCTCGCGCCCGCGCAACTGCCGCACCTGTGCCGCCAGCTCGTGCTCTCGCTTCCCGGTGGTGCGCTCCTGCTCGGACTCCACCGTCGCACTCCTGGCCTCCAGCTCCTGCTCGGCCGCTTCGAGGGCCGCCGCCCGTGCGACGAGCTCGTCGGTCAGCCGCGACACGTCGGCCCGCGACGCCTCCAGGTTGCGCTCGCGCTCGTCGGCCTCGAGCTGCTTCCGCCCCAGCGCAGCCTCGTGCTCGCGTAGCCGTGCGTAGGAGCTTTCGAGCTCGTGCTTGCGGCGCTCGACCGACGACGTCGCCTCGGCGAGCTCCTGCTCGCGCCGCCCGAGCGCGGCCTCCGACTCTTCGAGCTCGAGCTCGCGCCCGCGGAGCGCGAGCTCGCGTTCGCCGACGTCACGTTCGCGCGGCGCGAGTGCAGCGAGCCGCTGCTGCAGCTCGCCTTCGCGCCGTGCCAGCAGCTCCTCGGCGTAGGCCTCGTCCGCGTCGCGCTCGGGGCGCCTGAACCTGAGCCGGCGGCCGTCCTGGGTTCGTGCTTCCAGCGCGTCGAGCTCCTTCGTCCGGCGCTCCACCTCGAGCTCGCGCCGGGCCACGTCTGCCGCCCGCTCCCGCAACGCGCGCTTGAGCTCCTCGACCTGCAGGAGCCCTTCCTCCTGCTGGCGCTGTCTCGCCTCCGCCAGCCGCCGGGCGAGCCGGAGCACCTCGTCACGGTCCGCGTCGTCCTCGGGCTGGTGCCAGGCCGTCTCCCAGCCCGTCGACTCCCAGGCGTCCCCCCGCGGATCCATTCTCGGAGCGTAGCGTGCATTCCGGGTGGTTTGGTCGCAACGAGCAGGGGAAAACGTGGGCGCGGAAAGCGACGAGGGAGGGAAGCGATGCCCGACAAGCGACCAAGCGTCAAGAACGAGAAGCAGTACGAGAAGCTGAAGGAGAAGGGCATGTCGAAGGAGCGTGCGGCGCGGATCGCCAACTCGCCGGGCGCCTCGAGTCGCGGCGGCAAGACGTCGCACTCGAGCTCGTCACGTTCCTCCTCGAGCCAGGGCGGGACGACCGCTCAGAAGAAGGCGGCCGGCCGCAAGGGCGGCAAGGCTGCCGCACGGAAGAGCTAGCCGGGCTCAGCCGACGACCTGGATTCGCCGCGCGCCGTCGTGGCGAATCCGGGCGACGTAGTCACCGCCGCCGAGGGGTTTCACGACATAGCCCTCGCCGGCGAGGTCCGCGCGCTCCTGCAGCACTGCGCCGGCGACGACGCGTCGAGGACGGAAGGACAGCCTGAGCACCTCGATGCTCTTCGTGTCGAACGTCCGATACAGGATGCGCCTGGGTCCATACGTCACGGCTTGCACGACCGAGCTGGAGCCGAGCACGTGGTTACGGCGCTTGGGCGCGAGCTCGGGCAGCGCGGCCATGGCCCAGTTGAAGCTCCGCAGATAGTCGCCGTAGCCGTCGCTGAACCAGTACGTGTTCGTCCGGCGTTTACCGCAGCACGACACGCGGCCGTCGCCCGCGGCGAAGTAGGTGGCGAGGTTAAGCGAGCGCACGGCCAGCTCCCGCGCACGTTCGTCCCCCGTGCGTGCGTACAGGAGCGCGTTCGCAGCCGCCCAGCGCGAGGTCGTGCTCCCGAGCCCGACCCGGGAACAGCAGCCCGGCTTACCGGGCGCCCATTGCTCGTCGATCCCCCAGGCACCGACGAACGGGCCGCGGCCGAACGAGGTTCGCACCCAGCGCAGGAGCGCAGACGAATGCTCGTCCCACTCGGGGTCGAGCGACGCCGGATCCGGGTGGCTCAAGAGATAGTGGGCGGTGAGGGTCGGCGTCGCCTGGTTGAGGCTCCTCGGATTGTAGGGGACGTCCTCGTAGAAGCCGCTCCACCTGTTCCACGCCGGGCTCTGGCGGTTCAGTTGCTCGTCGAGGACCCAGGACCAGGCAAGCTTCCGCGCCCGTTCGTACGTCTGCGTGTCACCAGCACCGATCTCGATCAGCTCGTCGAAGAGCCGCACGGGCCCGATGACGAGCCCGCCGAACTGCGCCCGGTCGACGACCGTTCCCGTACGCGCGTTGACCCGGAACGGCCAGGGCGTGTGTGTCTCGTCGCCGGCCCGCACGTGCGCGGCGAGCGCGTTCGCCGCGGCCACGGCGGCGCGCAGATAGCGGCGCTCTCCCGTCAGCTCGTAGAAGAGCACGTAGCCGAAGCCGAGCAGTCCCACCTTGTCCGGCTCGAGGCCGCCGTAGAACCGGCGAGGAACACCGGCGAGGCAGCGGCCGTAGCTCCGCTGGCCCGCGCAGCCGGTTGCGAACGGGACCCGCGGCCACGCCCAGCCCGCCGGGGTCGTCCCGTGCTCGAGCTGGTAGTCGAGCATCCCGCGAACTGCGCGAACGGCGTTGCGGTCGCCCGAGTAGGGGTACCAGGAGATGAGCGAGTCGACGAACGTGGCGTTGAGGAAGGCGGGGTTGTGCTGCCAGTAGATCCCGCGCAGGGTGGTGCCGTCGAAGACCGCGTAGTTCAAATAGACCTTCGCCTGCGTTCTCGGGTCACGCGGGACACCGCGTTCGATGAACTGCCACCCGAGCCGGAGCACGCGATCGTAACCGAGCCCCGCGCGAGGGCGGTACCACGGCAGGAGACTGCCGTTCGCGTCGCGGACAGCTCGGTGCCACGGCAGCAGCCGGTGCACGACGCTTCGCGCGGCTTGTGGCTCGCGCGACGCGACGAGCCCGAACTTCTTCAAGGCAGGGATGAGCATGAAGTACGGGTGCATGTCGTCAGAGTGAGCCCACGAGCCGACGACCGTGTGGAGAGGCCCGTCCGGATTGAGGCGCCGCAACCTGCGTGCGAGCGGCGCCGCCTGGTCCCAGGCCCGTACGACTCGGTCACGCCTGCTCCACCAGAGCTGCAACGGCACGCCCGACCTGGCTATTGCGCGCGCGTGCGTGATCGGACTGCGCCGCGCATAGGCGCGCGGGTTGCTGCGCGGTGTCCCACCGATCTCGACCCGGGCGATCCTGCGCAACCCCGAGCTGATCGAGCCCCACTTGCGCAAGCAGGTCCGGTTGCACGGGAGCTTGCCGAAGTCGCGGTAGCGCTGGGCCATGTCCGTCACCGGATCGAAGGCGGCGGCGCCGGCGAGCAGCCGGGGATGACGGGCGACGAGGAGGAGTGTCTCCTGCCCACCCATGCTCGTGCCGAAGGCGTAGATCTGACCGCGCTCGATCCGAAGCCATGGGATCGCCTCGCGGACGATGGTCGGCATGCGCGCGAGATCGTCGATCTGGCCGCGGTAGCCCCACGAGAACCGCCGGAACTTGCGGCCCTGTCCCTCGGGATTCACGACCGCAAACGGGCCGAGCGCCGGCAGATCGCCCCAGCGGTCGACGTTCTGCTCCGCCGAGACGCCGCGTCCGTGCGGCGAGATGATCAGCGGGAGCGGCGGATTGTTCTCCCGGCTGTACCAGTCCGGGAGGATCACGTACGCGGCACGGCGCAGGCCGGCGTGTGTCGTGTAGTGAATCGTGAGGACCCGAACGTGGCTCTGCTCCCACGTGTCCGGTCGCGCGGCGCTTGCGCCTGCGAGAGCGAGCGCGACTGCGAGCAAGCAGAGACCCCCGCGACGCATTGCGGGAATGAGTACCACAGGCCCGGGTGGGGCAGGAACTATGCGGAGGCGGGTGCTTCTTCGGACGCGCTCTGGCGAGGCCGCTTCCTGCGCGCCGTCGCCGTGACGACGCGGTTCTTGCCGCTCCGCTTCGCCTCGTAGAGTGCCGCGTCGGCGGCGGCGACGAGCTCGCCGACATTCGGCTGGGCCGGGAAGCACGCCGCCCCGAAGCTCGCCGTGACGCTCAGCGATCCACCTGCCGGCGTGGTCACCTCGAGCTCTTCGACACGCTTGCGGATCTTCTCCGCAAGTGCGCGCGCTCCCATGAGATTCGTGCCGGGCAGGACGAGCGCGATCTCCTCGCCTCCGTAGCGGCCGGGTAGGTCGAGCTCACGCACCGCTTCGGCGAACACCTGCGCGACCTGACGAAGGACTTCGTCGCCCGTCTGATGTCCGTGCCGGTCGTTGATGGACTTGAAGTCGTCGATGTCCGCGATCACGAACGCGAGGTTCGTGCCGAGCCTTCGTGCGTGATCGGCCTCGTCGTCCAGGCGCTCGTCGAGCGCGCGGCGGTTCGCGAGGTTCGTCAACGCGTCCGTCTGAGCCTGCCGGGTGAGGTGCGCCAGGTCGGCGAGGACCCGCGCGACCGGTCGAGCGAGCCGAGTGGCCAGGCCCGCGGCGAGCGCGAGCGTGATCACCGCAGCGAACAGGAGCCGGCGGCGATAGGCGCTCAACCGGGCCTCGACTGCAGAGACCGGCTCGATTGCGATGACCGCGGCTCCGACGTGCGTCAGCGGTGCACTCTGCGCGAGGAAGGACACCGAGCGGAGGTCGAGCGTGCCGTCGTGCTCCTCCGCCCGCGCTCCTGCGGGACCGCCGGCGAGCACGGTGCCGTCGTCGACGAGCAGCAGGGCGGCGTGCTTCGGCATCGGCGTGGTGCGCTGAAGGAGGGCGAGGAGTGACGAGTCCAGCGGAACTGCCAGCGTGACCCGGGCCGCAGTCCGTCCCGCGCGTGTCATCGTCGCGGTCGCCTCGAGGCGTGAGCCGGAGGAGAGCGGCCCGAATGCTCGACCGCCCAGCGACACGCGTGCGTTGTGGGCGCGGGCGAAGGCAAGAAGCTTCTGCGGATCCTTGCGGAGCACAGCCTGCTGCAGCGACGAGGACGACGCGAGTTGGCCCACGCGCGTCCTGAGGTTCGCGTGCATCGTCGAGAAGGTGGACGCCGCGACGCGTGCGCTGCTTGCGAGCTCCGTCGCCGCTCCCTGTCGGTTCGAGCGCTTCGCGCTCAGGTCGAGCATGAAGACGATGCCTCCGATGAGGACGCAGAAGAGCAGGAAGACGACGAAGGCTGCGCGGGTGACGGCCATCCGCCCATAGCGGGACCGGAAGCGACCGTCCATCTACTTGCCTTTCGCCTTGCCGCCCTTGGCGGCTCCGGCGTTTCCGTTCCCGTTCCCACCGGGATTCGGATTGCCGCCGCCGGCGTCGGGATTGCTGCCGCTGGGGTTCGGGTCGCCGCCGCCCGCGTTCGGATTGTTCCCGCCCGCGTTGCCGTTTCCGGTCGAGGCGCCCGGGTCCGGGGCAGCGGCGCCGCCGGGGTTTTCCGGGTCGGCCGGGGGCGTCTCGCCGTCGGCGGGCGGCTGCGGGCCGGCGGGAATACCAGGGTCGGCGCTCGCGGGATCGCCAGGCTCGGTGGTCGGTGGGGCAGGCACAGGCTCTGGGGCGGGCGGGTTCGGCTCGGGCTCCCCCGGCGCTGGCGCGGAAGGGATCGACGGCCGGGGCGGCGGCGCGCCGGCGGGCACAGCCGGTGCCGGGGCCGGGGGCGGCGGGAGGGGCGGCGTGTATGCGACCGGCGCGCTCTCGACCGTCCCCACTGCGTCCGGGCCCTGGACGACGGCCGGCTCATCGGAGTGCGGCTGGGCCGGCAGCGCGACGACGAGGGAGAGGTCGGCCGGCGCGTCGGAGTTCCGCTCCGTCAGACCCGTGCTCAACGTGCCGGGTGTCGGCAGGAGCAACGACAGCAGCCGGGCCTGCCGGCCGGTGGCGCCGTTCGCTGCCTCGAAGGTCTGGCTCTCCTGGACGCCGAGAACGGCGCTGCTGAGCGAGATCGAGACGTTCGTGTTGCCGGCGGCGCCGAGGCCCGGCAGCAGCGGCAGGCCCGGGAGCGCGAGTCCCACCCAGAGGGCGCTGGCGAACGTGGCCGTGCTGGTGAGCCCGGCAGTTTCGAGTGCCGAGAGGAGCCTCGAAGGGATCGAGGCCTGAGTACCTTGTCGCCGCTTTCTCTCCATGTTCGCCGCACCGCAGGGCTTGCCCAAGGAATCGACCGCAGGACACTGCAACGCCCTCCCTCGACCGAGTGAGCACGGCTCCGCCCAATCCGGTCGGGGCGGCCCTCCGTAGGCGCCTCTGAAGGGGTCGACAGGCGATCCCTGCCTGGGGAGGGAGGAAAGTCGTGAAAGGGCTGGTCATAGTCGTTGTCGCAGGTGCCCTGGTGGTCACGGCCGGAGCGGGCGCTCGGAGCCAGGCGACGAAGATCCAGATCGCGGCCGCAATGGCCGCGTCGGCGGAGACGCCGGCGCCGAAGGGAGACGTCGGGAACGCCCGCGGCACGTTCGCCGGGGCGCTCACGAAGTCGGACAGCGGCGCTGTTCTCACGTGGCAGCTGTCCTTCAGCGGTCTCACCGGCGACGCCGTCGCCGCGCACATCCATATCGCGGATCGCGGCAAGCCCGGGCCGGTCGTCGTTCCGCTCTGTGCACCGTGCACGAGCGGCGTCACCGGAACTTCGAACATCAACGCGACCGTGCTCGAGGCGATCGAGAACGATCGCGCCTACGTCAACGTCCACACGAGGACCAATCCGGCGGGGGAGATCCGGGATCAGATCTCCATCGTCGCAAGCCTCAGGACCACATTGCGGGCGGCGCAGGAGCGGCCGAAGCCGAGAGGGAACACACGTCGGGCCCGAGGCGCGTTCACGGTGTCGATCACCAAGCAGGGATCGTCGGCGGTGCTCGTCTGGCGGCTGACGTTCAGCCGACTGACCGGGAAGGCGGTCGCCGCTCACATCCACAGCGGCGCACGTGGGAAGCCCGGGCCGGTCATCGTGCCCCTCTGCGCGCCCTGCAGGAGTGGCGCGCGGGGCCGGGCCACGGTCGATGCGTCCGTTCTGGACGCGCTCGAATCCGGGCGGACGTACGTCAACGTCCACACGAAGCGGAACCCGGCCGGCGAGATCCGCGGGCAGCTCGGTGCAGCTGCGCTGACGATCTCGTAGCCCTGACGCGGGGACCCGGGCACGAGCTCGGGTCCCCGCGGGCCTCATGCCGCACCCGGGTCTAGCGAGACCTGTCCTTTCGCGTAGTGCGACCGCCTCACGGAAGACGATGCTCCGTCAATGGAGCAGGTTGTCGATCTGGCGCTTCGAAAGAGTGGGTCGATCGCTGTCGCGCTCGTCTGGGACCGGGGGGAGGACGCGCTCCGGGTGATCGCGTACGACCGTCTGACCGACGAGCAGATCGTTGTCCCTGTCAGCGGCGAAGAGGCAGCCGAGGTCTATCGGCACCCGTTCGCGTACGCAGGCCGCGCGCTCAAGCCTCCCGAGTCCTGACGGACACGGAGCCGGGCGGGACCGCCGTCGCCGTCTTGCTCGCACGAGAAGCGTGCGGGCGTGTGCGTTGTGGCAACTCTCTCGCGCTGCTCGAGCAGACCGGAGCCGCGAACGCCGACCAGGCGAGTCGCAAACGGATTGACCAGACAGTCGACGGCTGGGCGTAACGAATCGGCGTCGGCGTGGACTGCCTCTCCGACAACGTCAAGAGGAGATGAAGTGAACACCGACGCCGTATTCACGCAGAGCAACGAGGCCGGCGGGAACCGGGTCATCGCGTTCCACCGCTCCGTCGACGGGGAGCTGTCCGAGCCGGTGAGCGTGGCCACAGGTGGGCTCGGGGACGGTGTGCCCCACCTCACCTCGCAGGGTTCGGTCGGCCTGACCTCGGACGGCCGGCTGCTGCTCGTGACGAACGCCGGTAGCGACGACGTGACCGTTCTCACGGTCGACGGCCCGAGCGTCGTTTCGCGCATCCCATCCGGCGGGTCGGCGCCGAAGAGCGTCGCGGAGCACGAGGGGCTCGTTTACGTGCTGAACACCGGGGATCGGTCGGTCACGGGCTTCAGGCTGAGCGTCGACACGCTCGAACCGCTCGAAGGCTCGCGCCGAGAGCTCGGCACGCAAGCCGATCCTGCACAGGTCGGCTTCACGCCGGACGGTTCGACGCTCGTCGTCACCGATCGGGCGGCGAACGCCATCCTGCTCTTTGCGGTCGGAGCCGACGGTCTGCTGGGCATGCCGCACACGGTCGAGTCTGCCGGTCCGACACCGTACGGCTTTGCGTTCGCCGGCGGGAACACGCTCGTCGTCACGGAAGCGTTCGGTGCGCAGACGGGGAAGGCAGCTGCATCCTCGTACCGCGTCGACGGCACGCGCGCGACTGCGGTGTCGCGCTCGGTCGGCAACGGCCGCAGCGAGATCTGCTGGGCGGTCGTGTCGAAGGACGGGCGTCACGTCTTCACGACGAACTTCGCCGACGGCGCTGTCTCGCGGTACGCCGTCTCCGACGACGGGACACTCGAGCTGGAGGACGCCGTAGCCGCAACCGCCGTCGACGGCGAGCCGGGTCTCCGCGACGAAGGTCTCAGCGCGGACGGCCGGTTCCTCTATGCAATCGATGCAGAAGGCGGCCGCGTCTTCGGCTGGACCGTCGAGAACGGGAAGCTCACGGCGGTGGGTTCGTGGAACGGACTCCCCCGCACGGTTGCGGGGCTCGCAGCCAGCTGAGCCACATCGAACGCGGCGATACAGTCGCGCGGTGGACGCGTTGCTGACGCCTGAAGACGCGCGCCTCGTCGAGGGCCTGCGGGCCGGAGACGAGGCCGCGTTCCTTGCGCTGATGCAGATGTACGGCGCCGGGATGCTCCGGGTCGCCCGTCTGTACGTGTCGAGCCGCGCCGTCGCAGAGGAGGTCGTGCAGGAGGCCTGGATCGGAGTGTTCAGAGGCATCTCCCGGTTCGAGGGTCGCTCGTCGCTGAAGACCTGGCTGTTTCGCATCCTCGTCAACACGGCGAAGACGCGCGGTCTGCGCGAGGCGCGCAGCGTTCCTTTCTCGGCGCTTGCGGGCGATGACTCCGAGGCGAGCGTCGATCCGGACCGGTTCTTCGATGCCGGCGAGCGCTTCCCGGGACACTGGGCCGTGCCCCCGGAAAGCTGGGCCGGCCTCCCGGAGGGCCGGTTGCTCGCGCGTGAGACGATGGATCTGGTCAGACGAGAGATCGAGCGGTTGCCCCCTGCGCAGCGGGCGGTGCTGACGCTACGGGACATCGAGGGGTTCGGTGCGGCAGAGGTTTGTAATGCGCTCGATCTGACGGAGACGAATCAGCGAGTCCTGCTCCACCGAGCACGGGCGAAAGTGCGAAACGCACTCGAGGAATACATGCGATGAGGCTGGAACGAGAACTTGCGTGCAACGAGATCGTCGAGCTCGTGACGGCGTACCTCGAGGATGCTCTCACTCCGACCGATCGAGAGCGCTTCGAGGAGCACCTGGTGTTCTGCGACGGCTGTGGGACCTACCTCGAGCAGATGCGCGCCACGATCCAGCTGACCGGCAGGCTCGACGACCGGCTCGAGCCCGAGCTCGAGCAGCGCCTGCTCGAGGCCTTCCGCGGCTGGCAAACGGGATGATCGCGTACAAGTTTCTCGACGCCGGCGGCCTCGGCCCGTTCACCGGCTTTCCGTGGCCGGTGGGCGAGTGGGTGGAGGCTCCCCGCGCAGATCCGTGCCGCCAGGGAGTCCATGCCTGCCGTGTGCGCGACCTGCCTCTCTGGCTCGGCGACGAGCTCTGGGAGATCGAGCTGGCAGGCGACGTGATTCCTCAGGAGCGCAAGGTCGTCGCCGTTCGAGGGCGTCTGACGCGGCGTGTCGACGCGTGGACTCCCGACGCGGCCCGCGAGTTCGGGCGCTACTGCGCGCGGCGCACGCGCGAGCGTGTCGGATTCCTCCCGGTGCTCTCGGGTTTCGTCGGGGACGTCGACCGTTTCGTCGCCGCCGGGAGGATCCCGATCGCCGGTTTTGCCGCCGCGCGTGCGGCCGAGCTCCGCGACGGAGCTGGGGGATACGAGCAGGAGCGGCTCGCGCAGGCCTCGTGGCTGGCCGGCCGTCTCGGGCTCGACGAAAGGCTGCTGTAACGTTCCGCGCTGACCGAGGACCGAAGCAGATGCGCACCCTACTCGCCACTCTCTTCGTCCTCGTGTCCGCGCTGGCGGTGTCGGCCCCGGCTCCAGCCCCGGCCCAGAGCGCGCAGGCGACGGTGATCGTGAGGTCCTCGTCGTTCGGACGCGTCCTCTTCGACGGGCGCGGCTACGTCCTCTACGGGTTCACGCGTGATGCACGTACCAAGAGCAGGTGCAGCGGCGCGTGCGCGAAGGCGTGGCCGCCCTACATCGTCAAGCGCCGCCCCCGGGCGGGCCAGGGAGTCGCTGCAGCGCGGCTCGGGACGATCAGGCGTTCAAACGGCTCGTTGCAGGCGACGTATGCGGGCCACCCGCTCTACTACTACGTCGGCGACACGAAGCCGGGCCAGATCCTGTGCCAGGACGTCACGGAGTTCGGCGGCAGCTGGCGCGTGGTGCGGCCCTCGGGGCGCCTCGTCGGCTAGCTGAAGCGGGCCGACCCTTGGCTGCAGGGCCCCGGGTCGGCCGCCTCGCTCGAATCCTGCGGGGGTCAGCTCCTCAGTGCCTCCTCAGGATGTGCCCGTCACGGCGAACCACGTCGTCGGGGACGGCCCGACGAAGATGATCGGCGTGAAGCACGGACTGGGCAGTACGACGGTTGCCTCGATCTTGGAATCCCCTGTCGCGGTTGCAGGGAAGGGACCGGTCGCGACGTTCGTGGTCGCCGGGCTGCCGTCGACGACCGTCAGGCAGCTCACGATCGCCCGAAACGACGAGATCGGGTTCGTCCCCCTCCTCTCGGCAGGTACCGGCGGCCCGTCGAGCAAGACCAAGCCCCGGACCTCCACCTCCAGCCTTCCGTCGCTTCCGAGCTCACCCTTACCCTCTGCGATTTGCCAGGGTAGGCCACCGCCGTTGACACCCCGGATCGGATTGGCCGAGCCGACAAATGGCCCGCTTACCCCGACCATCGTGTCGAACTCGAGAACCTTCTGTCCGTTCGGGCTTGCTCCGGACGCTTGAACGACCAGCCCGACCGCGAGCACCGCCCCGAGGACGAGGACCAGCAAGCGTTTCATTCTCTTCCCCCTTCGAATCGCACCTGTCACGTCGCGGGACCTTCCGCTTTAGCGAACTACGAGCACCGCGGGCCGCCGGATTCGACCAGTCGCGTGCCGCGTCGACCTTGAGTGCCATCTGTCACAAACAGCGCCGAATCTGACTGCGAGCCCGTGGCGTAAGAACAGGCAGGAGGTGGAGCAATGCAAGCGATGCAGGACAAGACGAGCCGGGAAGACGAGCGGCCGAGACGCGGACAGATCATCCGCATGGCCGGCGTGCTCACGCTGGCGCTGACCCTTGGCATGGTCGGGTTCTTCGCCGCAGGTTCGGTTGCAAGGAGCGCGACCCAGTCGAACGGGACAGTCTCTCTTCGCAAGACCAACCTCGGCCTGATTCTGGTGAACGCGAGAGGCCACACCCTCTACCTCTTCGCCAAGGACAGAAACGCCAAGAGCTCGTGTAACGGGAGCTGTGCGAGATTCTGGCCACCGCTGCTCAGCCGTGGCAAGCCGACCGCCGGGTCCGGTGTCAGCAAGTCGCTGCTCGGCACGACGCGGCGCAGTAACGGCACCATGCAGGTGACGTACAACAAGCATCCGCTTTACACCTACGTACTCGACAAGCGGGCCGGGCAGACGAAGGGCGAAGGCAATTCCCTCTTCGGCGCCAAGTGGTGGGCCGTCTCCGCCAGGGGGAGAGCGGTCGTCAGGGCTTCAACCATCAGCACCACCACGAGTACCACCACGACGACCTGTGCCTACCCACCCTGCCCGTAGGCAGCTGCACCGTCCCGGCGAGCGCCGTCGGGCTTGGCGCCAGAGAGGGCGATGGGCCGAGGCTGCGCGCGAGGTCGGAGAAACGCCGCGACCCGACGCCCTTGCTCTCTGTCTTGGTGCTCACCGACGTGGACCCGCCAAGGTCCGATCGAGCGATTGCGCGCTGGGTCGCTCGTTTCGTCCTCGCAGCTCCCGGCATAACGATGGACGAGGCCGCGCTTGCCCTATCTGCGGCGAAAAGGGTTAGCCGGCCTCAAGATTGGCGAGTTGGGCGCCCAGACCCTGCGCAAGCTCGGAGACGACTACGGACTGGCCATCGGCACCGTCTTCCGCGAAGTCGCGAAGGGACAGCGCAAGAACTCACGCTAGGCGGCGTCAGAGTAGTGCGGAGTCCGAGTGCAAGGCGGTCGGGAGCCGCAGCCGATCGCCGGGATTGACGGCCACTTGGGCTCCGCCTTAGACCCGGCGTCTTGGCGCGGCGGCGCCGTTTGCCGCTTCATCTACTGAGATGCGCCGCCCGGCATCACGACGATCCTGACGACTCTGTCGTCCTCGAGCGTCAAGCGCATCTCAAAATCGCGCTCATACGCCACTTTGCGGGTTTCACGCCAGCGAGCGATCTCATGTGTGCGGGCAATGACGTCGCCGCCAATTTCCTCGAACTCGGGCTCCGCCTGTTCCAGCTCTAATTGCTCGTCTCCGCTCGCCTTCTGAAGCACTTGCTGGCAGGCTTGGATGCCACGAAGGGTGCCGCGCGGCGTCACCGTTTCGACATCGGGATCGAGTAACGCTCCCGCGGCCTCGAAGTCATGGGCCACGACAGCATCGAGGAACTGACGTGCGCGGGCAATCTTCATCGGCGCAACTGAGCCTCGGGCAAACCGAGCTTCAAGCTCGCGTCCATCGCTCATCCGGTCTAGCGCGAGGACGCGTCGGGGTTCTTCGTCCTTATGCCGGCTGCCCGCTCTTCCTTGGTCGGCTGTGCCTGAGGTTCCGGCTCGCTCAGCCTCGGTTGACGTTGCTCTGTCGGGTTTGGTCTGCGGAACACTCGACAGAGCATCGGCTCGATCCATGCCGACCACTTCATTGGCCAATGAGTTTACGTTCAAGCGAACATCCGCCGACGGCGTGTGTTGAGGCAGGCGGTCGCCTGGAAGCTGATCGGCAGCAACCCGGTCGCCGCCGCGCGAACATAGCATATTTGCTATTGAGGGAGTTGCAAGTGTGAGAGCACCCGGACTTGAGGCCGCTGCCCAGTGCGTCTGCGGGGCCGCTGAGCGCCTGGATGCCGTTAGCTCGATCTGAACGTGTCGACCTGGTCGGCGTTCGGCCTGAACTGAAGTAGTATCGGTCTCGGTCGCCTCATGCTCGTGGAGGCTGACACCTGCGGACTGCGTCGGAGTCAATTGTGACCGTCGAAGGGGGGCAGGTGAATAAGACCAGGCACAGGTCGCCGAGGCTTCTCCAGGCGGAGATCGGTCTCGCGACGGCAACCGGAATTCTGACGATCGTGACGCTGATCTCTCGGGAATGGATCGAGATTGTCTTTGGCGTCGATCTGGACCAAGGCAGCGGGGCGGTCGAATGGTTCGTTGTCGGAGTCCTGGCCCTCGCCACCCTCATCTTCGGGCTGATGGCCCGCAGTGAGTGGCGTAGACCTCGACTCTCTGCTGTGCCCTCGACGCCCACTTCCTAGAACGCCTTACCCCCACAACTTAGGAGTCCGCGCATGGTCGCCATCACTGATGTGAGCCCCACCAGATCCAACACGTCGATTGGGTCGGATTGGCAGGACGTGACTGGCCGGATGCTGTCGCTCGCGAGCTCTGACGACGGAAGGCTCGTATTCGCCGGGTCGCTTTCCAGTGGTCTGTGGGTGTCCGAAGACGGTGGCGAATCCTGGGTGCAGCTGGCGTGGGAACAGCCGGCGCCCGACCAGTTCGGTGTGCCGGGCGCCCTCGGCGGATGCTGTATCCCGTCGATCGCGGTTGGGCCGGAGTCGGCGCGCTGGCTCGTCGACCAGAATCCCCGCTTCCTGGCCGATCTCACCGCTGACGGCCAGGCGGACATCGTCGGATTCGGCACCACCGGCGTGTGGACCGCATTGAGCAACGGCGACGGCACCTTTCTGCCCCCAGCGGTCGTGCTGGCCAACTTCTGCCTCGAGGCGGGTGGCTGGCGCGTCGACAGGCATCCGCGCTTGCTGGCCGATCTCACGGGCGACGGTAAGGCGGACATCGTCGGCTTCGGCGATGCGGGGGTGTGGACGGCGCTCAGTAACGGCGACGGGACGTTCCAGGCGCCGCAGTTTGTGCTGGCCGACCTTGGCTACGAGGC